>DGWA01000007.1 GCA_002395105.1 Rickettsiales bacterium UBA4270
GCATATGAGAGAAAAAACAGCCAAAAACACTAAACATCTCACTATCTATGTAATAATTACCATTATTAAACTGTCTTTCTATAACAGACGAATAATATACACATTCATTTTTCTTATACTTAGAACAAATTTTCCATATTCCATCTTTAAAAACAGAAAAACCTTCTTTATCTTTAACGTCATTATATGTAACTATTTTACCATTAACAATATTCTCTGCCACCAGTTCTTGTTTGCCATTACAAGTATTTTTTAATCTTAAATCTTTTATCTTATGTCCCAGGAAATATTTTCCAAACTTGTTTTTTAAGTTTTGTTCGTATTTCATTCTTCTATCTTTATTAAAATTAAGTACACTAATACTTTTTATATCTTCATTTTTTATTTGTTTTGTCGGTAGTTTAAATGAAATTACTTTATAAACACGGACAGAAAAAAATAATATAATAGCTAATACAAAAATTAATAGTATACGTAACAATGATTTCATAATAAAGTTATATTTATATATTAAAAAACAAATATAAAATGCAAGTGATAATAAAAGACTTGCATTTTATTTTTAAATACAATATACATACTATGTATTGTTTGAGTATCTAATATGGCACCAAATATATCCAAGAATGCAAAGACTGATCGTGGTTTAAAGTCAAAAAGTGTATTAAATTATAATGGTAAGGAAATTGAAGTTTGTCCAGCTATGTTTATAGGCAAAACTGATGATAAAAGTGGTATGAAAAACTATATGGCAGTAGAAGATAAATCATCAAAAACTCTTTTACTTGATAAGAACGGAGCTCCATTGGTTTGGGCAATTTCTAATATTGAAAAAAAAGTTAGTTAAAATTTAAGTATATTTAATTTCTGCAATGAATTTTTATAAGTACTTTATAAATTTATTTCTATATTCTTTATTAGTAATGGTTACTAGCTGTGCAAATAAGAAAATTAATGATGATGTTGTCTACAATATAAAGCCTCCAAAATGGGTTGTTGGTGTACAAACTGGTGGTGATTTTTATTCTGTTGGAGTTACTAATAAAATCTCGATATTAAAAACATCGATGGTTTATGCTAAAAATAATGCAATAGAAAATTTAAGGATGAATATTTTTGTGAAGCTTGAAGAATTGTTTTCAAATGAAGCTGCTAAAATTTCTAATGAAAAAAAAGTTAATACAATCATTAATGTATTAAATGATAAAATTAGAACGGGAATAACAATAGATTATCTCGATAGCATATCTCGTATTGATGATGTATGGCGTAGTACAGATAACGATACTTTGTATTTAATGGTTTTTGTTGATAAAGATAATGTTATTAACAAGATAATTTCATTACTTGATGAAATAAAATTAAAACATACAAATGATAGTGAAATTGAAAATTTAATTAAAGATATAAAAAATGACATGATATATAATAATTTTAAGATTAATTCAAAACAATCTGTTATACAGAGAGTAAATTGATATATCAATATCTTGTAAATTAAAAATAAGTTATTAAACATCTTGCAAATTGATTTTATTGTTTTTTAAATTCTTTAATGTTAAAAACTGATAGCAACAAAACAAAAAAAACTCAAAGGTTCATATTTATAACAGGTGGTGTTTTGTCTTCACTTGGTAAAGGCCTGGTAGCGGCATCTACGGGATGTATTTTAAAAGAATATGGTTTTAAAGTAAATTTAAAAAAAATGGATCCATATTTAAATATAGATCCAGGCACAATGAACCCAATGCAACACGGTGAAGTTTTTGTTACTGATGATGGTACAGAAGCGGATTTAGATCTTGGAAACTATGAAAGAATGACAGGAATAACAACTGGTTATTTTAATACAACGACAAGCGGAAGAATATATCAAAAGTTATTAAAGAGAGAAAGAAAAGGTTATTATCTTGGCAAAACAGTTCAAGTAATACCACATGTTACTGATTTGATAAAAGAATTTTTAATGCATGATGCCGAGAAATATGATTTTAATATAGTTGAGATCGGTGGAACAGTAGGGGATCTTGAAAGTACGCCATTTTTAGAAGCAATTAGACAAATGAAAAGCGATCTTAGCGCTGAAAATGTGATGTTTATACATCTTTCTTTTGTTCCATATTTAGGACAGACTGACGAGATTAAGACAAAACCAACGCAACACTCTGTTAAAATGTTGATGCAATCTGGTATAATACCAGATGCGATTTTATGTCGCACAAAACAAACAATTAATGAAAAAGATAAGAAAAAAATTGCAATGTTTTGTAATGTTAAGGACGGTAATGTTCTCGAGGCTCCGGATGTTGATGAGATATATAGTTTGCCGTATATTTATGATAAAAATGGTTTATCAAAAGTAATTTTTAAACATTTTAAAATAAATACTGTAAAAGTAGAACCTAATAAATTATCTTGCTGGAATGAATATGCTTTAAAAAAACATGATAATTCTTTAGCAGAAGTTATCGTTGGTGTTGCCGGCAAATACGGCAATGCTAACGATTGTTATAAATCTTTATTTGAAGCAATAAAACACGCAGGTTTTGCTAATAATGTAAAAGTAAAAATAAAATGGATAGATGCTAGAAAAGTTGATTCAAGTAATGTTTCTGAAAAAATAACAAATTGTAATTGTATAATTGTTCCTGGAGGTTTTGGTGTCGATGGGACGGAAGGAAAAATAGAAGTTATAAAATATGCTCGTGAGAATAATATTCCTTTTTTAGGAATATGTTTGGGTATGCAACTTGCTGTAATTGAATTTGTTAGAAATGTATGTGGCAGAAAAGATGCAAATTCAGTTGAATTTGATCCGAATTGCAAAATGCCAGTTGTTTGCTTGATGAAATCTTGGGAGTGTAATAACGGCGATATTGCTGAAAGAAATAAAGATTTTGATCTTGGCGGAACAATGAGACTTGGTGCTTATACATCTATAATTGAACCAAAGACGCTTGCTATGAAGATTTTTAATGATAGCGAAATCATAGAGCGACATAGACATAGATTTGAGATAAATAGTAAGTATATCGATATAATAGAAAAGGCAGGTGGAAAGTTTTCTGCTTTTGCAAAAGTTAAAAGTAATAAAGATGGTTTAAAAATTCCCGAGATATTCGAAATACCAAAATGCAAGTTCTTTATATCTTGCCAATTTCATCCTGAATTTATAAGTAGACCGTTTGCATGCGAAAAAATGTTCTTTTATCTTATAAAATCTGGAAAAGAAAATATAAATAAAGGTAAATAAGATATTATTTTTTTATTGGTTCTATGTTTAATATAGGGCCAAGTGTTGATACAGTATATCCCATTGTTTTACCAAGTAAAGTCGAAGCTCTATTGATTGCATTGTTTGTTTTATCAGTTTTTGGTCTGTCTAACATTAAAAAGAATACATACTTTGGATCATTCATTGGTAAGGCTGCGACAAAAGATAATACCATTGAATAACGGTTGTATTTTCCATTTTCAGATTGTATTGCCGTTCCCGTTTTTCCTCCTATATCATATTTATCTATATAAGCAGATTTTCCTCCGCCTCTATTTATAACTTCTCTCATTATGTGTTTAAATATTTCATATTTTTCATCGTCAAGATATTTATATTCATATCTATCTTCTACATCGTTATTTTCTAATGCCAAGAACGTAGGTCTTACAACGGAGTTTTTTAATAGAGACGTGATTGCGGTTACGTAATGAAGTGGCGTAATTGCTATACCATGACCGTATGCAATTGTTGCACTATTTGAGAAATTCCATCGTTTTGGATATTGCGGTGTTCCTAATTCAGGAAGTTCTGTTTGAACTTTTTTTAATAATCCAAGATTTGATAAAAATATAATTTGATTTTGTGTGTCAATATCTTCCATTAATCTTGCAAAACAAACATTTGATGACACAGCCGTCATTTCAATTAAATCTAAAGCACCACCTTTTTTTTCTTTGTTATCAATGTCGTGAATTACAAAATTTTCATCTATTTTATATGATTTTCTTTCATATTTTTTATGAGGAGAAATGCCACTTTTTAAGGCAAGAGCTGCTGTTATCAGTTTCATTACCGAACCGATTTCATAAACACCATAACTGTATTTATTAAATAAAGATTCAGGTTTACACGTTGAGTAATTGTTTAAATCGCAATCTGGTAAACTAACTGCTGAAATTATTTCTCCTGTTGATATTTTCATGATAATCCCAACTGCGCCTTTAGAAGAAGTTTCTTCCATTCTTTTTTTTAGAATTTCGTGCAAAATATTTTGTGCAGTAATATTTATAGAGAGCTTTAAAGGTTTATTTTCTTTTGTTGTAAGATATGTATTCATTGATTTTTCAACTCCAGAGACGCAGTTATCTATGGTTGGACAATAACCAGTTATACTATTAGTTGATTGATTTAAATAAATCCTTTTTTCTCCAATTTCGAAAAATAATCCACTTATATTATTATTTAGCAATTCTTGGCGTTGATTTATTGTAATTCCACTTTTAATAAAAACTTTTTTATTAATATCAGATTGTTTTGATCTTATTTTTTCAAACATTTTTTTTTCATCTTTGATTGCATTTGGAATTATCTTATTTATATTTTCAATATTTGCTTTTATGTCTTTGATTTTAGAAGGTTGAAGATAAAAATCATATACTTCAACATTGCTTACTAATTTTTCACCATTTCTGTCTGTTATTTCTAATCTTTTAAATTGAAAAGGTTTATTTTTGATGTAAATTTTGTGTTTATATGTGTCGCAGAATAGAATAAATAATAATCTGCAAATTATTGTAAAAACAATAATTATTGATGCAAAAATAACAATTTTTGAGCGCAGAATAATAGAACGTCCATCTTCACATGAATCATTTGGTATAATTAGAGAACAATATTTTTGTATTATTTTAAGTATTTTTTTTGCATTTTCTTCTATTTTTTCTTTTTTCATAACTTTTATGCAATGACCATATTTTTAGTTTGAGCTGAGATATATACTAAATCATCTAATAATTTTTCATTATTGGCTACTATAAAAACACCAGAATCAAAATTGTTATTATTAAATATAGTTGGATTATTTGTATAATAATATGCGTTTATTGCTTTTAAAATTGGCAATGCTGGTAATATATCCCAATCTTTACAGACGTTTGAAGACCAAAATGCATTTACATTATTATCAACAAACGATAATAATTTTCCCATTGCAGAGAAAGCTTTTAAATTTTTTTCACTAAAATCATATTTAAGTTGTTGCATAAGTTTAACAATTGTTGATGTAAAATATTTATTTTCAAAATTTTGTGTTCCTATTGCTAAATTCAAATATTCTTTATCATCTTTAAGATGTGTCGAGTTTGGTTTAAGCTTTGTTATTTGATTATTTGTCTTTTTGTATGCTGTTTTTGTATCACCAAATAAAATTGTTTTTTTTCTCGGATTATGTATAAAGCTTATAACAGGAATTTTATCAATACAAAATGCCAAATTTATTGTAAAATCTTTTCCTTTATCAAAATTTTTTGTTCCATCGATCGGATCTAATAAAAAACAGAATTTTTCTTTCGCAATTATTTCATTTTCTTCAAATGTGTTTTCTTCTGAGAGAATTTTTACATTTCCAAATAATTTTTTAATTTCGCGTTTTATTAATGTTTCAGATGTTATATCTAACTCTGTTAAAAGACTTCCATCTTTTTTTTTAAAAGTTTTATATTCATGTTTTTCTTGCTCTTTTATAAGAAAAAAACCTATTTTTTCTAAAAAAGAAATAATATTTTCTGAATTATTTTTTACTGTTTCTATCATTTAGATAGACGAGTAGTTTTAAATTAATAAAATTCAATTAATTATTTAATATAGCATCCTCAATTTTTATGTTTTTGCGTTTATAACCTTGATATTCTTCGAGTTCGACTGATGCCAATATTGTTATCATTTTTCCTTTTGCGGAAAATAAAAATTTTCCAAGTTCCGTATCGACACTATTAAAACATATTGCTTTCTCGGAGCTTTCACTGTCTGAAATTGAAAGTAAAATGTGTTTATCTTTTATAATATCTACATAATCTACTAGTACATCTTGTATTAGAAAAATAGGCTTCGCGTTTCCTTGACCAAATGGTTCAAATTTAGAAATTTTTTCTAAAATTTCAAAGGTTAATCCGCTAAGTGATAAAGCTACATCATATTTTAATGTTTTATTTGTAAAACTATTATCTGCATTTACTTTAATTTTATCTTTTAAAAATTGTTTTAATTTGTCTATTTTATCAATCTCACACGTTAGTCCGCCAGCCAATTTATGACCTCCACCTGCGACTAAAAGTTTTTTTTCACAAGCTTGAATTATAATTTCACCTATATTTACACCATCAACTGAACGACTAGAAAATTTAATTGTTCTGTCTTTTGTTTCTGAACCTATAAAAACAGGGTAAAAATATTTATCTTTTACGCGTGAAGCAATTAATCCTATTACTCCTTCATGCCATTCTTTTGAATATAACATAATATATCCAAGTTCTTTAATTTGCTTTAATATATAATCTTTTTGTTCAATCAGGTTATGTAATGTCGCGGATTCGATTTCTTTTCGTTCTTCGTTTAGACTGAATAGCTTTTTTGCTATGTTTTCTGCATTTTGTTCGTTTTTTTCTATCATCAATTCTGTGCCAAGCGATGAATTACCTATACGTCCACCTGCATTTATCATTGGTCCTAACAAAAAACCGAATGAATATGCTGTAATATTTTTTTGTGTTATTTTGTTATTTCTTTGAATTTTTTCTTTATTTGATATATCTATAAGTTTCGTTAAATTAAATGTCTTTCCTGCTTGAATTGTGCTTAGTCCTGTTTTTATAAATGCTCTATTTAATGACGTTAATTTCATGACATCACATATTGTTGCAAACGCAACAAGTGGAGTAAACTGTAACAATTCTATGTCTTTATTTTTCTTTCTTAGTTCAGTATTTATAGCTATGATGACAAAAAAACTTACACCACATGCACATAAATGCTTCATTTCTATTTTTAAGTCATTTTCATCGAATCTATTTGGATTTACGCAAGCAATGCATTTTGGCAAAATATCCGATGATTGATGGTGATCTATAATTATTGTATCAATCCCAAGTAAACTTGCTTTTTCAAATTGTTCAAATGCTGTTATACCACAATCTACACTTATTAGCAATTTAGTTCCATTTTTTGCAATTTTTTCAATTGCTTCATTGTTTGGTCCATAACCCTCAGTTATTCTGTTTGGAATATAATAGCTTGGTTTTATTCCGAGTTTTTCAAAAAATAAAAGCCACATTGCAGTAGACGTTGAACCATCTACATCATAATCACCAAAGATACATATCTTTTCATTATTTTCAATTGATTTAATTATTCTTTTTACTGCTATATCTACATCTTTCATTTTGTTCATCGTTGGTAAAATATTTCTTAGTTTTGGGTCTAAAAAATTATTTTTATCTTCTGGAGATACATTTCGAGCAGCCAGCATTTCTGCAATTATTTTATTTTCTTTTGCACATATATGTTTTAAATAGATTTTTTTATCAATTTCTCTTTTGACTAAATTAAATCCTTTTATTGTCTGCATACTTATTGTTAATAATTAAATTTTTGATAAATAATTCATTCTAAAAGTAATTTCAATACTTAAATTAATTTTTTCCTGTAGATCCTAAACGTCCATTACCGCGTTCTGTTTCGTCTAATTCATCAACTACACAAATATTGCATTTAATTATAGGACAAACAATCATCTGAGCTATTCTTTTTCCTCTTGTTATACCGAAAGGTTCATTTGATAAATTGCAAAGAATTGCACCTATTTCACCACGATAGTCACTATCTATGGTTCCAGGAGTATTAACTATCGTTATACCATGCTTAAAAGCAAAACCAGATCTTGGTCTTACTTGAATTTCGTATCCTTCTGGGACACCACCTATTGCAAAACCGACTTGCACACAGACTCTTTCCATTGGTTTTAATACATAATTCTCTATATCTTTTCCAAGTACAAGTGTTTGTTTTGTGCTTGGAATATAAACGTCAACGGCTCTTAAATCAAAACCACTACTTCCTGGTGTTTGATATTTTAATAATGAACCATTTTCATAAATATCAATTGCGTTTTGTGAACAAAATTTTATTTTTAAATTAAAATTAACCATTATCTCTTAATAAGAAAAGTATTTTTAAATAGCAAGTTTATTTTAAAAAACTCTACACATAGTGCTTGAAAAATAATATTTTTATATTTATAAGACGCACGTGAAAGAACTTAAACTTGCAAAAGAATTTATAAAAAAATGGTTTTATGATATTGATAAATTTACATTATTTTTTGCATTATCTTTAATGTTGCTTGGCTTCATTACCTCTTTAACTATTAGTCCTGCAATGGCTCACAGAATTGGCCGTAATATTAGTGATTACTATTTAACAATACATCAAATTGTGTTTTATGTAATTGCTATTTTTGTGATGTTGTTTTGTTCTATGCTTTCAAGAAGATCGATTTTAAATTTTTCATATATTGGATATATGTTTTGTTTTTTTTTATTACTTTTTGTTCTTATTGCAGGACATTCAATTAAAGGTTCGCGTAGATGGATAAACCTTGGTTTTTTTGCAATACAGCCTTCTGAGATAATGAAACCATTTTTTATAATAGTTAATGCTCATTTTTTATCAATTTCGAAATATAATAATTTTCTACCAGTTGTATCTATTGCAAGTTTTGCCGTGCTAATGTTAATGTTTATTCTGCAACCTGACTTTGGATCTGTTATTATTTATAGTATAATTTGGTTTGTTCAAATATTTCTTAGCAATATAAATTTAAAATTTTTATTGTATACTTTTATGCCTGCTGCTATATTTGTTTGTATTGTTGGTTTTTTATTTTTTCCACATATACATTATAGAGTAATAAATTTTTTTACTTTAAGAGGAGGACAGGAACAATATCAAACAAAGAAAGCAATAGAAAGTATATATAATGGTGGCTTTTTTGGTAAAGGTTTAGGTGAGGGTGTTGTAAAATATCAATTACCAGATGCGCATACAGATTATATTTTTTCTGTTATATGCGAAGAATTTGGAATTGTATTTTCAATATGCTTGATTTTATACTTTTTATTATTTATATATCGTCATCTCGTATCGAATATTTTCAGCAAAAAGTACGAAATTCGCATAGTTTATGGAATTGTTATGTTTTTTATGATGCAGTCTTGTATTCATATGTCTGTTAATACAAATCTTTTTCCAAGTAAAGGAATGACGTTGCCTTTCGTTAGTTACGGAGGCTCTTCTATATTATCTTATTCAATAATGTTTGGTTTTTTACTTGCTTTTACGAGAAAAGAATATAATTATAAGTCACCGTATAGATTTTTTGAAAATGTATATTGTAAAAAGTAATAAAAATTATAGTAAAAAAAAAGTTGTAGCAATATCTGCTGGCGGAACAGGTGGGCATATTTTTCCAGCACTTAGCATTACTAAATTATTAATTCAGAATGGATTTTATGTTTTATTTTATACCGATAAAAAAATTTTTAAATTTTTAAACAATGAAGATTTTTTATTCAAAAGCGATATGATTGAAATAATACAATTAAAGGCAAAAAATGCTTCAAGATTTTTACAAATATTTATGATTATTAGAGATTTTTTTGCTTGTAGGAAAATTTTAATAAAAAAAGTTTCAGTTTGTATTGGATTTGGTGGTTTAGTAAGTTTTGCACCGATGTTATTTGGTATTTTAACGTTTAGAAAGATAATTATTCATGAACAGAATGCATTTATTGGTTTGGCAAATAGATTAATTTTACCTTTTGCGACAAAATGTTTATTGTCGTTTGAAAAAACTTTTGGGATAAAAAAAATATGGTCTAAGAAATGTATTTTTGTAGGAAATCCAATAAGGGAAGAAATTAAGAAATTGATTTATAATTATGATAATCCTTCTGTTAACTATAAAGCATTTTACAAAATTGACGATAATATAAATTTAACAATAATAGGCGGTAGTCAGGCGTGTGAAGTATTTGACAATCTTGTACCTGAAACGATTTCATTGTTGCCATCGTCTATACTTAAAAAGCTACATGTAGTTCATCAATGCAAAGCAACAAATATTGAAAAATTGAAAGATTTTTATACAAGTCGTGGTATTTCTCATAATGTAAGTTCATTTTTTTATGACATTGGTTCTGTATTACGTGCTTCACATGTAGTTATTTCACGTGCAGGATCTACGACTATATCTGAGTTTTCTGCTCTTGGTATTCCTTCTATTTTAATACCACTACCTTCTGCGGCAGATAACCATCAGTTTTATAATGCAAAATTTTTAAGAGATAATAATGCAACAATTTTATTGGAGCAAAATTCTTTAACAAAAGAAACGTTAAGTCAACTGCTTTTAAATTTATTTATGCACGATCAAGCTTTGTTTGAACTAAGTCATAGTTGCAGAAAGTTAGCTCACATTAATGCCGATATTGAGATATTTAATGAAATAAAAAAAATATTACATATTGATGACGAGGAGTGTTGTCCACAACCAAAAACAAATAATAAAAATGCAAGATATATAAATAATAATGTAGGGCTTGGATGATTTATCCAAACATATTATAGCTCTGTAAACCACCGTGATAGTTTTTATTTAATGTTACCGGTGTTTTTTGATATTTTGCAAGCAATAAATCAACTGCCAGTGGTTCTTTTTTGCAAAGTACCATACCAAAAGCATGAGTTAGAGCTGAAACTAAAAATACTTTAAAGTTAGACGTCATTATGAATATTAAAACAGATATTAACATTTCTGCAGCAAAATAAGCAAATGTTACACCACCTATTAATACTGGTCTTGTTAAACCAAGAAATAATGCGTCTGTTTTTAAAGTTCCTAAACCATTTGTATCTGACATAACATATATATCGATATAATTATAACAACTTTATATTAAAATGAAAATAAAAAAAACTTGCAAAGTATAAATTTTCTATATTTTTAATATTAAAGCTATATTGGGGCGTAGCCAAGTGGTAAGGCAGTGGTTTCTGGTACCACCATTCAGAGGTTCGAATCCTTTCGCCCCAGCTAAGTAATTAAAAAAAATGACGGAAATTATGTTTGAAGAAATTGAAGTGCATGAAGAACAAAATACAGATTTTAATGATTTTATCATTAAGAGACTAAATTTTAAAGAAGCACAGGAAAATTATTCTGAAGAACAAATAAATCAATTAAAAATTTTATTCAAAATTCCTTAATTCAATAAAAATATGTTCAGTTAAAAACGGAAGAATTGGAGAAATTGCTGTTGAAAAATTTTTTAATACGCAATGTAATGTTTCATATGCTTGTTGTTTATCATTATCATGTTCTTTTTTCCAAAAACGTTCTTTATTTCTACGTATATACCAATTATTTAATACATCAATAAATAATTCAACTTCATGACATGCTAATATTGTATTATATGTATCCATTGCTTTTTCAATTTTCTCAACAAATAATTTTAATTTCGATAAAATGTATTTATCCATAACGTTTTCACTATTTAAATTTCCGGTAATTTTAATTTTATCGAGTTCTGCATATTGTTTATAAAATATAAATGCATTCCATATTGGATTTAATACATTTTTTACAACATCTGCAATCATTTTTCCATCTTTGTCTATTCTCATATCGCCTCCTTGAACAACTGGGCTTGAAGCCATCAACCATCTCATTGCATCAGAACCATAAACATCTATCATTTCAAGTGGATCTGGATAATTTCTAAGACGTTTTGAAAGTTTTTGTCCATTTGCATCAAGCATTACGCCATGACATATAACATTTCTGAATGGAATTTTACGGAATAACGCACTAGCAAGAACGACCATTGTATAAAACCAACCACGCGTTTGAGCTACATATTCAGTAACAAAGTCGCAAGGAAAATGACTATCAAACCACTTTTTATTATCTTCATTTGTTCTTATTAAATTATTATTTCCATCTCTATATTCAAAAGGATAATGCACTTGAGCATAAGGCATAGACCCACTTTCAAACCAGCAGTCAAGGACATCTTCAACTCTTTTTAAATCACCATTTTCTGTATGTTTAATTAACTCATCAACATATGGGCGATGTAAATCCGTAATTTTAAAACTATTATCCGGATTGTTTTTATCTTGAATATATTGTCCGCTATTTTTACCAGCTTTGAAATCTGCAATATAATCTTCTTTGAAGAACTCTTCTAGTTCTTTAATTGAACCAAAAACTTTTGCAGTTGAATTATCGTTTTTTATTCTCCATACAGGAACAGGTGCGCCCCAAAAACGATTTCTAGTAATAGACCAATCCCTTGCATTTTCTAACCATTTTCCGAATTGTCCGTCTCTAATATGATTTGGTATCCAGTTTATTTGTTTATTTAATTCACACATTCTGTCTTTTATACTTTCTTTTTCACCTTTGTTATTTTTAAGAACTTGATCCACAACATTTACATACCAGCTGCTCACTGCCTTATATATTAATGGTGTATCGGTTCTCCAACAGTGTGGATAATTATGTAAATATTGTTCAGTTTTTACCCATAGATCTTTGCTTTTTAGATATTTAATTATATCGTCATTTGTTTCAAAAACTTGTCTTCCATTTAAATGTAGTATTTCCTCTCTTTCTCCAAGTTTATATTTAATATCATCGTTGTTTTTATCAATATTAAAACAACCACCGTCATCAACAGGACATACAACAGCTATATTGTTTTTTTTGCATAAGTTAAAGTCATCTTCACCAAAACCAGGTGCGATATGAACGACGCCAGTTCCATCTTCTGTTGTCACGAATTCTCCATCCAATATTTTATGTGAATTTAAAACTTTTTTTCCTGTTCTTTCTGTAAAATAATCAAAAGCAGGTTCATATTCTAAACCAATGAGCTCATCACCTTTGAATATAACTTCTTTATAAAAAGGAGGTTCATCTACAGGTTTTCTACTATCATCACTTGTTAATTTTAATTTTTTCAAAAAATCCATGATCATTTAATAGTAAATAAAAAAAGTATAAAAAATAATAAACAAGATTTATTTTATTTATCAGCTGTCGATAACAGATTCATCGGCTGAATCATTTAAAATAAATGGAACATTGCCTGTATAAAAATATGCCTTTATATCATTATTAAATTTTGGAATATAATAAAACACGTCAATATCAGCAACACATAATGTTATGTTGTTTCTAACGAATGATAAAATTTTTCTCGCACCTTGGGAACTAACTAAATATGCATGTGCGCCAACAGAAAGTTTTCTGTTCATTTCGTTCTGAACGGATAAATCTATCCATTTGCCGTATCCATTTTTGATGTAACTTTTTATTTCTTCTTTCAATGCTTTTATGAATAAGAGTTTTCTTCTTCTTTTTTTGATACTAATTCCATCAAGTGTAAGTTTTAAAATATCAAAATCTTTTGGAACAGCTTTAAATACTTCTTTTATATCATTATCAAAATTATCACTTACATCAAAATCATCTTCAAAAATAAGTCCATATGTATTATCTGGTTGTTTAGCTATTTTTTCTATTGCACGCATATGAGAGAAAAAACAGCCAAA
>DGWA01000011.1 GCA_002395105.1 Rickettsiales bacterium UBA4270
GGGTTCGAGTCCCTTCGGGTGCACTTCATTTATTATAGTTCTTGAAAAAGTATCTATAAAGAACAAAAAAATGTATAACTTTTTGAAATAAAAATTTATCAATTTTTCTTCTTATTAAAAATTACTAAAACCAGCTCTTCCTACGGACGATGCTTGGAAATATTGGGTAGATAAAAAAAAATCATTAAATATAAAGAAATAATACATAAAAATATACAAAATAAAACTTGACAATTATTACCCCCCCCCCCGCTAGACTTTTGTAATATTTTATGAAATTACAAAAACTTTATATTAAAAATTTTAGAGGTATTAAGGAATTGTTCTTAGATTTTCAAGGAAAGACAACTTTATTTATTGGAGAAAATGATTGTTGTAAAACAACAATTTTAGAAGCGATTGATTTGTGTTTTAATGGTAAAATAGAACAGGAAGATTTGCACAATTTAATTTTTCCAGCAGAAGAAAATGATTGTGCAATTGCTTGTGTTTTTGATGAAAATATCAAACAAGATGCGGAAGAAGATAAAAATTTTAACGCAATAATTCATAAAACACATATAAAAGATGATGATAAAAACATATCACAAGGTAAATATTTGTTTCAAATTAATTATAACTGCGATTTTAATGAAATTAAAAATTATGCAAGCGATAATAAAAATTTAACAAAAATACAAAATGCTACAAAAAAAACGCCTGCTATAAAACAAAAAAATATAATTTACTATATGCCAGCTATTGATTTAGACGATCCATCGAAGTCGTTAGAAAAAAATGCATTTGAAAAAGTGTTTGAAAATTTAAACAACGACGAAAAAATAAAGAAAATTTTAGAAGAATACGACAAAGAAGCAAAACAAAAAACAAAAGACATTTTTACAAACGATAGTAATGGAATATCTAAAATTTTGGAAGATACATTTGAAATAAAAGATATTGATTATGAATACAATGGCAGTAGCAGTTTAAAACCTTCAATAAATATTGTTAGAAAATATGGTAATGATAAACAAAGTAAAGATTTATCGCATATTGGTAGCGGTGTAAAAAAAATCATAAAATTTATAGCAAGAATGAAATTCGACGGACAGCTAAAATCAATATTTTTAATAGACGAACCAGAACAAAATTTACATCCAAAATTTCAAAATTCACTTATCAATTTTTTGAAAGACAAAAATATTCAATGCATTTTTACTTCTCACTCACCAACTTTTGTAAAATGTTTCATGAATAATAATGATTATGATATTTTGATTTGTAAAAAAAATACAAAAGGAGTTGAAATCGAAAAAATGAAAGATAGAATAGAAAAAGATTATAAGTTTCTTAAAAACCACTTAAACTCACAAGTAGTTGCAAATTTTTTGGCTTTTAGTGAATATTCAACAGATTTGTTTATTTATATTTATGAAATTTTAAAACAAACAGCCTTACAAAAGGGTACAGGAAGTACAGATAAAGATAAATTTGAATCATTTTTATTAGAACGATGCTATGGAGCAAAAAATGTAAAAACATGGAAACAACAAAGAGACTACATATGTCATGATGGAAATGTAAGTCATGATAGAAATGTAAGTCATGATGGAAATGTAAGTCATGATGGAAATGTAAAAAAATGTTTATCTGATGATAACATAAAAGACTCAATCAATCAAATGATTAATTTGTTGAAAACAGTTATTCTATAATCTATGTAAGAATTTTTTTCAGTTGGAATTGAGAAAATGTCAAAATCAAAGAAGAATGTGATGGAAAAACTTATCATCAGAGCGAAGAAGCATGTGCGGAAATCAATTATTATTTTATTTATTTCTCGTTTTTATTGGCACCTTTTATATCTTTTGTTCATTTTCATTTACACTATGAATAGTTCCTTCAAGTTCTGCGTGAGAGGAACGAACTTTATCATCTCCTTGTGTACGCCAGATGTAATGTTTTTTATTGAAATGATTTTTAGGATCTTCTCTTGGGAAACTTGATTTAATACCAAGTGGCTTTTTACCATTAACATTTGGTTTGGAATTATTTGCCCATTTTATTCTATCTTTAACTTTTACTCCATTGTCTTGTCTATTTCCATCCATAATCTCATAATGTAAATGATTTCCTTTTGAATGTCCTGTATCCCCTACTTTTCCAATACTATCACCTGTTTTTACAATATCACCAGCTTTTACATTTGTTTCCTGCATATGCGCATACAATGACAATTTTCCATCTGGATATTCAACAACAACCATATTACCATAACTATCGTTGTTTCCCTCCCAAATTACCTCTCCATCACCGGCTGAACGAATGTTTGTTCCATTTGGCGCTGCAATGTCAACTCCATTATGCCAACTATTAACATTATCAATAGGATGTCTTCTTAAACCAAAATCACTACTAATAGGATAAATATCTGGCAAAGGTCTTATTAAATCATTCATACATTGTTACTTGCATAAAAAAAAAAATTATTTACGGAAGTCATAATTTACTTTTTTTATCACATTTTTAATTTTTTCTTGTTTTTTTGTATTAAAAATAACAATGTCATTTCCAACTTTTTTGATATCTTCATTTGTAATTCTGTCTTTTTTGTCCAATGAATATAATTTATTAAACATTTCTTGATTATCAATCTGTATTTGTTTTTCTTCAAAAATCATACGTTCTAAATCAATATTATAACAAGCATAATGCTCATTGGAATATGTATCATCATAAATATTTAAAAAAGTTGATATATTATTATAAACTGTTTTCCAACTATTATCTTTATCTTTATAGATAAATAAATATTTATTATCATTTTTGTTATTTTTATTTCTAAAAGCCAAGAAATAGCCATTTTTATTAAACTCTTCTAAATTGTCTATTTTATTGTTTTTAATATATTTTTTATAATTTGGTATTTTATTAAAAACAATATATTTATGAATTAAAAAAGGAGTTTGTTCTTTTTGTTCTTTATTACATTTTTTGCATTGTTTTATAAATCCATCTTTTACAATTATATTTCCTTCATCAAAAATTCCATCTTTTATTTCTTTAAATAAATAATCTTCAATTTCAAATTTTGGTTGTTCATTATATGTTTTTGCTTTAATTGCATAATATCCATCTGTCCAAATACTACATTGATAAATTGTATGTTTATTATCACAAAGAAATTGTTGTTCTGAAAATTCTGCTTTTGCTATAAAGTTTACAATAAATAAAACAAAAGTTAATAATAAAACTATCTTTTTCACAAAAAAAGAAAATTATTGATTTGATTTAAAAATCAATTTCAAAAATTTAGTTCATTAAGATGTTTTTTTAGAGATAATTTTTAACTTGATTTTTATATTACTACGCAAACAAAATAATTTGTTATCAATCACCCTTAGTTAAGGTATCTTAATGATAGAATTTGTTAAAAAATACAGTTATGATTTTTAACACAAAATGTTTAATTATAGGATCCGGAGTTGCAGGATGCACTGCTGGTATTTATACAGCAAATGCAAATTTAGAACCGATTATTATTTGTGGTGAACTTGGAGGACAATTGGCTACAACTGGTTGTGTGGAAAACTTTCCAGGTTTTGAAAGTATACAAGGCAGTGAGCTTACTGACAAAATGAGACAACAAGCAGAAAAATGTGGTGCTAAAATTATAATGGATCTTATAGAGAGTGTAGATTTATCTATAAAACCATTTGTTGCTTTAAGCAGTAGTAATAAATACATTGCAGAAACAATAATAATAGCAACAGGTGCAAAAGCAAAATGGCTTGGACTTGAAAGTGAGGATAAATACAAAGGATTTGGCGTTTCTGCTTGCGCGGTATGTGATGGAAATTTTTATAAAAACAAAATTGTTGCAGTGGTTGGCGGTGGAAATACTGCAACAACAGAAGCTTTATACATGTCAAAAATAGCACAAAAAGTTTATTTAATACACAGAAATAAGAATTTTAAAGCAGAACAAATTTTGCTAAAAAGGATATCAGAAACAAACAATATAGACATCATGACAGACTTTGTTGTTGATGAAATTTTAGGCGATGAAGATGCTATTGGAAAATTCGTAAATGGAATAAAATTAAAAAATACACTGGACGGAAGTATTAAAAAAATAGATGTAAATGGTGTATTTGTTGCAATAGGTCATAAACCAGACATAAAACTGTTTGAAAATCAGCTAGAATTAACACCAAACGGATATATAAAGACAGATAAAATTACAAAAGAAACCAGTGTAAAAGGAGTTTTTGCCTGTGGCGATGTTCAGGAAGAATTTCATAAACAAGCCGTTGTTGCTTGCGGAAGCGGTTGTATATGCGCATTAGAAGTTGAAAAATTGTTAATGCAAAATAATTCTAAAAAGAATTGAATAAACGAATATAAAAAAATAACAAAACATATAGACTTGCATTTTTTCATAACAAAAACAAACAACTAATATTTATAGAGATAAATATTTTTTGACATCTTTTTATTATAATTTATAATAAATCTGTTTTATTATTTTTTTATGGAAAATAACAACGAACAAAGACAAAATATAAATGATGAAAAGGGTTGGAATCCATTTACGGCAACTCCTAAAAAGGATAGCGATGAAGCAAAGGCACAAGAAAAATTCTTAACGTTTTATAAAGAATTTAATCCAATAATAAATCGATATACAAGAGATATTTATTCGGAAATATTTCATATTGATGAAAAAACTATAAAAATTCCTGAAATTAAAACAACAAACAAAAAAAATAAACAGAAAAATAAAAAGAAAGCAAAAGAATCCGCCATCGCGCAACAAAAAAAAGAAAAAACAGAATTTTTAAAAAAGTACATTTTAACAGCCTTAAAAAAAGATATAGAATTAAAAAAAAGCAGAAACATACTAAGAGATTGTGTTACAAAAAGTATTGAAGAATTTGTTGCTAATTTTTTTAACATTAATGATAAAACTAAAGGCAAAATAACATTTAGTAAATTATTGACTGAAACAGAAAAATTGTTTCAACAAAAAGAAGCGAATCCTAGAGAAAAACAATGCTACATAATTTTATTGCAAAAAAACGAAAATACAAATCCACTTACTTTTTTTGAAAAAGCCAAAAAAGAATTAGATAAGTTTGGTCAAAAAAATGACGACATTGAAACAAAAATGAAAGCTGCCGATCATGAATATGTAGAAAATACAATTAAAAAAGCAATAAACATTTATCTTATTGGTGGTCTGCTTGGTGTATATTCAAAACACACGGAACAATACCATTGCAGAACATACATAAAAGCATCAGAGGTTGAAAAATACAATATTATATGTATAGACCAATGTGAAGCAAAACATAATACTTGGCAACCAGAACGACGTTCTAAAGTTGGAATAGTTATAAATACAGATGGAGGAAGGATAGATTGTTTATTATTAAATTCACATGATGATAATAAACATTATCCTAATATGAAAGTAAAAGGAGAGTCAGTAAAAGTCAATAATAAAGACATATATATTGGTAATGAAGATGATAATTTTTTACCTTTTGGAAACATTTTTGTAAAAGATAAAAATACAAGCTATATAAGTCAAAATACTTATGCCTTGACCGATAATGACAAAGAAAATATTTATCGTTGTGGCTATTTAGAAAAAGATAACGAAAAGCATATTAAGTTAATTGATGATATTAAAGCAGCAGCAAAAGAAGGTATTAACAATGACTATGACAAATACAAAAATTATGATCGAAACAGACAAATCAAATATAGTCAGTTGCTTAAATATATTGAAGATTTTCCAGAAGGCATTAAAGAAAAATCAACAATTGAAGATGATAAAAAAATACAAAAAAAGACAGAAAACAATAACACAAAAATCGAAACAAACAATAATGATGTATCGGATGGATTTTTAATGAAAATGATGATGAGAAAAAAAATGTTAGAAATCAAAAAAGATAACAAAGAAAAAGATATTAAAGAAAAAAGTAGTGCAGAAAAAAATAATTATGTAGCAAAAATTAACACAGAAAATGCTAACAATACAAATAGCATTAACTTCAAATAATAGAGCGTAATAATATAGCGTAAAATTAATTTGAATTTAAAAAAGTTTTTTTTATCAAAGTCTATATTTAAATATGGACTTTGACTTCAAAAAATTTGAAAAAGACGCACAAGAAAAGTGGAAAAAAGCAGATGCTTTTAGGTTTGATAATAATAGTAAAAAACCATATTATGTTTTGGAACAATTTCCATATCCGTCAGGAAATATACATATGGGACATCTTCGTTGTTATACTATTGGTGACGCAATAGCGAGATTTAGAAGATTACAAGGATACAATGTTTTACATCCATTTGGTTTTGATGCTTTTGGTCTTCCTGCTGAAAATGCTGCAATAGATAATGGTATAAATCCTTCCGTTTGGACACATAAAAACATAGATAAAATACTTGGAGACCTTGATAAAATGGGGATGTCAGTAGATAAAGATAGAATTATTGCAACTTGTGAACCAGAATATTACAAGTGGGAGCAAAAGATGTTTTTAGATTTTCTAAAAAATGGAATTGCATATCAAAAAGAAAGCGTTGTAAATTGGGACCCAGTAGATCATACAGTTCTTGCTAACGAACAGGTTATCGACGGAAAAGGTTGGAGAAGCGGGTCTCTAGTTGAAAAGAAAAGATTAAAACAATGGTATTTAAGAATTACAAAATATGCTGATGATTTACTTGAATGTCTAGATAAAGCACTACCTGAATGGCCTAATAAAGTTAAAATAATGCAACAAAACTGGATTGATAAAAGTTATGGTGCAACTATAAAATTTACTTCTCCACTTGGAGATATTGAAGTTTTTACAACTCGTCCGGATACGCTTTTTGGTGGAAGTTTTGTTGGTTTATCTCCATTTCATCCTCTTGCAAAACAGATTGCAGAAACAAATAAAGAAGTTGCAGATTTTATAGCACAATGCGAAAAAGATCAAATGAAAGGTGCTGATGCAAAAGAAAATAAAGAAAAAAAAGGTGTATTTACTGGTATAAACTGTAAACATCCTCTTACAGGAAAAGATATGCCATTATGGCTTGCAAATTTTGTGTTAATGGATTATGGAACAGGTGCGGTTTTTGGTTGCCCTGCTCATGACGAAAGAGATAAAGAATTCTGGGACAAATACGGAATTGAATATTTACCTGTCATTGATGAAAATGGTAAACTTATAAACTCAGAAAAATTCAATGGTTTAACAAGTAAAGAAGCAAAAGAAGCTATTACGAAAGAACTTGAAAAACTTGGTCGAGGTGAAGCAAAAGTTATGTATAAACTACGTGACTGGGGAGTTTCAAGACAGAGATACTGGGGTTGCCCTATTCCAATGGTTTATTGTGATAAATGCGGTTGCGTTCCTGAAAAAGAAGAGAACTTACCAATCACATTGCCAGAAGATGTAGAATTTGACGGCAAGGGTAATCCGCTTGATAAGCATCCAACTTGGAAACATTGTAAATGTCCTGTTTGCGGGGCGCCAGCTAAACGAGAAACTGACACATTTGATACATTTTTTGAAAGCAGTTGGTATTTCTTACGTTATCTATCTCCAAAAGACGACAAACAAGCATTTAAAGCAAAAGACATTAAAAATATTATGCCAGTGCAAGACTACATTGGAGGCATAGAGCATGCAATTTTGCACTTGCTTTATTCAAGATTTTTTACAAAAGCTCTTGCAGATTGCGGATATTTCACGAAAGACGACTTACCAAATCTTGAACCTTTCCGCCGTCTCATCACACAAGGAATGGTGCTCCATGAGGCCTTCAAAGACCAAAACGGCAAATGGGTTGAGGCGAGTAAGGTTGTGAAGAAAGAGTGTAGGTGTATTGTAGAAGAATAGTATGGATGATAAATATTATATTTACAGATATAGAAGTTTAGAAAAAGATTATGTTTTTGAAGAACTTGAAAATGATTATTTTTATTGCAGTAAATTATCAAAATTAAATGATCCAGTTGAGAATAAATTTAATCTTATATTTGAAGGCGATGAAATTGATTTTCGTGGTTTGTTAAAATACTATATTTTTTGTCTAATGGAAACTTTATGTAGCATTAAAATTGCAACAAACAATGATAATGATGAAATTGGATATGGTTTTATAAATGAAATTGCAAATGGTAATATATTTTATAGATTTCAATATATACCTCCTATGCATAAAGAAATTTATCAAGAAATATTGGATATTATTTTAATAAAAAAGAATTATAATGAAATCTCAAAATGTTTAGAAGATGGAAGCAAAATTAAGCAGTTAAAATTAAATGATATGATTTTTCTATTTCAAATGATTGAAATTGATATCTTACAATGTATTCAATATGTTTTAGAAAAAAGAGAATCTGAAGTTTTAAAACTAGGAGTTATTGATAGTGAAAAATTTAAAAAACTATTAAATAGTACAGAGATGCGTGATGCTCTTGTTGCAATAATTAAAAATTTACCGAAAAATGAAGAATGGCATGATTCATTGAGCATTAAATTATCTAATTATATGAAACCACAGTATTTGTTTTCGGATGAAACAAATAAAACTATTCGCTTAAAAGGAGATATTTTGTTAAATAAGTTCACAGAACTTTTTTTCAATAATTTATACACAATTTGTCTTGGAGAAAAATTTGTTTGCTGTTTTAGTGAAGATTGTGAAAACCAATTAATGTGGTCTCACTACGCAAATTCAGATACTGGTATTTGTTTTAAATACAAAGCAAAAAAAGCAAATGAAAATCAATATTTGGTCAATCTTCGTATTGCCAATAGTATATCATGTTATAAAAATCAAAATGGAGAAATAAAAACAGAAAAACACTATACAACATCTGAATGCAAAATAACTAAAATGAAATATACAGAAAAATTAGAAGAGATAGATTTCTTTTCAAATATTATGACAATGTCAATATATGATGTGAAGCAATTTTTTTATGACAAAAAACAAAACAAATATGGTGAGAAAGTTGGCAAATATAGTGAGGAAAATATAAAAAAATATTGGAATATAGTGGATATCGTCGCACTTAAAAAACTTAAAGAGTGGGCTTATGAAAAAGAATATCGTTTTTTACAGCATTGGCAATTTTTAATTGATAATAAAGTTTATTATGATTTTCCACAACTGGAAGGCATTATTCTTGGTGAAAAAATATCATTTGAAAATAAAAGAAAAATTATTTCTATAATTAGAGAAAAGTGTAAAAAATACAATAGAAAAGAATTTAAAATTTATCAAAGAAAATGGAGCTTTGATAAAAATAAAATGATTATGATTTAAGTTTAATTTTATGTCTATGCAACAAGTTTTTTCAGTCGGCATTGAGAAAATGTCAAAATCAAAGAAGAATGTGGTTGCTCCAACGGAGATTTTTGAGAAATACGGAGCAGATGCTGCAAGAATGTTTATTCTTAGCAACACTCCATACGAAAAAGAGTTTGAATGGACAGATGCTGGCGTGAAGAGTGTACATAAATACTTGCAATGGGTTTGGGCTCTTGCTTGCACGGCGACCGAGCGGTCTGGGACGGAAAATCAAGAGATTATAAAGCAAATGCATCGCTTTTTGAGTGCTTATATTGGATGTTTTGAGCGGTTTGAGTTCAATGTTGCAATAGCAAAATTACGTGAATTTACCAACTTTTTAAGCGGTTTAGACTATGCTGACAAGAACAACAATTATACGCTTAGAATTGCAATGAAGAATATTGCAATTGTATTTTCTCCAATTTGTCCGCATATGTGTGAGATAATGTGGCAAATGCTTGGTGGTGAAGGGTTGTGTTGTCAACAGAAATTGCCTGTGGTTGATGCTAAACATCTCGAAGAAACAACAATGCAAGTTAGTATTGCTATAAATGGTAAGTTTAAGATTTGCATAACTCTTGATAAAAACTTGGATCAAGATGCTATTATAGCAGAAGCAAAAAAGCAGGAAAAAGTAGCTAATGCACTTGCTGGAAAAGATGTCAAAAAAGTCATTGTTGCAAATTCAAAAGCCGGCAAGATGGTGAATTTTGTGATTTAAATATTATGAGTGATAGATTTTGTGAAAGTATAATAGTTGATTGTCCTAATTGTAGAGCGAGTAAAGTTAGGCATCATTGTTATTATTTAATTGATAAATATCGCTATACTAATCATTATGATGATCATGGTAACAAGCACGAAAATTTTGAATCGTTCAATAATAGTTATCTACATGAATTATCATTAGATTTATTAAAAAGTAATTCACTTTCTTTTGATGAACTTTCTTTTTTGATGAACTTTCTTTTGATGGACTTTCTTTTGATAAACAATATGTTGTTGAAATAATATGTAATAATTGTTTTTATAAAAGATTAGTCATTTTAAATGATAAACTTAATAATATTAAAAAAACAATATATCCAATTTTGCCAGATGGTGAGCCACTGCCAGATTGTATTTCAGAAGACGTAAGAAAAGATTTTGACGAAGCCAGATTGATAGTGAATTATTCTGTTAGATGTGCTGTTGGTTTGTTAAGAATTTGTAGTGAAAAACTATGCTTTTATAGCAGATAAATACATAACTGATAAAAATATAAAAAAAGAAATAAAGAAAAAACAAAAACACTTAAAAGCAAAAATAGATTTGCTTGTTAAATATAGGAATTATTTTTCATTTATTAATGAAGAATATATTAAAAAACTCGAAGTTGTTAAAGATGCTGGCAATATTTTATTACATTCAAGAGAAATTTCAGATGAATATACAAAAAAAGATTTTGATACACTATGCACTATAATAACTGCTATTTGCAGGACTATTGAAACAGAAGAAAAAAATGATAAAGAAATAAATGCTTTGAACAAAAAAAATGATAATAATCAAAAATAAAAAACACAAATCCGCAAAGAAGAACTCGATGATGTGATAAATTATTTTGCAAAACAGAATGAAAAATTAAAACAAAAAAATCTAACAAATCGACTAAATTTTACATCAAACTTATCTAAGTTAATTATAATATCAATTGGCTTGTTATAACAAAACACATTCTTTTAAAATGTTTTTGCTCTTCTTCTGTGAAAATTCTGTCTTTCCTTTTTTTTAGATATTCTTGAACTAGTTTATATGAACCAATTTTAAACATCCACAAACACTCTGGTATAACCAAGTATTGATATTTATTAATCCATACTCTACAAGCTGGAAAAATAGTGCTATTATTATCTTGCTTTCTAATACAACAGTTGTTATCAAAACTACACTTATCAAAGCCACAACCATCAAAACAACAACTAATGTTTAAGTTTTCTACTTTCTCCATCTTAACATTTTCTATCTTGTTTTTACAATCTGATGCTTGATGTTTATCCTCTAAAACACAAGCATGTTTGATTGCTTTGGTGTCGTCATTATCTTTATCTGTTTCGTTATACAAAAGAGATAAAGCTTCAAAATCCACACACTCAAACTTCTCTACATCAGCCACCTCCATCAGATGAAGATGTCTTAATGTTTCTCCTCGTTTAGCATATTCAAAAAACTCATCTACACTCTCAGGATAAGGAACTCTTGGGAAACCCATTTCTAAGAATACTTTATATTTGTTTCTGTATTCTTTATCATTTAGTATTCCATATATATAATCAAACAAATGAAGTTCATTGAACTTGGTTTTGTCTGTATATTTGTTCCAAAAACCACTAACACGAAGGCCATTGTGAAAGCCAGCAAAGGCGTCATTGTCGCTTTCAACAAAAGGTATTCCAAGTTTTTCACTGAATTTTTTCAACAAGCTTGGTGAAAAGTTTACGTGGCGGTGTGCTATAAACTCGCTTGGTTGAGAGCTAGCAGCACTTAGGTCAGCCTGTTTATAAACGCCAGCAGCATTGGTTGCTTGTCGGTTGATTGCACCCCCGCCAGCTTCGCTGGCGGTGCCGGCCGTTCCGGCGGGATTTGTTTGGTTTGTGAAGGTGTAGAGGGGAAAAATACTATCGCCACCGCAAGAAAAATGCATGTCAACAAGTTTGTTAACAATAAAACAATCTATACTATATATTTTTGATGCTATAATGAATATGTTGTTTTGATTTATAAATTGTCTCATTGTGTTTCCTGACGGACAACAATAGAAACCCTTATAGCCAGTATAACAAGTCCATCTATCGTCAAAAACACGATAAGAATATTTCATAATATAATTTTTATTTTTTATCAAATCTTTTTTAGCGCTTTTAATTGACCAACAATATTCAGTTTGAATATTATATTTTTCTTTTATCTCTTCTTCTTTTAAAGATTTAAAATCGTTAACAATATTCTCGATTTTCTCTTTTTCAAATTTTACAGTTAAATCATCTTTTTTACTAAGACAACCGACGTTACTTGTTGAAAACAAATTTTTTATATTAAACATCTTCAACCATTCTTCCTCGCCAGTTCTATCTTTCGGTTTGAATAAGTAATTTTCATTTCCATCTGGTATCCACTCATTGTCAAATTGAACAGGTTTATGGTTGTTAAAATCTAAGTAATCTGATGTACTATTATTTTCAGAAGTTTTAAAAATATCATGCTCAATAAGCCACATAAACTTATCATATCTAGCACCAATTAAATCTTTGTAATGGACCGTCGCTAATGGTTTTGTGTAAGTTTTGTTGTTTTGTTTTGCTGTGTATATATCTTCATCATGGGGCTTTTTGACGAAGATGGAAATGGCTACACCTTGCATTATGTTAAATGGATTTTGATCGTTGTTGTTTTTCATTAGATCTTTGTCACGTCTTGCATCACCATGAAGATTAAAGATATAGATATCATCAAATGTTTTAAGCAGATGTTTTCTCATGCCACGATGGGTACAACCATCAAGATAGGAGTTGTTGGTTATGAACGAAAGAATGCCTCTATCGTTCTTTTCAATATAGTTCTCACCATATCTTATGAATTTAACATAGTCATCTGAAAGAGGCTTGATGTTTTTTTCTCCTTCTAAGAGGTTGATTATTTTATTTCCATTTTTATCTTTTTCATACTTATAATCTTCAAGCAGGCCCATTATCCACTTACCTTTATTCATTGTTGAAGCATTATACGGCGGATTTCCCATTACAACCATAATGTGTTTTTGTTGCTTGATTTTACGAGCCATTGTACCTTCACGTTCAATGATATCACCAAAAAGATCTTGTGTTGCACTTGTGTCTGTTGAATCATTCCAGTCATCAAGAGAGTTAGTAAGAAATATGTTTGGATTAAATTTATTATTATCTTTGTCTGCTATATGGTAGCCAGAGTATTTTTCTATTGCTTCGTTTATGTTGTTTGTCTTGCAAAATCTCTTCCAAATAAACCCTTTCAGGAGGAGTTTTTTATCTTGCGGATCTGGAAAAATATTATTGTTTTTAATATATTCTGAAATAAAATTTGCAGCATTTGTACCAAATTGTTGAAGTATCATATCTATCTGTAAATGAGCTAAGACATACGGACACATCATTATCTCAAAAGCATTAATATTCTTTAAAAGATGTTTTTCTACAAAAGAACTCCACTGATTATATTTACCAGTTTTCATGAATTTTTCAAATGCCAATCTTATGTATTCAACAACAAAAGTTCCTGTTCCAGTAGCTGGATCAAGAACTTGAACTTGTGGTTGTGATTCAACTGGTTTGCCAAATTTGTCAATCTTTCCCTCTTTATTATAACCAACTTCATCTGTGTTAATTATCCCATCTTTAATGTTAAAAACATTGATTAAAATTAAGTCTATCTGCCTAACTATGAAATCAACAATTGGTTGAGGAGTATACCAAACGCCCATTTCAGCTCTGAGTTTTGGGTCATATTTTTCAAGAAATGTCTCATAGAATTCAATAATTGCCGTAGAAGTTTTATTCTTTCTAGCAAAATCATCAAGTATCTTAACAACGTCTGTTTGAGCCATCATTTCGATTGTTTTATTTATTATTAGTTTTATTTTTTCATCCATATAAAATGGATTGTTTTGTGTGTAAAAAAGCTGTTGTAGAAAGCTATTTGATGCTGGTATGTTTTCAACAATTCTTTCAAATTTGAAGTCTTTTTTGTCTTTGTCGCCATAGTATAGTTTAGCTATAAATATGCCATAGATTGTCATTTGTGCCTTGATGTCTGCAAATTCTTCTTTTGTTGTGTCGTTCTTTAAATTTTTCTTTATTTGTTGTAGTTCGTTTTCTATTACGTATGAATTTTGTTTATCAAATAACTTTAATATTTCATCTCTTAATAATTTAGCTTGTTTAGCCATCCTGAACGATAAAGTATCGGCACTTGTTATTTTTGTTGTATAATTGAGGAATTCCACTAAGATATCATAAAAATTTTCAAAATTTTCTGGAAGTATTTTAATCTTATTATTTACTAACTCTCCAATTTTAGCTGATCTTATTTCATTTTGTTTATAGTACCATCTCCATTCAAGGAAGTTAGTGATTAATATGTTTTCATATGTTTGTTTATATTTATTGAATTGTTCTTGAAAATCTAAATCATCAAGATCTTTGTCTATGTCTTTTGCTTCAATTATTCCTACATCACATAGGCCTTTCATTACTGTAAAATCAGGCCTTCCCGGATCTTTATTTGTTTTTTCAACTATAATTTTACACTCACATTTTAGTTTTTCAAAAATGCTGTTAAACAGCTCTTCTACAATTGGATAATAAGAACGTTCAACACTCCCCCCCCCCAGGAACGTTTAATTTACTAGATATTCCATCGAGGTATTTATTTATCATTTTCACTTTTAACAAGTTAAAAAATAAAATACTATTGTCAAATTTTGACTTTTATAATTAATAGCTAATTCTTTTTATATGAAAAAATTAAGAATTTGTTTATCTTTTATATTTTCTGGATTTTGTTGCGCAATAATCGGTACTGCATTTTATATGGCAAGTAGTTATATTCCTTCGTTAAAACAACAATATTCAAATGCAGATATATTCTTTCAAAACATTAATCCAAGAGATTTTCTTTATGGCTTAGAACCATTTATTCTGTCATTAGTTTTATTAACTATGTTTCTATTTTTTAAGAATTGCTATTTTTTTAAAAAAAAATTAACAAACATTCTTTCTATATCACTATTTTTTGGATTATTATTTTCTTTACTAATTTTGCCAGTATTTATATTGTTATTCGCGATGATTAAAATTTCCTTAAATGTCATTCTATATTGGCTTTTGCAAAGATTTTGCCAAGCTTTCATTTGTGGAATAATTTATTCAAAATCTATTAAGTATTGCTTTTTATAATTTTCAATTAGATATTATTTGTTTTATGAATTTTAAGAAAATTATCATTTCAGCATTTGTTATCTTTGTTCCGATGTGGATTTTAGCATATATTTTTGCATATATTTTTTTTACAAGCGATTTTTGTAACAGAACTTGGCCTCATGATTACAATAACAAACACTGTATTCGTTACGGAAATAAGTTTTTTCGTATTTTAGAACAAAACCCTATAATAAGCGTATACACACACAACAGGATTATGAAAAATGATGTTTTACATCAGAAATATGTAAATCAAGTTTATGAGATTTTAGCCTTTATTGATTATGTTTTTACAAAGTACAATATGAAATACGTATTAGAATTCGGAACTGAACTTGGTGCAATAAGACATAAAGGTTTTATTCCATGGGACGATGATATAGATATAGTTTTGTTTGAAAATGAAGAAAAAGTTGCGCAAGCTTTTGAAAAAGAAATAAAAGCGAATAATCAAGAAAATAGATTTGTCTTTATAAGAGGAAGAGACAATAAGCATTTATCAACGAAATGGCCAATAATAAGAATTAAAGATGGCATAGTTAATGATATGTTTAATAAGTATATTAAATGTAAATTTAATAATAAAGAAAAGTATTATCTTAGCTCAGATGGTACTTGTGGCAAAATTATTTATAAAAATTTTAGTTTTAGTTATAATGAAATTTTTCCTTTAAAAAAGTGTGTTTTTGGACCATTAAAACTGCCTTGTAAAAATAATGTAAAAGAAGCATTTAATTTTTACTACGGTGACGATTGGGAGCGTATATTATATACATCTAACCACACTCTCAACAAGAAAAGAAACAAAAAAATAGTTTTAACAAAAGAATTGCTAAAACCAGCTCTTCCTACAGACGATGCTTGGAAATATTGGGTAGATAAAAAAAAATCATTAAATATAAAGAAATAATACATAAAAATATACAAAATAAAACTTGACAATTATTACCCCCCCCCCGCTAGACTTTTGTAATATTTTATGAAATTACAAAAACTTTATATTAAAAATTTTAGAGGTATTAAGGAAAACTATACAAGTTTATCAAAAATCAAAATATGCAAATTTTTATTCAAAATCTCGTCATCATTCTATTATATCGCTTATTATTTTCATATTTTTCAAGTTTATCTTTATAGTCCATCCAATAAAGTATGGCCCCAACTATTGTTAGTAACAACAATATAAACAGCATAACATTAAACTCTGGTTTTTTACTCATATTATTTCGATCAAGAGATAATTTAGCATTCTCGTTATTTAAACTAATTTTCTTATTTTCATCATCTTCATCTTCTGTTTTTTTTTCTTTATCATCTTTTTTTTTATCATCTTTTTTATTATTTTTTTCATCTGTTCGCTCATCGTCAGGTGTTTTACTTCGTTCGATGTTTCTTGAAGAAGATGGTGTTCTTGTTGAATCAGCCCCACCTCTACGAGCCCCTGAACCACCACTATAAGTACCAGGTTTACCGGTATCATAACCACCACCGTAAAGACCTGCGCCAGCTTCTTCTAAATTTTCGTCAGCATGACAAATATCGTTTGGATCTACTTCTTCTTTACTGTCTAAATCACGACATATTACTCGCAAACGATCACTCTCATCTTTTTCTTTTTCAAACGTGTAATTTTTTGTTTCTCCATTATAATCAACCCTGATCTCGATAGGCTTTCCTTCTTCTCCTTCTGTTATTGTTTTTAAACCATTCCAATTACCGCACTCAACAATTGCTCCTTTTTTAAACTGTACTGTTTTTCCAAGAATAGTTAAATTATCGTCAATACCAAACTTAAACGTTCCTGTACCTTTTGGTTTTGCGCGATCATACCATTTTGGTCCAGCATTCGGTATGCTATATTCACCATCATATTCATGTCTTGAAGCGCTAAATATAACTTTGTATTGTTCGCCATCAATTAAATTGAAATTTTGTCTATCTATAAATCCTTGAAATACAGCTGAGTCAGATGATATTACTCCTTGATAATAAATTGTTCTTTTTTTGGCCATTCTTTTGTGTTTAGTGAAATCTTGATATGTCGTTAATACAAAAGAATCCATATCTTTTCGATAAACACTATCAAAATCTGGAATATCAAGATCAGTATCATCAAAATTTCTAATATCTAAAAAATCTTGTTCTCCTGATTTGTATTCTTTTTGTTGTGAAATAATTGTTCTTCCTCCTTGCTCTAATGAAATGTCTTCAGTACACAAATCTTTGCTCATAATAACATTATATTTCATCGTTTTGCCTCCATTTGAAAATTTTATAGTATAACTGCCAGCATCAAAGTTTACAGTTTCTTCAACTTCAACAATATCTGTATCTCTTAACCCTGATATTATATTATTAGATAAAATGTTATTAAATAATGTATCGCGACCATTTACATAATATTTACTCTTTATATCTCGAACAGACATTTTTCGTTTAATTGAAATATTGGAGTATTTTTTTAAAAGATTAATATTTTCTTCAGAAACATATTTACTTAATTCTTTAAAATCAGGTAAATTATTTTTTGTAAAAAAATTTTTTTTCACATTATCTTTTATATCTTTTAGCACATCATCTGGAGATTTTGACATGGCCTCAATTTTGATACGTTCGTCTGTAAACTCTTGTTGCGTTTTATTATATTCTTTAACTTTTACTTCGCAATTATCGCCGCCTGGTTTGTGAGTAAAGGTAGATAGTATAACATTTTGATTTTCTTTTGTAAATTCGTAATCATATTTTGTGTTACCTTGTACTGCTTTAATTGTTGCTTTGTTTTTATTTTTTTCATCTTTTATAATGTTATTTTTGCCAAATTTAGCTGTAACTGTGCAATTTTTAGGTATTTCATATTTAGCTAAACCATTAAAAACACTTACCGCGGTTTTTTCCGTTAAAGTTTTAGTGTTTTTGCTGCTAAATATACGTTTAAAAAATTGTTGCATAATAATCAACAAATACCAAGTATGATTATACAAAAATTAAAATTAATGACAAATTTAACTATTTTAAATAACAAATGAAAAATATAAACTTGCAAAATAAAAATGTTATCTTACTTTTTCAAAAATGTTAAGAAGTGCCGAAGAATATTCTATTGGAGACGTTGCAAAGATGTTAAATTTACCAGTACATACAATACGATTTTGGACAGGCGAATTTCAACATATTGAATGTATAAGACGCAATGGTAGAAGGTATTATGATAATAAAGCCGTTGATGAGCTTAAAAAAATTAAGGAATTATCTCATAAGAAAGGATTAAAAATTGATGGCATAAAACAAATGCTAAGATATCGTAAAATTGATATGGAAAAACTTGATAAAGCAAATAAAATGGATTTTCAAATAAAGATTGATACTGCTATAAAAAGAATAGATAAAATCATAGATTTAATGTCGAAATGTTGATATGTCTATTTTACACATTGTTAAATATCCCGATGAACTTTTGCATGAAAAATCAAAAGATATAAAATATTTTGATAAAAAACTTGAAAATTTAGTTTCAAATATGTTCGAAACTATGTATAAATTTGATGGCATTGGACTTGCCGCTGTCCAAATTGGAATTCTTAAAAATGTAATAGTCATAGATATAGACAAAGATAAACAACAATTTAAGTCTGAAGTGATAAATCCAAAAATAATTAGTTTTTCACAAGACACAAGTGAAATGAAAGAAGGATGTTTATCTGTTAAAAAAAAAACATTTAGTATAAAACGTCCAAATAAGATAATCGTAGAATTCTTTAAATTAGACGGAAAACAATATAAAATTGAAGCAGACGGGCTATTATCTAAGTGCTTCCAGCATGAAATAGATCATACAAACGGAATTACTATAGTTGATAGATATAACGAGCAAAAAGATTAATTATTTTTTTTGAAAAAAAATATCATTAATACTATTAATGAAGAAAGTAAAATCTGATAAGCAAATATTTGCCAAATAAAAATATTTTTCATTATAAAATTAATCATATTAGATATTGTAAAAAACAATAGAATAAACATAATTACATGATATTTTTTTATAGCATAAAGATAGTTATTTTTTATTCTAAAAATAAACATATCTGCAATACACCAAGCAATAACATTATTACCAATAACAAAGAAAAAAGAGATGTCATAAATTAAATATATTAATATAGATGCTAAAAACATCATTATGCTTTGTTTTTTAAAACTATGATAGTTAAGAATATATACTATAAAAAACACAATAACTGAAGCAACGGAATATAAAAAATACCCATAGTTAAATAAATCTGTAAAATTTGCTGCATAAAATATCAATAATAGTGTTAAAAATAAAACCAAACTCATATTAAACAAAAATTCACTATAACATAATATTCAAGCAACAAGCTTAAATTAATTTCTTTTTCATTGTTTCTATTCTTTCTAACGCTTTATTTAAAACATCATCGTTTTTAGCAAAATGCATACGAAATATGCCGTTTGTTTTATAATTATCAACAAAAAAACTACTTGCTGGAACAAAAGCTAATCCATATTTTTCACAAACCATTTTTGCAAACTCAAAATCATTTGTTAAACCAGAACTTTTTACCAGCTCTTTTAAATACATTAATATAAAATATGTCCCTTCTGGTTTAAAATATTCAATATTAATATTTTCCAACCCATTACATACTAAATTACGTTTATATGTATATTTTTCCAATAAATCACTATAATATTCTTTCTTGAAATTCAAACCAACCGTAACTGCCTCTTGCAATGGTGCTGCCGCAGATATAACAAGAAAATTACTAACCTTTTTTATTGCATCTGTAATCTCTTTTGGTGCCATAGTAAAACCAATTCTCCAACCAGTTATTGCATATGTTTTTGACATTGAATTACAAACTATAGTTCTTTCTCTCATGTCTGGTAATGTTGCCATATATACCATTTTATTTGGTTCATAAACCATGTGTTCGTAAACTTCATCTGTTATTACATAAACATCATACTTCTTCGCTAAATCAGCAATAAACTTCATTTCATCGAATGTAAAAACTCTTCCGCTTGGATTTGAAGGATTACATACAATTATTGCTTTTAAACCTTTCTTAAAAGCATCTTCTAATTCGTTAGGATCAAAACTATATTTATTTGAAGGCCTTAATGGAATATAAACTTGTTCAGCACCAGCAAAAATACATGCTGTTTTATAATTTTCATATATAGGAGTAAACATTGCAACTTTATCTCCATTATTAACTACGGAAAGTATTGTCGCGACCATCGCTTCAGTTCCACCACAAGTAATTGTTAGTTCAGTTTCAGGATCAACATCAAGCCCAGTAAACATTTTCTGTTTTTTCGCAAGGGCATTACGAATATTTTTAGAACCATACGAAATTGGATATTGATTATAATCCTCATGTGCAACCTGCTCTAAACGATTAAGAATTTCTATAGGTGGATTAAAATCCGGAAAACCTTGACTTAAATTTATAGCATTAAACTTATTTGCAAAAAAAGTCATTCCTCTTATTATTGAATCAGAAAACAACGACATTTTATCTGATAACTTTCTCATATAAATCGAGCTTTATTGTATTTTTTCTTATTGTCAAATCTTATAGTAAAAACCGCTTGCAAAATATTAAATTCATTATTAACAAGCCAAATAAGCTAAATTGTATGTTTTTTTTTAATGGAAACAAAACTACAAAAATTGGAAGAAGTGAACATATATCTTGCACAAAAATTATTGAATTTGATGCCGGACATCGCGTCTTTGATGCCGATACAGATAAATGTGAAAAATTACATGGTCATCATTATAAAGCAGAAATAACATTTACAGCAGATGTTCTTGATAACGGTATGGTTGTTGATTTTACAGTAATAAAAAATAGAGTAAAAAATTGGATAGATCAAAATTGGGATCATAATGTTATTTTATCTTACAGAGATGATAAACTTGCAAATGCAATAAACGAAACAACCGGACAAAATGTTTTTATATTAAAAAATAATGCAACAACAGAGCTAATGGCTATGTATTTACTTGAACTATGTAATCAAACACTTTTTGAAGATTTAGATGCTAATATAATATGCAGTAAAGTAAAAATATGGGAAACGCCAACATCATTTGCTGAATATGAAATCGATGAATAATTTTAAATTTAATTGTAAAAACACAAACAAAGAAATAAATTTTTATTATTTTTTATCACTTGGATCAAATATAGGAAATAAAATTAAAAATATTGATACAGCAATAGAAAAACTTAAAGATATAGGTTGTAAAATTCTTCAAATTGCACCATATTACAAAACAAAACCACTTTTACCAGACGATGCAGATAAAAATTACAATAAAATGTTTTATAATACTGTTATAGAAATTGAAACAAATTTCGAACCACATGAATTTCTTAAAAAAATAAAACAAATAGAACTTAAAATGGGACGTCCAAAAAAACATCAACATTGGTCTCCAAGAATAATAGATATAGATATATTATATTGCAAACAAGGAATAAAACCAATATTCATAGCAGAAAAAACATTATCAATCCCACACAAAGAAATATTTAATAGAGCTTTTGTTTTAGATCCACTAGCACAAATTGCTCCAAATTTAGTTATAAATTCGAAGAATATTTTGTCAGAAAGCAAAAAACACAGACAACACCAAAGTGCAAAAATGAAAATAATAAATATAAACAACAATTCATTTTCAGGTGATGGAATAACTGATCCTATGGAAATAGAAAAAAAAATTAAATATCTTACAAAAAAAAGAGTTGCGTTTATAGATATAGGCGCAGAAAGTACAAACCCACTTGCAAAACCTATTTCTTCAAAAGAAGAAATAGATAGACTAAAAAAATCAAATATTATAAATACAATAAAAAAATATAAAACAAATGGAGTAAAATTTTCAATTGACACATATCACCCAGAAACCGCAGATTTTGCAATAAAAAATGGTTTCGACGTAATAAACGATGTAAATGGATTTAAAGATGAAAAAATGTGGAACATTATGCAAAAAAATAATAATATTTGTGCAGTAATAATGCATTCTATAGTACCAAATGGAACAAAAAAAATGTGTATCAATAACAATATAAACATAATAGAAGTTTTAAATAAATGGGTTGAAAACGTAATAGAAAAAGCTAATTTCTATAAAATAGATAAAAACAGAATAATAATTGACTATGGAATTGGATTTGGAAAAACGGCAGAACAAGATCTATTTATAATAAATAACTTTAATAAAATTAATAATAATAGTCTTCTAGTCCTAATAGGTCATTCAAGGAAAAATTTTTTAAAATTACTTGGAGCAAAAAACATAGATGATAGAAAAAAAATAACAAAAAAAGTATCTTTAAAATTAACAAAACATGGAGCCGATATTTTAAGGTTACACTGAACTTGTATTTATCTCATTAGTAGTATTGCCAGCTATAATATCAATCGTCTTCATATTAATTACAGGCGCATTGTTGTTGATTTGTTGTTTGTATGTACTATTACTTGACACTTTAATTATTTCTTTAAACTTACCTACTGTATCGTTATTTAATTGAGATTGAACAAAATTCTCAAATACTTTTCCGTCGTCTTTTGCGCCAGAATCAACAATTTTCCGAAATAACACTTCAGCACCAAATCGTGTCGATAAATCTTCTATATTATAATATTTTATAGCTGTAAGTAAAAATAATTTAACATTATCCATGTTATTTAAATTATCTAATATTGTTCTTGTTTTGTTTTTTTTATTTACTGAATCAACATTAAGACATATTAATTTTTTGATTTCATCATTATATTTTTTTTCATTTAAGAATGAAAAATACTTTATAAATTTTCGTTCATCAAATGCTAAATCAATATCTTGCATGTCTTTATCTACTTCTATAGTGTAAATGCAACTATTAATACACTCATAGTCGGTTAATATTTTTTCTTCTTGATAATCATAAAAACAATAATTACTACTATTTAGTTTTGAGCTAAGCACATTATTAACGTGTTCAATACCTTTCTTGTTATCAAATTTGATTCTAATGTCATTACATGGCAAATAAATACTTCTATTTACTAAAGTGCCAAAACAATTAGTAATACTATTTATTTCTAAAGATATGTTTTTTGCATCAGGTTTATATGAATAATAAATATCAATTGTCTCAAAGTTGTTTAAAAGATCATCATCACATCTTTGTCTGCATAACGTACTAATTTTGTTTTGTATCTGTTGCTTCATGCTACTCATTTTTTTAAATTCATTTTTTTTAATCAAAATACAATTATTTTTAATACTTTGATCAATATTTTTTTCATCGTTGTCGTAAAGGAAAATACACAATTTTTTTCTTTTCTTAAGATCGTCTGTTGTAATATTTGTTTCTACATTCAAAATACCTCGAATATTATTAATTATTTTATCACTAGATTTATCAATATCCTTGCATATATCTTGAACATTTTCATAATCAGCAAAGGAAGGTTTTACTAACTCTTTAATATTTTTTATGATGTCTTTAAGTTTTTTTCTAACATCTTCTTGTTGTTGTGTAGTATATGACTTCGACATATTCTTAATTTTTGTTTCAATTTCGTTATTTTCATCAAATAAAGTTTTTAAAATATTAAATGCACTAATAACTTTTTCTCTGTCATTAATCGAAAAAACATTGTCATCATTTATAGTGTCCTTTTCTGTAACAAAAACATTACTAATATTGCTTGTTGATTTAAAATAATCAGGTAAATCATTGTTATTAATTACAATACCAGCATCGTACAATGATTTAAATATTTTCTTTAGCCCAAGAATAACATTTTTTTCTACATCTTTAATTTTTTTAATAACATCGGCTTTTTGTTGTTGATACAACACTTTTGAACGTTGTACGACAGTATTATCATCTATGTTTTTACAACTACCAATCTTAATCATTTTATCTAATGTCTCTCTTTTAATATATATTGCGAGATTTATATCTTGTAAATCAGTATCTTTCTCTACTCCTTCTTTGTAATGGTTATCATTAAACTCACACAAGCAATTTTGATTTTTCAGATCTTTATACGAATACCATACATAATGACCTCTTTCTGCTGATTCGCCAAAATGTTTTGAAAAACCAGATAAGACATATTCCTCACCATTCAGGAAAATCCTATTAACTTCTGAAATATTATGGTATTCTTCTAAATTAAAATCTTTTTTTTTGTCTTTTGTGATATAAAAACTTCTACTCGAATTACTTAATGCATGTTTATATTTGTTCATGTCAACAGTAAAATTACCTATACAAACAATATCGCCATATTTTTTGTCCTTAACTTGAAATTTATACTTATAATCTGATTCATCGCATAAAATATCATAATTATGATATAAATCTGAATAGTTAATTATAACATCTTCTTCACAATTATTTACATCAACAGTAGTATCTGTATTGGAACTATAATTATGTATTTTATACTTTAATTGTCTTCCAGATAAACAGTCAAATTCAACACATTTAGAATCTGCAGAATGAAACGACGATATATCGGTTTTAGCAATATATTTAACAAAATATTCATAAATTGGTTTAATGTATTCTGAAGGATCCTGTTGTTCACTTTGTTTACCGTAAATATAATCCGTCAATTTATTGAATGCATTTCTTAATCTTAATAATAATTTTCCTTTGACACTATCATAATGAGCACCTGATATTAAAACATACAATGTCATAAAAAAATTATTCCATTCTTTATCTTTATCTTCAGAATTGGTAAATGCATTATTTTTAACCATCAACTGACTATCATCGTATCCAGAATTTTCGTCAAAAACACGTATATTTTCATCTTCTAGATGTTTTTTCGCCCAATTGCATAGTATTTTATACGCAATTATATCGTTTCTAAAGGCACGTGTAACGACATTAAAAAAACACGTATTTGAAGTATTTTCTTCTCCATTGAAATCCGTAAAAAAATCACAGTATTCTGCTTTTGTTGAAAAAGTTGTATAATTTTCATTAATCGCATTTAAATTTTCTTGTGGTTCATTACTATTAATACTTTTTTGATTTTTCTTTATTTGTTCTTGTAGCTCTTTAGCATTCATATATTTTTCTACATCGTGTTTTACTTCCTCTCGTTTTTTACGTAACGATATATCTATATTCATAAGATCTTCTTTTAACTTATTATCTCGCTCTTGTTGTTTTGATGGATTTGTAAAAAAATCATTGTAATTACTATCAGTTTTGTTTATTGCTCGTTTTTTTGTTCCTGCCTTATATTTTGTTGTTGTTGTTTCTTTTTGGTTTTGTTTATATATCTGCTGTACCTCTCCATTATCAAACTCTACGTCTATTCGTTTTAGCTCATCAAAAGCTGTTCCTTGAAATATAAAATTACCGTCAACGCGCTTAAACCCAGAGACTGTATATTTTTTCAAATATGTTGCTTTATCAAAAACAACTATCTCAGATGGTAAATCTTTTTTTTTTCCAGGAAAAGCATATTTTGCATAATAAATTTCATTGGTTTTGTTAGGTTTTATTTTATCAACTTTAACATATTGATGACCTTTTATCAATTTACCTTTTTTATATGTACCAGTCTCTAAAATTATTTTGTTATTATTGTACTTGTTTTTAATAAACTTTTCGCCAAGACCGTCTGGTTTTTCTTTTATCAAATAACCAGTATAATAAACATTTGATTCATTTGATTTTTCGTTCAAAGATTTTTCTACAGTATAGCCAACTATCTGTTTTCCATCTTTATACTCAACTTCCTTTTCACCATCTTCAGCTATTATTACTGCTTTACCATCGATATCACCATTAATATTTGTCTTACCTTTGATGTAATCTTTTAGTGAAGAAAAAACTCTTTTGTTACTACAAATACCATTTTTATTATATTCATAACGTACTATTTTTGGATTTTCTATGCGTTTATTATTACTATCACCATCAAGAATAGTGTCAATATCGTTAAAATTCATAAAAAGATTTTGACGTTCTTCTTCATAAATACTTTCTGAATATTCTTCAAGAATAGATGATAAAGTTTCTTCTTTTATCGTACCATCTTTATTGAAAGCAACTTTACCTAAAACGAATTTCTCATCTTCAATTCCTTTTTTAACTTTTTCTTTTATTAATTGTTCTTTTATTTTTTTTTCTTTTAAATTGTTAATTAAGTAATTTTTAAATTCTAAATCTTCAAGTTTGAACACATATTTATCACATCTACCATTTATTGAATGTTTATAATAAGTAAAATAACTTGTTCCAAAATCAGTATCAATATCATCATTGTCCAAATCAATCGAAAAATTATCATTTTTCATTGATTCTTGATCGACATACGATTTGTTTTGGTATAATGTTAATTTTCCAATAAGTTCATTATCGTTGTCAAAAAAGAAAAAATTTCTTTGAATTAAACATATGTATTCATCATCATCGTCAGATAGTGTTTTTTGAAAAAAATATTTATCAACTCTATCTAATTTTTTGCCATTATAAGAATTTATAGTACGAGATAATGGGATACTTCTGCCTTGTAAATAAAATGTTTCTTTTGCTAGTAATTTGTCTTCATTAAATGAATATTGTTTTTTACCTTTAGTTTTGATAATAACTTTTTTACTAAATAACGTGTGTCTAAAAGAATTAAATTCTATTTCACATTCTCTTTTTTTGTCATCATAATTTAACATTTTTTCTTTACTTAGAATACTTCTTTTTTGAGTATTAAAGTCGCCAACTTCTTGATACTTATACGACATATATTCAATAGAATCGTCATTATCTGTTATTTTTGTAATTTCGTTGCCGAATTCACTTTGCAATCCTTTTTTTTTATCAACACGAAATGTTCCTTTTTGAACAACTTCAATGCCGTCCATTATTTCTCCTGTATACTCTTCTACACCGTTATCTTTTTTGTATGTACCATCAAAAATTTTTCCATCATTAAAAAATATCGCAGTACGATCTTCTTTTTCTGTTTCAGACAATTCATGTTCATAAACTTCCTTGTTATAACATTTTAGGATATGTTTTTCATGCTCAATTTGTTCTTGATTTTTCTTCTCATTAATTTTTCTATCTTTTTCAAGTTTCATTATGTTTTTTGTAAATGCAGACATAGCATTTTTATATTCTTTGTATGTTGAGCAACCTTGACCTTGAAAATAATATTTTTCTTTATTTGTTTTGGCTAATAATGTTAAGGTTTGATTTAATTTTTTTGTTTCTGTGTCTATTTCTTTTTCTTTCGATTCTTGTTCTTGTTTTTTTTGAAGAATTTCATTATTTACTTTTTTTATGGCTTCTACATGTTTTTCTATTATTGTTTTATTAAAACTACCCTTAAAATAAGAAAGTTTATTACAAAGTTCAAAAATACTATCGTCGTTTTTTACTCCTTTTTCAAGATACAATTCATTAACAAAATAAAAATTATTAATTTTTTCTTTTAATTTTTTTCCATCTTCGTAATCTTTTTTGCCTTCTTTCGTAGCTTTATCAAATAATTCAACAACAATCAAATACTCTTGTTTAAAATCTTGTTTTAAATTATTAATTTTTCTATTTAAACTTTCAATTGATGATTCAAGTAATCCTTTTTTTCTTTCAAGGGCTTTTATGTTTTTGTAATTTTCGCTATCTTCTTTGATTTTCTTCGTATCTTGATATTCATACTCTACTCCTGTATATTTTAAGCCTTCACGAAGTTCTCCGTCAAAACAAACTGCACCAAGGTCATTTATTAATTGTCCTTTTCCTGTATAAGGTTCACCATCTACAAATTCACCTTCAAAACAAACTTTGCTTTTACCATCTTTGTATTCCGTTTCAGGATAAAACATCTTTCCTTTACTGTAATTTCCTTCATCATCGCATGAGCCTTTAAATATAACTTCACCAATAATCGGTCTAATATATTTTCTTATTACGAATGCATCTTTTCCTTCAGCGTCCTTCCCTACTGGGACTTTTGCATCTTTTAAATCAATTGTTAATTCTTCTTCAGAAGGTTTACTATAAAATGTCATGTCTTGACAAGGCTTTCCATTCTTGAATTTTCCTTCACGTTTACAATATAGATAGTTCGTTTTGCCATTTCGAATTTCATAATATTCAGTTCCAAAACCATTTTTAACATACCGTCTTAAATCATCAATTGAATATTGTTCATCTTCAATAAAACTACCAACATAAGTTGGATATCCATATTTATTATATATATATATTCTTTTGGGTATATCTTGTGAAACAACAAATTCTAATCTATAGGTCTCGTCATCACCTGTTTTTCTGTATCCCGTAGGATAAATATTTTTATTTATATAATCATTAAACTCATAATCTGGAACATCTTGTGGCTCGTAATACTTTGTGCAATACGCTATTCGTATTTGTTTTGACAACTCATCAATATCAAGTTCCTTATCATCAAGTAAAATTCTACCGATCTTATCCTCTGAAAGTCTTGTAGCAAGTTCGTGTGCTTTACCTGCACTCTGATCATACCCAACTTCAAAAGTAATATTGTTATTATTCTTACATATTTTTTGACTAAGTAAAGCGTAGCTTCTGTATGATTTAAAATCTTTTACTTTTTTTCGTTCGTCTTTGATTAATACTTTTGCTGCCTCTAGCTTTTTTGTATTTAATTTATTATAACCAAACAAATAATCAGTAGTTTTACCGTCCTTTCCAACCGTTCCTTCTACTCTGATATTCTTAATAGACGAAAAAACGCCTGTTTTTTCAGTTGTTTGAATTAATTTATATTTTGGATTGTAAAACAATATTTCTGAAATTTCCCCTGTTGGCAAATGCCCCTCGAAATAACTGACTCTCAATTTTTCATCCAAAAAATATTTGTAAACATTAAGATTATAATTACTTTGTCCTTTTTCGCATATTTCTTTTAGTTCTTGATAATTAAGAAGTTTAGAAAATAATACACAATTTTGATTAAAATCATAATAATAATGATTTCCACTACTCTTGACGTCTAGAACAAACCAGTCATATATGTTATAATCTTCGTTTACCGATAACAGTTTACTATACTCTTCATTTATTTTTTTATTGGTAAGCTCTATCAGAACTGGAATAAAAGAAACTTCTTCGCCACCGTTGTCTACTGGTACTCCTTGTTTAAAATCTATATAAACCAATGTATGTTGCAATTTTTTTTCGTTGTCATTATGATCTTTACGTAGACTATATACTTCGAACGAGCCTTGTTCTATTCCATTTTTATATGAACCCTCCATTCTTTTTAGTCCATTAGGAAAATAATCGGTACACTTACCTTCTCGTTTCATATCTTTGTTTAAATAACATTCGGATTTTTTAACAAGTTCTAGTTTACTTTGGTCAAATCCTACAGATATTGTGCAATCAACTGATAGTTTATAATCTGATTTATTAATATAAAATCTATCAATTTCCCCATCGCTATAATAATATATAACTTGTTTTTTATTATCGATAACACCATTATTAAAATATGCTTTATATAACACGTCATTATCATTTATTACATACCCATATCCATGTTTTTTTCCAGATTTAAAGCCACCTTTATAAACAAGTTTTCCTTGTTCGTATAATTCACCTTCCCCGTCATATTCGCCGTCTTTAAAATCACCAAGATATACAATATAATTTGAATATTTTGAAATTACAACACCATAACCATTCTTTGTTGCTTTTGTTTCGTTTGTTTTAACTTCATCTTTTATATCTTCCTGTTGTTTAAATTCTACTTGACCAAAATATATATCTCTTTCATTAATCACTTGTATTTTAACTTTTTTTAGTTTTTTCGCTAAGTCAGAGAATTTTTGTTTCACCAAGGCGACATATGAATCGTGATCAATATTTGCATTACTTAATTCATTACTAATAGAGCCATTTTTTACAGTTTTTGGTTCTTTATAAACATTAAGCTTACATTTAGTAAAATTTTCAACTGGTTCTCCATTATATTTATCAATGTAAGTGTCACCTTCTTGAAATATACCTTTTATAAAGCTACCTTCAAATAATAATTTTATTCCACCAATATACGTTCCATTGTCTATCATTGAGTAAAATTTACCATGTCCATTTTTTAATGAATTCATAAATCCACCAACATACTTAATTTCTTGTTTGTCATCATAATCATGATATTCAGTAAGTGAATCTCCAGTAATTTGAAAATTTCTAATATCTGTTGTTATTATTTCTTTAAACCTCCGTATGCCACTTGCGTAATATACATTACCTACAAATATACAGCTTGTAACATTACCACTGATATAGCATTTAATTCCATCTATCATTAAAAATCTCTTGTTTATTACACCTTTTTCAAGTACACCACCAACATATGAGCCTTTTTCAAGAACATCTTTTCCCTGTTTTGCTCGTGAAAGATCATCACAGTTAATAGAATATTCTGTGTTATAAACGGTACCTTGCCCAGATTTGTGTAAATTTTTTACTTGACCTACATAATATGAAATAGAGTTAGTAGCGTCTCTTTCAATTAATACTTCTTGTTTTTTATCTTCATTACTCTTATATACAGTATTCGCATCTATTTTCTTTGTTTCAGAAATTTTTGTTTCCATTCCTGCATTATATTTTGCTTTGTAATTATAATATCCATCTTTGATTTCAATAGTTCCAGAATATGGAAGACATTGTTTAAATGTTCCTTTAAAACTAAAAAATTTATCCTTGCCGAACGGCTCATATAAATCTACTTCACCATTCTTTATTTTAAAATCTTTTATACGTGCGCGAAACTTTTCATATAGTTCCTGTTGTTCTAAAGAAGTTTTTTCTTTATATTCTTTTTCTCCTTCCTTAAAACCTGCAAATTGTTGTTCTTGTTCAACAAAGTTCTCATAACGAACAACATTTTTTCCTCTAAACAACACATGATAGTTTTTATCACCTTTAGTATAATTATAACTCAAACAAGAAGAAGGATCTTGTTTTAAGCAATCTATGTTGAGATCATAAGGATCTATTGATTCAATAACATTATACTCTTGAATACCTGTGAAAAATTGTTTCGTTTTAAACGAACTATGTTTATCGAAAACCATTTTTTCGTCTTGCTCGCCATTCTTTTTTATTAATAATTCATCAATATTACATCGTTTATTTAATTTTACAAATTTTTCCTCTATCTTATATTCTTCTCCTCCTGCTTGTTTATATTTAGTTGTTGTTTTTGTGCTAGGTAAACAACTTTTTGTACTATCATAACCATATTTCACATCATAGCTTTTAGCACCGTTAACTTTAACTACTTTTTCAACTGGAATAATATCCTTACCATCATTCCGACGACCTATTGTAACTTGAACTCCTACTCGTTGTTTAAAACAATTTTTATATTCAAAAGATTTTGTATTTTGTATGTCATCAAACGTAAAAGATGGTACTTCTACTTCTTCAAAAAATGAAATATCACCAATATCAACTGTTACAGTAGTTTGTCCAACAGTAATTTCGTATTTTCCATCGCTTTTTTTGTTTTCTTCAGGAAAAGACAATTTATTATCTTTTACAAAATGTTGACTATCATACCTTATAATGTTAAAAAAATTTTTTATGTCGATAAAATTATTATTTGTATCAGAAAATTCAACAAAGTAATGTTTTTTAAAAGGGACACCACGATTATTTTTAAAAATTGACAATGGGTCGATCGTAAAATCAAATTCAAAAGCTTCGACCATTTTTCCCATACTATTTACACATATTAAAAAGTTGCTTTCCTTATAATATTCAATTTTTGAACTATCTTGATACTTGAACGTAGCATCTTTTTTTCCTGTAGTAATGCTTTCAATTGGTTTTTCACTCGTTAACCTTAACACTTTTCCAAAAACACCATCTATTGTTTGTTCTTCGTAAACGATGATACCTTCTCCGCTATCAACGCGCAGCTGTTCTTCTCCTTCAATATTGTAAAAAATATTAGTACCATAAAGTTTACTTTCTTTTACAGCATATGTATTCTTCCCTGTTTCAGCTTGGCCAGTTTTGTGCATCACAATATAATCAGTACGATCATCGTCTTCTCTATCGTCTTTTCTAAAACTGGTTTTTACACTATTTATGTTTCCATCCTTATATTTATATTCTTTTTTTTTTGAAAAGCAGCCATCGTCTAAAAGCCAGTCATCATCATTTGAAAGATTATATATATCGTTATCAAGATCCACTCTCTGCTCTTTTAATTCATTAATTTTTTTTGGTGAACAATATTTTTCAATAATCTTACCATTTCTACTATACTTATATAAAAATGTTTCAAAATTACTGTTTTGATGTGTTTTACTCTCATCAAAGGCATTTTTAAGTAATTGTTTAAATCGATCATTTTCATCTTCGTCCTCTTTGCTTGAATCTTTTGCTTTATTTATAAGTTCGGCAAATTTAACTTTTTGTAGTTGACTTAATGTAAAATCATTCTTCTTTTCTAACCGATAAAAAACCTTTGATTGAATTTCGTCATTTTCATCATAAGTAGTTTCAGTCATTGTAAAGTTACTATAATCATATTTAATTTCTTTATTACCTTCCCTCTTGAACGTATCCACCCACTCATTATATAAAAATTGCTGTTGTTCTTTGTTTCCATTCTCATCATTCCTATATCTATACTGAATGTCATTTTGATAAATATAGTTATAACCATCAGAATCTTTTTTAGCTAGTTTACTTGAATCCATTTCACCGACATTAGTGTTTTTACCGTTTGTGTAAAGAAAACTGTCAACTATAAAATATATTTCCGTTTCTCTTGATTTAGTATGTTTTACAATTCCTGCATTCTTATCAACTTCGTATTGTTCTGTTATTCCACTTTCGTCACCTTCACTAACAGTCATTTTTGAAAGATATAAACTGTTGTCATATTCATATTTGTATACTTGTTTTTTATCGCAGGTAATTTTTCTTTTTTTACCCACAAATTTTATATTATTAGAATAAACTGTTCTTTTTGTTATATTATCATTGTTATCTATATATTCAAACTCTTCAACTCGTTTTAATTTATCAAAACAATCATATTTACATATTCTTGTTATTCTTTGTCTTTCGTCATAAAGATAGACTGTTTTTTTAGGAATATTTAAATCATCATATTCTATATTTTGAACAATTGTATATATTTTGTTGTTCAGTTTTTTTGTTTTTCTTAGTTCTCTACTTTTTATATTAATACCATCTTCTTTGTATTCAATGTTCTCAACATATGAACCATATTGGTTATTGTTACTTGTTATTGTTATCGATTTTAATTTATCATTGTCATAAATATATTGTTTTTTATACACAATGTCTTTGCCTGTTTTTTTTTCGACAGACATTTTCTTCCCATTTGCAAAATGACATGATAATATACTTTTTCCGCATTTGATTTCTATTTCTCCTGTTTTTTTATAATTATATTTTGATGTTATACCGCTAATTTTGTCTTCTGCTTGTGATATCTCATCGCTATCTTCTTTGTATGAAAAAGTTTTATCCTCATCAAGCATCATTTGTTCTGGTGGCAACGTTGAGATATTATGATATAAACAAACTTTTTTCAATTTCCTAAATATACGATTTTTATCATCAAGTTGCATAACATATTGATAACTGTCATTTGCAGAGAACACTTCATCGCTAGTTATAATATTATCTTTATATTTCGTTTTCCTATATAATTTAAATCCGCTATTTTTGTTAATCTTATAGTCATTAGCTTCTGAATTAACATCATCAGTATATTTTATATATATTTCTTCTTCAGTTGCATCTTTCTGTTTATATATAACAACACCTCCGTTTAAATCGATAATTTTATTATAATATATATTATTTATTTTGTCATAACATGTCAACTCAATTTTGTTTTGTCCGTAAATTACTTTGGTCTTTATTTTATCATCCTCTTCTGTTTTTATTTCTATTTTACTTGTTTCCTTCTTACCGTTAAAAAATGTTGTCGTTGTTATTGTTGCACTATCTTTTTTATCAACAGTCTCTGTTTTAAGCAATGATTTATCTGTTGAATAAAAATATTTGATGTTGTTTTCTTCTTTAATATGTGGTACATTTGGATCATCATAATAATATACTGTAAATCTTACATTACCTGAACCGTCATAGTAGATTTCTTTTTCTACAATATCATTTTTTTTGATTATTTTTAAGTATATTTTATTATCCTCAAACTTTTGTATTTCGTGATAATCACTATCGATTATCTCTTTTTTAAATAATCCTGTTGAATTACTATAATATTCAATAATATGTCCAACACCTGTTTGATTGTATGCTTTAATACTTATTGATCCGTCTTCGTCTTCTATTGGTATTTTAGATTCATTGCTTATCGATCCTGAAATTTCAATTGAATCACCTGTATTGCGTTCACATTTTGTACTAATTCCATTGCCATCAAATAAATCTTTGGTTTTTATATCTCGTCCATCGTCATTGTCTTGAATTTCTCTTTCTTTTGTTAATAAACCATAATTATTAGATTCTAACTCTTTAAATGGTTTATACTTATTTTTTAATAAAAATATTCTTGCTCCATCTTTTTCATATTGTATTTTTTTTATTTCATTCCCAATTTTATCAAAAATTATATCATATAATGGTTTTTCATCATTGTTCATACTGTATGTTCTTTTATATTTTTTTACGTACTCTTCACCATTTGAACTTTCAGATACAGTTTGATATTTTTCGTTTTTTTCAGTATCATATTCTGTATTTGTTTTACAATATATATTTTTAATGTTATCGTGTTGAACAGTTGATACTTCACGATTTTGAGTATCATAAGTAAAATCTTTTTCCGACAAAATTACATGGTTTTGATTGTCATTTTTGTAATCTTTTATGTCTCCCTGATAGTAAATTTCTTTAATAATTTTATCACCATCGCGCTCTTGTTTTTTATATTTTAATTGCGTGTCACTTTCGTATATTACACATGGTTGTTTTTGTTTGTCTTTATATTCTTTTATTGTTGTTATATTTTTGTTACCATATGTAACCAGTTTTATTTCTCGTCCTTCATCATCATATTCTATTTGCTTAGTCATAGTGCCATTTTGATATTCGTTTTGTTTAATACAATGTATTCCGTCTTTATGTTCATAATCTAATTCTTTTTTTATGTCATCAAACGACATTTTGTCCCTTATTGAATTATATATGTTCGAGAGTTGACCTTTTGGTATATCGTTGTTTTTTAGTTTGTAAATTATAAACTCTGAGTTCTTTTTCGCTTGATTCTGATCGAATATTTCGTACTCAGTACAAGTTGCGACAATTGCGTTTGTATTGTTATCATAACGAAAAAAATAAGATACTAATGATGAATCAGTCGGATATAAACTAACCTTTAACGTATAATCATTTTTTTGCATAACAACACTACTACAATCTGCGAAAAATCGCTTTAGTTTGGCTATCCCGTCTTTAAACGAATAAAGTTCTTCGCATAATAATGAATGGTTATCTTTTGATAAATATTTCCTATATCCTTTTATTGTTTCATCTTTCTCTTTCTTATGCTTATACTCGTGTTTATTTAAAAGATAATTGTCATAAACTTTCTCATTTACTTCCGTTTCGATATTAAACTCGGTTTCGCTTACAAATGTTGTTGTAGTTGATGATACTTTTTTTTTGTAACTTTTATCTTTAAATTCATTAATTACAGTCTTTAACACAACACCTTTCTTATCTTTTGTTGTTTCCTTTATTTTGAAATTTTCATCGTCCACAGTCTCTTCATATACATTGCCATTGTTATATTTTTTTTTACATATACGCTTACCGTAAATATTGCATCCACCAATAACTTCACCGGCTTTTTTTTCAGAATATATTAAACCACTATTACCGCGTGTTTTTTTAAAAATAGGAATATATGTATTGTAAATATCGCTATATTTATAAATCGAACTTATAGTGCCTTGATCTATAACTTTTACTGTTTTTTCTTTATTATCCCATTCATAATCAATTGATATATTATTTATTACGGCAATCTCTTTGATTGCTTGTTTCAATCGTTCTATTGAATCATTATCATCATTTTTTACTTTAATTTTTCTTTTACCCCCATTATACGTTTTTAACTTTCTTCCTTCTGTATCATATTTTGTTACACTTATAAGTATTTCTCCATCAAATTGAGCCTCAAACATATTATTATTAACAGTAACATATATAAAATCATATGTTTTATCTTTGTTTTTTTCTCGATGTTGTACTAATTTTCTCTCAAGAATTATACCAGTCGACTTATCATATTCACAAGTTTCCTCGTCATAACATCGTTTATCATAATAACTTGTAACTTTTGAAGAATATTTTGGCAAAAAGTATTTCTCAAAACCTGGAAAATTATTTTTCAATATTTGTTTTTCTGAAAAAATATTTAAATCATACTTCCGTTCTATATTTTTTATTTTTAATTTTTCTTTCGTAGTAGTTGATACATTAGAGAATATACTAACTGTATCATATTCGTTAGAGTCGTCACCATACTCTGAACTAATAACAAAATATGTTCCATTTTTGTTATATTGATGTTGTTGTTTATTTTTTTTGCTAACAATACTTTTTATTTGAGATTCTTCACCGTCAAAAACGTATTGTTTTTCAATCATAAGTTCACTGCCAAATAAGTATTTTTCAGTCTGAACTTCTACAAAATCTTTTTTAGAACTATCTAAACTTGAAACAATTTTTACTTGAGAACCTTCAATAGATCTTTCAACTTTTTTATCTTCTACGTCACATTCGAGGCTATCAAGTTGTGATTGATCTTTAGCACTAATAACAAATTTTTCAATTATATCATAACCATCGCCATTTCTTACTACTCTATCTGCCGTTCTTTGAAAAATGTTATTATTTTTTATAATATCATCATAAAATCGCAAACCTTCGATAAAATCGCCGTCTCTAAAACGTCCTTGTTCCAATACAACTAGTTCTTTGTTTTCTTCTGATGCTTTTTTTTTATCTGCATCAGTATATTTATGAACTAACTTACCTTGACCATTAAATAATCCACGTACGAAATCACCTTCGTATGTTGTTTTTTTATCGTATTGAAGCTGGCCATGCCCGCTATACTCACATTCTACATTTTCATTAAATTCGCCTTCATATATTAATTCTCCATTACTGTTATCGAACAATTTACCTTTCAACGGATTCAAATTTTTCATTTTTCCTGTAAATTTAAACTTACACTTATCAAGCATAAAGTCTGTTACATTTACGATGCCTGTATCGTAATCTTTGTATTTCAATAAAGTAAATTTGTTTTTTAAATTATCTACCTGATGCTCAATAACACCGTTTTTATAAGAAAAACTATGCTTTTCTTCACCAGCCGTTTCACGCTCTTCATTGTTTTCGTTTCCAACTATGTTACCTGTGTCAGGGACAAATGACGGTATTTTATCGTCCGATATTGTTTCAGAACTACTAAAACGACCTTCAAATATTTTATAATCACCATTTATATCAATATAACATAATCCTTGTGCTTGTATACCATGATTACTTGACTTAACTTTATCAATTTGTATATGTGATTTTATATATTTTTTTGTACCTAAAAAACTATCAATACCACTAATATATGGTTTTTTTCCAGAAAGATCTTTATCTGCTTTGTTCCAAAATTCTTGAATTGTACATAAACCATCGCTGTTATGTCTGCATGCTTTAATTATTTCACCATTTTTATCCATTTCTAACAACGTTTCTTCTGATTCATTAGTTTTTTCTCCAGAAAAACTACAATTTTCTATAAACTTGTTAATTTTACCTTTTTTATCGTAACTAACATATTTGTACCATTTTTTATTGTCATCGTAACATACAATAGACGATATTTTATTCATACAAGCATTATCTTTATAATACATTCCTTGTTCCAACAAACTTTTAACACTATTGACGCCAATTGCATCACTGTTAACGCCATTTTCTGAAAAATTAATCATGCAAGTATTTTTTTTATTTGCATTATCTGTATCTTCTAGCATTAAACATTTTAATGTCATATTTCCACCTAAATCTCTTGTATATTTTTGCGTTATGGTTTGAGTTCCTTTTATAATCTTAACATTTATTCCTCCTCTAGCATTAGCAATTATAGTGTATTCTTGATCAGAAATCAGTTTATCTTGCTCCCATTCTCCAATAATAGTAAAATTTCTGTCTGTCACTGTTATATTTGGACCGCTTTTTGCTTGTATTTCGCACGATTTATTGTTATAAACATAAAACTCACCTTTACCATTTCTAGTAAATTCTACCTTGCCATTAGTCTTGACAGACTTGAATTCTCCATTATAAATGATTTTACCACCAAGATACTTTTTCCCTCTTTTAATATAAAAAGAATCACCATCGAAGTCAAAATCACCATCATAAAGATAATAATTACTATTATCTTCAATGCTTACAAAACCTTTACACTTCCATTTATTGTCACTTTCACATGTTTTCTCAAAGCTTGTTAAAACTTTTTGCTTAGCGTCTATTTTAGTTAAACTCGCAGTTTTGCCCTCAACATTGCTTTTTTGTTCATCTCTCGTACTCACAACAGAATACTCCTCGTGCTTTTCAATTATAGTTCCTGTTTGGTTTTTACTTTGTTTTGTACATTTTTTTATCAGATTTTTATTATTTGAATCATCGTATTCAATTTCGGTAAAATCACCCTCAACCTTATTTCCATTTTGATCGCAATTTTTTATTTCATGCTTTATTCTTCCTTCTATTCCATATTCATCCATATTAAACTTGTTTACATCCTGAGGATCAGGATATATAATTCTTGCAACTCTATATTGTTTAAAATCAGCACTTGATAAATCAAGAGCACTTGCTATATATGAGTCATCTAAACTGAGATTAAAATTTTTTTTTATATTTTCTAGTGTTTCGCCATTTTTAGATTTATCAAATACAAGAATATGTGAAACTTTTCCTTCTTTAATAACACTATATTTATAAACAATTGAATCTAAATTCAATTGTGGAACGCCATTATTTTTACGTGGTCTTGATGTAGATGATACAAGATTTCCTCCTCTATACTGTTTAATTGTTTTAGAACCTGCTCCTGAATCAATACAACTAGTTGAAAAATCGCCATTAACAATGTATTTATCATTTTCTTCTTTAAAAGAACCATCGATTTCTGTATCTTTATCAATTTTAATGTTTACAACTTTGTCTGTTCGTAAAAGATTGTAAAATGATGTAATTTTATTGCAAATTACAAAATTTTCTGATAAAACTTTTAATTTTCCTTGAGATATTTTAGTACCTGAAAACGTACCTTTATAGTGGAAATCCTTATTTAAATATTCTACGTTGTGTCCATTTTCAACAACGTATGCATATGCATTTTTACAATTACTATCTAATTTTACATTTTTAATCGTTTCGGAAGTCATTATATTGTCATGTGCTTGGCCGTTTTGTTGTTTTTCGTTATTTTGTGATTTAAATAATTTAAAAAAATCAAGACTTACCTTAACTCCTTTGACAAGATTAAAACTAAAATCAAACTCACCCTCTTCCACAAGTCCATCGTAATATCTTATACCAGAATAAACATTTTCTCCTGTTTTCTTAAGATGACCTATACAAAAAAAACTACCACCATTTTTTTCAGAAAATTCTTTAAACACTTTATGTCCTAAATCTACATTATTTTCATTGCTATACAATTGAACTATAACATTTCCATTTTCTTCTTTCGTAGCTTGCGTTGGATAATTACTTTTATCTTCAGAATTATCTGTTGTATTATCATATTTATATTTTATATTTTTTATTAAATATTCAACATTACTGGAAGCATTTTTTTTAGTTATACTATCAATTAAACCAATGTTAAAAACCGTTGTAATTGTGGAATTATCACCTTGTTTTTCACATGCTTTGATAAGCATATCATTATCACTCTTAAACGTTGCATATTTTTTAATATCTTCCTCAATTTTAGACACAAAACGACGTTTTTTGTCTATTGATTTGAAATCTGCTGTAATTTCTTTAGTATTTCCTTCTTTGTGAATAATACGTTGAAGTTCATATTTTTTACTATAAGTTGACTGTGAACATTTATTCCCTTCATGTATATCGATTTGAATTGTGTCTTCATTTTTGTGTTCAATGGTATATTTTTTTGTTGCATCAAGTTTATCATTTTTAAAAAATCCTTCAAGAATGTCATCTTTTTTTAATTTTACATTTAAACTATCGTCAATTTGTAAATTATCAGTTTTAGATGTTATATTTATTTTTCCTTGTTTTAAAACACCTTTATCAAAATACCCATCATTATCATGATTTTCATTATCTTTTGATGTTTGTATCGTTTGATTATCACATTCAATACAACCTGTTTTTATTAAATATTTGTTAATATCTAAATCATTAACATCTGTTTTAGTTATGAACTCATCACCTACAAATTTTTTACCATCTTTCTTAATATGACCTGATATTTTTGAATTTGCTTTCTCTTTAACCAAACAAGCACATATTTTTTCTGTATCAACTTCATTTTTAATTTTTTCTATATAATAGCCAAAATCTATATTTTCTAATTCTTCTTCCGTGAAAGCTCCACCTTGCGTATCCGGTGCATTATTACAACAAATAAATATTTCATTATCTTTTGTATCAATTTTAATTCCTTTGAGTTTTTTACTACCATCGTATTCAAAATCAGCTTTATAATAATCTTTTACATTATTATCAGCATGTGTGCCGTTAGTAACAGGAAATTCAAATGTCTTCAATTTATCTCTGTCATATTCTCTACGTTGTTGAGCTATAACCATGTTTTTGATACGTAAATTTTTATTCGCAGATGGATCAAAAACTGCGTTTTTAATAAGTTGTTCAATTTGGTCATATATTTCAATTTTATCACGTATGTTAATATCGTTATTGCTAAGTAGCAAACCTGAATCATTATTACTGCAAAACTCATAAACATCTTTTTTGTTATCAGAATATAATATTTCTAACTTTTTAAAATTACCATTATCATCAAGACTTATAACAGCATTAACAAAATTACCATTTTTATCTTTAAAAAAATTAATCACATTGGCATTTTTGTCTTTGACTTCGATATACAATGAATTAGCATCAAATTTATTTTCATTGTTCAATTCAGCATAAAATCTTTCTTTATCTCCTGGAAGTTTAACTACTCCTTTTTTTAAGTTACCTCTATCTTTATCAAAACTACCTGTAATTTCTATGTTGCCATTACTATGTTTAACTTTTTTAGTCAATTCTCTTGCTAAGTAAGTTACGCCCAAAACCGGAAGAGATATAGCACCGGCAAAAGCACCAGCAATAGTCTTTATTATATCCATTTTTTTACTATTAACTTGTACAGTCCCTTCAATTATATTATTACCTGAGAACTTTCCTTGATATGTAATGTCTTTTTGTTGTAATTTACCTTCAATTAATTGCTTGTTTTTATCAAATTTACCTTCTGAATAACTATCTTGTTTATTTACATAACCACTATATTGGTTACTGCTAATGTCGTATGACAAATAACTACTTATCTTTGAATTTTTATTCAATTTATCATTAATTTTGAGTCTGTCCAGGTCATTACCAAAATATTTATCAACTCTTTCATTATTATTATTGAATAATATATCTGCCTCCTTTGCAATTTCAAAACATTCTTTTTTGCCATCTTTATCAATTCTTGTGATATCTGTATATTCTTCACTGCTATTGTCATAATTAAAATCATATTTTTTTATACCGTTGTTTACTTTACTGTGAATTTCTACACTTTTGATAACACTATCTTGACACGTTTCATACTTTTTAAAGTCATCACTTTCTACTATATTTGTAAAGTTTTTTCCGTCACCACGAAAATCATTTAATACTTCGTATTTTTGTTTTTCATCACTATACTTATAAACCCTATATCCATCATAACGAGTCGTTTCCGTTTTCATTGTTCCTTCATAATTTAAATGTATACCGTTTGGAAACTCAATTGCTATTTCTTGTTTTATGTCAATGCGATCGTTTGATGCTTGAAAAATAAATTTTATTGGTAAAGTCGAATTACATTTTTGATAGTCACTAAGCTCCTTTATAATATCTTTTATTACAGCATCATTACTATGTTCGGTTTGTTTATAAATAAAATCTTTTAAAAGATCAACATTGTTTTCGTTAAACAGGCACAAAATTTGACCGGATAATTTATTGTCTATAAAATTTGCTTTAATATCAAATCCTTCTCCTTTAATTTCTGCTTGTCCAGTTTTGACGAGTCTGAAATTTTCTTCTTTTACTCTTGTCTTGATTTCGCAATTATCAAAAACTGAATAAGATGATTTTAATTTTGCCACGATTACTTTATGAGCACTGTTAAATTGCACGTCTTTACTAAAATAATTTGATTCTCCTTCTTCAAAAGAACCTACAATTTCTCCGCTATTTAAGTCTTTTTCTGTTTGCTTGTATACAACATATTCATCGTCTTTAATCCCAAATTCTCCAGAAACTTTGCTTGGTTTAATAATACTATCAAATTTATAATTAGTATCACTACATCTTTTTTTCATAAATGTCTTTTTCATCTTTTGATCATTGTAGTTCATCGTATTAATTATAATTTCATCGGTATTTGTATCATTTTGTATTTCATATTTTACTCCTTTATTATTTCTAAAAAACTCAACTAAATTATCCTTACAGTTTTTTATAAAACTTTTAGCGTTTTTAAAATTAAAATTACCTTTAAATTTATACAACAGATTTAATTTACCTTGATCGTTATATTTTCTTAACACGAAAGTATCGTCTGATCCTTTTTCTATTTGTAATGATACACGACGATTTTTATTTCTAATTGTTCCTCTGTTACCGCCACTACCATCAAACATGATATCATCTGTTATTTTAACGTCGTCAGGTAAATCGTTACATATATCACCAAAAAATCTTAGATCTTTTACAACGCTGTTGACGTCTGTTTTTAAAATATAATGTAATTTATGTTCATTTTCGCTAATATCATAACCTTCGGTTATAACCGTATCGTTTTTCTTTTGTTCAACATTATAACTATTGTCTTCTTTTCGTCCTATTGAAATATCTTTGTTGCCAATATTGTCTATATAATCATAACAAAATTTACACTTCACTGTATCACCTGGTTTGTATTTTTTGTTATGAGGAAATATTTTATCGTCTAAAACATCTAAGCGTTTGGCTTTTGATACTATGTATATTCCATCGCCGTGTTTTAAACCACAACTCATTTTGCCATCATAACGATCACCATTGGCATATATTACTTGCATTTCACCATTAGGAAGCCCGAAATTATAAATAGGAAGATCAACAATTCCGTATTTGTCCTTAGCATATTGTATATAACTAAAATTTCGTTCAACATTACTAATCGTATTTTTAATATTATTAATCTTATCATTTTTAACACTTGTAAGTTTATCCATTTCATATCGACAGTTAAATGTTCCTTCATATTTATTTCCTTTCAAGTCAATAACTTTACCTTTAAACTCTGTTGAATTTATTTGTTGCTCTAAATATAATGAACATTTGTATTTTTTGTCTCCATTTACAACAAACTGATATTTTTCAGGTACATAATCGATATTATCATTTATTTCAAAATATTTTCCATTGTTTAAAAAATTATCAAAAAATATGTGTGTGATTTTATTTTTTGTATTAATCTTAAAACCATATGTTTTACCTTTATTATATAAATATTCTACACGTTCTGCTTCTTCACTGTTTATTTGTGGCATCCTATCCTCGCCTAATGGTATGTTTTTAGTGTGCGACAGTGTTGTATCATCAGTATTATATAGCATTTGTTCATATTTTTCATTAGAACTTTTTTTTAAACAAGATTTTAAATATACTTCTTTATAATTTTGTTTAAATGTAGCATCAATGTTGCTATATCTTCCTCGTACTTCATTACTTGTTCCCATTGTATCAGAGATCCTCGATCTAAATTGTAATTGTTCTTCAAAAAAAAATTTTTGTAATACTAAATTAAATTTTTTTTTTGTAATTTGATTAACAATAAGATTGTTACGTGTTGTACTTTTGTTGACATAATCATTATGTATTTTAGAAACTTCACAATTTCCTTTTCCTGCAACATCATATATTTCTGATTTTAAGATACAGTTTGAATTATTATAATTATAAATTGAAAATTTATTACTTAAACTATTTTTCTCTGTTAATACAAAATCGTCAATCGTTAATTTACCTTCTTTCCAAGTACCTGTAAGACAATAAGATTTATTTTTATTAAAATTAATAAAATCAAAAATTTTTTTTTCTTCCTCTGATAATCCAAAATTAAAACCTGCCAAAGGAACAGTCATGTCAAGATCTTCATTACCTGCTGTATTTGTACTAGCATCCTTAACAAGAGTATGTAGTTTACCTGATCCATCTTCTTTTCCTTGTTTAAATTCTCCTTCGTAAATAATATTATATTTTTTATATGTTTTCTTGCAATCATTTCCGTTAATAAGAAACTCACTGTTTGTTTCATCAAAAACAAAGTCACCTTCAAGCTTACAATCCTCATTTTCTTCAAGACCTTTAAATGTATAATTTTTAAGTAAGTCTCTGTAATTATTAATATCTATTCCTTCCGTATTTATTTGTGTTGCTTGCAAGCAAATATTCGACATCATGCTCAGTTCAGTATTGTTATCAATTGATTCTAAGTCTAGATTAATACTGCTATTTAATTTATAAACTTCAGTTAAAATATCAGCAGCATTTTTTACAAAAATAAACTTTGGTTTATTACTATTCTCTGGAACATAGATAGCTTCAAATACTTTTTCAAAATTTTGACCTTTCTCGTCTTCAGCATTAAATATTTTTTTACAAGCTTTACCGTAGCGATTATATTCAATTATATCATATTTACCATTTTCTTTAAGTGTAGCTTTTTTTTTGATAAACACTACTCCTTGTTGCAAATCAATATCATTATTATCTGAGCCAAGAATGTTTTTTATATCTTCTACTTTTAGACCTTCATCTGCAAATTCAAAATAACTTTTTGTTCTATTTGTTTTAACATCTTTGATATATAAATTAACTATTTTGCCACCTTCATTAAAATTTACTTCAATACTTGTATCGTTTTTTACGAATCTCTTAAATTTATGTTTTTCCATTATTAAACGCTTAGAAATATCAAAAGTTAAATTGTCAGTCCAATTGCCTTTAACCATAGTGAAACCTGTTACATCAAATTTAACTACACCATTGTCTTTGTCTTTTATTTGTAGTTGTTGCTGTGCAATTGGTACTTGTTGTTGCACAACATTTGCTGGTACAATATTATTAACTTGCCGTACATCAAAGTTATAACTTCCAACGCCAATTGGTTTATCAGATTTTACGTTCCCTTTATATTTATATAATTCGAAGTTTATTTCACCATTGTCATCATTAAGAACATATCCTCCTTTTTTATCATCTTCAAATTTACCTTTGTAAATGATTTTTTTCTCTATTTTTTTTCCTTTAATAATTTCGCCTTCTTGTGTGTAATCTCCAGTAAGTATGACTTTGTCTTTTTTTGTTTTTTGTATATCTTGTTCTATATTTGTTAATATATCTTTATCTAAACGTTTAGTATCTGTTAAATAACCATTAGAGTCTTTTTGTGCATCTGGTTTGAAAACTTGAATTCTTACGTTACCGACAGTAATTTGTCTTTGTTCTGTATCAATATTTTCAAGATTAATTTCTTGTTCTTCATTTTCAACATTACTGCCAGCATTGTTATTAACAATTTCTTCTTCAGCTTCACAATATGTTGTTAGCAACAATTTATTTATTTCATGTGAATTACCATCGTATATATAATCAAATTCTTGTGAACTTGTATTTGTTGGATTTCCGTTATAATCACATTTATAAAATGCAGATTTAACTTTAATGTCTCCTGGATTTGGACCGATAGCAGTGAATTCAACTGTATCATATTGTTCTGGAGCTATTTGCTTCTTGTGTAATGTGATGTGCTCATTAATATCATACAACTTTTCTTCTGTGATTTCATTATCACGCCCTTTAATATATCGTTTTATTTTTTCCGTTCGATTACCTCCTTCATCTGAATAATAAACTTTTCGTTCAGAAATGTAATAAACTTCCGCTCCTTCTTCTTCTGCAGTTTTTTGTTCATCTATTGTTTCTGTATACCAACAGTTATTATCTTGATGATTATCTTCAAAATATTTTGACGTTATTGTTATTTTTTGGTTATCACCACTGACATAAGAATTGTTTTTAAACTTTAATGTTACTTTTGAGCCCTTAAACATATATCGACCCGATTTTGCTTCATCATATTTTACTATTGGTATTCCTAACAATAACACATCGCTATCAAAATATTCTATAGTTCCTTCACCACATCTACAATCGTATTTAAATGGTCCTTTATATAGTCGTCCATCGCACATTTTTTCAGTACCGTTATCATCGTGTACTTGCATGTTTTTATTGAATTTACATTCATGTGTTGTTAATACTCCACCGATATCACGTTCTAATTCTCCCACTTTAGTTTTTTGTAAAAGAATAATTTCTCTTTTACCTTGTTCTGTTCCATTAAATTTCATTGGATCAATATCGTCATTATTATACGTTCCTTTGTAATCATAATATTTAATATGTTTTAATGTACTTTTACTGTTACATATTTCACGATCAAAAAATACCTCATCAGGATCTGTTGTTTTAAAGCAAAACCCTGTAATATTATTACCATCATCTTTACAACGTTTTGCAAGCAATTTGAATTTTCCATAATCTATACCTACTGTAATATTTTTTACATCTTTTATTTTATATTTGTAATATTCTAAATTATAATATTTTTCTATTACAGACGTAGATTCTTGTGCTACACTAGCTTGTTGTTGAACTGGTTGTGCATGTTGTGCTGGTACTGTTAGTTGTGATTGTTCTAAATCTTGAGATATATCGTCATAAATATACGCATATTGTTCTTTGTTTGTTTTTAATGTTATATTTAATTTCCCAGCATTGTCTTCTTTAGTATATTTCTCGGTAAGACTAACTAACAGATCATTACTATCACCTAGTTTATAATCTTGATTGCAAAAAAATGTCGTTACAGTATTTGTCTTGGTACCATTTGCATTATTATAATTAGTATTGACATAACCTGTTTGATCATAAGTATCTTTTCCTCTTCTTGTGATAATATCACCAACTAATGTGTTTTTATAAACTTGCGAACATTTATCAAATGGTACTGCTTTAAGAATATTTTCAATTTTAAAATCAATTATCGTACCACTTGGAATACCATCTTTTATATTTTTTTGATCTTCACTTGAAAGTGTGCTTACCTCACAACCATTATTTCCAACACTATATTTAAATAAAAGTTTACCATTTTTATATTTTGATATTTCTTTAACTTTTTTATCATTATCTAATTGCAACAAAGTGCATTCACCATTATTATATGTAACTGCAATATTATCTGGTAGTTGTAATGTAATTTTTTGTGAAACATCAATTGTAAAATCTTTACTAAATGTTGCATTAATAGTACATCCTTTTTTTAAACAGAAACAATTTAGACTGTTTTTATCGTCTTTTTTTTCAACATAATTTTTAGTTAATTCATTATTGGTTAAAAAATTCAAAAAAGCTTTACATTTATTGCTATCGTCGCTTGTTACGCAAATATCGCACCCTTGATTATGACCAACTGTAATACGTCCAAAACCTCTATGACGACCTGCAGAAAAATTACCTTCATAAACATTATCTTTTTCGTATGTTTTTTTTCCAAGACCATGTTCTTTCCCTTCTGAAGTTTCACCTTGGTAAAAACTGTTTTCATAAACAATTTCGCATTTTTCTCCATCAATACATACTTTACCGTCTTTTTTATATTTAAAAGTACCTACATAAAAAATCTTTTTTTCAGTATCAAGATTGTATCCTTCTAATACTCCATTATTATTATTTTTCATTATTTTCGTTATTTCAACATCATTTTCTTTTATTTTTAAGCCTTGAATGTCCCTACTACTACTTGAATGAGTAACATCGCGTGACATAACATCGTTTATAGCATTTTCTTGGCTTTCTGAAAGATTGTATTCTCTAATAGTTCCATATGCTTTAATTTCAGTCGGAACCTCATTACCTAAGTTTTCTTTTTTTATGTCTGAAAGTCGTAAACCTTCTGTACACCCAAACAATTTTAAGTTTTTTAAATAACTTTGTTCATCAACTTCGCATAAAAGCAGTTTTGATGTACTACTTGTTTTTTCTTTTTCTATATCAACATCAGTTATCTTTATATCGCATTTACCTAAATTATTATACTTAGTATATGATGGCCGATTACTTTCATCTAATTGATATTTAATTCCTCCGTGTAATTCTATCTTTGGAAATTCAATAACAGTATCGACAACAAAATCTCTTAGTTTATTAAATTCAATCCCTTCATCTTCAAAGAGTTGATCATTTGGGTTTACTCCGGTGAATTGTTGGCATATTTGCTGATCATATTGTTCTAATTTTTTTCCTTGTCTTGCAAAATATTTCACATAACACTTTTTAAAAATAGTTTCGTTAGCTGAGTTTTTACATTCATTATATTTAGATAAACTTACAAAGCGTTTTATTGTTTTTTTAGTGTTATCGACGTTATGTTTTTTAAGTTCTACCCTAAGAACATTTTTTTCAATTGTTCCACGTACAAATTGATATTTGACTATATCTACACAATATTCATCCTGGTTGTCTCTTGTTTTATATTCTTTTATCAACAACAATTTTTTACCATTAATTTTGGCTCCCGAACATTGAAAATCCATTCTCCAGGAATAATGTCGTTCTTTATTAATTTCATTAATCACGTCTTTTTTTAATTTCACTAAACCATTGGAACCTATAAAAAAACTATTAAAATTATCATCGTTTTCAAAAACAATACTTGCTGGATGACTTGTAGATTTTACACTTACCATTTGTTCGCCCATCAACTGAAGATTACTAAATTTTCCTTCGACTAAATAACCAAGATTTTCATAAGTACATGTACCTTGTTTAAAAACACCTTTATTAAAAGTACCGTCTAAAGTAACATTGCAAGTAATGTTTGGTTTACCAAGTGTGATTTTCTTTTTCAATGTTCCTTTTCCTTGATACAAACTATCATCTAAAAAAAGTAAACTTTTTCCGCTATAATACTCAATCTTTTCACCTTCTTTATTATAAGTATAAAATTCACCTTTACAATATTCATCTTCTTTTTTCACTTTTGCATATATATAATCATCAGAACATGATTTTTTGTTGAAAGCTTCTACTGTTGTATCATCGTTTATTTTGGTATTTTTTTCATTTAAAAATTGTTTGTTTTCTAATTTAGATATAGTTTTTGAATATTCAGTAAGCTCATTATTCTTATTACAAGCCATTTTATATGCTTTTTCAACTTCTTCATTAATTGCATATTTTTCACTTATTTCACTAGGGTTTTCTTCTCTATATTTAAAAATAGCTTTTTTTATAGTATTATTATCATATTCAAATTCAATTTCACCACCATGATCTAAAATATTACCACCTTCATCATTAGCCAAACCTTTATTATTACAATATAACGATTGTTTAGTTATTTTTTCTTCTCCATTTCGTATAGTAGAAAAAATTTTTCTTTCATCCGAAACTTTATTGCCATTTTTTTGTATAAACTCCTCAATAAATTTACCAACGTTATCCGGTTTTTTACGCGATATTTCTGTTGTTATTATTCTATTTCGATTATCCGTACTTTTTTTATTATATTTCTCTAAAATACCGTTAGAAAACGATACTTCAATAGTAGAATTATCGGTGTCTTTATATGAAACAGACGCACTATCTTTATTGAATTTAAGCAAAAAGTCATCTGCTTTAAAAATGTTTTCTTTCGTTGTATCAATATTACCTTTATGGAAATTACAATGTCCTGCTTCTCCTTCTACATCTACTTTAAAAATAATTGACGGTGAGTCATTAATGTTAAAAACTCCATTGTTGCCAATAAATTTTAATAATTTAGCAAGAGATGTATCTTCTTCGTATCCATACAATGTAAATGGTTGTTCTTTTTTTATTTTAAATTCTTGTGCCACTCCGTGCGCACCATAGAGTTGAAATGGACCTTTATATTCAAAATCAGGATTGTTAGATTTTAATGTTCCACCATCTTGAAATGCAGTTTGACTGGCAATACCTTTATAGTGAATTTCGCTATCATAAATGTCTCCATTAAACAAAACACTACCATCATCAAAAATATCTTCATATCCTTTAAATAAAAATTTATTATCTGTTAAATTGTTTAGAGTAAAAAAATTTCTATATTTCAATATATAATGTCTATTTTGGATTTGCCCTTCATCATCATTTTCTTTTATCATCACATCTTTTTCAGTAATAAAAAAATCGTTTTTAAATTTTTTATCTAAAAACAGTTTATCGCTTTCCTTTACAATGTCTTCTTTAAAATTTAAATCAAAACATTGTCTTATACTTTTTACAGTCTCAGAATCTTCTGCTTGTTTTGAAAACAAATATTTTCCTTCGACCTTCTTATTAGCGTCCAATTCATTATCTATAAATTGTTTTAAATTTTCACTATCACCATCGCTTGTATGATAATCAATAGTTAAGCCGTTATAACTCGCAGTATCTTCATATTTATAAACTTTATATTCTTCAATTTCAAAAGTCGTTTCATCTTTATTATATCCGTCAATATCATTATTGGTTAAATCTTCATCTTTTTTATTATATTTGATTTTATGCAACGTTAAATTACTAAAATCGTTATTATCTATGTCATACCCATCAGCGCCATATAAAACTCTACAAGCACGATCAAAAATTTCAATAGTTCCATTGTCTTTACTTTCTTCATTACCTTCATTATAAAATATATAATTTCCATTATCATCCATCTTCCTACTTACAGATTGTATTATTTTAACGTCATCTTGAATATTATAATTATTTAATAATCCCAAACAATATTCTTTGTTCTTTTCTTTTAAAATCTTTTTTAATCGCCTTCCCTTGTTGTTATCGGATTCTTTACTAACTGTTAAATCTTGTGTTTTTTTCCATTGATCATTGTTAAATACATGCATGGTAATGTTATCCAATACATCCTGATGGTTAACTATTATATATTTTAAAACAAGCTTTTCTATACTTCTATTATTACGATAATAAATTACGGTTTCTTTTTTATTGTCATTAGACTGATAATTTACAACAACATTGCTATTGAAGTCAATAAAACTATCTTTTGTAAAATTACAAATTATTTCAGCGTTTTTAATTTTATCACTACCATTCTCTATATTAGCCGTTCCAAGAATATCTGCAAGATATGTATCTTTTTCTGACTGCTTAATAAAACGACTAAATAAAGATAATTCTTGACCGTTATTTTGTTCTGCGTTTTCATTAAAACGAATATTACATTTATTCACTGGTTTGCCTTGTGCAAATTCCGACTTTAATTCAAGTCCACAACTGTACTTTTTAGTACAATTTTTACCGTTCAGCATTCCATTAGAACTAAATGTTCCTTTGCACAAACTATTTTCTGCATCATATTTTATACCTTTTATACTGCCATCAGCTTTTTTAGTAAAATGACTGATAATTCTATATTGTTCTAAATCAAAATCATATGGAATATTATTTTGCTCTACTGTAAGTGCATCTTGTGCATTCGACAAATCAAATGATTCTTCCATTTGCTCACCATCGACTTTACTAACTTTCGTAACTTTTTTTAATAAGTATATGTTGTTGTCATCGTAATCATACTTATAACATTCGCTTTCACCTATTTTACCACCTTTGTCATCGCAATTTTTTATGTAATTTTTAAGTCTGCCATCTTCGTCATAAATCAATAAATTATATTTTCGTGAATCCGGATTAAAAACAACTAACCGACATATTTTTAATCTCTTGTTTTGTCTTACAGTTTCTTGATCTACAACTGCTTCTAATTTATTGCTAAATCTAAGTTGCTGACAGCCAACTAATATATTTTCTATTCTTTCGTTGTCTTCAATACTTGCAACTTTTTTATAACGATTAATGATGTTTTCATAATTAACATGATATTCTGTTTCCGAAGAAGTTGCAAAAAAATCAATACTAAAATTAAGTTTATTTTGTTTAATGTTTTTGCATTCTGCCTTGAGAATTTTATTTTCTTGAGAAAATGTACCAACAACTTCAATGTTTTCACAAAACGTTTTAGTTGTTAATCCATCGGCTGAAAAAGAGCAACAATCGCGTCGAGAATCTAAAACACTGTTTATCCACGTACCTTCAATAGTTTCATTTTCCTGCAATTCAACATAATTATTCACGCCATATTTAACTTTTAATTTACCTGAACTTGTATTTTTTAATTGGCCACGACCGTCCATTTTATTATCACGTAATGAACCTTTATATTCGGCAGTTTGGTTTCGTTCTTCATTGAAATTCAAATATTTCACCACAGCGTTCTCACATGTAAAATTCAATTTGTTTATATTGTCAATCAAATCATCTGGACTATTAATTTCACTGATTTTTTCAACACCTTCTTTTCTTCCATCATACGATAAAAAATCATATATATTTGATTTGTCATCATAATATGCAATTCCACTATAGATACCTCGTTGTTTTACATCCCTAAAATCTTCTAATAATATTTCTTCGCATTGAATTTTATCTTTTGAAATTGTAATTAAACCATTTGTTTTTATTTTTGCATTTTTTATGTCTAGTTGTTTTTGTCGTTCAAAACAGTTTTTAAATGTTGCTGATTGTCCTTCTTCTTTAATGCTCTTTAAAATTTGGCTTTCGGAAACTTCTTTATTAAGAGTTCCTTCTTCTTTTTGTTTTTTATAAAATTCAAAAAGAACTTTAGAACGATCTTCTGCTGATGTAGTATCTATAGTAATTCGAGCAGCAGATTTTAGCATGTTGTCATTACCATAAGCAATTGCGCTTATTTCTTGTTCGTAATCTGGAGAATATAATGTTTTTCCTTTATCATTACATCTTGTTTTTTGTAAAATAGTGAGACCTTTTTTATTATATTCTACATTATTATAGTAACAATCTCCACCATTATTATCAATATAAATTTTTTTTAAACTATTTTTATCGACCCAAATTTGTTGCTTAATTTTAGGAGGATTAGGATTTCTATAACATATTCTATCAAACAATGCTCCATATGTAGTAATGTTGCACATTCCCTGTTCTATTTGTTCTTTGCTATCTTGATCTTCAAAATCTAAAAAATTTTCTCCTAGTTTGTTTCCAATATATCTTCCTAAACCGTCATCTTTAAAAAAAGCAAAACTCGCCAATATTTCACCGTTTTCTTCTTGTACACCTTTTTTGATTTTTAATGATAATATTTTTTTTTCATCTTTTTCAAGATCACTATTATCATAAACTTCTTCTAAAGTTAATTTGTTGCCGATATAATTATAACATCTTCCATCGTTGTTATGCATAATTTTCGCATCTTTGTTTATATAGATGATGTTTAAATCTTTATTAAATTTTCCTTCCAATTTATCATCTTCTACAAAACAATCATTGCATACAAAAAATCGATCTTTATATTCACTAATATCATATCGAGCTTTTATTGTCAATTCACCTTCTACATCATTTTCACTATACTTGCCTTTAAAATGATAAGCACCAGACATAATTTCTGCATTATTGCAAGATAATTTAAGATCTCCTTCAGATTCAACAAATTCACCTTTTTCAAAAAAAATTCCTATTTTGTCTTTAAAACTAGCTACAGTGCCTACATATGTGCTGTCTTTAGAATTTTTATAAGTACAGGATAACAGTTTTTCATTTCTATATTCTTCATCATTTAACAACATAGAAACCTCGTTCTCGAAACTTGAGCTAGAATAAGAATTGATAATTCTTTTCTCTTCTTCAATTATATTACCAAACTCATCGCGTAGTAAAAACGGATCTTTTACTTTGTACCTTTTAGGAATAAACGTCAATCGCAACTCTTTGTCTTGTTTTTTTATTATAACTTTTTTAAATAATCCTTGTAAAGTTTTTTCAATAGATGTCGAATCGGATTTCTCGTTCCCATTTTGGTCGCAGTTAAATATAGTTTTTATAACTTCTTCATTTTCAAATTGTTCTGATATATATTGATTAGTGTTATTATTAATATGAATCATTTTTTCTACTCCTTTATTATTTAAATCTCCTAAATGTTTATGTATTTTTTCTACATCAAATCCTTTTTTGGGACCTAAATTGTTAAGTAAGTTTTCTAAATCATTAACAACACTGTTACCGAAATCATTGCTAGTATCTCCATTGAAGAAATATTTGCTTTTGAAACGAATTTTTTCATCTTCGATATTGCTATCTTCAACAATATCATCAGTGACTTTAATACATTTTCTGTTATAATAGTATTCAAAACTTTTGCCATCGTTTTTAATAACTATAACAGGAGTCTCTGCCTTACCATCTCTAAAAGTTGCTAACACTTTATCGCCTTTATTTAATTTAATTCCAATCATCTTTCGATTATAAGCTCTGCCTGCATACTTAACGCTTAAAGTAAAATCTTCTAAAACTTTCAAAGAACCACCTTCATCTTCTTCTTTTCCATTCATAATATTACCTGTGTATTCATATTCTTTCCGTGCTTGATATTTACAAACTTCGCCTTCTAAAATGTTATCATCTAGAAAATCACCTTCAAAAACGATGTTACCATCGTCATCAAACATCTTTCCTTTGCCGTTTTTCTTATCATCTTTATAATTGCCAAAAAATCTAATTCCACCGTTATCATAAAAGGTTTGAAAAAAACCATTTTTAAGATCATTACTGTAAGAACCATCTTCAATAAGAATGTTGTTTTTGAAAGTCTTACCTCTACCGTTTTTTTTACCATATTTGAAAGTTCCTAAAAAATAAGATTCTTCGTCCTCTGCGTATAATTTACCTAAACCGTGCCTTAAACCTCCTCTATATTGACCTTCATACTTTATAACCCCATTGTCATAAAATTCTTTAACAAGATCACCTTCTCTTTCATAGTCTTTATACGATCCTTGATATTTTCGTACCCCATTTTTGTAGAATTCTTCTCCTTTTTGTTTTTTATCATCCTTAAAAAATATTTTACTAATAATATTACCTTCACGATCAACTTTCTGTATATTTCCTTGTCTAAGACTGTCGTTTTTTTTTACATGTAAATTATCAGTTTTAAATTTTACTTTTTCTTGTTTAGAGAACGAAGGAGTGTTAACATTTATAAATTCTACTGGTTTTATTTCATTTCTATAATTTTCATCGTTTTTATCGTTTTTATCTAAAAATTCTTCTGTATCATCGTCTGCATTCTTAATGTCATCATCAATCTCTTTGTATTCATTTTTGTTATAAAACGATGTTATTCCTGTTGCAACTGTTAACAATAAAAACGTCACTAATAATACAGGCGTCATAAAAAGACGGATGAGTTTTTTTTAAAAAAAATAAAAAACAAGTTTTTTTTATCATACATTATAGTTAATTTTTGCTATATTTTTGCAAAAAAAACAAATATCATTTTTAGAAAAAATATCTTCCAAAATTAAAATAAAATTTAATCATAAAAAATAACATGAAAAAAAAACAAAAAAATACAGAAGATTATCTAAATCAAAAAAAAGAACAAAAAATTGCAAATCTTGCGAAAATAAAAATGAGATATTTCCTTAGAAAAGCATTTTCAATAATAAATCCAGCTACAAAAATTAAATGGAATTGGCACCTAAATTACTTGTGTGACACACTAGAAGCTGTTGCAGAAGGAAAAATAAAACGGCTAATTATAAATATTCCACCTAGATATCTAAAATCAATAATTTGTTCGGTTAGTTTCCCAGCATGGATACTCGCAAAAGATCCTTCAAAAAGAATAATAGTCGCAAGTTATTCGAAAATTTTAGCAACAAAGCATTCACAAGATACAAGAATAATTATGCATTCAAATTGGTACAAAAAAAATTTTTACAAAACAGTAATTGCCGAAGGAAGAGACGAGAAAAATAAATTCTGTACAACTGAAAATGGATTTAGATTTTCTACATCTGTAAATGGTACATTAACTGGAGAAGGTGGAGATATATTAATAGTTGATGATCCTCATAATCCAATCGGAATATATAATAAATCAAACAGAAAACGAACAATAAATTGGTTTACTGGCGTCTTCTCTTCTCGTCTTAACGATAAAAATACAGGAGCAATTATAATAATAATGCAAAGACTGCACGTAGATGATCTATCTGGATACATTATATCAAAAAATACTGAAAATAATTGGTTTATAATAAATTTACCAGCAATCGCAGAGCAAGAAAAAAAATATTACCTATTTGATAAATTATATAAAATCCGTAAAGTTGGTGATATATTGCATCCTCTAATGGAAAAAAAAACAACATTAGATAATATAAAAAAAGACATAGGTGAATACAACTTTGAAGCACAATACCAGCAAAATCCAGTAACATTAGATGGAAATATGATAAAAAAAGATTGGCTAAAATATTTTGATTTATCAGATAAAGAAAACATATTTAAAAATGACAAAATAAACTATTGTATTAGTATTGATTGCGCCTCTGGACTTGGAACCGAAAATGATTTTACAGCAATAGCTGTTTTTGCAATTTTTAGTAATAAATTTTACATATGCGATATGTATAGACTTAAAATTGCATATCCAGAATTAAAAATAAAAATTGAAGAAATAATCAATAAATACAAGCCAAATAACGTTTTAATTGAGGATAAATCAAATGGTTCATCTATGATACAAGATCTACAACAAAAATATACAAATATTATACCAATTAAACCAACTAAATCTAAAGAATGTCGAGTTAATGATATACTAACAACCTTAGAAGCAGGACATATACTAATTGCAGACAAAGAAAAATGGACACAAGAATTAGAAATCGAATTGTTATCCTTTCCAGCATGCAAACATGACGATCAAGTTGACGCAATATCGCAGTTTATAAACTGGTATAATTTAAGTAGAAAAAATGAAGTCAAACCTCCAAAAATAAGAAGAATATAAAATATATATTATATACCTAACATTTTATTTTTAGCACATTCAATAATGCTTTTAATCCTTAAATCAGCATCAATGAAATTAATAGTTCTACTATATTGTAAAAGCTCTGGTTTTTTACATGTAGCTACAACTTTAAATTGTTTATTTCTATACTCACTAACAATATTTTGAATTATATTATCACAAGCACCAATTACGCCATTAAAAACTCCAACATTCAATGCATTATACCTATCTACTGCTGTACACTTTTGCGTAGCTTCAATCATAATCTCTGGATATTCAGCTACTTGCTCATGAACTGCGCCTGCAAGCAAATCAAGTCCAGGAAATACAGAATAGCCAATAAATTCATTGTCCACACATAATGAAAATGTAATTATTGTATCAAAATTTATAAACACTACATTGCTGCCGTATTTTTTATTGCAAGCATAGCAACCGGCAAAAATATCAACCGGTATATTTTCTATATTAATAGATTCATCATGTACGAATGGTATATCCTTATTTGAGATTATTATTGGCTCTATCTTAATATACGCTTTAAGAAATTCTTCAACTATATGATCAAATTTTGGAACATTACTCAAAATTGCAGCATGAGTTATCTCCGTTTTATTTACTTGTAAATAATCAAAAACATTTTTTATCTCAGTTGTATATTGATCGTCGGTTCTTTTATTTTGCGTAGATATACTAAATTTTGAAACAATTTTTGCTTTATCATCTATCAATGCAAACTCAATTTCAGTTCCACTTATATTAACAGCAACAAACATAATACTAGTTATAAAGAGGCTTTTTTAAAAGTAAAGTGTATTTATTTTTTGAACTAATAATTTTTTTTGACATAGTACAAAAAAATTGTATAATATTTTTGTAAAATATTTATATATGCCTGTAAAAAAAAGAAAAAAAAATAAAAATAAAGTTGCGTTAGATAATACGATGCTATCAAGTATTAACAATGCGCGTAAACAAAACGAACTCGAACAAGATATTGAATTCGAACAAAATAACGTGCAAAAAAAACAAAAAAATAGCGGTATTAGCTCTATTGGAAGCAAAATTACAATAGATGGAAAAGAATATGATCTTTCTAAAGATGGTGACATAGAAGAATTACAAGGTTATTACAATGGAAGCAGTCAAGAAAAACGTAGCGACATAAAATCAGAGGTGGAAAAATACTTAAATGTTAAAATAAATAAACACAATTTAGTTGAATCTACCAGTGAAGATCAAAAATATTTCATCGAAAAAAATATTTTTGATAAATTATTTAACGGTAATGTATTTGAAGAACTAAAATTAGTAAATAAGGTATCAGAGACAACGCATGCAGAAGAAGGATTAGCAAATGCTATTAAAACACTTAACAATAATAAAAGTAAAAAAATAAAAGACTTAAAAAACTATGAACGTAGTCGTTTTGAAGAATTTTTCAATCTTGTCGAATCAGACAGTTTAAAGGGTACTGGATTAAAAGAACAATTTATTAAAGACGCTGGAATGGAAAACAAAAAAGGTGGACAAATAAAAGAATATTTTTTCAGCAATTACACTGCAGCAGAGGGTGCAAAAATTATACATGGTTTCATAAACAAATACAGCAATGTATTAATGAATGAAAAAGATATAATTGAACATAACAAAACAACAATTGAAGACAGCACAAACGAAATAGAAGGCAATAGAAAAAAAATTGCCGAAGTAGTAAAACAAATAAATAACAGTTCTGAAAGTGATATAAAACAGATTGATCAATTATTTTCACTTGTCGAAAAGGCTAAAGAAGTAGACAAGAAAGAGCATCCTGTGGCATATTTTTTTTCAAAAATGTTTAGTTTTTTCGGCGCTGGTAATAATTATATGTCAAAAGATACAAAACAACTAAAGCAAGCACTAAGTAGTATTAGTTCAAAAATATTGAAAGACAGAATGACGATCAATGAACAAGTAACTAATACAAGCAATGATTTAATTAAAAAACAACTTTCACTAGCAAACTGTTCGATTGCTAATTTAGATAAAAAATTATCATTAAATGGAATTTCAATCGATCAGAATAATAATGAACCAGGAAAAACAAAAAATGAAATTAAGTTTAATGATGAAAAAATTCTTACAGAAAAAGATAATAGCAAAATATCGGAAAATATGCTAAAAATAATGGGAATAAAAGAAAAAAAAGATAATGATTTTTCACAAAACATAAACAGTAAAGATTTTATTATTACTGGAAATGGAATTGCCATGTAATATTCTCAATTCTTGCAATTAATTTTTTTAATAAACTATATGTTGTAAATTGCAATGAAAAAATCTATTTCGAACACAATTATTCCTACAAAAATTATAGAAAATTTAAACGTAATATTCAATAAAAAACAAAGTGAAATTTGTGTTCCAATATCAACATACGAAAGTCCGTTATTTTTAAGCATTCAAAGAGGCGCAAATGTTTCAAAAATACACCCAATATCAGTTAATATTCTAAATGATTGCATGACAAGAAGTTCTATTATTCAATTTAAAAAAAACATAGATGTCAAAAAATTTATCGAAATAATCGATGATAACAATTTTCAGCAAAAAACAATACAAAAAATAATAAATAAAACAAGTAGACACTGTAAATTATTAAAAATTGAGCACCAAGTAATTGGTAATTTAGTTTACTTACGCTTTTCTTACGATACAGATGAAGCTTCTGGACACAATATAACAACAATCGCAACAAATGAGGTATCTAAAATGCTAGTTGAAATTGCTAAAAAACATAATTTATTAGCAAAATACATATCAAATTCAGGAAATACATGTGTTGATAAAAAAAATAGTGCAATAAATTTCATTTCCGGGCGTGGAAAAAATGTTGTTGCCGAGATTGTAATAAGCAACAAAACATGCAAAAAAATTCTTCACACGACATGTGAAAAAATATTTGAATTAAATAACAAAAAAAATCTTTTAGGTTCAATCTTGGCAGGCAGTTTATGTTCTGCAAATGCGCATTATGCAAACATGCTTGCAAGTATATTTCTTCCATTTGGACAGGACATAGCAAATATAGTCGAAGGTTCTCAGGGCATTACATATTGTGAATTACAAGGAGAGAATTTATATTTTAGCGTAAATTTACCAAATATAATTTGTGGTTGTGTTGGAAATGGCAAAAATACAGATTTTGTAAAAAAAAATATGCAAATGGTAGGTTGTATAAATAAACAAAATAAACTTGTAAAAGATGCGAGCAAAATTCTTGCAGGAACTATTTGTGCAATAGTTTTATGCGGTGAACTATCTCTCCTTGCCGCTTTAACGAACGAAAATGAACTAGTTAAAAGTCATTTAATTCTCGAAAGAAAACATATTTAAAAAAGCAAAAAAATTTTCCTTGATTTTTACATATATAATTATAATCGTTCTCTTGATATGAAAAAGATCAGTTGTTTTTTTATTTTATCATTAATACTATCAAGTTACAGCTGTAATTCGTTATTTTCCGATACAAATATTCATCAAGAAGATAAAAAAATTGATAAAAATGAAAAAAGTAATTCAGTGAATTCAGTAGATAAAAATGAAAAAAAAAATAACATAGAACAAAAAAATAAAAAAGAAACTGTTTCGAAAAATAATCAAGAAAAACAGCAAAAAAATGCTAACGAAACAGAAGTAAATAAAACAGAGAAAGACAGCACAAATGACATTGTTAAAGAAACAAATATTAAAGAAACAAATAAAGATGATAATAATAATGAAATTGAAAAACCAAAAGATAAACAAAGTCAGAATTATCACATAGTAAAGGATGGTGAAAATATTTATAGAATTTCAAAAAAATACAATATAACGCATCAAGAATTAGTGCAATTAAATAACATTAAAAATGATAATATATATATCGGTCAGAAATTAATATTACCAAAAAATGCTTTTCTAAAAGAAGACATTAACGATAATGAAAAAAATAATGAAAATGCAAAAAATAAAAATCTAAACAATAAAACTGTTATCACGAATGATGTTCAAAATCAAAATTTAAATAAAAATCTTATAAATAAACTCGATCCGACAACTTTTATATGGCCATCTAGAGGTATAATTTTAACAAAATTTGGATATAAAACAAAAACAGGAAGATTAGAAGGTGTAAACATAGGTGGAGAAACAGGTTCAGTTGTTAGAGCTTCATCTTCTGGAACTGTTGTTTATAATAATACAATCGAAGGATACGACAATGTCATTATAATAAAACACTACAATGGTTTTATTACAGCTTACGGTTATACAGAACCAATTATTGTAATTGGTGACAAAGTAAAAAAAGGACAAATTATTGCATATATGAAAAAGAATAAGCAATCAAAAAGATCACAACTTTATTTTACAATCAGAAAAGATGGAAAATCATACGATCCTGAAAAAATAATTCAAACAAAAATAAGCGATTAAACTATAAAAAATTTGTATATTTAGTTATAAAATATATAATTAAATATGCAATCACTAACGGCACTAAAATCGTTTCTTGAACCATTTGAAACATATTTCAACAGAGATGGAGTGACCGAAATAACAATAAATAAACCATGCGAACTATGGGTTGAACAGTATGGAAATAGTAAACCGTACGTTGTTCCGTTATGTGATGCAAAACATCTTCGCAGCATGGCGTCACTGATTGCACAATCGACCGAACAAATGATTGACGAAGAGCATCCATTACTTAGTGGAACGTTACCAAATGGTTATCGTGTTCAAATAGTTATTCCTCCTGCATGCGAAGCCGGACAAATAGCCTATTCAATAAGAAAACCATCTCCATTAAAATGGACGCTCGATGACTATGAAAATATGCACTGTTTTGATGATTGTGCTATAGAAAAAACAGAAGACATAAACAATCAGATATTGTATGAATTATTAATGCAAAAGAGAATAAAAGAATTTTTAAAATATGCAGTTTTGTTTAGAAAAAACATAATTTGTTCAGGAGGAACATCTACTGGTAAAACAACATTCACAAACGCTATTTTAAGAGCCATACCAGAACAAGAAAGACTAATAACAATAGAAGATGCGCGAGAAATTGACTTATCAACACATAAAAATCATGTTCATCTTATTTGTTCAAAGGGAAAACAAGGAAGAGCAAATATAACAGCACAAGATTTAGTTGAAGTTTGCTTGCGTATGAGACCAGAAAGAATTATAGTTGGTGAATTACGTGGCGCCGAAGCATTTGGCTTTCTTAGGGCAATAAATACAGGTCATCCTGGTTCAATATCAACACTGCATGCAGACACACCAACTATGGCAAAAGAACAATTAAAAATGATGGTAATGCAAGCCGGTCTTAGCATTCCACCAAGTGAAGTTACTAACTATATAAATTCAGTCATTGATATAATAGTGCAATTAAAAAGAGGAGAAAATGGAGTTAGATTTGTTAGTGAAATATATTATAAACATAAACAGCATTTTGATGATTTAAAAAAAAATGGATTATATAAATCTATAGATCTAAACAAGGAAATAAAACAATAAATTAATATATTAATTATAAACCTAGTATAATACTCTTAACATTTGTTATCGCTAATAATATAATTACAAAACCAGCAATCTTATCCATTAAAGCAGCATTTTTACTAAATAACCACCAAAGTTTTAAAAAATAACAACAAAAAGCGATCAAAGCAAACGTAATAAAACTAATGAAAGGAACACATATAAGAAGACCTAGATAACCATACCAACTGCTAACATAACCATAAAACTGAGAAATAACACTAATTATAACAGTTGCTATACCGAAATTAGAAAACGTATATAAAAAACCACTTTTATAAGCATCTAAAGCAAGTTTAGATGTACTCGGAGCATCTTCAAGAGAACATGTCTTTTTTTTAGTTGTCATCATCTTTATTCCAACACATAGTAAATACGACATACCAACAATTTGAGCATATTTAAACGCAGTTTGATAATTATTCAAGACAGAACAAAAGAAAAAACCAATAATTGCAGAAATTCCATCGCTAGTCGCAACACCTAAAGCAGTAAAAAGACCCATTTTTAATGATTTATTTTCAATTGTATTTTTAGCAGTAATTACAAAAGAAACACCAGGTGATATATCAAACAAAAATAGCGTTATCATGTATACTACAATCCAAGATGAAATTATACCTGTAAACATACTCTTTTATAAGTATAATTGTAATTTGGTATTTTTTAAACGTCAAGTAATTTTATAACAAACAAAAATAATATTGAAAAATAAATAATTTTTAGTTAAATATATCGTTTTTATATACATTCACATTATTATATGAAAAAAGCAAAAATGTTCATTTTTTTACATGGTTATAATTCAACTGGTGATGAGATGAAAATTCTTGATAAACCTTTTCGTAAAATAGCGGCACAAAATTCTGTTTTTTTATATCCAGATGCTCCATTTAAAGTTAATAATAGTGATAAATACTGCTGGTTTCAGTTCGTATTTGGGGACGATCCATCTCTAATAAATGAAGAATTTATCTCCCAAAGCATGCAACAAGCGATACCTTATTTAGAAAAGTTTATAAAACAAAATCTTGAAAAATATAAACAATTTACATATTCAGATGTAATTTTAATCGGTTTTTCACAAGGCGCAGGACTATCACTATATGCTTCAATGAGATTACCAGAGCCAATATGTGGAGCTATATCTTTCTCAGGTGGAATAGCTAATCCAAATAATGAAATCTCTAAACCAAACATGAAAAAATCACCATTGCTACTAATTCATGGGGTAGACGATCAAATTTTGCCTTATCAATTTTCGATACGAAGCGAGAAAATGTTAAAAAAAGCTAATTTTAATGTAAATTGTCATATTTTAAAAAATACAAAACATCTAATAACGCCAGAGGCTATAAACATAGCGGAAAATTTTTTGAAAAAAATCTGTTAATATTTTGATAACAACTAAAACAAATCTTGCAATTTATATTTTTTAATTCTTTTGTCTTTTATACTGGATGGTTAGCTCAGTTGGTAGAGCATCACCTTGACGTGGTGAGGGTCACAGGTTCGAGCCCTGTACCATCCACCATTTACACATATAACTTGTAAATTATAAATTATAGTAATTTATGTTTCGTTAATTATTTGATTATATGGTTTTTTCAGTTCATTTAGAAGAATTTCCAAAAATAAACAATATAACAGTGAGCAAAGAAATAGTTGAAAAAATGGATGAAGTAAGAGAAATATGTAATTGTACAGCATCTTTGCGAAAAGAAGCTGGTTTACGTTTACGCATGCCTTTACAAAAAATAACAATATGTGGAAAAACAAACTTAGATAATAAATATCTAGATTTAATAAAACAAGAAACAAACGTTCACAAAATTGAATTATTCAACGACGACCTTGATAAAATAGCAAAAAAAGAGGTAATTTTAAATATGAAAGAATGTGGTAAGATATATGGTTCTAATCTAAAAGATATATTAACTGCTCAAGAAGAAAATAAATGGGAGATAGTTAATGATAAATTATATATAGCTGGTTTTGAATTAGAAAGCAATCTTTATAGCATAGTTTATAGAACTGCAAACGGGGTAAAAGCGATGCAATGCAAAAATTTCAATATACTTGTTATGATAGACACAGAAATAACACATGAATTAATGATAGAAGGATTATCAAGGGATGTTGTTCGTATAATACAACAGGCTCGTAAGGATAATAATTTAAATATTAGCGATAACATAAGTGTTATTCTACAAACAAAAGATCAGATATTTAATGAAGTTTTATCAATATGGAAAGACTATATTTGCAGTCAAACGTTAGCAACTGAAATAAAAATTGAAGATAATGTAAATGAAGAATGTTCCTTTGATATAGATGAACATAAATTTTCCGTCCGTATCAAAAAAATATGTTAAGAAAAACAATACTAAATGAAGTAAATTGTAAAGGACATTGTCCTTTCAATGGTGGAGTCTCTAATGTAAAATTATGTCCAGCAAAATGTGGAAATGGTATCCGTTTTATAAGAGATGATCTTATTGAAAGAATAGGAGAAAAAAGTATTATAGCATCAAATATACACGCCAATTTCGATTGTTCGAAATTAAATACAACAATATCAAATGGATACTGTGAAGTATTTGTAGTTGAGCACATTCTTTCTTCATTATATGCTTTTAGAATAACAGATATAGATATTCACGTTAATTGTAACGAAATCCCAATGATGGATGGTAGTTCAAATCATTGGACAAGAGCAATAGAAAGTGCCTGCATAAAGGAATTTGAAGAAAAACTTGAATGTAAACGAATAAACAAAGAGATTAGATACGAAGAAGATAACAAATATATAATTGTGCGACCTTGCGATAGATTGAAAATAAACTATACAATAGACTTCGATGAACCAAGTATTGGAAAAAATACATTTATATATGATGAAAATATAAATAGTTATCAAAGAGATATATCTCTTGCAAGAACATTCTGTATAAAATCACAAGTTGAGCAACATAAAGCACTAAAAAAAGATTTTAATAATTATGACATGCTTATTTATGACAATAATGACGTTTTTATTGAAAATAAAATTGCAGAACTAAAATATAATAATGAAGCTACAAGGCATAAAGTTTTAGACTTACTTGGTGATTTAATGAGTACTGGTGATTTTTTCTGCGCAGAATTTACATGCTACAAATCTGGACATGCAATGAACAGAAAAATCATAAACTTAATTTATAATCAAAAAATACTTGCAAATTAAAAAAATATGTTCTTTCTCTTTACTGTTAAATATGAAATATCCTGAGTATAATGTTAATTTTACAATTCAAGACTTGGTTGACTTAAAGGCACATTTTGGACATAAAGTTAGTTCATTAAATCCAAAAATGAGGGATTATGTTTTTGGTACAAAAAATGGGATGAGTGTTATAGATATTCGTAAAACATACAGTACAGCTATAAAAGCAATAAATTTATGTTATAATTTTAGTAAATCAAATAAAAAAGTTCTTTTTGTTGGTACATCTCCACAAATTTCATCAATTGTAAAAGAATATGCAGAAAAATGCAATCAGTTTTACGTAACAGATCGTTGGTTGGGTGGTATTTTAACAAACTGGTATACTGTATCAAAATCAATTAAAACTTTATTGTCGTACGATAGGATTTTGGAAGATACTGAAAATGGTTTATCTAAAAAAGAAATTTTAACAATGACGAGAAGCAGAGATAAACTAATGGCAAGTTTTGGTGGACTTATGAACCTACGTGGACGTCCAGATCTTGTTATAGTTTTTAACTCAAAAGTCGATTATTTAGCCATAAAAGAGGCATTATCAATTGGCATACCAACAATTGCAATACTTGACACAAATTCAAGCATAAGCGATGTAAATTATCCAATAGTTGCAAACGACAGCAATGTTAATGTAACAAAATTTTTCTGTGAAGAGTTTTGTAATGCAATAGTAAAAGGCGCACAAGAAAACATGAAAGAAAGTGGCATTGATGTGTCTAATTTATTGAATAAAAAAAAAGAAGTCAAAAAAAAAGATAATAAGTAAAATGGTTTTATTTTTTATATATGGTAGATTTAAATCTTTTAAAGAAAATTCGTAAAGATACTGGTGTTAGTTTTTCTATGTGTAAAAAAGCACTTGAGGCAACAAACAACAATTACGATGAAGCAGTTAAATTTCTCAGAAAAGAAGGGCAAGCAAAAGCAATTTCCAAATCAGATAGAGTTGTTTTAGAAGGTTTATGTTGTATTTTAAAAGATAAAACAGCAGTATCATGTATTAAAGTTGGCTGCGAAACAGATTTTGTTTCCAGAAATGAAAATTTTCAAAAATTAGTATCTTTAATTGCCGAAACAGCACTTAAAACAAAAAGTAAGTCTGTTGACGAGTTATTGCAACAAAAAGTTAACGATAAAACAATTAAAAAAATAATTATAGAAAATATTAGCTCTATTGGTGAAAATATAGTTTTAAGTGATGTAAAAACTTATGAATTAAATCCTGAAGAAAATGTTCATTATTATGTTCACAATAGCGTTAGCGGAAATAGAAATATTGGTCGTATAGTATCTTTTACCATATCAAAGGGTAGCGATAGTGAAAATGCCTCTTTATTATTAAATCAAATAAATATGCATATAGCAGCAATGTCGCCAATTGCATTGGACGAAAAAAGCATACCAGATAGCGTCATTAATAACGAAAAAAATATCTACGAAGAACAGGTTTCTAAATTAAATAAACCAAAAGAAATAGCTACAAAAATGATAGAAGGAAAATTAAAAAAGTTTTACGAAGAGAATGTGTTGCTGAAACAAACTTTTGTTATTGACAACAAGAGTACAGTCGAAGAAGCTATTTTAGCTTTCAACAAAACAAATAATTTGGATATTAAACTTTTATCATTTACAAGATTTTCTATATAATTTTAAAATAAGCTTTTTTGTTCGAAGTTTAAATTTTTTTCTCTTTCTTCCTTTTTACTGTTTTTTGCACTTTTTTGTGTAGCATCAAATAATCTAAAATTGTATTTTTTTAAAAAATTATTCAAACCATCGCTATCTATGTTTAATTTAAATTTTTCAAAATTATCTATCTCAACAGCATCATCGCGGAGATCAATTAATTTATAAGCTAATTCTAATATATCTTTACTTTCTATGATTTTTTGTTTAATCTTTTCCTCCAACTCTTCAATATGAAGTAAAATGTTTTCAACATGACCATATTTTTGTAATAATTTAACAGCTCCTTTTGGACCAATTCCATTTACTCCAAAAACATTATCACAGTGATCGCCTACAATAGACAAATAATCTCTAACTTGATCAGCTCTAACACCAAAACGTTCTATTACGGCATCTTCATTTAAAAAATGTTTCTTCACTGGATCGTAAACAGACACTCTATCGTCTATCAACTGACAAAGATCTTTATCTGCGGACACAATTATTGATTTGAAACCATTTCTAGTCGCTTCCTTCGATATAGAGCATATAATATCATCTGCTTCAAAACCAATCTTGCTTTCTGTTTTTATACCCATTGCATCAATTAACTCTCTAATTATTTTAAATTGACATTTCAACTCATCTGGCGTTTGTTTTCTGTTTGATTTATATTGAGTTTTGCAATTTTCAATTCTCAAATCATCTATTAAATTTAAAAAAATTAAAATGACAAGAATTTTAGATTTGTAAGATAAATCAAGATTATATTTTTCACATACAGCAAATATTTCGTCATCTTTTATAGATAATTTATTTGAAAGCTCATCAACCGTCAAAACATCTATTTTATCTAAATCTAAACCAACTTCATTCAACTTTTTTTCGTATTCATTGTTTGAGAATATATCTATTAATGCCTTTTTTTCTAAAAAATTATCATAAACATCATTCCTAAAAGTGCGTCTTCCGGTATCTAATGCAACAACCATATATTCCGGTTTTGCTAAATTTATTAAGCTTATTAACATTTTAAAAAAACCATAAACAGCTCCTATTGGAATACCCTCTGTTGTTTTAAAATTAGGAACTGCGTAAAAAGCCCTAAAAATAAAACCATATCCATCTATTATATAAATAGTTTTGTTATTGTAATCTTGCGATAGCATAAAAATTTATTTTATAAAATAATTGATAAACTTTCAATTTTTAAAGAATAATTTTAAATAAAAATCAATGTTATTATTATTTTATTCTTGCAATTTATTTTTCAATTACATATATATCTGTATATATATAATATGCCAAAAAAAGGAATTCATCCGGATTACCATGAAATAACGATAGAAACTTTCAATGAAGATGGTAGTAAGAGGGCGTTCAAAAGTGCTTCGACGTTTAAAGGAGATATGCTTGCATCTGAGGTAAATATCTATAAACATCCAGCATGGAAAGATGATTCTAAAGTTGATGCAGAAAACAGTGTAAACAAAATCATGCAAAAATTTACTAAAAAGTTTAACTATAAAATAAAGGATTAAATTTGATTTTTGATTATTTAAATCTTGTAGGCATGTTTCTTTTTAAGAAAAAAAAAATATTTTTTTTGTTATTATTATTTACTGTTATTTTAACATTATTTTTTAAAATATTTTTTTCAACAACAAAAGAACAAAATTATTTTGTACACGAAGGACAAGGAACGTCAGATATAGCTGCTAAATTAAAAAACAGCGGAGTTATTAATAGCGCATTTGTATTCAAAGTTTATTCAAAAATAAGATCTCTTATGTTCGGCTGTAAAATAGTTCATTTTGGTGAATATAGTATAAATTATGGGGAAAGTTATGAAAGTTTATTAGATAAATTCTGCAACGGCAAAACTATTTTAAAAACTTTAACAGTTCAAGAAGGATTAGAAACAAGAGAAGTTATGGAACTCTTAAATAATAACAAAGATCTAACAGGTGAAAAAATATTATTTTCTTATGAAGGAGTATTGCTTCCAGAAACTTACAGTTTTAAAAGCGGAACAAAACGAGAAATTATTTTAAATAAAATGATACAAGAATTAATCGATTTTCTTACAGTTGAATGGACGATGCGTGAAAAAAATAATGTAATAAAAACTCCAAAAGATGCAATTATTTTAGCTTCTATTGTTGAAAAAGAAGCAAAAACAGACGAAGAAAGACCAATTATAGCAAGTGTTTATATTAATAGATTAAAGCTTAAAATGAAACTAGATGCCGACCCAACAAGTATATATGAAATAACAAAAGGAAAGTATAAACTAACAAAACCACTGACTAAAAAAGATATAGCAATTGTTGGAGATTATAATACATATCGTAAAAAAGGGCTACCAATTGCCCCAATCTGCAATCCTGGCAAAAAATCTATTTTAGCCGTACTTCATCCTAAAAATACAAGATATTTATATTTTGTAGCTAATAAAAATTTAAGCGGACATATTTTTGCTGAAAATTATAAAGATCACTTGAAAAATATAAAAAAAGTGAAATCAAAAAAATAATGAAAAACAATAACTTAAACGAAGAAATTCATAATCTTGAAATAGAAATTGAAAAATACAATCGAGCTTATTATGATGAAAATAAATCACTCGTAAGTGATTACGAATACGATATTTTAAAAAAAAAATTAGAACAATTACGTTCAATTCAACAAAAACAAAATAATAAAACACAAACTGATTTATTTGGAAATTTTAGTCAAATTCAAGAAATAGAGCAACAAGTTGGATATCGTGCAAATAATAAATTTACAAAAATAACACATAAAAAAAGAATGGCTTCTTTAATGAATGCCTTAAATGTAGATGAATTCTATGATTTTATAAAAAAAACAAATCGTTTTTTAAAAATTGAAAATTTTCCAGAAAGCGTTTGTGAACTTAAAATAGATGGACTTTCTTTTAGCGCTGTATACAACTTTGGTAAATTAAAATATGTTGCAACACGCGGAGATGGGATAGTTGGTGAAGATGTTACAAAAAATGTTTTACAGATAAAAGATTTTCCAGATAAATTACCTCCAGATAGTAAAGCTTCAAAATTAGAAATTTTTGAAGTAAGGGGCGAGATTTATATGCCAAAAGATATTTTTGAAAAAATAAATGAAAAATTATCAGATAATGAAAAATTCTCCAATCCACGAAATGCAGCAAGTGGAACATTACGACAATTAGATGAAAAAATAGTAAAAGAAAGAGGATTAAAATATTACACATATTTTATAGGAGATAGCAGTATTAAATTAGTGAATACGCAATCAGAGGCGTTAACACTTTTAAAAAATCTCGGATTTATAGTTAATCAACATTGGATTGTTGCAAAAACAGTAGACGATATAATAAAATTTCATGAACATATAGCAAAAATTCGTTACAGTCTTGAATGCGACATCGACGGTATTGTGGTTAAAATAAATGATTTCACAATACAAGAACGTCTTGGCAGCACTGCTCATGATCCAAGATGGGCTATAGCCTATAAGTTTTCAGGAATAACTGCAATTACTAAACTCATCGGTATAACAAACCAAGTTGGAAGAACGGGAATAATTACTCCTGTCGCAGAACTAACACCAGTTAATATTGGTGGAGTTATAGTAAAACGAGCAACTCTTCACAATTACGACGAAATCAATAGGCTTGGAATTTCCATTGGTGACTTAGTTCATATAAAAAGATCTGGCGATGTTATACCAAAAATCATTTCAGTTGAGCTACATTCAGACAATAACATAAAAATCGCACCACCAAAAGTTTGTCCTTGTTGCGGTTCTGAATTAAAAAAAGATAATGAATTTGTTGCAATTTACTGTCCAAATTTTGATAATTGCAAAAGTCAGATCACAGACTCTATAAGACATTTTGCTTCACGTAATGGTTTTGATATAGTTGGTTTAGGAAAACAAACTATAAATCTATTTTACGATCTTGGAATTTTAAAAAATTTTCTTGATATATTCGATCTAAAAAAACATACAGACATGTTGGAAAATCTTGATGGTTTTGGAAAAAAATCAACATACAACCTGCTATCTTCAATAGAAAAAAGCAAAAATATCCGTTTCGATAAAGTATTATTTGCATTAGGAATTGATGAAGTTGGTGAAAATGTTGCAAAAATATTGGCCAGATACTATCATGATTTTAAAGAATTATTGTCCGATAAGAAAGAATTTTCGAGGATACGCGATATAAATGGATTTGGAAATCAAATAGTTGAAAGTTTAATTAAATATTTTAATAATGATAAAAACGTCAATACAATAAATAAACTTTGCAATATACTAGATATAATTCCTTATGAAGAAAATGAACAACAAGTAAAGCTAAACGGTAAAAGCATAGTTTTTACTGGAACATTGCAAACCATGACAAGACAACAAGCAAAATTACTAGCTGAACGTCTTGGTTACAAAGTTTTAACAGATATCACTAAAAATACAACATATTTAGTTTATGGTGAAAAAGCAGGTTCTAAACTTAAAAGAGCAAAAGAACTTGGTATTAAAATTTTAACAGAAAATGAATGGAAAGAAATAAGTGAATAATTAAAAAATATCTTTGTTTATTTCTATTTTTCTTAATTTTACTAGCGGATTTATTATAGAATCATTCCAAAAATTTATATTTGGAAAATACTCTATCTTATTGTTTAATATTTGGTACAATTCATACCCTTCTGGTATTTTTATAGTTTTATTTTTTATATTCTCAACAATGTCTCTAACCTTATATCTACCTTCCAAAGTAGTATCAATTTCTGTTAATTCACTGGGTAATTTTATATTTAATTCCTTAAAAGAAATTGGTTGTAAAGTTTTTATATAGTTTGCATCAATTGCCGTGAAATTGTTTGGAATATGTTTTTTTAAAAATTCTATTATTTGATTAATACTTTTTGTCCGAAATTGTTCTAAAAATGAAGCTTTATCGTTCAAATTTAAATATTTCAATATTTCAATTACAACATTTATCAACACTATATCATTAAAATTATTTATTGAAAAAATTGAATACTTTGAACCAAATGAATGATAAAAATCTGACTTACCTAAAATTCTATAACAATCTTTTAACACATGAGAATTTGTATATTCTTGATAAATATCTGCATTTGAAATATACTTATTATTTTGTTGAAAAAAAGCTGTTTGAAAAATATCTTGTTTAAATTTAGTCTTTACGTTTTTATCTAAAACAAATGATTTTATAAAATAATTTTGTAATGCAAAATCTAAATATTCTTCCGCAAGAACATGCTCATCTTCTTTAAAATAGGAATAATCAAAGGAGGTATGAATTAATAAATTGTTTTTTTTTAAATGAGTTAAATTTGCTTCATCAATCCCATAAATAATATTTTTTAAATAATTTTTTCCAGCAATTTCAACTGGTTCAAAAATTATATTTACCTTCATTAATCGAAAAAGTTGAATTATTTTACCAATTGCAACAAAATCTTCTTCATTATTGAATGCAATTGATATATTAAATGCAGATATTGTTGTTTTGGTTGTATTTACGAACATTAAGTTCAATTTCTTTTCAAGAAAATAAATTGCAATATATACTATATTATTTCACCGCCACCAAGCAATCTATCTTTGTCGTAAAATACACACATTTGACCTGACGTAATTGCCCTAGCTGGATTATTTAAATGCACAGTTGCTTTTTTCATATGCATATCTAAATCAACACTCGCACTAACAATAGGAGTTTTATCTCGAAGACAAACATCACAATTTAAAATTTTAGTTTTAAAATTACTAGATAACATATTTATATTTTTGATGTCCAAAGACTTGCTATATAAATACTTTTCCTCACCAACATATAATATATTATTTTCATAATCTTTCTTAACGACATAAAGAGGTTCTGTCCAAGCTACATTAATACCTTGCCTCTGCCCTATTGTATATTTCAATAAACCAAAGTGATTGCCTATTTTTTTATTTGTTTTTACGTGCAGAATAAAACCTTCGTGCTCCATTATGCCTAGTGATTTTATATATTCTGAATATGTATTACCATTAAAAAAACACACTTCTTGACTTTCTTTATATTCATCAAGCGCAATTAAATTATTATCCATTGCAATTCTAAAAACTTCGCTCTTAAATTTATCTCCAAGTGGAAAGATTATATTTTTTAAATTATCTTTTTTTACACTGCATAAAAAATGAGTTTGATCTTTAAGTTTATCTTTTGCTCTATATACACAATATTCATTACCACTTAATATAATCTTTGCATAATGCCCTGTTGCAAGTTTTGCATCATTTTCTATGCAAAAATCAACTAATTTTCCAAGCTTAATTTTACGATTGCAGACAACGCAAGGAACTGGCGTTAAACCATGCAAAATTTCTTTATTAAATACTTCTATAATTTCTTTTTTAAATTCGTTTCGGTAATCAATAACAACATGCTCAATATCAAGCTTTTTACATAATTGTTTTGATTTAATTATAGGATTTTGATAATCATCGTCCAATTGAAGAGTAACGCCAATAACTTCATAACCTTGTTGTTTTAATAAAAACAAGCTAACAGAACTATCAACCCCGCCAGACATAGCAACAAAAACTCTCATATGCCTATAACCTATATATCGTCGCAATATTTCATTAAATTAAGATAGATAGTCATTTTGACTAAAATAAAAGTCAATATTGTATAACAATAGTATACAATTGTATTCTTTACATTTATTTTTTATACAAAAATATAACTCTAAATGTTTTTTATCAGTACAAGAAATTCAAAAGTATTATGCAATTTTAATGATGCAATGTTGAATGTAATAGCAAAACAGCAAGATGGACTTTTTGTGCCAAGTTTTCTTGCTAAAATGAGCATTGAAAAAATAATCAATTTAAGTAACCAAAATTATAAAAATATATTAATTGAAGTACTATCGTATATTTCAGATAATTATATAAATAAAGAAACAATTGAACAATTAGTTGACACAGCGTTGAAAGATTTTGGTCGTGGTTTTGGAGATAATTCAGTTAATAAGCAAGAAGATCAAAATGATATAATAGCAGTAAAAAACATAGAAAAAAATATAAAAATCTTAAATTTAACATATGGCCCTACCGGTTGTTATAAAGATTATGGATACTGCGTTACTTCAAGTATCGTAAATTATCTTTCTAAACAAAGTGGAAAACCAAGAGTTGTCATAGATATATCAGATGAAACATCTGGAGCTTCAACAGCTTGGGCAATAAAAGACAAAGAATACATTAAAGGTTTTATTTTATTACAAAATGAAAAAAATAATTCAACAAAAGCACTAATATCTCAGGCATGTAAAGCATCAAAAAATATCGATGTAGCAACTGTATCTACCGATCATACATTTTTTGACAAAATTCGTTACAACATATATAAAAATACAAGCTTGCGTGATATATCAAATATGACATTCATAAATGATTTAAATCTAATTTGTATCTTTGCTTATTTACCATTTTTCTTCAAAGCTTACAGTAGTTGTAATAATAAACCATTTTGCGTTTCAATACCAACAAATAATATGTCAATGGGAATGTCTGCTTTTTTTGCAAAAAAAATTGGCATACCTATAAAAAAAATTATTTTAGCGACTGAAAAAAGTGATTTTTTAAAAAATATACAAGAAAAGAAAATTATCGAAAACAATTTATCTGCAAAATTTAACACAAATATTCCATCAAATCTTGAAAGATTATTGTTTTATTTATATAATGCAAACCAGTCTTCAGTTAAAAGGACGATGCAAGAAATTGAAAGCAATAGAAGCTATAAAATTAGTGAATCTTTATTAAAAAAATTTACAGAAATTTTTTACATAGCACAGTGCAACAATCAATTTTCAATGCAAAACACAATAAATTCTCTTGTTAAAGAAAAAGAATTATATGCTGAAAAAAATTTTGCAATAGCAAAACTTGGGATAGATGAAGCAAATATAAATATTCAAAATGAAATTAGTGATTATCCAGTTGTAATTCTAAACACACTTGATTACAGACGAAATATTGATTTTATAAATACATCTCTTGGATATAATTTAGAGTATATCAATAATCCATTAACAGAAGAAGATGTTAAATCATTTTCGTACACAGAAATTGCGCCAGATATATCTGAAATATTGCATTATATTTTAGATTTTTTTGACAAAAAAAAGTGAAAATAAAAAATATGAAAGTTTAATTTTAAGTATATAAAATAAGCTTGATTTATCTTGACAATTATATTTTTTAAATACACATCCATCTGTATGGAAATTTTTAAAAAAATTCTTGTCAAGACAAGAGAAATTGGAAAAAAAAGTATCATAAAAAAAATAATTAAGGATAATTTAGTTCCAGGTGTTATTTATTTAAAAAGTGGAAAGTCATTATGTATTTCCGTACAAAGTAGTGATATGAATTCGATTTCAAATGATCCATCGGCATTAACACGTATTTATGAATTAGAACTTGATGGTAAAAAAATGACATGTCTTTTGAAAGAAATGCAGTTTAATCCTATGAATGATACCGTAAGAAGCGTCGATTTTATGGAAGTTAAAAAAGATGATATTGTTAAAGTAAATGTACCAATACGTGTAATGAATAAAGAAATTTGTCCTGGTGTTAAAAGTGGTGGTGATATATATATGTTGTCATATAATGTTGATTTAAAATGTAAGGTTGAGAATATACCATATGCAATAGAAATTGACGTAAAAGATTGTAATATGGGACAAAAGTTCTTTTTATCCGATATTAAATTGCCAAATGGTTGTAGTATGATAAATGATACAATTTTATTAAGAATTGCCGGAAGAAGAGTGATTAAAGAAATAGAGGTAACTGAAAATGCTGATGCCGCCACAACAGCTGCTGAAGCAACCGGAGCCGCCACAGCAACAGACGCAGCTCCAGAAGCAAGCACACCTCAATCAACAGAGAAGCCGTCTAAATAGTGTAATTTTATGCCAATAGTTTTATTAATAGTTGTTATTGCATTAACTTTTGGCTTTATCTTTGCTAAACTTGACACATTAACAAAAATGAGTAAAATCTTAAAAGATGATATTTCTAAAATCAAAGAAGACATTGAGAAAAATAGAAAATAAAATCAGCCATTTTGTTATCATCACAGTTTGTTTTTTAGTAAATTTTTATTTATTGAATAATAATATTGTTCTCGCAGACGATGAACAAATAATAAAAACAGTACCTGAAATTTATCAAATTGCAGAGACAAATGGCATAGCTCATTCAATATGTAGAGCAATTGCGATAGGAAGAATATTGATGTTCCCTATGTTCGGAATAATGTTTGTTATTATTGGTTTTTCTTTTTTTCAAGGAACTGCAAAATGGTCAATATTTGTTACATTTGCAATTGGAATGGCAGCGATGAATTCTGCTCCTCAATTAGCTGAAATTTTTATGCCAGGTGCTGGCTTAAAATATGGTTGTAAATGTGCAATTGAAAAAGAAATACGTGATGAAAATGGAAAAATAACAAGATACGCTACAAATTTGAATTATGATTGCAGTACTGGTACAAGAGATTATGAAGAAGAATACGGAAAAAGTTAGTATTAATCATTAATTTTTTTTATCGATTCACGACGTTCATCTTTTTTTCTTATATACTGACGTTTGTCGTATTTTTTCTTGCCAGTAACAAGAGCGATCTCAAATTTAAAAAACCCGTGTTTATTTGTATAAATTTTACTAACAACCATAGAATAACCTTCGCGTTTAACTAAACCTATAATTCTCCTAATCTCAGACTTTCTTAAAAGTAAACGTTTTGGCCTCCGTGGATCATAATTATTATCACTAAACGATTGCATATATTTCGGTATATTCCAATTTAAAGCTAATACTTCGTTATTTTTGATAACAATATAACAATCATTAATACCAACATGATTTTTACGAATACTTTTTACCTCACAACCTGTCAAAACTATACCAGCCTCAAACGTCTGATGAACGTTGTAATCAAATAATAACCGTTTATTAACAATTAAATAATCAACCATTTTTGTTATTTTGTTTTTTTTCTATAAATATCTTTTGTTTTGGTTTATTTTTATGATATAAAAATATTCCATAAAACCCTATTGGAGACATTATTATATAAAAAAAGATAACATCAATAAAGTTATTATCCTTAAAGTAATATGCTAGCAGAAGTATGGCAACCGCTAAACAAGATATTGCACTATTTATTAATAATATTTTGCTCATATAATCTGCTTGTGTAAATAACAGAATATGAAACATAATTATTACAAAAATGTATCCACATATTAAATATATCATATCGCTACGATAGTTGATTTATTTTAATTTCATCATCTTCATGTTGGCTTCTCATTTTTTTTAAAAAAGCCGATAATTTGATATTTCTCTCAAAATTTAAATCATCTCTGTTTAAAGCATGAATTAAAAAATTATCACCTTCAATTGCAATTACAAATGTTCCTGGAGTCATTGTGATTAAATTCGAAAAAAGAACCTTTTCTTGATCTGTTAAATTTGAAACATTAACTATTGCTGTTCCAGGATTTATTACCAATTTAGATGAAAATATAATTCTTATCATTTGTATGCTTGATGATACTATTCCCTTAGCTAGAGCAATTATATATTCAAAAAAACTTAACTTTAAAATATACGTTTTTGGAGAAATTATTTTCGTTATAAGACAAAATATAAATGTAAAAATAACAGCAATTATTCCACAAAAAATCATCAAAGGATCTTTATTACCAGAAAAAAACAGCCATAATATAGCAAAAAGAATTATTATCTTTAAATACGACAACCATAGCAGTAAATAATCTTTAATCAATGCTTTTAATTCTTTATCTTTTTTTCCTTTTTTACTAAAAATAATCATCTATAACTTTATTAACGCACAAACATTTACTATAACTAAGAAATCTCTTCAAATTCCCCAAAGCAAGTAAATATATTATCATTAAATTTAACAACTCCTGTGTTAAATATTTTTATTTGTTTTTTTATTTTTTCTTCTGACATAGCATAAACTATTGTATCTTTAATTTCAAAAATTGAATTATTAAAATCTTTTAAAATACAGATTTCTCCATCTTTTATTGAGTTCAATTTCAACATATCACAATCAATTCTTAATTCCTGCTTAAAAGGATCACTGATAAAAATTGCAGTTATACTCATCGTTTACAATAACGACCTTCTTATAATAAAAGTCAATAATTATTGCTTTCAAAAGTTTTTAAAAAGTTCTATAATTAATTTACCAGCATTATTATCATCAAAAGCACTTGCATATATTGGTTCAGGTGCTTCCAATTCATTTTTTACCCCATACGACATACCTTCGAAAATAGCTAAAAGAACTAAAAACGGATCAGCCATTGACGAGGAAACTCTATGCTCTATTCTGCAATTTAACGGATCTTCATTTGGTTTACGTGGAATACGAATCGCACATGTTCTATTATTAAATCCCCAGCAAATTCGAGTTGGATAATGAATATATCTTTGCTTTTCTTTTGGAACAACATAACGCTCTTTGCAGTTTTCAGTTGGAGCAAAATAGTTTATAAATTTTGGCATAGTTTCGAGTAAACCAGCAATACACCAATATAATGGAAGATAATAGTATTCATCGTCATTAAACGGATTATCTTTTGCAAATAAATTAGAATCTTTATGATAAACTGAAATATGGAAATGCAAAGAACTAGTTGGTTCATCTACATATGGTTTTGCTCTAAAATCAACTTCAATTATCTTACTTATTAAGGTCTTAAAATTAATAATATTAATTGCTAGTTCTGTTGGGTTAAAAGTTGGTTTAAATTGAACTTCAAACTGATTATAACCATCTTCTTCTTCTAAACTTTCAAGACGAATTTGCTCCATTTCCTCATTATCGTATATAGAATTTTCTTGGTTTCGTTTTTTTATATTATCATCATAATTCATAAGTATACTATTCAAATTCGTTATTGTCTCACTATTTAAATTCATTTTTTCACGTAAGTGTGAACTATTTTTACCAACTATATAAAATTCTAATTCTGCCGAAACTTTAACTTTTAAATCTTTTTGTTCAACACCAAGTGTTTGCGACATAATAGATAAAAAATCTTCAACTTTTTTTTCTAATGCATAATATTTTTTATCTTTTAAGTTCTGCATAAAGAACGAAGAATTTTCAGATATAAAAAATAATAATCAATTATATAGAAAATGAATTGTTTGCCTGCATGAATTTAAATCTAAATAATCTTGAAATTAAAATATATTTTTTAAACATACATCAAATGCTGACAGAATTAAACATTAATAATATATTATTGATAGAAAATCTTAGAATTGAATTTAAAAATGGTTTCACTGCAATAACTGGCCAAACTGGAGCTGGTAAATCTATTTTATTAGATAGTATAAGCATTATTCTCGGGAAAAGAGCGGAAACAAATATTTTAAGAGATGAAAACAAACAAGGAATGATAATTGCAACATTTAAACAAAATAATAATAGCTTACGAAATATACTTTGCAATAATGGTTTTATTAATGAAAAAGATGATACAATAATAATAAAAAAAATAATTACAAAAAATGGAAGCAAAATTTTTATTAATGATATCCAAACAACAGTTCAATTTATTAACAGTATAGCAAATAATATACTTGAAATATATAGTCAATTTGAACAAACAGATTTATTCAATTTAAAAAAACATCTTGAAATTTTAGATAATTTTAGCAATCTTTCAAAGGAAATAGATTTTTTAAAAAAACTATTTTTCTCAATGAAAGAAACGGAGAAAAAATATTACGAAACAGAAACAAATATAGAAATGCAGAAAAAAAATTCAGAGTATTTAAATAACTTAGTTAACGACATAAAAGCATTAAATATTAGAGACAATGAATATGATGATTTATTAAATAAAAAAACCAAAATGATCGATGGAGAAAAAATTGCAACATACATGGAAAATTCATATTCCATGTTTTATAATGCAAAAATTGGTAATACAATAAACAAAATTCAAGAAAATTTACAACGCGCGTCAGATATAATTAGTGAACAAAATGAAGATATAAAAAAATCTTTTTCTGAAATGAATGAAGAATTAGAGAAAATATATAATTCATCTCAAATAACAGAAGAAATGTTAGCAGATTTAAGCGCAAAATATTATTTTAATGAAAATGAAATAAATAATATCGAAGAACGAATTTCTGCAATAAATGAAATAGCAAGAAAATATAAAATAACACCATATGAACTTAAAGATAAACTAATAACAGCTCAAAATCAATTAGATCAGATATCTATTTCGGACGAAACTTTAAAAAATCTAAAAATTGAATCAGAAGAAAAAAAACAGAAATATCTATCATTCGCAAATGAATTGTCTGAAAAACGAAAAAAAGCTGCAAAAAAATTTGAGAATATAGTTATGAAAAAACTCTTAAATTTAAAAATGGATAATGCTATTTTTTTTGTATCTTTTGAAGAAACAGAGCCAACTGAGTTCGGTATAGATAAAGTTTCATTTTTTGCTTCAATGAACTCTGGCTTGCAACCATTGCCAATACATAAAATAGCATCTGGTGGGGAACTTTCTCGTTTTATGTTAGCATTTAAATCATCTTTTTGTGACAAAAATGATATATCAACTATAATTTTCGATGAAATAGATACAGGAGTTAGTGGAGGCGTTGCTTTTGCAATTGGAAAAGAGATGAAAAATATGTCAAAATATAGACAGGTTATATGTATTACGCATAGTCCACAAGTAGCCGTTTGTGCAGATAAACATTTTCTTGTTAAGAAAGACCAAAATCACAGCATTGCAACAACAACAGTAAAAGATCTAACAGATGATGAAAGAATTAATACAATCGCAGAAATGCTTTCTAATGATAAAATAACAGATGATGCTATAAAAAATGCTAAAACTTTGCTAAATAAAGCAAATCAATAACAATAATCATTTCCT
>DGWA01000015.1:0-819 GCA_002395105.1 Rickettsiales bacterium UBA4270
TAGCTCAGTTGGTAGAGCAACTGATTTGTAATCAGTAGGTCGTCAGTTCAAATCTGACAACTAGCACTCTTTTACTATTTAGTAATTTCTTTTATTATATTCCTATAATATTCGTCGTTTATTTGATAACATACTTCAAACTCTTTAAATGCAAGTTTATATTTATTTAAATTTTTTAAAAAAATATCAAGATTTTCATCATCAATTGTTAATTTACCATCAATAATTTCTGTTTTATATCTTTTTATATTTATTTTTTTCATTTCACACATTTTTGGTTCTATATATTTCAAACCACTAATTGTATTTGTATTTATTTTAATTGTTTTTTCACAGCCACAAAAAAAACAATACAAAAAAAACAATAAAACGTTAAAAAGATATTTTTTATTTTTCATAAAATATACTGTCAAATAATTCTTGTTTTTTTTTCATGTCATCTGCACTATTCAATACATCTTTATTGTGATAAATTATTTTTTGAATTTGTTCACAGTTATCGTTTTTTTTTTGAATAAAATCATTACCTTGTTTTAAAATATTCATTTGTTTTTTTAAAATAACATTATTTGTACTTACTGTTATTTTAAGCATTCTATTCTCGTTTTTTAAATCTTTTATTATTTTTTCATATCTAATAATTTTGCTTACTATCATAAATGTAATACAAATAATTGCAAGTTTAAAAATGTAAAAAATCTTATTCACGTATCTTTATTTATTTTCTTATAAAAAATATGGAAGTATATAAAAATATATTATGTGCCACAAACAAGATTCGAACTTGCGACCTACTGATTACGAATCAGTTGCTCTACC
>DGWA01000015.1:858-19703 GCA_002395105.1 Rickettsiales bacterium UBA4270
GTTGCTCTACCAACTGAGCTATTGTGGCAACAACCTTATCTAGTAAGTACTATTTAATTTTCAATAGAAAAATCTTTATATCAGCACGGAAAACAATCAGAATTCTACAAGAAAGATCTATTTTTTATCATCTTTTTCTTTTATTTTATCAAGAGCGACACCTAATATATCTGCCAATGAAGCACCAGAATTATCTGAACCGTATTTATCTACAACTTTCTTATATTCTTCCTCTTCAAGACCTTTAACAGATAATACTATCTTTTTTGCTTCTTTATCAAAAGACATAATTTTAGCATCAACTTTATCACCTATTGTAAATCGATCAACTCTTTGGTCAAGTTTATCTCTTGATAAATCTGTCTTTTTAATAGAAGTGTACACTCCTTCAACAACTTCAACAATTATACGATCTGGTTTTATATCAAAAACCTTACACGTAACATTATTTCCAACTGTAAATAAATCTTTATATTTTTCAAATGGATCTTCTATAAGTTGTTTTATGCCAAAAGATATCTTTGTAAATTTATTATCAATTGACAGATACATAACCTTAACATTATCTCCTTCTTTATAATGAGATAAAATGTCTATATCAGCAATCCATGCAAGATTATCTAAACTAACAAAACCATCAATATCTCCAACAGTAACAAAGAAACCATAATCTACTACTTTCGAAATCACTCCATCAAATTGATCTCCTTCTTTACATGATTCTGCAAATTCCTTAAATGGATTTTTGAACATTCTACGTATAGATAAAAGAACTTTTTGTTTATCGCCATCTATATCTGTGACAATAGCCTCTATTTTATCTCCTTCTTTGTATTCTTTAATCTTCTCATTTGCGCCTTTTCCATAAACAAGTTCACTTATGTGAATAAAACCTTCAACTTCTTTTGAAATATTAACAGCTATTCCATGCTTTTCTATGCTTGAAACAGTACATTTAACTTTTTCACCAACCTCAATATCTTTGACCAATTTCAACCAACTGTTTTCTGTTAATAACTTCATGCTAACAGCTATTTTATTATTTGCTTTATCTAATTTTATAATTTTTGCCTTAACGTGTTCTCCAACAGATAAAACCTCACTTGGATGGCCAATTTTACCATAAACAATATCAGTAACATGCAAGAGAGCATCTACACCAAAACCTAAATCTATAAAAACACCATAATCAGTTATATTTCTAACTTTACCTTCGACGACCATTCCTTCATGTGCAGTTGCATAAAAGGCCTCTTTTGCATCTTTATAACTATCATTGATAACCATTTTACGTGATACTACAGCATTCTTGCCATCAAATTGTATTACTTTAAATTGTTGTTTTGTTCCAACTAAACCACTTATATCAGTTATATTTCCTTCATCAATTTGGCTACCTGGTAAAAATGCTATAAATCCATCAAAATCGACCGATAAACCACTCTTAACTTTAGCGAATGGTATACCTTCAATATTTTCACCACTCTCAAATGCTTGCTTAATTCTTAAACGACTATCCTCCTTTATTGCATTTTCACGACTTAAAATATATCCACCATTACTAATATCAACACTCATTACGTAAACCTTTACAACATCGCCAACTTTTAAATCTTTTCCTTCGTCTTTTTTAAAAAATTCCTTCATAGGAATTATACCTTCACTTTTAAGTCCAGCATCAACTACAACAAAACCTTTTTTGTGGTCTATTGCTGTTATAGTCCCATCAACAACTTTGCCGACATTTCCAATATTACTATGCACAAAACTATCAAAATATGCATAAACTAAATCTGTGGTTTTAATATTTAAATCAGACATCTATACTACAATTGATTTCTAAATTATTATTTTTAATGTCAAGTTATTTTTTAATAAAATACACACTTTTTTATACTATTTTATTTATTTTAAACTCATAATAAATTAATTTTATTTTTATCAAAAAATATTTATGTAAAAAAAACATAAAATCTATACAATACACTTTTGCGATCATATTTGATTAGACCGCAAAATGATACTAATCTACTATAAGAAATTTATACCAACTTTCATCATTAAATTCTTTGTTTTGATTTTAGTTTTGTTAAACTGTTTTTGATCTACATCTTGCACTTGATACTTGTGGAAGTTATTTGTTCCAATGCGATATTCAAAACCAAATGTAATTACATCACCGACAATAAAATCTACACCAAAACCATAATTACGACCAATGTTATAATCGTACAAAAAATCTTGATCCCATCTGTTTATTACCATAGCTCCAACATTATAACCAGCCAAACAATATGGAGCTACCGAGATATATTTTTTGTAAAGATTAATTCTTGTTCCAAGTTTTCCATTAAACATACCATATTCTTTAAAATCAAAACCATAACCATTTGCACTATAGACATTTGTATTTCCGCGAGGCATTCTAAGTTGTATATCATAACCTATAAATAAATGTATTACGTTATCTAATTTCAAATAAAAAGCACTACCATTTCCAATTACAATTCCCTTTCCTTTTTCTTGATATGTTGCGGTGTATATATTTTTTTTCGCATTTTCTATAAAATGTCTTGCATCACCTTGATATGTTTGTTCTGTAAATCCAACATATAAGTTTGAATGAAAATAAAGTCTTTCAGATAAACTAACAGCATTCGCGCTATTTATGTTAGTAAAAGATGTTGCAACGGCAACGGCAATAAATAACTTATTTCTCATATAAATCAACTAAACAGTTAATAGTAAAACTAAATAATCAATATTTGCAATCTCTTTTTGATGACTTTTGTATATATTTTGACAATTAATGATAAAATTTGATAAACTTTATCTTAAATCATTCTTTCTTTTGTGTCAAAGTTTTTTAAATTATAATCTATATTTCTACTTTTTGTTCTTTGCAATTCTTTTATTTTATTATTATAACTTGCTTGCTTTCTATCCCACTCTTCTATTTCTTCTTTTTTAAGATATAAAATATAAAAACCGATTAAAACAAGGCATAATAAATATACCCAAAATTCAATAACAGGTCTTTTTCCAAATTTTTTCATGTTTAATTCCTCCTGTTCTATTTTAGCATCTATATCTTTATTTTCTTCCTCAATCTCTTTATCTATGTATTTCTTTTTTTCGTCTTCTTTTTTTAATGGTTTTTTATAATTTATCGGAGTTTTATATTTATATGCAGGCGTAATTTGTCTTGTATATGGTTTATTACTATTATTGCGTTCAACATTATTAGATTGAATATTTGATTGAAATGGTTGGTTGACAGCTGGCTGTTGTGGTGTAACATCATCATTCTTTACATCATCATTCTTTACAACATTATTCTTTATAACATCGTCTCTTTTATTTTCAGCTTTTTTAGACTCAAGCGAATTTAAATAATTCATTATTTTATTCGTATTTTCTCGTATCTCTTCAATGTCTTTATTAACATAATCATTGTCATTATAAGACAATTGTTGCGAGTAAATTAACCCAGTACACGAATTTAAGTCTTGTTTTCCATTATTTTCAAAATAACTTCTTATTAATTCATATGCAGCACTTAATTTACTCCTATCATTTGGCGAAAAAATCTCATCAGCATTTGCGTCAAAAGTTTTAGAAAATGTAATAATAGGATCTGCATTGCTTTTAGTAAAAAATTCACTCAAAATGTCATTATCTTCAATAATATTTTTTTCAATCATTTTTTTAATTATTTTACGAAAGCAAATAATTTTTTCAGTTTCAAGTTTTCTAATATTATCTAATAATGATTTTTTTTCTTCTCTCGTTAAAGCTACCATTTCTTTTACGCTGTCTTTCGATTCAACTTTTGTGTTTAGAAAATTTGCCTTGCCTTTTTTTAGAGATTTATTTTTAATAAACATTAACGGCCCAAGACCATGTAATGGATTCCCGAATACTTTGTTTTTCGTTTTCATTTGGCATTGGTTGTTAAATATGATTTTTTCACCATTGCATTCACCATACATTTGCCAATGTTTGTTTTTATGCAAGCCAGCACATAATAATACGTGCTCATCATCTCCTATACAAATACTACTAATATCTTCCGTTGAAATTGTGTTGATATTTTTTTTAATAAGTCCTGATTTTGTTTTAATTTCTGCTTGGAGCTTATTGTCTTCCGAGCCAAATTTCTGAAACATCACAACATCGTTATATTTTTTATTTTCGATAGTAATCGTGTAATTTTGGTTTGCATCTGTTGCTGTAGCCTTTTGTTGTTTGTCGCCTTTTTTACTACAATTATAAGCTGAAAAAACATCTGATATTATTTTCGGCTCTTTTTGTTGAATTAGTTCAAAATCTTCAAGGCTATCTTCGTCTGAACAGTAAATACCATTATAAACACAACTGTAAGTAACACTCGAACAAATATCAAAAAAATCATTTTGTTTATGAAATATACTATTCATCCAATCAGCAATAGTCATAATGTCTTGTCTTGGATCTTGCATCGAACCTGGACCATCTTCTTCAGAGCCCAGTCTTTCTTTGGTAGTATAATAATCATATATTTCTCTAAACGTTTCTTCTTTACCTGTTATACTAAGTTGATAAAGCTTGGTAAAAAAATCACCATAATTTTCAGCAATGAACTTGCCAACATCTGTTTCTTTGCCTATTTTTTGTATATTTTCCAGTCTTTCATAAAAAAAAGGATGACATAATAAAAAACGTATAGCTATATGGAAATAGCAAGAGTTATTATAATTATTCGTGCCTGTAAACTTTTTTAATAATTTACCTTTTTGAAATTTTACTACTTTTGTATCCACTATTCCTTTTTGCATGCAGAAATATGTGTAATTATACACTATTAATGATAATTATCAAAAATAAAGATTTAACAAAAATTCTTTGACCGTTTTTAAAACGGCCAAAGTTGATAAATTACATCATTGGCATTCCGCCATTCATTCCACCCATTCCGGAGTGATCACAACATTCACAATCTTTTTTTGGTTCGTCAAAAATTGTAGCCGCAGTTGTGAGAATTAATCCAGCAACAGAAGTAGAATTTTGAACTGCCATACGTGTCACTTTCACAGGATCTACAATTCCTTTTTCAAACATATCTCCGTAACCATTTGAGATATCGCCACTATCTCTTTCTTTATCGTTTTGAGGTGCAAAGCTTGCATCAAAACCATAATTTTCTTTTGCATTTCTTTCTATCTCTCCAATTATTTCAGAAGAATCAAAACCTGCATTTTCTAAAATTTTTGAAATTGGAGCTCTTAATGCTCTTTTAAAAATAATTACACCAAGTCTTACATCTTCATTCCAAGTTTTAACATCAATCTTTTTACTTGCATTTAATAATGCTATTCCGCCACCTGCTATAACACCCTCTTCGAGAGCTGCTCTTGTTGCATTTAAAGCATCGTCAATTCTATCTTTCTTCTCTTTAACCTCAATCTCAGAAGCTCCTCCGACTTTTATAACAGCAACTCCACCTGATAATTTGGCTAAACGCTCTTGCAACTTCTCTTTATCGTAATCACTTGTAGAATCTTCTATCTGCTTTTTAATTTGATTACAACGAGATTCTATTGCATCTTTTTCGCCAGAACCATCTACTATTGTGCAATTATCTTTATCTACAATAACTCTTTTTGCTGAACCAAGATATTCTGGTTTTATATCTTCAAGTTTCATTCCAAGTTCTTCACTAACAACTTGTCCGTTTGTTAAAATAGCAATATCATCAAGCATTGCTTTTCTTCTATCACCAAAACCTGGTGCTTTTACTGCACAAGTTTTTAAACCACCACGTAATTTATTTACAACTAAAGTTGCCAATGCTTCACCTTCAACATCTTCTGCAATTATAAGTAATGGTCTTCCAGATTTCATAACAGCTTCTAATAACGGAACCATTGGTTGCAATGATGATATTTTCTTTTCAAACATTAAAATAAATGGATTTTCTAATTCGGCTATCATTTTGTCTGAATTGGTCACAAAATATGGCGAAAGATAACCTCTATCAAAGCTCATTCCTTCGACAACATCTAATGTTGTTTTTAATGATTTCCCTTCTTCAACAGTAACTGTACCATCATTTCCAACTTTTTTTATCGCTTCAGCAAGAATATCACCAATTTCTTTATCACCATTTGCAGATATCGTCCCAACTTGCGATATTTCGTCTTTTTTAGAAATCTTTTTTGCGTTATTTTTTAAATATTCAACAACTTTCTCTGCCGCTAAATCAATGCCTCGTTTTAAATCCATTGGATTTACTCCGGACTCGACAACTTTTAAACCTTCTTTTACTATAGCTCTTGCTAAGACCGTTGCTGTTGTTGTTCCATCTCCTGCTCTATCATTTGTCTTACTTGCAACTTCTTTTATCATCGAAACTCCAAGATTTTGTGCTTTATTGCTTAACTCTATTTCTTTAGCAACTGAAACACCGTCTTTTGTGATTCTTGGAGAACCATAACTTTTATCTATTACTACATTTCTTCCCTTTGGACCCAAAGTGGCTGAAACTGCATCTGCTAAAATATCAATACCACGTATTAATTCTTTTCTTGCTTCAGAATCTTGTAATATAACTTTTGCTGTCATAACTTAAAAAACATAAAAACTTTAACTTCTCATAATTTTATATAGTTGATTATTTTTTTTTTCAAGTATTCGTACATATATGTTCAATAAATAGTAAATTTAATCAAAAACGTTAATAAATTTTTTTAAAAAATCTGAAAAATTTTAAATTTTACATAATACAAAAAATTTGTTTTTTACTTATTTTATTATACAATTATGTTTGATGAAGCGTTTTTTTTATAAAAAAATTTTTAATATTTTCCTAAACAGAAGCAGATTTACATTAATCATATGGCCTATTATGTTTATACAGCTAACATTTCTTTTTGTATCTATAATTTCAGGTATTACAGAAAAAAAAATAAAAAATTATAATGATGCTAATAAAAAAAATAGTGCAAACAATGATGATGATATTGCTAATAATGAAAAAATAGAAGTTATAAGAAAAGCTATATCAAACGATAGCATAAATAAAGATAATAATTTAGAAGAATTAAATAAAATAAACTCTGAACAAGATGAAAATAAAATTAAATACGACATTAAAAATGAAAAAATCAACAACAATAATAAAGATAATCTAATACAAATAAAAACAATCGCTGATAGTGGTGAAGATGAAGAAAATGAAAAAAACAATAACAAACAAGAAATACAAGCAGAAAACAGATTAGAAAAAATATATGCACGCATTGTAAATCCAGATAATATTATCAAAGATGGCAAAAAAGATGAAATAATTATTATTGATAAAGACGGAAAAAAAATATACGAAGGAAAACATAAAAATAGAAAACCAGATGGCTATGGGAAGATATTTGATAAAGATACATTGTTATATGAGGGCAACCTTCATGAAGGTTTAGCGCAAGGACAAGGTTTTTTATATGACAATGGTTGTAAAATATTTGAAGGAGAATTTGTTAACAATAAAAAAAGTGGTGTCGGGACAGAATATTATTATGACGGACAAAAGAAATTTACAGGAAATTATACAAATAACGTTAAAAATGGTAAAGGAGCTGAATACTACAAACAATCCAACAAACAAGTTAAAACAGAAGCAACATGGAAAAATGGAAATATTGATTTTACCGAAAAAATAAAAAGGTTTTATGAAGACGGAATAATATCTTCTGAAGGATATGAAGATTGTATCGATAAAAATGGTAAATATGATAAAAACATGATTTGTATTACATATGATAGCGATGGAAACGAAACATTTAAAGGAATTATGAAAGACAGAAAACCATGGATAGGTAAATATCATGATAAAAACGATGAATGTTTTGACGTAAAATATGGTCATTTTGTGCAAAAAAGAGAAAAAGAAAAAGAGATAAAAAAAATCAATATTAAAAAGAAAAAGTCAAACTTATCTTCAATATCTGAAGAGCCAAGTAAAAATAACGGTGATAGTTAATAAGTCGTCAAAACACTAAATAAACATGGTACTGAGAATTCATTATAAAAAATGTTTTTTATGATTTTATGATTAATAACAAATTCAATACAAAAATAATAGTAACATTAGGTAGAAAATGTCTACCAAAAATATCAGATTTTGCAAAAAATGGTGCAAATATATTAAGAATAAATGGATCTCATATAAAAAGTTGTCTACATTTAACGAATACTCTGCATAATATCATTAAAAAAACAAAAAAAATTAGATGTAATAACATAGATATAATGTATGATACACAAGGGCCTGAGATAAGAACAGTTATAAAATGCAATAATTCAAAAACAGCGTTTTATACGATTAAAACAAATGATATTATCATAATTCATACAAATTTGTTAGATAAAGATATAATTTTCAAAAAGAAAAAATCTAAAAATACAATTCATATTGGTGTTAATTATGGTAATTTTATAAATGATGTAAAAATTAATGACTTAATAACGATAGAAAATAGAACGTTATACGCAAAAGTCATAAGCAAAGATATCATAAAAAAACTTGTGAAATTAAAAATAAAATCTATTAATACAGACAATGGTACATTCAATCTAACGGACAGAAGACATATAAATCTTCTTGGAAAACATGTAAATCAGCCAACTTTAACAGAAAATGACAAAAAATACATTGAAAAATCAGTGCTTTATGGCGTAAAATACTATGCAATTTCATTTGTCAGAGAAAAGAAAGATATAATTGATGTTCGTGAACTTATATTATCATGTTTTAAAAAGAAGTACAACGTAAAAACAGTTTCAAATAAAATAATTAACGATATGAAAAATATTAAAATTATTGCCAAAATAGAAACAAAACAAGGACTTGAAAATATTGATGAAATAGTGAAAGAAGCAGACGGTGCAATGGTAGCAAGAGGAGATTTATCAAGTGAAATACCAGAAGAAGAAGTACCTTATGCAAAAGAAAAAATTATAAAGACATGTAAAAAATATAATAAATTTTCAATATTAGCAACAGGAGTGCTTGAAGGTTTTAATAATAGAAATTCAGCATATATGAATGATATAGATGCAATTGTTTCTGCTTTAAAACTCGGAGTTAGTTCAGTAATGTTATCAAACGAAACAGCAACATCTAAATATTGTTTCAATGCAGTAAAAGAATTAAAAAAACATATAGATTTTTTTACAAAAATGAATTCTCTTGAAAAGAATTAATTTATTGTTTTTTATTTTTTACTTTTTTAAATTATTTTGTGAAAACTAAATATACTTGCTTTGTTGATTTTGGATTAGAACATGTATCTATTTTAATAGCACAAATAGAAAACAATCAACTCATAGATGTTCCTTTAATACTTAATAGTAAAATCGATATATCTGCTAACAGGCCACAAAGCGCAATGGATCAAACTGAAAATTTTGAAACTCTTTTAAAACTAATATCTGAAGCTGAAAAACGCTTACACGCATATATTTTTTCCATAATTTTAGTCGCAAAAAATAAAGCAATACATTTATCCTTTATAAGAGGAAAATTAGAGTTTAAAAAACAACAAAAAATATCCCAAACAAACAGAGAAAAATTATCAATTTCAGCAATAAAAATTTTCAATGAACAAACAAATAATCGTTATAATATATTGGATATAATATATAATAACTTTATATTAGATGAAAAAACTATTGTTAAAAATCCATATAAAATGCTATGCAATTCCTTAATATTAAATGCGACAATGATAGGTATAAAAAAAACTTTCACAGCAAATATCAGTAGTTCATTAGAAAGACTAAAACTTCACATAAAACATTACATATCTTCATGCGTAGCAACAATGGATTTATTAAAAAATTCTCTTCCAGTAAATGGTAATTTTCTATTAATTGACATAGGTTCAAGTTCGACAGAGTATTGTATTTTGCACAATAGTTGTATTGTGTGTTTAGATCTAATAAATCTTGGAGGTTTAGATATGACACGAGATATAGCAAGTGAAATGAAATGGTATATAAATAATGCAGATTCTGTAAAAAAGAAAATAGGTAATTACAGAAAAAATATGGAAAATAGTAAAGATGCTAACGTAATTGAAAATATAGAAAATATTGCAAACGAAAGATTAAGAGAAATATCAACTTTTGTATTAAAAACAATAAATAATAAAGGGCCTTTTAAAAACATAACATTTAAAAAAATATATATATTCGGTGGTGTTTCTATGTATAGAAATTCAAAAAATATAATCAGTGAAGTATTTGGAGAGACTAATGTTGAAATTCTCGATGTAGACAATATACTAAATAATAGTATTGTAGATGGCAAAATTAAGGAAAAAGACATAAAATTCGAAAATTTACAGCTATTTAGTGCACTAAATTTCTATATAAATAATCTAAATATACATAAAAATGCGAGACATGGATTTTTATTTAAAATTCCTTCAAAAATTTCTTGCTTTTTAAAAGATATACTTTACTAATTTTTTCGATAGTTGTTTTTTTATGCCAATTGAATTATCTTCAGATGAGGTTTCAGTAAGTGCTTTTCCAAAAATATCTGTTTTCGGCGTTGGTGGCGCAGGAATAAATGCAGTAAACAATATGATTTTATCTCAATTAGATGGTATAAAATTTGTTGCTGCAAACACAGATTGTCAAAGTTTAACAAATTCTCTTGCAAGTACAAAAATACAGTTAGGTGCGAAATGTACAAAAGGTCTTGGGGCTGGCTCTAAACCTGAAATTGGAAGACAAGCCGCAGAAGAAGCTTGTGATGTAATAAAACGAGAATTAGCAGGAATTGATATGGTATTTATAGCAACTGGAATGGGTGGAGGTACAGGAACCGGTGCTTCGCCAGTAATAGCAAAAATGGCAAAAGATATGGGGATTTTAACAATAGTAATAGCTATAAAACCATTTATGCTTGAAGGAAAAAAACGAGTAGAGACAGCTAATAGAGGTATCGCAGAACTTGAAAATATAGCTGATACTTTAATTGTTATCGAAAATCAAAAGTTAATGGAATTAAATAACGTTAGTATGTTTGATAATTATGCAATAGCTGATGGTATTCTTAGACAAGCAATATATTGTGTTGTAAACATTCTTTTAAAACAAGGGTTTATAAATAGAGATTTTGCTGATATAAAAACCGTTCTATCTTCCGCTGGAAGAGCTGTTATTGGTTATGGTGAAGACGTTGATCCATTGGCTGCGACAGAGTTTGCAATTCATAATCAGGTATTAGAAAATAATTCAATTTATGGTGCAAAAAATATACTTGTAAATATATGTGGTAATAGAAATATAAAACCAATCGATGTTGAAAATATAATTAATAAAATAAGAAATGAAGCTAAAATTAACGAAGATGATGAACCAAATGTTATATTTGGAATAGCATTTGATGAAGATATAGGTAATAATATACGTGTATCTGTTATAGCAGCTGGTGTTGAGAACATTCAAGAAGCAAATAATATAAGTACACAAGAAAATAATACTTATGAAACAAATTCTCTATACACAGAATGTAAAAATAATAAAACAAAGTTAGATAAACATAACGATAACGATAAAGACGAAAGTGAAAAAATTGAAGCTCCAGTTTTCGTTAAACCACTCGACGAAGATAGTTTAGTTAATGATGAAAGTTTTAATCTAAAAATAGAAGATATACAAGAAACAGAAGAAAATGTAATTCCATTTAAAAACACGTTTTTTTCAAATTCAATGAAAAATAAAACAAAAAAGACTATTCATTCACAAAACAATGCAATTGAGAAAGAAAATAAAAACTCTCAAGCTGGATTATTTGATAATAATCAAAAGCAAAAAGGACGAAGTTTTTTACTAAAAATAATGAATTGTGTTAGTTCAATTCCTGATATTGGAAATAACAAGAATTTGTGCGACGACAATGAAGATTGTGAAAACGATGAAGATATCTACAACACACCAACAGTAAAAAGAAAAATTGGTTGAAATATAATTATTAATTTTGTTAGCTATATTACAAGTAATACTTATTATTTCAACAACTCATATTTAAACAACTTACCTTGAATTTGTGTTTTGTAATAAGTCTTCAACTCATCTTTCAGTTCTTTAATATAGCTCATCAAGTTGCCATTCTCATACTTCACAACATCACTTCCTGCCGTGATTTCTTGCTGTGTTGTGCCGTAGTAAAAATCTTCATCATCACTTTCAAATTTAAATGTTTGTTCTTTCTTTTTGCTTTTCTTTTTGTTTGTAAGTTCTTCCTCAATTTGATAAAGTCCACACTTCTCAAAATCTGGTTTTAGTTTCCTTGCTTCACCTAAAACAAATTCCCATTTTTTAATAAGTTTTTTATCTTCATCATCAAGTTCAAACTTTGCAAGTTCTTTGTCGCTCAATGTGCCTTGCAACAAGCATAGTTCATTATAATACATCCTTCCATCCGTGTCTTTGAAAGTTCTGCAATGGTTTCTTTGTGATAAACAAGTGAAAATCAAACACTTTTTCAAAAAATCTTTGTCTGCAACATACTCTTCTCCTTTGTCTGCCGTTGTAAAATAAACATCTCTTTCCCACCAGTTTTCTTGCGGATAAAGTTTTGCACAAAAGAGAGGGAGTTTTGTGATATAGTTGTCAGAGCGGAGGTAGAAGCCATTACCGTTAAATAAAATTTGTCTTACAAGACAAACGTGTTTCATATCAACACTAAAACCGGCACTAACTAAATAACCAACCATATTATCATTATATATTGGCTTTGTCCTAAAATGTAAATCATCTTTCGCTTTATACCCGTTTGAACCACACCAAAATTGAGTTTCAACATCGTTGTCTTGTCGTTTTGTATCGTAATATTTACTACTAAAAATGTTATAACACTTTTTCACTTCAACAAAAACATTATTATCATTCTCATCTTTCAGTTGAACTGCTTTATTTTTTTTTATCTCCATTACTGGCAATCTATACGAGAGAGAGAGAGAGAGAGAAGAGTTTTGCCACATCATTAGTGAAATAGCAGAAGGTGTTGCATGAAATTCTTCTCTATTTAATAAATATCCTTTTATGAAATCTTTTTCACAGAGTTTGCAACTTTTGAAGTATTTAACAGGAGAATAATTTATAAAATAATCGTTTTGTTTTTTAAGATAATATTTTTGTGCTGAATAAATAAATACACTTGCAACATCATTTAAAGTTGCACCTTTTACATCTTCCTTCATTGCTTTAAATGCATAAGAAGATTTTACTGCTTCACTTTCTTTTTTTCTTTGTTCCGCATCTTTCATTTCACCTGCACTTGTATCCCTATACGGCGGATTTTCAAGCACAATGACATTGCAATTTGGGTTTGCAACAAAACCATTTAATTTTGCAATAATATCTTCATATTTTTTTATCATCTTGTCTTGTTCCGTTTCTTGATAATCAAATAAATCTTTTTCTGTTTTGACTTTTCCTGTAATAAAATGCTCGCTCAATGCATCTCCACCTTTTATTATTTGAGTTAAAGTTGAATGTCTTTGTTTCAAAATAAAGTTGCTTGGCGGAATTATTAACCTCAATTTTGTATATTGTCCGTATTGATTTGGTTTGTCGCTTTTATATCTTTCATTTAGCACCTCCCATTCCCACATTTCAAAAGTAGAACAAATACAATGACTTAATTCTTCGTCTGTAAAAAATTGCTCTAATCCGCCTGTCCCAGCACATCTATCAAGAATAATATAATCATTGTTTGGATTTGATTGTTTTATTCTTTTTATTGCATCTCTTACCATTTCCGTTGAAAGTTCAACATATGCAGAAGGTGTATAAAACGCTCCTGTTTCTTTCTTTAATTGAATGTCGTTTATTTTATCAATAAGGTCTGGGAATTGCTCTAACGACTTTTTGTTTAACTCTGCTTCATCTTTTGCAAATGGTTGTATGTATCTCAAAACATCTGGTTTTATAAGTTCATTGTAAAAATCTTTTTTCTTTGCTTGCTTTTCTTTGTAAAATCTCTCTGCCATTTGCACGACATTATTCCTATCAATTTCAACTTTCAAATAACCATTGGCTCCAGCATCTTTCAAGGACTTTTTTCTTTCCAAGAACTCTGTTACTTTATAAAGACCATCTTTATAATCTATACATTCTTTTTCTTTTATGTTTTTACCAAGATCTATTTTATCAATTTCATTATTTGTATTACTTGCTGATGTGCTATAAACTTTGTGTATTTCGTCAAAAAATGTCTTGCTATCATAAATATACATTTCCTTTTCTTCAAGTAGAACAATAGCGAACTTTGCGGGAACGTCTCTTGCAAGCAATCTTAAATGACTTGCATTTTTAATACACTCTTTTAATGCATCTGCTTTCCAATTATTCTTTTCCTTATTCTTTTTGAATTCGAACAATACGCCATTATATTGCCCATCAAGATTTGAATGAATTTGAAAGTTTTTCTCATATTTTACGTTTATTCGTTTTAAAAACTCTAAAAATTGTTGAGATAAACTTTTTTCATTGGTTTGCATACACATAACTTAATTTATAAAATATATAAAATTCAATTATTTTTTTAAGCATATAAAATTACAATTTTGTTGAAAATTAAATTATTTAATAAAGCTTTTCGAATAAATGAAAGAATTAGAAAATTTTCTCAAAGAATCCTTAACTTTTCAATTTTCCTTGGGCGTTAATGACATTTTCGATTTTACAACAGGAAGAAGTTTTTCTTTTAAAAAAAAAGAAAACAATGAAAATTCAAATCAAAATTTCAAAAAAGAACAAGATGAAGACAGTAAAGATATAATAGATATAAAAACAATAGATAGCGATAACATTCAAAATCAAACTAACAAACATACTAATAATGATATATCATATGAATTAACTAACAAATTATCAGAAATTAACAATTTTGATGATTTAGTTGAATCAATTAAAAAAGATTGCAAATGTGATATAAAGAAATACGCAAAAAATGACGTTATTTTTGATGGTTACAAAGAAGCAAAAATTATGTTAATAGGCGAAGCACCTGGTGCCAATGAAGACTTAGAAGGTAAACCATTTTGCGGACAAAGTGGTAAATTGTTAAGAACTGCATTAAGCTATATCAATCTAAATACAGATAATATGTTAATTACAAATAATGTATTTTGGAGACCACCAGAAAATAGAAAACCAACCGATATAGAACTACAAGTATGTAAGCCATTTTTATTAAAAATGATAGAAATAGTAAAACCAAAGATTATAATCTTATGTGGTTCAACTGCTACAAATAACTTACTTGAAATAGAAGCTAGAATGAACCAAATAGCTGGCACAACAAATATAAAAACTTTTTCATTTAATAATTCAAGTGAAAAAATAATGTTGTTTCCAGTTTTTCACCCATCATTTCTATTAAGACAACCAAGTATGAAAAAAATATTTTGGAAACATTTATTAATACTTCAAGAAAATATAAAGCAATTAGGCTGTATAGAATAGATATTCTATAGAAATACCATTAATTAATAACTGATTAAATTTTATTCTTCCACCTCTTGAAGCATAATTATTGCTATTTGAATTTGATGTTTTTTTTCTACTAAATCCATATCTATTTGGTAAACTCATTTGAGAATACAACATTGTATAAGCAATATTTATTTTCGATTTTTTCCCAACCATAAATGATATACCGAGATGGCTAGTCACAATTGGCATAACAAAGTCAGATAAAAGTGCTTTCCCCATGCTCCATACATAGCCAACACCGAGACCTAATCCGACAAAACCAACTAACCTTTTATTGAAAAAATCATGTTGCAAAAAATTATTAAAACTTAAAGTCATTAAATGCATACTCAAATCTTTATTTTCTATTGAAAATGTATATTCTGACATATCTTTACTTGTAGAAAAACCACTAATTCCAGTTGATATTAAAGGTAAATATCCAAGTTCCATTTCCCATCTCCATAATTTAAAACGATCGTTACCAACTGCCAACGAAAAAGCCGGCATTAAACTAAACTTAGCGTTTCCACTAAAAAGTTGAACATTTTTATAATTATCATACCCAATCGTCTCATTTGCATTAAATTTCATAGGCATCGGCATTGTAAGCAAAAATTTAAAACTTGTATATACTCCAACCATTTCCATAGGTTTAATTTGACTATCTGGCAACAATTTATCCATAAAACTTTTACTAATTTCTTTTTCTTTTATACTAGTTTCATAGTTAAAACTTGCATTATTAAGCTTATTTTGTTGTTCAAACCTTTGTCTTTTTGTTAATTTCCCTTCATTGTCTTTTGCGATTTTTATTTCTGCATCATGTTTTTCAGCATATAACTTATTACTTTTCCTAATAAAATCATTATTTATTAAATCGATATCTACTACATTCTTTCCTTGATCTTCTTCATCTATTTCTTGTTCATAATTTTGACTTAAAATCTTTCTATTTGGCTCATTGACTTTATAAAATTCAATACATTCAGCATTCTTTGCTAAGAAAAATATAATTGTAAATATTGTAAACTTACTAAAAAAATTAACTTTCTTTATTGAACTCATCATTTTTCTTAATGACAAATGAAATAATTTTGTCAATATCTTTTATTTTGTAGCAAATATCAAAAATTTCAACATTATTTTGAATACAAAAATCCATTGGAAGTTTTACAAAATCTTTCGCTGTTGTTAACATTTTATCAGATTTTGATGACAAAAATTTTTCTCTCAAAATATTTAAAGTTTTTTCATCGTATTTACAATGATCTTCAAAACCAATGAAATATGTTAATTTTAACCCATATTCTTTAATACTGTTGAAAAATTTTTCATTTTCTCCTATGCCAGAAAAAGCAAGATATTTTTTTTTAGTATCATGTTTTGAATTAACTATTAAATTTGCAGATAAAATGCAGTCTTCTTTTATATACTTTTTCAAAATATTAATTTGATTGTTAATTTTTTGTTTATCTGTGTTTGTTATTATAGCAAAGTCTGCTTTTCTTACTGTTGACAGTATACATCTTAATGGCCCTGCTGGCAATGTATAACCATTTCCAATAAAGAAATTCCCATCAAACACAACTATTTTACAATCTTTGTGAATACTTTTATCAAAAAAACCATCATCACAAATAGCTAAATCATAATCATAACAATCGGCTTCTTTTCTATTGTTAACAATAAAAACATCGGCACTATCGCTTAATAATTTAGGTTCATCACCAGTCTCATTTGTTGAAAAAACATCTTTATAACCACATGGTAATACAATTTTTCCTTTCTTTGAACGTTTATATCCTTTTGATACAAAACAAATTCTGTCAAAATACTTCGATAATTCTTTATAAATGGCTATACATATTGGAGTTTTACCACTACCACCAACCACAACATTACCAACACATATTGTTTTTTTACAAATCTTTTTTTGTTTTAAAAAACAAATATTTAAAACAAAAAAAAATAACACATATAACCAAGAAAATGGAAGTAAAAAAACATAAATTAAATTTTTTTTATAAAAAAAACGTGGCTTTTTTCTAAACATAATATTCTACTTAGATACAACTTTTGAAATAACAAGAAGAAAATTCTTCATTGAAAAATGACCAACTAATGTCAGTATTATAGACACAAATGTCATTATTAAAATCGCCTTTGTCACCTTTTTAGATTTAATATTCCTATACAAATCATAATCAAATTTATTATCAACAATTGCTTCATGTTTTCCAGTTACAGTCATCGAGAACACCAATGCGCATAAAAAAATATCAACAGTAGCTATTATCATGGCAATAACGATATCATCAAATAAAAACAAAATAACAAACGGTACAATTATAAAAATAAGTTTTAATAACAGAACATCTTTATATAATCCAAGACCAACAAGCAAATCTATTAGCCCAATTGGCTTAGTATAAAATTTTTTCATCATCTTATCTACAACAATTTTTGATTGATGTTTTAATCTTTTTGACAACCTGTAATTTGTTTTTTTTCTAAAAAATTTTTTATTATATTGTTTTTTAAATCTTGAACTCATACTAATTTTTCGTACGCAATATATCGTATATTCCATTAATCATTTGCTTAATGTTTTTCAATGAACTAATTGCATTATATAATTCATTGTATTCATCGGTTTTTTTAAAATCATTTTCAATTAAAATACTTAATGCATTATCGTAATCATACTCCTCAACCGCAATCTCAATATCACTTTTTTTAATTCTACTTTTTATAAATAATTTTGAAATCTGGTATTTTATATCACTTAACAACTGTTTATACCAAGTACTTTTTTTTTCGTCATTTTGCTGATTTTTAATAAATTCTATTTGAAACGATGAAATCATTTTAACAATCATTTTATTATTTGCGAAATTACAATTATTTTTAAACATTTGATCTTTATATTTAAAAACATAATCTTGAACAACAGGAATTCTAGAAGTTAATGAGAAAAAATCCACACAATTAGCTGAAAAATCAACTTTTTTACCAATATTTTGTTCAATATCGCGCATTACTAACAGTAATTTTATAATATCCTGCCTCGAATCTGGTACAAATTTTAATTGTTCAAGTTCATTCTTTATAACAAATAAATCGCTTTTACATTTAGATAGCTCATTAATTAATTCCTTATCTCCTATTGAATTAACTATAATATTTTCTTTTTTATATATTTCCTCTTTTTTAAGAAATTTACTAATAAATAAAAATCCACAAAAAACTAATATCAAATTAAATATCAAAACTATAAATTTAAATCTTTTAAAAAACTTCACACATTGAAAAAA
>DGWA01000003.1 GCA_002395105.1 Rickettsiales bacterium UBA4270
TATTATTTAAAAAAAAATGTCAAAAATATCTTAATTATAATCCAAAATTTGAAGATATATATTTAAAAGTATTATCTTTTAGTTTTTATCATTCAGAACAAAAAACAGAAATTATACCAGATTATTTTGATAATGAATTGCATTATAAATATATATGGATTCCTAATTTTTTTAATGAATTAAAATATTGTTTATTAAATGAAAAGGCTGAAAAATCCGATGTTCAAAATTATAAAGATATTGATGTTAAAATAAAGTTAACTTATTTGCAAGATTACAAAAATATACCATTATTAAAAATTACTCCTAATAAAGCCTTAAATGATTTTAAAGCAAAAATATTAAAAGATAAAGATATTATAGCTATATATCCTGGAAAAGAAGAAATTAAGTTCGAAGACATAACAATTTCAAATAAAAATAAATTAAATTACTTTTTAGGAGTTGTTGTAAGAGACATCGATTCATATGAAATAAAAATATTGGTACATCCAAAAGATGTTGATAAATTTAAATTAAATTACAACAATAATCCTTCATCAAAAAAAGAAGATACTTTTAATATTAAATATATAAATAATATTAATTCTTCTCTAAGAGAATTCAAAGCCCTTTTTTCTTTGGAATTATCTAATTTTAAGGACATTTTAAATCCAAGGCTATTACTAAATAATAAGAATAATATAAATATATCAAATAATTTATCCAAAGAAATAAAAAATAAAGCCAATTCAAATATATCTACTTTTTTAGAGAAAATTAAATCATCAAATATATATAATTCTTCCCAAATTGAAGCAATTGAAAAAGCAAACCAAATGAAGGAAAATGAAGTTCTTTTAATCCAGGGGCCCCCAGGTACAGGGAAAACACATACCATATTGGGCTTGACATCATTATTTATGCTAAAAAAAAATGTGAAAATATTGATTTGCACCCAAAGTAACACTGCTATAGATGAAATTTGTCAAAGATTAATTAATAAAGGCTTATATGATCAAAATTTAAATAAAATTGATTCAAATTTTATTAGATTTGGATATTCTGAGCGTAAAGATAAAGAAAAAAAATATTTGGATACCAAAAAAGGTAAGCTGCTAGAAAAAAAATCTCTTGAATATTTGGTAAATTTAAAGTATAAAAACTTATTGGAAGAAGGCAATCAAAAAAAAGAAGATATAATAAAAAAAATAAATACATTATCAGTAGATAAAGAAAAAAATAAAAATCAAATTAAAACACTTGAAAATGAAAGGCAATTAATATTGAAAACTTTAAACGATGATAGATTGAGAAAGCAAAATTATGAAAACATTTTATTATTAAATTCTCCAATTTTATGTACAACTTTAAATAATAGTGGAAATGAAAAATTTAAAAAAATTAATATTAAATTTGATTATTTAATAATTGATGAAGCTTGTCAATGTGTGGAACCATCATGCTTGATCCCTTTGAGTTATGAAATTAAATATTTAATATTGGTCGGAGATCACAAACAACTCCCAGCCACTGTTTTTTATCAAAATGCAAATAGTATATTATATAACAGATCTTTGTTTGAAAGATTGATAGACAATCATATACCTATAAATATGTTAACAATTCAATACCGTATGCAAACAAATATTAGAAAATTTATAAGTTCAACATTTTATGATAATAAATTAATTGATTCCACAGATAATGAATATATTAAAAAAATAAATAATGAAGTTTTTTATCAAGCTATTGATATAAATAAAAATTTTTCTTTTTTTGATTTGAAATTCAGTGAAGAAAATTATGATGGAAAATTAAAAAGTTATTATAATGAAGATGAAATTAATTTTACCAATGAGTTTGTATCAAAAATAAATAATAATTTAAAAAAAATAGGAAATAATGAAAAAAAATATAATTATGCAATAATTACACCATATCAAGCACAAGTTAAAAGATTCAAAGAAAGATTTAAAATCAATAATATTGAAATTGCAATTAATACAGTTGATTCATTCCAAGGACAAGAAAGAGATATTGTCCTTTTTTCTACAGTTAGAAGTTCTAAAAAAAATAATTCAATAAACGATAATCAAGGCGGAGGAGAATCAATTGGATTTTTAAAAGATTTCAGAAGGATGAATGTGGCTTTATCAAGGGCCAAATTAGGATGTTTTATCATTGGTAATTCTCAAAAACTTATTAGTAATTCTTATTGGGAAAAATTAATCAATTTTTGCAAAATGAAAAAGTGCTTTTATATGATTGACTCTCCAAAAGAATTTAATCAGGTAATAGAAAATATATTTTTATCAAAAGTTTAAAAATAATATGATAACAAGAATACAATTAAATTTATTTTTTATTCTTGATTAATTACATTATTATTTAATCATAAATATTAATTATTAAAACATTAAAATGTTTAAAAATTGGAAATATTTTATAATATTTTTTATTATTTTAGCTATTTATTTTTTAAATTTTGATTATATTTAAAAAAAATGTTAAAATAGATTATATATTTTGTTTTAATATTTTTTTATGGAAAGTAAATATAGTTTTATATTAGGTAATAAAGAAGTTTCTTATAACGCAGTTGGTTATTTAGACAATGGTAATGTTGTAGTTTTAGAAGAAGAAAATAGTTTTGACGCAATTGAAGTAATAGACGGTGAAATTAGTGGTTATGGAACGGTTTATTATAAAAAAGATGGAAAAATTCTTATTGGAAATTTTTACGATAGTAAATTAGATAGTGAAGGTAAAGAATATGATGTAGAAGGCAATCTAATTTACGAAGGTTATTATTCAAATGGTGAATATGACGGTGAAGGTAAATTGTATAGTAAAAATGGTAATTTAATTTACGAAGGCACATTCGAAAATAACAAATGTCATGGTCAAGGTAAATTATATTATTCTAATGGTAACATAAGATTTGAAGGTAATTTTAAAGACGGTCTTTTTAACGGTAAAGGTAAAGAATATGATGAAAACGGTAAGTTAATACGCGATGGTTATTTTTACGAAGGTGTATTTTGTAAAACTGTTGATACTCCAACATACAAAGGTCCAATTAATCTAGATAATAAGGCATATGGTTATGGTAGAGTATATAATAAAAACGGTAAGTTAATTTACGAAGGTGAAATTATAGATGGTCAACGTCAAGGTAAAGTTAAAGAATACGATGAAAAAGGTAATCTAATTTTTGAAGGTAATTATTTAAACGACAAACGTTATGGTAAAGGTAAAGAATATAAAAACGGTAAGTTAATTTACGAAGGCGAATTTGCGAATAGCTACCGTCATGGTAAAGGTAAAGAATATGATGAAGCAGGTAATCTAATTTATGAAGGTCGGTATAGTAATGGTGAACGAGATACTGGAAATAGAATAGTAGTTAGCACTATGCATTTAGATAACCTAGATCAGGGTTTACCAGGATGGATATACAATAATAATGATGTATTAATTTATCGTGGCGGAATTTTAAATTCCAAACGTCATGGTAAAGGTCAAGAATACGATGACAAAGGCAATCTAATTTACGAAGGTGAATTTCGAGACGGTAAATATAACGGTAAAGGCGTTTTGCATAAAAACGGTAAAACAATTGAAGGCATATTCATGAATGGTGAACTTTTAGCGCTACAAGAAGGATGGCAAGACGAAGAAGAAGAGGAGGAAGAAAAAGAACAAGAAAAAGAACAAGAAAAAGAACAAGAAAAAGATAACAGTAATGCAACAAACAATTTAAAAAACAATTTAAAAAATAAAAATAATATAAACGTAAATAAATAATTAAAATAAAAGATAAAACTAAAATAACAGTAATGTTATTTTAGTTAATCTTTTGTTGTTTAATTAATCGTATATTTTTGATTATTTTATAAAACAAAATGAACTTTTATTATTGATTGAAATAAACTTTTATTATCTTTAATAAGATTTGATTGATTTTTAAAAAAGTAGGTTATTGAATAAACTTTGAAGAAGTATAAAATGATATTGCTTGTTTATGCAAAATTCTAATGCAAAATATATTGGAGAAATGATAAGAGTTGTACGTAAGTCAGCTCAAATGACACAACAAGATTTAGCCAATAAATTGAAGATATCTACACAACAAGTTCATAAATATGAAGTCGGTGAAGACAACATTAGTGCAACAAAACTTGCCGATGTTGCAAATATTTTTGGTTGCGATATGCAGATATTTTTTCCAAAACAAGAAAAAAAAGATTTTATTTTTTTAAAAGTTGCTGAAAGAAAAGAGACTTTTACAAGCAAGAAAAAGACAAAAAATGATGATGCTATTTTATTATTAAAATATTTTTTTTTGTGTAAAAAAGATGATAGAGAAAAGATTTTTGAGTTTATAAAAAATATTGCAAAAAAGAATAACGATAAAAAACCATAGTTTTTCGAATAAAAGTCTTAATTTGATTGTAATTTCTCTTTAATTGAAAATTATTTTTTTACTTATAAAGTTATGATGTATGTCATTTTTTCATCTGCGCACACGTTCTGAGTATTCTATTTTAACAAGTGCGATTAGATTATCTGACTTAGAAAAATATATAAAAGACAACAATGTAAAATCCATGTGTTTGATGGATGATATGTCGCTATCTGCCGGACTTCGTTGGTCAATGCATCTTGCTGATATAAAAACAGTAAAACCATTAATAGGAATGAATGTTTTTATTGGCAAAAAGAAATATAATTTTGATGATTTATTTCCGCAACTTGGTCTTATTGCTAAAAGCGAGAAAGGTTATCTTAATATCTTAAAAATGCTTCGTTGTGCTTATTTTGAACACGAAGAAAACAGTTTTAATCAAATATGGATAACATTGGATGAATTGGCAAAATACAGTGATGATGTTATATTATTAACAGGAGGTTATCGTGGCGTGATTGGGTATGAATTTTTGAATTATGGTGACAAAGATGCAGTAGAAACACTAGATTATCTGCATGGAGTATTTAATGATAGGTTATATATTGAACTTACAAGGCATGGACGTGCAAAGGAAAAAAAATTGGAAGATTTTTTAGTCGACTATGCTTACAAAAAAAATGTGCCACTTGTTGCTACTAATGATGTATGTTTTTTAAAAAAAGATGATTTTAAAACATTCGATGTTTTAGCATGCATAAGAGACAAAGTTTTTTTATCAGATCCAGATAGAAAGAGATTAAATAAAGAATACTACCTTAAATCTGAAAAAGAAATGGAAGAGTTGTTTAGTGATATTCCTGAAGCAATTGAGAATACAGAGCAAATTGTTAAAAGATGTAATTTTTCTATTTCAAAGCAGAAACCAACATTGCCACATTTTTGCGATAGTATTGAAAAAGAGAATGAAATGGTGAGAAAAATGGCATATGACGGCATGGAAGAACGTTTTAAACAAATTAATTGGGATAAATCAGGATATAAAAAAGAAGATTATTTAAGTAGATTAGAATATGAAATTGGCGTTATAGAAAAAATGGGGTTTTCCGGTTATTTTCTTATAGTTGCAGATTTTGTAAGGTGGTCAAAAAATAATAATGTTGCCGTTGGTGCTGGTAGAGGTTCTGGTGCTGGTTCTCTTGTAGCTTGGTGTTTAAAAATAACAGAAGTAGATCCTATTGAATATGGGTTGTTTTTTGAAAGATTTTTAAATCCAGAACGTGTATCGATGCCAGATTTTGATATAGATTTTTGTCAAGAAAATAGAAAAAAAACAATCAATTATGTAATAAATAAGTATGGAAAAGAAAATGTTTCTCGTATTATAACTTATGGTAAAATGAAAGCCAAAATGGTTATAAAAGATGTTGGGCGTGCAATGCAAATGTCGTTCAATGAAACAAATGAAATTGCAAAACTTATACCATTTAATCCACTTGAACAAATAACAATAAAAAAAGCATTAGAGATAATACCTAAATTACGTGAAGCAAAGGAAAATGACAAAAAAATATCAAAAATGATGGATATTGCTATTGGCTTAGAAGATTTAAATCGTAATACATCAATGCATGCAGCTGGTGTTGTTATAGGTTATAAACCTCTCGTGGAAATTGGTCCTCTGTGTAGCGAAGAAGATGATGAAGATGATGATGGTATAAATGACGATATAGATAATGATAAAAAGCAGGATTTAAGAAAAGATTACGTAGATGATTGGTTTAACGCTAAACCTGAAAATCGTATAGCAGTTTTTGGATATGACATGAAGGATTGTGAAAAAATTGGACTTGTTAAATTTGATTTTTTAGGTTTGCAAACTCTTACTGTTTTGACAAAAGCCTGCGAGTTAATAGAAAATAATACAGGAGAACGTATTGATATAAATGCAATTCCTGTAGATGATAAAAAAACTTTTGATTTTCTTGCAAAAGGTAAATTAAAGGGCGTATTTCAGCTTGAAGCACCGTTACCAAGAAATGCTTTAAAAAGAATAAAAACTAATAAAATACTCGATATAGCTGCAATTACATCATTAAATCGTCCAGGTCCTATGGAAAATATGCCTTCTTTTATTCGTAGAAAACTTGGAGAAGAAAAATGTGAATATTATCATCCTATTTTGGAACCAATTTTAAAAGAAACATATGGAATTATAATATATCAAGAACAAGTCATGGAAGTTGCACGAAAAATTGCTGGTTATTCTCTCGGAGAAGCAGATATTTTACGTCGTGCGATGGGAAAGAAAATAAAGGAAGAAATGGATAAGCAATCTGCTGTTTTTTGTGATCGCGCAGAAAAGATTGGTCTTGTCTCTAAAAATGAAGCAAAAAAATTATTTGATATTATTGAAAAATTTGCCGGTTATGGTTTTAATAAAGCTCATGCTGTTAGTTATACAATAATATCTTATCAAACTGCATATTTAAAAGCACATTATCCAGTTGAGTTTATGATAGCTCTTATGAATTTAGACATCAACCGAACTGAAAAACTTAATGGTTTTGTTAATGAGGCTAAGAGTATGGGAATTGAAATTATTCCTCCTGATATAAATATATCAAAAGCAGAATTTTCATACAAAGATGGAAAAATTGTGTATGCTCTTGGAGCTATTAAAGGAATGGGAGTTGGAATTGCTAATGAGATTTGTGAAATACGTGATACAAAAAGTAAAAAAGGTGAAAAAGCTTTTGAAAATTTACAAGATTTTCTAGAAAGTTGTGGTAAATTAATGAATAAAAAAATTGTAGAGAGTTTAGCTAAATCTGGATCTTGGAAAAGTCTTGGTTTGAATATTAGAACTATTCTGGAAAATGAGGATAAAATAATAGATACAATAAGCGAATTTACTAAAAAATCAAGAGAAGATAATTCTCAAAATGTAATAAATATGTTTGGTGTAGATGATAATATCCCTAGATTGCCAAAATTAAAGCAATACGAAGAGTATGGCGATGATAAATTATCTGTTTTGGAAGTTGAGATTTTTGGCTTTTTTATGAGCGTTCATCCTCTCGATAAATATCGTGATAAAATTGAAAAATTTAAATTCGAAGAAGGACAAGATGTGCTTGAAACTGTATATAATAAACAAACAAGAATATTGATGTGCGGGGTTATAACCGAAATTAAAATGAGATTTAAAAATAAAAAAAAGTTTGCCTTTGTTAGCTTACTTGATTTAGGAGGAATATATGAAGCATCTATATTTAATGACGAATTAATAAATCAAAAAGCAGATATATTAAATGAAGGAACGAAAGTTGTTATAGAAGCTGAAGCAACTACAAACGCTGAAACTGGTACGAGATTGCAAATTAAAGATATATATGAATTGAGTGATTTTTTTTCTAAATATAGTAAAAGATCTGATATAAAGCTTGGAATGAATAAAAAAAATAAGCATACCGATAACGGTTCTGACGAAAATGCATTTGTAAAAAAATCTGATTATAAAGCATCTAATGTAAGAGATGAAAAACAAAATAATTGTTTATCAAGTGATAATGTTAATTGTATTAAAAGTAGCTATACTACAGATAATTCTAAAACAAATATAATAAATAATGTTAATTTTAAACAATCTAAATATTCAGGAATAAGAACGGAAGTGTTATATCCAGATGATTTTGTTAGAATTAATATTGCAACTATATCTGATATTGAGAAAGTAAAAAATGATGTAAAAAATGGTCTTTACAAAGGAAAGAAAATATTGTTAGAAATAAATGATAGTGAAGTTTTGATAGATGGATGATTTAGTTTTGATTACTTGAAAATTATAAATTAGTCTATATTTGCCAACTATGGCGCAGGATTTGATAAAAATTTCAGAGCAATTGATTTCAAAAATGAAAGAAATTGAAGGTAAATTGTCAAAATGTTTAGATTATAAAGAGATTGCAAAATTAAATAAAGAAAAAAATGATTTACAAGAAAGTTTTGATTGTGCAAATCAATTAATTAGTGTTACAAAACAGATTAATGATATCGATAATTTTTTAAAAACAGAAAACGATCCAGAAATGAGACAAATGATGAATGATGAACATTCAATTCTAGAACATAAAATACAGGAAATAGAACATGAATTAAAAATTTTATTAATACCAAAAGATCCAATGGATAGAAGAAATGCTATTGTTGAAATTAGGGCCGGTACAGGTGGCGATGAAGCAGGTTTATTTGTTGCAGATCTATTTAATATATATCAAAAATACTGTGAGATGAAAAAATGGAAAATTGAAATTTTTCATATGTCAGAAGGTGCAGTAGGTGGTATAAAAGAGGTATTTTTTAATATAATCGGAAATGATGTGTATGGTTTTTTTAAATATGAAAGCGGAACACATAGAGTTCAAAGAATACCTGAAACAGAAGTTAATGGTAGAGTGCATACTAGTGCAATTACTGTTGCTGTTTTTCCAGAAGTTGAAGATGTTGATATTGATATAAAAGAAAGTGATTTAAAAATCGACGTCTTTCGTTCATCTGGCGCCGGAGGTCAACATGTTAATAAAACAGAAAGTGCTGTTAGAATTACGCATATACCGTCAGGGATAGTTGTTGTAATGCAGGAAGGTCGTTCGCAAATTCAAAATCGTTTTAAAGCAATGCAAATATTACGTTCTAGGTTATATGAATATGAAAAGTCAAAAAGAGATAATGAATTGAAATTAGAAAGGCAGTCTCAAATAGGTAGTGGCGATAGAAGTGAAAAAATTAGAACATATAATTTTCCGCAAAATCGTATAACGGATCATAGAATTGGGCTAACTATTTATAATTTAGATAGAGTTATTGATACTGGCGATATAGACGAAATAATAAAAGCATTAAGAGCAGATGCACAAGCAAAATTTTTGATAAATTTTTAATATTTTTTTAATAATTTTTAAAAAATTGAATTATTAAAGTGGTATTTTAATTAATTTTTATTAAGAATTATATATTTTAACATTTTTTGTTTAAAATACTGTATTAAAAGTTGACATTTGTTTTCAATAATTCAACTTATAGTTGATTTTTATCATGTTTGATAAAGTTGTTTTGCTTAGTAAAAAAATTAAAATTGCAATTATAGCGATTGTTTTTATTTTAGTTTCTAGTTTATTATATTGTAATTATTTTTATGGCTGTAAAAGATTAAAATTTATAATAGATATTCCAATCACTGCATTTGATGAAAATGGTCGTTTGGTTAATGATAGTTGGATAAAATTTTTAAGTTATTATAAGCCGATTGGTGTCATTTTCTTCGCAGATCATTTGAGAGATAAAAATATTGCAAAACAAATGATTTCTGATATCAAATCTGTAATTGGTGAAGAAAAATTATTTATCGCAGCAGATGAAGAAGGAGGCAGAGTGAACCGTATGAATTGGGTTGATATCATGTCTGCATCGGAAGTAGCCGAAAGATATGCGCAAATAAAAGCTACAGAGAACGTAGAGGCTGCAAGAATGTTTGTTGAACAAGAATATTCGAAGATGTTTCAAGAAATGCAAGATATTGGATTAAATTTGGATTTTGCACCAAATCTTGATGTAAATATATATGAAAACTTAGAAAATAGCATTGAGTATAGATATTATAAGCAAGCTGAAAAATATGTTAGAATGGCTAGAAAGAGAAGAAATAAATTATTATCAGATAAGGATAGGCTAGAATATGCAAAAACAATGATGTTTTATGCATATTTAGATGAAATTGGAGCAAAAAGTCTTGATAATTTTTCAATTGATGGAAAAATTAGCGACGATACTAGTATTATAGAAATGATAAGAGAACAATGGAAAAATTTAAATGAAACACAAAAATATATCTTTGTTAAAGATTTTAGACATATAGCTAAATATGCTAATTATGCTTCAGTCGTTGGTGATAGAAGTTATGGTAAAGATATACATTTAATAGCCGAAATAGCAAGTATTTTTGTTAAAACAGCAAAAAAGTACGGTGTAAAATGTACAATAAAACATATACTTGGCCATGGTAGAACATTAGGTGATACACATAATGGTACTGAATATGTTGATGCTACAATAGATACAATTTTACACGATCTTTATCCATATAAAATGCTAATAAAAGATGTTAATTTCGTAATGCCAGCTGATATAATTTATAAATCAGTAGATGATAAAAGGTCTGCAATGAATTCTGATAAAGTATTGAATTTTTTCCGTAAACATGTCGGTAATGCTGTATTTATTGGTGATGATATTTCTGTTCGCAATAACATCACTGTAAAACAAAAATGCGATATTCATATAAAAGTTCATAATCAAAGTGTAGACGATATCTTGCAATTTATAAACAATGATGATTATGTAGGTCAAGGCATTTGGAAACGCTGGTTTAGATAATATAATTTGATCTATGTCTAGATTAAAGATTGAAGGAGGTTCAAGCTTAAACGGAAAAATAAGAATTTCAGGTTCAAAGAATTCTGGATTAGCGATTTTAGCAGGTTCGTTATTGTGTAAAAAAAAAATTACTTTAATTGACTTACCAAATATAAAAGATATTCACTCAATGAATTGTCTTCTAGCTAATCTTGGAAGCACAATAACATATGATGCGTCTGAATTATATAAATTTGGTTCAAATACTCCTGTTTTGATTGTAGATAATTTAAATATAAATAAAACAACAGCTGAATATGATTTTGTTAAAAAAATGAGAGCTTCTATATTTGTTCTTGGCCCATTATTAGCTAGGTTTGGAATTGCAAAAGTATCGTTACCTGGTGGTTGTGCGATTGGTGTACGTGGTGTAGATATTCATGTTGATGGTCTAAGGGCTCTTGGTGTAAATATTAAAATAGAAAATGGTTATGTTAATGCAGAAGCAAAAAATGGTCTTATTGGCTGTGAATATAAATTAAAATTTGCTTCTGTTGGTGCGACTGAAAATTTAATGTCCGCTGCTGTTTTGGCAAAAGGAAGAACTATTTTAAATAATGCTGCAAAAGAGCCGGAGATTATTGCTTTGGCTGATTTTTTTAATTCTATAGGTGCAAAAATTAGTGGTCATGGTACTAACACAATTATTATAGATGGTGTAAAGGAAGAAGATTTACATGAAACTGAATTTAATATTCCAGCAGATAGAATTGAAGCAGGGACATATGCAATCGCGGCAGCTATAACAGATGGTAAGATATTACTTACAAATTGCGATATAAATATTTTTGAAGGTTGTAAAGACGTTTTTAAAGAAATAGGAATTGGTTTAAAAGAAATTACAGATGATAATGGAAAAAAAGCAGTTTTAGCTTTTAAAGCACATGATTTTAAACCTTTTAATGTTAAGACAGATGTTTTTCCTGGTTTTCCAACAGATTTACAAGCACAGACGATGGTTCCATTGTTGTTAGCAAAAGGAGAGAGTAGTGTGGTTGAGAATATTTTCGACAATCGATTTATGCATGTTGCTGAATTATGTAGAATGGGTGCTCAAATTTCTGTCAAAGGAAATACAGCTTTTATAAAAGGTGGATATAAATTAAATGGTGCGAATGTCATGGCGACTGATTTAAGAGCATCTGCGAGTTTAGTTTTGGCTGGTTTAGTGGCAGAAGGAGAAACTATTGTTGATAGAATTTATCATTTGGATAGAGGGTATGAAAATTTAGAATTAAAATTGAATAATTGTGGTGCTAAAATTGAAAGAATAAAATCTTGTGAATAAAACCCCTTTTGGGCGTTGATTCTAAATTTGTCTGGTCATGCTATTATATAATCTGCGATATATATAAAATTCGACGATTTTATACAGCGACCGCTAAACATAACTAAAATTGTAGACTCAGAATGCAATTTACAAAACCTATCGCACCAAAGAGGCTACCATTAAATATCTATATAAATTATAACTTGCAAGCTATAAATAAATTTAAGTAAAATCTTTGATAAAAACTAATTATTTATATATTTTTTTTATTAAAAATACCACCATCTTTACTTGTAGTCATAGTTATATCGTCTTTTATTCCTCTTATCTTCGCACAAAGATGTTCGCATGTTATGCTTATGCTTATATTATCAGTTTTTAGAATTTCCTTAAATTTATCAAAAATTTCCATTGTTAAACGTTCTTGAGTTTGAGGTTTTCTCGCTAAATAATCAATCATTCTTGGAATTTTACTTAATCCAATTATAGCTATCATTTTATTATTATGCTTTATAACTTTATTTGGTAAATATTTAAAAGTAGCTTTACCTATGAAAGGTAAAAAATGATGTTCGCATATTGAAAATATGCTAATGTTATCAACTATAACTGGTTTAATTTCATCATTATTTTTAATTTTTTCAAAAAAATATTCAATTCTTGGTTCACGTTTTTTATCTAACCCGACAAATAATTCGTTAGTCATCATTCTTTCAATTCTTTCTGGCGAAATAGATTGATTGTTTTCAATTTTTATATTATACATTTTGTAATAACATTTTATTATTTTTTCTATCGAATGTAATATTTCTTTATTAGGTGTTTTTTTATTTTTTGTCATTTTAAATATCTACATCTTTAACTTTTAATGCATTTTCAACTATAAAATTTCTTCTTGGTTCAACATCTTCGCCCATTAACATTGAGAAAGTCGCATCAGCTTCTTCTGCATCTTGGATAGATACTCGAAGCATTGTTCTTGTATCTGGATTCATTGTTGTTTCCCATAATTGATCTGAATTCATTTCACCAAGACCTTTAAAGCGTTGAATTGTCATACCATCGCTTCCAAGACGTTTTATTAAGTCAACATATTCATTTGCAGATATATATTTATATTCATTTTCTTTTTGAACTAATTTTCCACCAAATTCAACTATTTCATTTACTAATTTTACATCAATTTTTTTCAATATTTTTACAACCTCTGGAATTGCTAAAAATGAATGTTCTATTGTGTAATCATTATATGTCCCCTTAACTTCACGGAAAAAATGCATGTTTCCATCTTTCATTTCTACATTCCATTTATATTCATCATCTTCAACGAATTGATCTATTAAATGTTTTGTATTTTCTAAAAGATCGGCAAGATGATAACTTCCAATTTTTGCACTGCTTAGCAAAATTGCATGTATTATATCTTTATCTGCTGAAATTGGTATTTCATTGCATGCGTTCACGAAGCGCATTATTGTGAATGTTAAATTCTCTAAATCATCTCCAATTATACGTGTTTGTTTTTGATCTGCTTTTAAAACATAACCATCATTTAATGCACTTTTAACAAGCTGTTGAGATAAAGCATCATCATCTTGCAAAAACAATTCGGTTCCATTTTTTTTAATACGATATAAAGGTGGTTGTGCTACATATAGATAACCATTTTTTATAATTTCTGGCATTTGACGGTAAAAGAACGTTAAAAGAAGTGTCTCTATATGTTGTCCATCGACATCTGCATCTGTCATTATTATAATTTTATGATATCTAAGTTTTGAGATATCAAAATCATCTTTTCCTATTCCTGTTCCCATAGCAGCTATAAGTGTTGTTATCGTATCTGATGTTAAAATTTTATCAAAACGAACTTTTTCAACATTTAAAATTTTACCACGTAAAGGTAAAATCGCTTGTGTTTTTCTATCACGCCCTTGTTTTGCTGTTCCACCTGCTGAATCACCTTCTACTATAAATATTTCACTTATTGATGGATCGTTTGATTGACAATCTGCTAATTTTCCAGGTAAAGAAAAGCTATCTAAAGCACCTTTTCTACGTGTTAAATCACGTGCTTTTCTTGCAGCTTCACGCGCAATTGCTGCTTGAGATATTTTTTGTATTATAATTTTTGCCTTTTCAGGGTTTTCTTCAAACCAGCGACCTAATTGTTTTATTATTATATTTTCTATAACTGGACGAACTTCCGATGAAACTAATTTATCTTTTGTTTGTGATGAAAACTTAGGATCAGGAACTTTCGCTAAAATAATGTATGTTAAACCTTCACGAATATCATCACTTATTATGTCTATAGCATCTTTTTTTGCAACATTCTTGGAGATATAGTCGCTTATAACTCTTGTTAGGCCACTACGAAAACCTGCTAAATGAGTTCCACCATCTCTTTGACGAATATTATTTGTAAAACAAAGAAGATTTTCATGATAAGTGTCTGTCCATTGTAAAACCGCTTCTATCGAAACATCATTTTCTTCTCCTTTTACATAAATAATGTCACCAAGACCAGTTTTATTTTGATTTATATACTTAATATATTCAATTAATCCTCCTTCATAGTGAAAAACAACTTCTTTTTCTTTTCCAAGACGAGAGTCTTTTAATAAAATACGTACACCTGAATTCAAAAACGCTAATTCACGAATTCTTTGTTCTAATGTTTCAAATACAAATGTAATATCTCCAAATGTATCTTCTGCTGGCATAAATGTAACTTCAGTTCCATGCTTATCTGCCTCACATTCTCCAACTTTTGTAAGATGTTTTGTCGTAACACCATTTGAAAATTCAACTTCATAAACTCCACAATCTCTATAAATTACAGCTTTTAGCCAAACCGATAAGGCATTTACAACAGAAACACCAACTCCATGAAGACCGCCGGATATTTTATATGAATTTTTATTAAATTTACCACCAGCATGCAACTGTGTCATTATAACTTCGGCCGCTGAAACGCCTTCTTCTGGATGTATATCAACAGGTATACCTCTTCCGTTGTCTTTAACTGTGCATGAGCCATCTTGATTTATAATAACACTTATTAAATCACAGTAACCGGCTAAAGCTTCGTCTATTGAGTTATCAAGGACTTCGTAAACCATATGATGAAGTCCAGAACCGTCACTTACATCTCCTATATACATTCCAGGACGTTTTTTTACAGCTTCTAAACCATGTAAAACTTGAATTGAACTGGCATCATAAGTACCTTCAACTTTTTCAGTTGATGAATTTGAGTCTACCATACTTTTTAGTGATATATTATACAAAAATAAATTGCAAATATCTTTTGAATTATTTTTTTAAAAAAATTTTATTAACTTTTTTAATCTATTTAAGTAAATTATCGATAATTTTTGCATTATTACTTGATATTTTATCAAGTGGTAATCTGCATTCTTGTGATTTAAAAATTTTCATTTTGTATAATGCATATTTTACAGGAACAGGATTAACTTCGCAAAACATCGCTTTTGAATATTTAAATAGTTCATTTTGATGACTTAGAGCTTTTTTGTAATCATTATTTTTACAAGCATCTTGTATTTTTTTGCATAAATCCGGTTTAATATTTGATACAACAGAAATAACACCATTTCCACCCATTGCATTAAAACCAATTTGCGTTGCGTCTTCGCCGGATAACATTGTAAAATTATCACGAATATTACTTAAATTATTTCGTAATTCCGAAACCCTTTCTAAATTTCCAGTTGCATCTTTTAAAGCTACAATTTGTGGAAAATTTTTAACTAATTTAACTATTGTATCATTATTTAAATCCGTAACTGTTCTGCCTGGAACATTGTATAGTATTATTTTTGTTTTTTTTACTACTTTACAAATTTCTTGAAAATGTTTATATAAACCAGTTTGTTGTGGCTTGTTGTAGTATGGAGTTGTGACTAAAATATATTTTACACCAATTTTTTCAGCCATCTTTGTGTATTCAACAGCAGTTGAAGTTATATTAAATCCAATTCCAGCAACTATAGATATTTTGTCTTTAAAACTATTGCCAAATTCCATTAGTTCGTACCATTCTTGTTTACTTAATGAATGTCCTTCACCAGTTGAACCAGATAAAACAATTCCATCAATCTTATATTTAATTTGATTAAGTATTAATTTTTTTAAAGAATTATAGTCGATTTTATTATTAAAAAATGATGTCGGTACGGCAGTAAACAATCTTTCCATAAGATTAATAAATCAATATAAAAATAAAACTACTTGAAATATAAAAATCAACGTCAATTTATTTTTTAAATTTTAATGAAAAAAGATGTGTCATTATTATTAGAAAAAATAGAAAAGCATTTGTTGAAAAATAATGTGCATGTTGAATTGGTTGAGAAAATGTTAAAAAAGTTGTCAAAAGATTTGAGTAAAGATAATGATTTAACGTTTGATAAAATTACACAAAATATATCATATCAAATTCAATCAATTATAAGTAAGTGTGTTGCGACTTTTGATATTGATAAAAAATATAAACCATATGTTATGCTTGTTTGTGGTATTAATGGCTCTGGAAAGACGACAATGATAGGAAAAATGGCGGTATTGCTAAAGGAATATGGTTGGAATATAATTATAGCTGAGTGTGATACATATCATAAAAATTCTAAACAGATATTGCGTGATATTGTTGGTATTAAAAATGAAGATTTTGTTGTTGAGCGTAAATTAAGCAAAGATACACCTGTAAAAATAGCAATAAGTGCTTACAAAAAAGCATTAAAAGAAAACAAAGATATTTTAATTATAGATACGTCTGGAAGATCTCAAAATAATAAAATTTTAATGTCTGAATTGTTAAAAATAAAACAAAAATTGCATAAATTTTCAAAAGAAATGCCACATGATGTTGTTCTTGTTGTTGATTCATGTCATGGTTATAGTGCTTTGGATCAAATAATAACTTACAATAAAACAATAGGAATTACTGGAATAGTTTTGACAAAATTAGATATAAATAAAAATCCAGGCATAATTGTGTCTATATGTGGTATTTTGAAAAATATAAAAATATTTGGAATATGTTATGGCGAAGAAAGTGATAAAATAGATGATATTGATCCAAAAAAAATAGCTGATTCTGTTTTAAGCGGACTTGAAGAAATTTAATTTGGTATGCTAAATTTAGATTGTAAAAAATTGATAAAATTTCATAAAGATATTCTAGAATTACTTGAACCTGCTAAACTTGTTGGTGGTTGTGTTAGAGATTATTTGTTAAAAAAAACAATTTCTTATGACGTTGATATAAGTACAAAGTTATTGCCAGATGAAGTATTTAATATTTTAAAAAAAAAATATAAAAACTGCTATATTTCTGATAGGAATAAATTATATGGAACAATAAATATAATTATAGGAAAATTTAATTATGATATAACAACAACTCGTTCAGATATTCAATGTTTTGGGAGACAAGCAAAAGTTCAATTTTGTAAAGATTTTTTATTAGATAGTCATAGGCGTGATTTTACATTTAATGCATTATATGCTGGTATTGATGGAAAAATTTTAGATTTTCATAACGGTATTAATGACTTGAACAATCATGTTGTAAGATTTATAGGAGACGCTGAAAAACGAATAAAAGAAGATTACTTACGTATTGTTAGATATTTTCGTTTTTTAGCAAAATTAAACTTTAAAATAGATAAAAAAAATAATAAATATATTGATGTTATAGTCAAAAACAAAGATGGATTAAAAAATATCTCCCATGAAAGAATTCGTAATGAAATTTTTAAGATAGATAAAGTTTCAATTTTTTATGTATTAAAACTTTTTAAAAAATGTGATTTAATTGAAGATATTTTTCTACTAAAAAATAGTATTAAGACGATAAACAATGAACAAGATATAGCATTATCTTTCAACAAAAAAAAGATAAAATCTGACAATACATTCTATATTATATATTTTATATGTTTTTTCTTCAAATTTAGCAAAGATTTAGAAATTTTAAAAAAATCTTTATGTTTTTCAAAAAAAGAGTGTATTTTTCTTGATTTTATAATTGAATTTTGGCATCTAACAAATAGTGGTCGTGAATTAACATTTGATGCTAAAATGGAGATATTCTATCTTTTTAAGAAAAATAAATTTGATATAAATAACGCTATAGATTTTATTAAAAATGTTTATTTTTCATTTTCTTGTGGTGAAGATGTATTAAAGTTTGTTAAAAAATGCAATAAATTTATGATCAAGGCGCAAAATATAGAACATTTAAGGAAACTATATTCTGGTAAAGCACTTGGCGATAAAATAAAACAATTTGAACAAGAATTTATTTCTAAAATTTAAATGTTTAATATTATAATTTAGTGTTCTTCATCAAGATATCTTGAATATTCTGTCATGTCTACAACTCTTTGAATTTCTTCGAATGAAGTAATGCCTTTTGCAATTTTTAATATTGCATCTCTTTGCATTGATATGAACCCACTTTTTTTAGCAACATCTGTAATTGACTTTATGGTTGGATTACTTGTCACGGTGTCTTTAAGATTTTGATCCATCATTAGTACTTCAGAAACTGCAATTCTTCCTTTGAATCCAGTTTGATTACATTTTTCACAGCCAACTGGAAAACATATTTTATACTCTTTCTCTTGATTAAGTTCAAACACTTTTTTCATTTTTTGTGACATTAATTTTTCTTTTTTGCAGTATCTACAAAGCCTTCTTGCTAATCTTTGTGCTATTATTGCAGTAAGACAATCGCTTAACATGTATGGTTGTATTCCTATATCTATTAATCGAGTTATTGTTGATAATGCACCATTTGTATGAAGTGTTGAAAAAACTTGATGCCCTGTTATCGCCGATCTTACAGCTATTTCTGCTGTTTCTTTATCGCGTATTTCTCCTAAAAATATAATGTCAGGATCTTGACGAAGCAATGATCTTAATCCACTACTAAAATCAAATCCAGCTCTATGATTTATTTCACTTTGTCTTATAAGAGGCATACGATATTCAACAGGTTCTTCTAGCGTCATTATATTATCACCAACATTATTTATTATTGATAAAAGAGAGTATAAAGTTGTTGTTTTTCCGCTTCCGGTCGGCCCTGTGATTATAATTATTCCTTCTGGTTTTTTTAATGCTAAATTTATTAATTTTAAATTGTGTTTATTAAATCCAAGATCGCCTAGTTTTGTTAAACTATGTGTTTTATCCAATATACGAATGACTATATTTTCTCCATAAATTGTAGGTATTGCTGATACACGAAAATCAATTTCGCGGCCTTGTATAGTCATAGACATTGCGCCATCTTGAGGTCTGTGCTGTTCGGCTATATTCATTCCAGATAAAACTTTTATACGTACGCAAATTCCACTCCAATAGTTTTTGTGAACTATTGTTTTATTTACTAAAATACCATCTATACGCATACGAATTCTAACAAACATTTCATCTGGTTCAATGTGAATATCTGATGCGTTACATTTAATGGCCTCATATAATAATGCATCTATAAATTTTACAATTGGTGTATTTTTTGTATTAACATCTTCTTTTTTTACGTTATTTACATTTATTTCTAATTCAGTTAATATGCTTGATAAATCGGCTATTACATTTCCATTATAAAATTTATCAACTGCTGCTATGAGTTCTGCTTCTGTATAAGGTATGGCTTCAATTTCTTTTCCATCAAAAAGTGCAGATATTTGATCCATTAATACGACATTATATGGATTACTTGTTGCTATTATTATTTTTTCATCACTAGCTGATATTGGTAATACCTTATAATCTATTGCAAATTGAGTTGGTATTTTTTTTATTAATTCCATATCAGGCACCATTTCGATTAGATTGATTTTGTTTTTTGTATCTTGATGTTTTTCAAAAATATTGTGAATAACACTGTCTGTGATGAAATTTAATTGTATCAAAACATCTATTATACTGTCACCGGTTTTATTTGCTTGTGTTTTTGCAACTTTTATCTGATCTTTTGTTAAAATTCCTTTTTTTACAAGTATGCCAAGCAGATTATTTTTTTTACTATTATTTTGTTTTTGTTGTGTTAAATTATTATCATTTTTCTCAATATTTTTCGTATTATTACTTGATGTTATATCTTCTTTTAAAATTGCACTCATTTTTTAAAACTTTTAAAGAAAAATATTTTCGCTGTATTATTCTGAAATTTATTGCGCATAAACAACTTTTCTAAAGAAACAAGCAATATGTCTTAAAGTCAAGTTTTTTATTAACTTCATTTGTACATATTTTATAATCTTCCATGATATTTTTTGTTTTCTATATAAGAATATATGATTGGTTTTGGTAGTTCTCGTGGCTCAGGCGGTATAACATCTTTTGCGAATAGGATAACAAATACTATTGTTACATCTTTTGGTTGTCCTTCGTTGAATACACTTGGTTTGAATATTGGTAGCATTATAAACATGATAATATCAAACAAAGATGAAGTTAATACTGAATTAAAAGACATAACATTACAAACTTCGACGTATAATAAAATAATTCCGGAGGTTTTTGGATTAGTTCATATTGCTGGTAATTTAATGTGGTGCTCGGAAATAAAAAAAACTAATGTCTATCATCCACAAAAAGTTAATAAAAATGGCGTACAAAGTGCTTATTCTGAAAATTTTATTAGAGCATCTTTTGCTGTTGCAATTTGCAAAGGAGAAGTCGATGAAATAAAAAATGTATATGCTGATGGTGAACCGTTAAATCTTTCAACATACAACATAAAAATATACAAGGGAGATGAGAAACAAACAGAAGATCCAACTATGCAATCTTATCTTGGGATGGATATACCTGCATTTCGTGGTTTATGCTATGCTGTATTTACTGATTTTCCAATGGAAGAATTTTACGGGAGAATACCAAATTTAACTTTTGATGTAGTTAGAAAGAAAGATATAATACAAGAAGATGACATGGAAAGTTTAGTTTCGGCAATTAATATAATACCTGGCAGTGGTGAATTTGTTTATGATACAATAACACAAAAGAAGAATAATGGCAATTGGCTTATGGGAAATTTTTATCAAACAGAAAAAACGACTTTAATAAACAATCATTCTTCAACAGAGTGTACAGATTCAGTAGATAGCTTAAACGATCTTCAATGTACTTTTCCTAATCTGAATTGGGTTTCTCTTGTTGTTTGTTGGTTTTGTGATAATACAAACAGCGATGATGCATTTATATTTCCTGCTGCGGAAAAAAATATCGATGATACCGAACCAGGTAAATGGAGTGTTGATGGTAAAACAAGGTTAACATGTAAATTTGTTGGTAAAGATGAAAATGGAAATATAAGATATGGAGGAACACCGTCCGATGATAGTGTTATTCGTTTTGCAAAAGAGATTAAAAGTAGAGGTCTTAAATTATGTCTTTACCCCATGTTGATGGTCGATACAGATCAAAAACCTTGGAGAGGGCATATAACAGGATCGGCTGATAAAATTCATGATTTTTTTGTTAAAAAGGATGGGTACAATAATTTTATAAAACACTATGTTAATCTTTTGAATGATCAAATTGATGCAGTGATAATTGGTTCTGAGATGAAAGGATTAACAAGCGTCAGAAACGAAGAAAATAAAAACTATCCTGCTGTTGATGAATTTTGCAATCTTGCTGATGAGATTAGAAACATAATAAAACCAAATGTAAAAATAACATATGCTGCTGATTGGAGTGAGTATCATCATGATAATTTTGGAATATATAATTTAGATAAGCTATGGGCTTGTAAGAATATTGATTATATAGGAATAGACGCTTATTTCCCTCTTACAGATAAAGCAATAACGACATATGATATAGAGGAAATAAAGAATGGTTGGAGAAGTGGAGAAGGTTGGGATTTTTATTATGCCGATGAAGAAAGAACAAAAAAAGATAATTTATCTCCTGAATGGGCTTGGAAAAATGTTGAATATTTTTGGGAAAATTATCATTATAATCCAGATGGCACAAAAACAGAATGGGAACCAAAGAGTAAAAAAATATGGTTTACTGAATATGGTTTTCCATCTGTTGATTGTTGTACAAATCAACCTAATGTTTTTTATTCTCGTGGTAGTTTAGATAGTAGTTTCCCAAGAAATTCAACGGGAACTGTTGATTTTAAAGCACAAAGAGTTGCGATAACAGCTAGTGAATTAGCTTGGAAAAACAGTGAATGTGTTGAGGAAATGTTTTTGTATACATGGGATGCGCGTCCTTATCCGCATTTTCCAAATTTAAAAGATATCTGGTCTGATGCATATTGCTGGGAGTATGGTCATTTCATGAATGGAAAAAGTGGTTTTACATCATTGGCAAATGTTGTAAATCATTTATGTAAAAAAGCTGGTCTTAAAGAAGATGAGTTTGATGTTTCTTTACTTAAAGGAAACGTAATTGAAGGATATGTTTTGAATGATAAAAAGAGTATTTTAAGTCATTTAAAAACATTAGCAGCAGTATATAACTTTGATGCTTTTATTGATGGGACAAAAATTTACTTTAAATCTTTAAAAGATACTAAAAATCATATAATAGATGTTAATGAAATAATTGTAGATCAAAAAACTGGTAAATTATTATTTGAACTAGAAAGTGTTGGAGATACAGCTTTACCATCTTCCATAGAACTATTGTATGTAGATGCTTCTAAAAATTACAGCACATCAACAGTTATAGCAAAAGATAATAGTGAGAATTCATTTTCTTTTGGTTTTTCTGTTCCTGTTCCAATGAGTGCAACGCAAGCTCAAGAAATTGTGTGGAGAATGTTGTCTGATTTATCAAATCAAAAGATGAATTATTTAATAAGATTACCAATTTCATTTTTAAAAATTTCACCATTAGATACAATAACTATAAATTATCAAAATCAACGACATTTAATTCGTGTAAAAAGTATTGACATCATAAATGGTACAGAAATACAAATTATTGGTAATTCGGTAGTATCGAATGATAATATAATCACTAATATAGAATGCGCAGAACAAGATTTTACATCTATTGAAAAAGCAGGATATGTAGCAGATACTAATTTTGAACTTTTTGAACTTTATAATATAAATAACAGGATTCTTTCCGATACATTTGTATTTTATTGTGCTATTTGGAGCAATGATAAAACTTGGAATGGCGCAAGTATATATTGTTCCGATGATAATGAACAGAATTATTATCCTATAAAGTACGTAGATAAAGAATCTAGCGTTGGGATGTTAATCTCATTTGTTCAAGACAATAATATATCTCCTAATTTTATTGATAAACAGACGAGTTTCTTTTTCTCACTTTTGAATGAAAATAGAAAATTGTATTCAATAACAGATGATGAATTTTTTCAAATGAAAAATAAAATTTTAATTGGAGATGAGATTATTGCTTTTAGAGATGTTAGAATTGTTAATAAAAATATATACAAAATATCATATTTGCTTAGGGGGAGGTTTAACACAGAAGAAAAAATTTTGTCTCACAAAACAGGGGATAGGGTTATTTTACTTGACGATGATGTTGTTGATATAAATATTCCATTTTCACAAAAAGGTAAAACTTTGTATATAAAAGCGGTTTCATACGGCGATAGTATTACTAATGTAAAATCTAAAAAAATAACTTTAAATGCATTTAGTAATATTGATTATGATGCTAAAAATTTTAACAAATCATTATTAGATAATGGTGATATTTTATTGTCATTTTCTGTTAGAAAAAACTATAAATTATTTTCTAAAAACAATACAATCATAACAAATAATTTATTACTTACAATTAAGAGAAAGGATGATAGTTCCGTTGTTAGACAGGTTAAAATTCAAAATGACAATAAGTTTGTATATACAAAATTGATGCAAATTGAAGATTTTAGCAAAGAAGTAAATGTTGATTATTTTGAATATAGCGTTGAAAATCTTTTCTTGGTTTAATTAGTGTTTTTTGCATTGTGTTGTAAAACACTTTCGATTATGTCATCAAGATCTCCGTCTAGAACTGCATTTGCGTTGCTAATTTCTATACCACTGCGTAGATCTTTAACCATTTTATATGGATGTAGAACATAATTTCGTATTTGATTTCCCCATGAAATATCGCTTTTTGCTTCTTCTTGTGCTTTTTTTACATCATTTTGTTTTTTTAATTCTACTTCATACAACTTAGATTTTAGCATCTTCATTGCATTTTCTCTGTTTTGTAATTGTGATCTTTGTGTCTGCGAACTTGCAACAATTCCAGTTGGAATATGTGTAATTCTAACTGCACTTTCTGTTTTGTTAACATGTTGTCCGCCAGCACCGGATGAACGATAGACATCAATCCTTATGTCTGATGGGTTTATGTTTATATCTATATTTTCATTAACTTCTGGATAACAAAAAACTCCAGCAAAACTAGTTTGTCTCTTTCCATTAGCATTAAAAGGAGAAATTCTGACTAAACGATGAGTTCCAGTTTCATTTTTTAATAATCCATAAGCATATTCTCCACTTATTTGAATTACTACACTTTTAATTCCAGCTTCTTCGCCATCAAGTTTATCGATTATTTCTGACTTGAATTTTTTATTATCAGCCCACATTAAATACATACGCAATAACATTGAAGCCCAGTCGTTGCTTTCTGTTCCACCTGCGCCTGAATTTATTTCTAAAAATGCATTACAATTGTCTGTGTTTTTTGTAAATATTGATTTAATACGCAATTGTTTTATTTTTTTTTGTAATGATATAGCTGTTTTTTCACATTCATTTAAAATGTTTTCATCTAAATCATGTTCTGGCAATTGTAAAATATCATTTAAATTTTCAATATCACTTTTTAATGTATTAAAACTTTCTACTATATTAGTAATTGATGTTTTTTCTTTGGATAAAGATGCAAAAGTTTTTATATTTGACCAATCGGTTGTTCCAATTTCTTCTTCTATATCGTTTAATCTTTTTCGTTTTTGCTCTATATGCATAATTTGATCCATGTTTTTAATTTCTTCTGCAAGAAAAGATGTTATTTGTTTTATTTCAAATAAAGTTAGCATAGTTATATTTTATATACTATAAAAGTAATTTTCAAGCTTGACTGTTTTTTATTTAAAATTTTAATTATTTATTGAAGATAATATTCATTTTTCCCCATAAATTATAGTTTTTACTTGTTAGATCTGTTATATTTGAAATTTTACATAAAGCCATCATGTTTATAATATCTTCAACAAAAACTTTTTGTTTTTCAGTATTTTTATCCCCATTTATACTATTAATTTTTATATCAGAAATACTTTTATCTTGGTTATAGAACACAGATATATTTATTTCTCGTAAAGAATTGTTATTTTTATTTTTTTTGTACCAACATTTTTCAAAATTATATTCTAAATAAGTTAATATTTTAATTTCATCTGCACTTAAATTATTTTCAATCGCATCTTTATTAAATACACTATTTTGCGCATTTTGTATATTTCCATCAATTACTAAAACTGGATCTAAAAATACAAACGATGATGTTGTATCTTCATTTTTAATTTGTTGCACGGCATTTCCTGTTTTATTATTATTTTTTTTATTTTTTTCGTAAAATATCTTGTTACCATATCTATCATAGCCAGTATGTATAACTTGTCCTTTTTTTTCTTCTTTTCTATATAGTGCAGCTCGCCAAATTTTTATTAAACTTTCGAATATACTTCTATCCTTGCGTATATCTTTATCTGCTATTTTTCCAATTTTTTTATTTGTTGTTGAAATCTTTACATTTTGTTTTTTGTTATTTTTTTTAAATTCTATTGGATTATTTCTTAAATTACTTCCTGCTTCTTGTATAACGAAATACTGTTTTTCTTCAACTTTTTTTTTTCTATCTGGTGGTAGAATATTGATTTTATTTTTTACATTATTGTTATTTGAAGATGTTTCGGTTGCAATATATTCATCATTTTGCATTTCGTCTTTATTGATTGTATATGTTGTTTTATTTAGTTCTGCTAGTTTTTTTAAACTTTCAGGCTCTACTTCATATTCTTTTATTTGTTTTTTTCTTTGATTAACCAACCATTTATTAAGATTATCTATTAATTTTTCTTGATTTTTTTTTGGTTCATATTCTTGCTTTTTTCGTAAGCTAGATGGCTTCCAATTTTTCTTATCAATCATAAATTCATATTCTTCTGGTGTTATGTAGTCTATCCATATATGATTTAATGGTTTTTTATTTAACATATCAATTCTATTATTTTTGTCGGTTAAATAAGAAGAATAACTTGACATTAATACTGAAAATATGACACCAAATACCATTGAAATAGCCATCATATATTCTTCTTTATTTATATATTTATAAAAGTGTTGTTTAATATTAAAAAATTTCATAAATAACTAAAGTATTAACTTTCTATTGTCCAGAATACTTGTTTACAAGCGTTATGTCAACAAAACCAGCATTATTTAAAATTTGTAATAAAGAAATAATTGAATTATAACTGACTTCTTTTTCTGCTTTTATAAAAACTTTTATTTCTTCAAAAGGAATATCTTTGTGTATAATTTTTATTGCATCAATTATTTGATTAACTGCTATTTGGGTATTATTTATTATAATTTTACCATCATTTTTGTATAAAATAGTTACGTATGTAAAGTCATCAAATATTTCAATTGGTTGAGTATTTAGTCTTGGAGTATCAACTTTAATACCAGTTATTACTGGCGGCATAACAGCGATAACACACATTGTCAACAAAGCAAATGTTGTCGCTATAGGAAGGCAACTAGGTATTGGCATTTTTCTTGGTTTACGTCTAAAATTATGATTTTTATATATTTTTATCATATTAATATTATATACTTAAATATCATCATTCGTGTTATCAGTTTTTTTTTGTTGAGTATTTTGTTTTTGTTCATTTTTATCTGGTTTGCTTTCTATAGATGTTTGTTTATTCGTACTATTGTTTAAATCAGTGCTGTCTATATTGCGAAACAGTAAATTTAATAGTTCAATTATGTATTTATCGATACTATCACTGATATGTTGTATATTTTTGTCGAAGTACCAAAATAAAAACATTGCTATAATTGTCGCAATTGTTGAAAATACTAAACATATCAATGCACCACCAATACCAATCCCTGCTGTATTAAGCGTTATACCATTTTCAAGATCTAAATTATAAAATACATCGATAAGTCCAATTACCGTACCTAAAAGTCCAATAAATGGTATTGCGTGAATAAATGTTGATAAAATATCCATGTAATTTTCACATACTCGCATTATTGATATTTTTTGACAATGTGTAGCATTTAATATTCTTTCCTTTATATCTTGTCGTAAACTTTCAACTTTAATTAAATTTTCATCTTCTTTCCATTCTTCATATGCTGCTTTAAATATTAATCCAAGAGGGTGGTTTAGGTTTTTTTCGTGATTTGCTTCATAAAATTGTTTTATTTGTATTCCGGACCAAAATTGTTCTTCAAAACTTTTGATGTAGCTTTTTATTGCTAAAAGTTTTTTTATTTTAGATAGTCCTATCGCGACAATTAATGATAGTAAAAAAAATAAAAATAAAACTATCAGTTTTATATAAATACTAGAGTAAAATAAATATTTAATTGTATACATAATATTTATATACATTTTAATATTTTATTATTTTTTTGCAAAATTTATGTTTAGTTTGGTTCTAAACCATTCTTGGAGAGATTGTATGTTGTTGTAAATTTTTTTTTAAATTCATAATTATGAGAAACCATTATAATTGCAATATTGTTTTTGTTTACCATTTTTAACATTTCATCTACGACTAAATTAGACATATCGTTATCTAGGTTACCAGTTGGTTCATCTGCTAAAATTAGTTTAGGTTGTTTTATTATGGCCCTTGCTATTGCTATTCTCTGACGTTCTCCGCCAGATAATTCAAAAGGCATGGCATTTTTTCTGTGCTCCATTTTTAACATTTGTAGCATTTTTGTTGCTTCCAATTCAGCAGTTTTTTTGTCAATTCCTTTTATTAATTGTGGGATTATTAAATTTTCTATTGCAGTAAAGTCATTAAATAGATAGTGAAATTGGTATATAAAACCTATTTTTTCTTTTAATAGTATATTTTTTTGTTTTTCGTTTATGTTGCTTGTATTTAAACCATCAAAAATAATTTCTCCTTTTGTTTGTTTTTGAATTAATCCTAAAATTTGTAACAATGTGCTTTTTCCGCACCCAGAGTTGCCAAGTAAAAGAATACTTTCACTGTTTTTAACAGTTAAGTCAAGATTTTGAAAAATCACATATTCATGTTTTGCTTCTTTATATATTTTTGTTAGGTTTTTAACTTCTAAAAGATACATCTTTTAAGATTAAAGTATAAAATATAAAAAACAATAAAAACTTAATTAAAATACTTAACAGATTAGTTTTAATTTTTTTAAAAAAAATTAATTTTTAAAAACATCTTGTCAAGAAAAAAATTTATTTTTTTTTTTACAAAAAATCTTTATTTTTATTTTTCGAAGGTATAAAAATTTGTGACACTTTTTTATTTTTCTTTTAGTGATTTCATACAGTGAATAGCTAATAGTTTGAAGTTATTTTGTTATTTTGTTTTTTTTGTGTCAAAGTTTTCAGAGAGAATAAAAAATGAGACAAACAAAACAGATATTTTATCAATTTGAACGACAAAATAAAGAAGAGCATAAAAAGATTAATATAAATCAAAAAGTAAATGACTTTATTCATACAAATATAAAACAGATTGTTGGCGTTAGAGCTTATTTGTGTTATTTTAGAAATGTTGTATTTACGCCAATAAATAATAATAGTTTAGCAATAATTTGTAGCACAGAACAAGTAGCAGAGATTTTATATAACAAGTATAATTTACAAATTTGTAAATTTGTTAAAGATACTTGGGGCAAAAATAATTTATTATCGAAATATTTTTATGTAAAAGATGGAATAATGAATGAGATACATTTTGAAAGTGAATTTATAGAAAAACCAGTATCAAAGGTAATTTATTTTAATGAAGCTAATAATAAATATACATTTGAGAATTTTGTTTCGTCTGGTGAAAATATTGATGCACTAGAGATTTGTCAGTCTGTTGCATGTTATAGTCAAAAAGAACTTGTCCAAGAAGGAAGTATTGTTTGTATATATGGTAGCGTAAGTACTGGAAAAACTCATTTAATCAATGCAATTGGAAATTTTTATCGTGAGCATGGTGGTAAAGTTATTAGCATTACAGCAAATGATTTTCTGCGTAAATATGTTGATTCTGTTCAAAAACGAGACGTATTTAATTTTCAGGATGTTTTTTTACAAAATGAAATTATAATTATAGATGATGTTGATGATTTAGTTGGTAAAAATGGTACATTAATTGAACTACAAAGACTTTTAGCTATAGCAGTAGAAAATAAAAAATATATAGTTATTACATCAAGTGAGTCTCCAAAACAATTAGCAAATAAAAGTGTTACTTTAAATGAGATATTATCTAATTCGACTTGTTGGAAATTAAAAGAACCAAAGGAAGCATTAAAAACGCAGATTATAATGAACTATATTTGTGAAAATAACTTTAATGTACCAATATCTATTGTAAAAGATTTGGTTTTAAAATTGGATTGTAATGTTAGAGAATTAAAAAATTACATCAAAAAGTTGGCAATTACACAATCAATTCGTAAATTTGAATTAAACACAAATTTAGCATTAGATATTTTATCTGATGATGTAAGAAATAATGAAGAAAATAAACATGTAAGCAATGAAAATATTTTATCGATTGTTGCTGGTTATTACAATATTTCCGTTAAAGATTTAAATTCTAAAATTAGACGTTCGGATGTATGTAAAGCAAGAAGTATTGCTATGTATTTGATGAAAAAAATAAATAGTTTAAATTTTCAAGAGATTGGTAAAATTTTTAATCGTAATCATTCTACTGTAATTTCAAGTCTTAGAAATGTAAATGAATGGTTAAACAATGATAAAAAAGTACCGGCAGAACTTTCAGATATAAAAACAAGAATTAAAAATATTAGATAATATTCCTATTGTGCTTGCAAATTATAAATATAGTTTTCTCAATTTACTATATGATAACTAATATATATAGAACGCACACATGTGGTGAATTGTCTAATAAAAATATAGGTGAAAGTGTTATTTTAAGCGGCTGGGTTGATACAAAACGCGATCATGGCGGTGTTGTTTTTATAGATTTGAGAGATAATTACGGTATAATACAAATTGTCGCTGATGAAAATCGTTGTCATGTTAATGACTTAGATTCTCTTGCAAAAGTTCATAATGAAAGTATTGTTAGGTTTGAAGGAAAGGTTTTTGAACGTTCTGAGGAAACAAAAAATCCAAATCTAAAAAATGGTGATATTGAAGTTTTAATTAGTAAATATGAAATTTTGTCAAGCGCCGATGTTTTACCTTTTCAAGTGAATGAAGATGATAACTGTAATGAAGACGTTAGATTAAGATATCGTTTTCTCGATCTAAGAAAAAAAAATTTACATGAAACTATTATACTTCGTTCAAAATTAATTGCTTATTTACGTAATAAAATGATTGAAAATGGTTTTATAGAATTTCAAACTCCTATATTAACTGCTTCATCGCCAGAGGGAGCAAGAGATTTTTTAGTTCCAAGTAGATTACATAAGGGTAAGTTTTATGCACTTCCGCAAGCCCCACAGCAATTTAAGCAACTTTTAATGATATCTGGCTTTGACAGATATTTTCAAATTGCACCTTGTTTTCGTGATGAAGATCCAAGAGCGGATAGATCACCTGGAGAATTTTATCAAATAGATGTTGAAATGTCTTTTGTAGAACAAGAAGATGTGTTGCAAATGTTCGAGAAAGTTATTTATGACACATTTAAAACATTTGCAAAAAGTGGTTATACTGTAAGCGATAAATTTAAAAGAATAGAGTATAAAGATGCAATGTTGAAGTATGGCTCAGATAAACCGGATTTACGTATTCCTATAGTAAATGTAGATGCCACAGAGATTTTTAGAGATAGTGAGTTTAAGGCTTTTTCTGGTGCAATAGAAAAAGGTTGTGTCGTAAGAGGAATACCTGTAAATAGAATAGGCAAACAATCAAGAAGTTTTTATGATGGTATGATTGATTTTGCAATAAAAAATGGTGCAAAAGGTCTTGGATATATTGTCTTTGAAAATGGTGTTGCTAGCGGTCCTATTGCTAAATTTTTAGACAATGATAGACTTAATAGAATAAAAAAGTTTTTCGATAATGACAATAGTGAGATAAATGCTATATTTTTTTCATGCGATAAAGAAGATAATGCAAATAAAATTTCAGGTTTAGCTCGTAAGGAACTTGGTAAACGTTTACAATTAATTGATGAAAAGCGATATGAGTTATGCTGGATTGTTAATTTTCCATACTTTGAGTTCAATAGCGATGAAAATAAGATTGAATTTTCACATAATCCATTTTCAAAACCAAAGTGTGGTGCAGAATTTTTAAAGAATGCTAGTAGTGAAGAGCTATTAAAATTACATGCTAATCAGTATGATTTAGTTTGTAATGGTTATGAACTTGCAAGTGGTGCAATTAGAAATTCGGACATTGATTTAATGTATGAAGCATTTAGAATTGCAGGATATTCACATAAAGACGTTGATGATAAATTTGGAGGAATGATTAAAGCATTTAATTTTGGTGTTCCACCTCATGGAGGTATTGCAGCAGGAATATGCCGTATAATTATGCTTTTAGTTGGTACAGAAAATATTCGTGATGTTATAGCATTTCCTTTAAATGGAAAGGCGGAAGATTTATTAATGGGAGCGCCAGGAACAGTAAGTGAGCAACAGATTAAAGATTTAGGTATAAAAATTGATTTGGATTAATAACGTGTATAACATAATGTTAATTTAAACAATTGCTACAACATTTTTGGTTTTTATTTATCTCATTTATTGTAATTGTTATTTTAATAAAACTTATAATCATTGTAGTATATAATAAAGTCGTTTCCATCGAAAGAATTTCGATAATACATAGATTACTTTCAAGCATTATTGAATATATTAAAAAAGCAGTTATTATTATTGATTGAATTAAAACATATTTCCATATATTACATATGACAAATAAAAAAGCATCAGCAATTATAGACATTGGTGCTACTATAAAATTAATTGATAAAATATCTTTCGCTGGGAAAAGAAAACATATATTTATCGGGACAAAAAATATATATACACTCATCAAAAATAATAACAATTCAGAAAAAATATAATAAAAACAACGGTTTGTTATTAAATTATAGAAAAAATTTTGTTTTTTTAATGTTTTAAACAAAGAAACAAAAAAGATCCAGTAAGCAATACCACTTATTGATATAATGATGTGTTTAATGTTTTGATTATTCAAATAAAATAATACTACCAATAGTAAAGACAGAAATGATATTAATGATATTATTTTTGTTTTGTTTGATTTGAATATTAATAGATTAATATGCAAAAAACTATAAAAATGTTTTAGAATAAAAAATATTGTTTTCATAATAATGGAAAATGTTATTATTTTGTATTTTGTTTTTTTTGTGAGTATATTACTGAAAAAATATTTGAAGTAATAATTAAAATTGCACTAATAATTTGGTATTTATTTGGTTTTTCAGACAATAGTATATAGCTTAATATAATTGAAATTAGTATTCTAGTAAATCTAATAGGCTGTAATAGTGCTGGTTCGACCATTTGATATGCCACATACACGGCACTAAATTCAATTAGATCACATATTGCAATAAAAAAACATCCAGTAAATTTTTTATACATAGCATTAAATGTTAAATTATTTAAATTTATATCGTAATTCGATAAATATATTAACAAGCTTATTAATCCGAGAACTACTGCGTTTGTGAAAAGTGCATACGATACAGGTCTTGCGTCTGAGAATTTTTTTTGCAATATTAAACCAAGAGGTATTACAATTGATGCGGAAAAAAGATATATATAACCAATATTAAAATTATTAAAAGAAATTTCATCTTTTATAGTTATGAAGACTGCAAAAAGACATGTTAATAATGCAATAGCATTGACAAAATTAAAACTTTTTTCTTTTAAGATTATACGACTTAAAAAAACTACCCATAATGGTATTAATAATAGTATAAGAGTTCCTGTGTTTATTGGAACCGTTTTAAAACCGATATTACATAATAATAAATCACCAGAATAAAGAAGAGCCAAGATTAAAACTACATGTATATTTTTTGTAAAATGTTTAATATATTTTAAACAAAATGGTAACATTATAATTGCTGATATTAGACATTTTATAACTATAACCTCGTATAAATTCATTGAAAAATTAATTTGATGATATTTTATCAATACTCCTTGTAATACATTTGCTAGACTATTGAAGAAATATATTATAAAAGCTAGCAAAAAACTTCTTTTTAACATAGTGAAAAACTATGCTTCTTATAAGATAATTGTCAACATGATATGGATAATTTACAAGAAATAATAAAAGTATAAACCAAGTGTCATAATGCAAATAGATATAATGGTTGCCGAAAAATATACACAAAATGTAGATCCGTATTGGCCGGAAAATCTTTTATTTATCCTTGTTCTAAAAGATATTAAATGATCTATAATAGGGAATAAATATCCAATACAAAGCAACATACCTATGAATACTACAATTAATACAGCAATTGAGTTTGAATTGATTGAATTTGCTATTATTGCGTGTTTCCCAATATAACCAATTGTAAATGGCATCGATATTAAACTAAAACAAGGTATAATCCATATTAACGATAAATATGTATTAAATTTATTTCTTTCATGTTTTAATTCGTCTATATCAAAACATTTATATCTAATATATAAATATCCAGCATAATAAAATAGCGATATTTTTGCAAAAGAATGTGCTAAAAATTGCATTTTTGCACCAATTATTCCTTCGTTCGAAAAACAAAATAAACATAATGATATATAACCAATTTGGCTAATTGTAGAATAAGCTAATCTTTTTTTAATATTTTTACTTGAATTTGCAGATAATGCAGCAACTAATATACTTATACTTGCTACATAAATAGGCCAGTAAATTCCATGAAATGTGTATATGTTTTCACTTAAAAATTTTAAGCCAAAGATTTCATTTATGACTTTATACAGCAGGAAAAGACCACCTTTTACAACTAAAACTGCATGTAATAATGCGCTAACTGGACTTGGGGCGACCATTGCGTATATCAACCATTTATGCAATGGATATAGTGCTGTTTTTGAAATACCATATACAAATAATAAAAATAAAATATTAATATAGAATTTTGATAGTGGATGTTGTGATAAAATACCACCTTCAACAAAATCCGTATATTCTGCGATATTGTAAACACATATAATTGCAGGAAGCAAAAATAGTGTTGATGGTATTATTAAGTACATAGCATAAATAAAAGCATTTGTTTCACTTTTTTTATCTTTGTGTATTCTTACCAGGGAATATGTCGAAACAGATAATAAATCATAAAAAATAAATGCTGTGAATAAATTTTTAGAATATGCCAGACATATGCATATTACAACCGATAATGCTGTAAGAAAATGAAATGTTATTTTATGTTTGCTTCGTTCAAAAATTAAATATCCAATAGAATATATTGTTGTTATTATATACATAAATATTATTAACATTACAAAACAATTTGATGTAAATGATGTTTGTAATTCAAAATTAATATTGGTTGCCAACATCTTTGTGCTGCATATTGTATATTCAGTATATAATATATTCAGTAAGTAACTTAATATCATATATATATTAATCTGTGTTGAAATAAATAATTTTCAATTGTTATTTTCTTTAATTAAAATTCTTTTTCCACTTTGATCTGGCGATGATAAGATACCATCTTCTTCCATTTTTTCAATAAAATTTGCTGCTTTGTTATAACCAATTCTTAATTTTCTTTGTATATAACTAATTGATGTTTTTTTTTCAGACATTACAATTCTTACTGCTTGCCTGTATAGTATATTGTCATTTTCATTTCCAAATTCATTCATTTCTTCACCATTTAAATTATCTACCAAATTTTCATCTGATGTTAAGGTTATATATTCTGGTTTATCATTATTGTCTTTTAAATAATGAACAACGTTTTCCACTTCTTCGTCTGTTATCATTGGTCCATGAACACGCAATGTTTTCGTACCTCCAAACATAAACAGCATATCACCCTTACCAAGTAATTGTTCTGCTCCTTGCTCGCCTAAAATAGTTCTACTATCTATTTTTGATGTTACACGATAGCTAATTCTAGTAGGAAAGTTTGATTTTATTACACCAGTTATTACATCTACAGAAGGTCTTTGTGTTGCCATAATTAAATGAATTCCAGCTGCACGTGCCATTTGTGAAAGTCTTTGTACTAAAATTTCTATTTCTTTTCCGGCCACAACCATAAGGTCGGCCATTTCGTCTATTATTACAACAATATAATGCATTGGTTGTAAATTTTCGAATGTTTCATTATTTTCTGAATATGATTTTTTTTTTAATAATTTAATTTTTTGATTGTATCCCATTATATTTCTAACGCCAGCTTCTGACATTATTTTATAACGTTTTTCCATCTCTCTAACAACCCATTTTAACGATAATACAGCATGTTTTGCATCTGTTATAACAGGAAGCATTAAATGAGGAATTCCTTCATATGCAGAAAATTCAAGCATTTTTGGATCTATCATTATAAGTTTACATTCTTCTGGAGAAAGTTTATAAAGCATTGATAGTATCATACCATTTATTCCGACTGATTTTCCACTGCCGGTTGTGCCAGCAATAAGAAGATGAGGCATATCTGTTAAATCTGCGACTATTGGTTTACCGAAAATATTGCAACCTAAAATCATTGGAATTTTTGCATTTGATATTTGATATTCTTGACTTTCTACAAGTTTACGAAAACAAACACATTCACGATCTTTATTTGGTACCTCAATACCTAATGTATCACGTCCTGAGATTGCGGCAGTTCTTACGGAACCAACCATCATCGTGCGAGCTATATCGTCAGATAAACCGATAACACGAGATGCTTTAACTCCTGCCTGTGGCTTAAATTCATACAATGTAACGATTGGGCCAGTTCTATAACCCATCATTTCACCACGAATACCAAAATCTCCTAATATTTTTGATAATTTTTCAAGATTACTTTTTAAAATAGTTTGATTTTGTAAATCATTTTGATTTTCTATATTTTTTAATAAGTCTATCTTAGGACGATTATAGATATTTTTTTCTTCAATTGTATTATATTGTTGTTTATTATTTAATTCTATATTTTGTTCATGTTTTAGTTGTTTTTGACTTCTTTTATTTTTTCCATCCTTTCTTCTTTTAAAGACTGTTAATATTTTAGCCACTAATTTAGCAAATATTAATACTATAAAAGTTACAGTTTTAACAATTTTATTAATGTTTGATAAAATTTTGTACAGAATTAAATAAACCATATTATTTTTCTTTCTTTTTTTTGTTATAGCATTTATTTCTATATTATTTCTATTGTAAAACATGATATAAGGGTAGAGTGAAAGTATTATAAGTGATGTTATAACTATAATAAATTTTACAAAAAGTGGACAATTTTTACTTAATAATACGCCAATTCTTCCACTTAATGAAATCGTAAATGCATTTTGATAACTTGTTATACAGCTTAGAATGAAATTAAAACAAAGAGTTGCTATAATTGTATAAATTATTTTAAGGGCAACAACCTTTGGTCGTTTTCTAAAAATGTATTGATAAGATAGATAAAATGTAAATGGAAAAAAACAAAAAATTGAAATTCCAAAATATTGATAACATATATCTGATATTATAGCACCAAATGAACCAAGAAAGTTTTTTGTCGCAACATTACTGACGACATTTAAACAATTATCTGATTTTGAATACGTTATTAGTGATATAAACACACAACTTGTTATTAAAAATAATATTATACCTTTTTTTCTAGTTGATACGCCAAATGTATTTAAAGTTTTTTGTCTCATATTTATTTAAACAAAGTATTAACTATTGCCAATATTAAAGTTATAAAAACAATATTTATTGTGCTTAATGAATGAATATTCTTGTATTTATTGATAGCGTATAATAATATTGATAATACTAAATACATAAAACCGACTTTATATCCGAGCGATGTTATTAGTATAACGCATATCTGAAAGTCAGGCATTGAAATTTTCGTGTATTTTTTTATTATTGAAAATGCAAAAAAAGCAGCTGAGCAACTTATAAATAGATCAACAGCCTCGGGTAAATTATAATTATAACCATGGTATGCTAATATGAACGAAACGAGCATCCATATTAAACGAACTTTAATTTGTTTATTTGTTTTATAAATAAACATTAATGTTATAATAAAAGATCCATACAATGATTTAGATATAAATTTTTCATCAAAAGTATCAAAAGTTAACGATAAAATTAGTATATAAAATAGTATTGATAATTCTAAAAATAGATATACTCTTGGTATTTTCATTCCACAATGAATACATTTTCCGTTGCTAAAAAAATACCCTAAAATAGGAAAAAAATACTTAAATTTTATTTCTTTTTTACAATTATTACATCTTGGTTTTTGGTTTGGTCCAATTGGTATATCATTTGGTATACGATTATAAATTACAGTTGCTAACCCTCCAATCCATAATGCATATAAAAATACTATAATTCTAACTATAATGTTAAAATAAAAATCCGCCATTTAGCCAAATAATTATGAGTATAAACGGCGCTGTAATCAAAAAACTATCAAATCTATCTAAAACTCCGCCATGTCCAGGTATAATGTTTCCAGAATCTTTAACGTCACATTGACGTTTTACATATGATTCTCCTAAATCTCCAAGCTGTGCTAAAATAATAATTATCATACTAAAAATCGCAAAACTAATAGATGAAAAACTATTTATTCTTGATGTTGAGAAAAAATTATAAATAACCATTGATACAAATAATCCTCCTATTGAACCAATAATTGCTCCTTCATACGTTTTATTAGGACTAATAGTTGGTGCTAGTTTCAGTTTGCCAATTTTTTTTCCAAATATGTACGCAATACTATCAACTGACCAAATTGTTATAAACATCCATAAACTTATTTTCAAACCTTGTTGACTGCTACGTATTAAAATTAAAGATATACAAAAAAAAGCAATGTAAACTAAGCCCCAACAACGAAAAATTTTAAACAATTCATTATTCTTTTGTTCTATATTAGATATAATCTTTAACAATTCAAAAAACATAGTGCACATTAATGCAAATACAACTATCATATAAACAACCTTTCCGAAAAAAATCGATAGTAAGATTATTATTGCTAATATTAAGCCATAATACAAACGTTTTTTAAGTTCATTATTCGAATCTATAACAATTTTTATTTCATTAAACTTTGATTTAAATATAGGCAAACAAAAAATAACAATTTTTTTTATACAATCTGCTAATATCTTAATGACATTAATAAATTTATTATCTTCCATACCTTCTCTTTCTATTTTGAAAATCATATAATGCAAGTAAAAAATTTTCCTCATTAAATGAAGGGAAAAACGTATCGCAGAAATATAATTCTGCATAACTTATTTTCCATAATAAAAAATTGCTAATTCTTTTCTCTCCACCAGTTCTAATCATTAAATCTACGTCTGGAAAATTACCAGTAAAAATATAATCTTCGAATTTTTTTTCATCGATTTTTTCAATTTCATCAAAACTAATCTTTTCATTTTTTAGTTCTTTTGATATTTTTTTTACACCATTTAAAATTTCATTTCTACCACTATAACAAATACATGCTTGTACGTTTAATTTTTGATCTTTAATTTGGTTTTTATTTGCCGTATTTATTGTTTCTTTCACGTTATTAGGTAATAAATTAAAATCTCCAATAATATTTAAATTTATACCATTTTCGTGCATTTTTTTTATATTGTTTTGTTTGAGAAAATATTTTATACATTCAAATAAAAATTTTAATTCTTGTTTTGATCTATTTAGATTTTCAATAGATAAGCAATATAATGTTAGGTATTTTATATTGTATTTTATACATAAATTGCATATATTTAAAATATTACGCGCACCTTGCTTGTGACCAAAATTTGATGTTTTATTCAATTGTTTTGCCCACCTTCTATTTCCATCAAGTATAAAAGCTACATGATTTGGGATATTTTTTAAATTATTATTTGTTGAGTTATTTTCTTGCATTTTTCATTATTTCATAAAACCTTTTAAGAAAAAAATTAGTGTCATTATTGTTATTTGAGAATAAAAAAGTATATCCAAGATTATTATGTTTTTCACTAAAACCAACAACATTTTTATATCCACTATCATAGTAATTTGCTACCATATTTTTAGATAAATTAGTGATTTGTTTATAACATAAATTGCTTGCATGAAATAAATTATTATTCAAATCTACTATTGTGTAATCATTAATTCTAAATGTACTGTTGTCTATTATTTCAGTTTCGGATGCAAAAATTTCAGCAATTAATATCGCTCCGTTTCCAATTCCTAAAACAGGAATATTACTTTCTAAAAGTTTTTTAATTTCAGATTTACTGTTTTTATCAATAAAGTCTGTGTTGCATGCAAAATGAGGAATAATTACTCCATCAATTTTTTTACATTCATATAGATATTTTATATGTGAATACGTTTCTGTATATGGTATCATGAATACATCAAAGTATATGCTTATTAAATTTAATAATTGCGTTTTATTGTTGTTAAAGCTTAGTACTGCGATACTTTTATTTTTAACATTTTTTTTAATTAAATTGTTATGATCTAATAAATATGGTTTAAAAGATTGATATTTTTCTAAAAAATTTGTCTGATAAAATTTTGGCATCAAGCTAATTTTTCTATCAATTTCTTTCAAGAAATTATTTTTCATTTTTTCAAGTTTTCTTGAAAAAAATAATGCACATTTAATGTTGTTAGATGGTTTACTTCCATTCTTTTTTAACAAAAAAGAGATATTTTTTTGAGTTAAATCTTGCACTATCGTTATATTTTTATTATTATTTTGATTTAAAAAATTGTTAGCAATAATGACTATATGATTATTAAGTTGATTATCTATCTTTATAAATGCATTATTTGTTGTAAAAAAAATTGTCTCATTTCCGCAATCTTGTAGGTCAGATATTGAAAATATTCCGTCTACCGCGCATAAATAACCAAAGAAAATTCCGGTTTTTCCATTAGCAGAAACATCGATTTTTATTCCATTTTCAAAAACTAAAACAGCATTTTTTGTGTTATTTTTTTTAGTAGAAAACATAACAATACTTTGTTAGAGTATTTATAATTTTTATTTTCAATATTTATTATTAAATTGATAATTTATTGTAACTATTTTTTTCTCTTCTTTTATAGTAAAGAATTCAAGAATATCTCCTGGTTTTATGTCTTCATTTTTTTCTAATCCAATTCCGCATTCTTTACCGCTTTGTATATCTTTAATGTTTTCTTTACCATGTTTTAAACTATTGCATTTTGTCTCAAACACAGATAAATTATTTCGCATTACTGCCACATTAGATCCTACACAGATTGCGCCATCTTTAACAAGACAACCTAATATTTTACCAACTTTTGATATTTCAAATATTGTTTTAACTTCTGCATGACCTTGGATTGTTTTCTTTACTGCTGGTTTCAACTTTCCAATTAAAATGTTCTCAATGTCATCAAAAAGTTCGTAAATTATTTTGTAATCGTGAATTTCAACATTTTTATTTTCAGCTTCTTCCAATACTTTTTTATCAGCTTTTTGAGTATTGAAAGTCATTATATAACCATTACAAGATTGTGCAAGAAGCACATCACTTTCATTCACAGCTCCGACGCCACTATGAATTACTTGTGGTTTAGCCTCGTTATTATTTATTTTTTCTATTGTATTAACAATTGCTTCAAGACTTCCTTTTGTATCTGCTTTTATAATAAATTGAACTTTTTTAGTTTCTTTTTCTCCATTTTTTAGTTTAGATAATAAATCAGCAGTTGTTGAACTAAGTTTTGCATTTTGAGCATTAACTTTTGCTTCATTTTTTCGTTGTTCGAGTATCTCTTTAACTTCTTTTTCATTTTTTACTGCATAGAATATGTCGCCAGCCTCGGGAACGGCATTTAAACCTAAAATCTCAACAGGAACAGAAGGTTCTGCTGTTTTTAACATTTTTCTATTTTCATCAAACATGCATTTTATCTTGCCATATTGTTCGCCTACGATTATAAAATCCCCTTGTTCCAGTATACCTTCTTTAACTATAATCGTCGCAAGTGTTCCACGTTGTTTATCCATTTTTGCTTCTATAACGAAACCCTCCGGAGTACCATCGTATGATGCTTTTAGATCCAACATTTCGGCTTGTAGTAATATTGCTTCTAGTAGTTTATCTATATTTTTTCCTTCTTTTGCAGAGATTGGTACAACAATCACGTCACCACCAAATTCTTCTGGTAAAAGTTCATATTGCATTAGCATTTGTTTTGTTTTTTCTATATTTGCTTCTGGCTTATCGATTTTGTTTATTGCTACAATTATTGGAACATTTGACGCTTTTGCATGACTTATAGCTTCCTCAGTTTGTGGCATAATTCCATCATCAGCGGCAATGACAATAATCACTATGTCTGTAATTTTTGCACCTCTTGCTCTCATTTTAGCAAAAGCTGCATGTCCTGGGGTATCTAAAAAAGTAATCCATTTGTCGTTAATCTTGCTTCTGTAAGCACCTATGTGTTGTGTTATACCACCAGCTTCTCCGCTTGCGACAGAAGTTTTACGTATTGTATCAAGCAATGTTGTTTTACCATGATCTACATGCCCCATTATTGTAACTATTGGAGGTCTTGTTTTTAAGTTTGTTCTGCTTTTTTTTATTTTTGCTATAAATTCATTTTCAGCATCATGATCTGATATTTTTTTTATTTTATGTCCATAACAATCAACTATTAGCTCTGCTGTATCTCCGTCGATGATTATTTCATCTATATTTTCATTATCATCTAAATTGATGTCTATTTTTTCTTTTTTAATTGCATTAATTAATGATTTTAAAGAAATAGACATTTGATCTGCTAAATTTGCAAGTGTTATTTTGTTGTTGTAAATACTTATTTCTTTAATAACTGGAACATTGAATTTAACTTTATTTGCATTGTTTCCGATTGATTTTCTAATTTTTTTTTCTTTTTGCAATGAATTAGTGCTGTTTATACCAGATAGTTTTACTGATATCACATTACCAAGTATGTCATCAATTTCAGTATCAAGTTCTATGTTATTTGACATTGTTTTTAACATACTATTTATACTGTATTTATCAACATTACCACCTGTATTTGATGTTTTTCTTAGCGACTGTTTATCATTATCTTTTTTAAAATTATTGTTGTTAAGCTTTATTTTAATGTTTGTACTTTTTTTATAGTAATCATTGTTGTTATTTCTTTTGAATGTTGAAAATTTTTTTTTCTCAAATGATGGCTTAAAACTATTATTATTTTGTTTAAAAAACTGTCTTTTACTTTCACTATTGTCATTTCTGTTGGGGTTTAATTTTGTTTGAAAATTTAAAACTGGCTTTCTAAATTGTAATTTTTGTTTTGAATTTTCATTATTACTGTTGCTGTATGAAAAATTCCTGCTTTGAAAATCTGTTTCTCCGTTTGATTGCGAAAATTGCTGATTGGAAAAAGAATTCTTTTGATTAAAATTTTGTTTAAAACCATTAAAATTATTATTTGAATTATTTTTGTTAAAATTTCTTGTAAAAACACTACTTTTTTCAAACTTCTTTTTTACAAAATTTCCATTTTCATTAAACTCATTTCTATTAGAATATGATGTTTTTTTAAATTTTTCCTTATCAAAGTTATCAAAAGAGGACATGAATTTTTCATAGTTAAAAATGATTTATTTTAATTGCAAGAAAATATTATCTGTAAAACAATTAATCATATTAAGATTTTTCTTGATTTTTAATTAAATTAATTGTGAAAGATTTGTGAAATAATTTTATGTCTTTTGAAAATAAAAAACCATTCGAAGCAATAGTTGGCTGCGTTGTGTTATTGCTTTGTGGGCTTTTTTTTACACACATAGTAAAAATAAATGGAACAACTAAGGTAGATAAATATAGAGATATTTTATATGCAAAGTTTAACAACATAGAAGGCATAAAAGCTGGTGCAGATGTGAAAATTGCAGGTGTTAGAGTTGGAACTGTTGAAAATATACAATTAGATCCAAACATTTTTCAAGTTAAAGTAAAGCTTAATGTATTAGAAAATCTAAATATTCCAGATGATAGTATTTTATCAATTACGAGTAGTGGCCTTTTTGGCGACAAATTTTTAGATATAAAACCTGGAATTAGTGATAGTGTTTTGACAAACGGTGCATCTTTTATTAACACTAAGTCGGCAATAAACTTAGACGATCTTATTGGTAAAGTAGCGACATCGTTGGCAAAAAAATAACATTCATCCTATGGGAGATAAGCGTTTTTTTGATGAAGTTGATGTTTACATGCAAGCTGGCAACGGAGGTGATGGTTGTTGTTCATTTCGTAGAGAAAAATTTATTCCGAAAGGTGGGCCAGATGGTGGAAACGGTGGAAACGGTGGTGATATTGAACTTATTGCTCGTGGAAATTTAAACACATTATTGTTCTTTCATTATAATGTTCATCACATTGCTGAGAATGGAAAGAATGGTTCAGGGAAAAATATGACAGGTGCAAGTGGATTAAAAAAAGAGCTTTTTGCTCCAATTGGTACGCAAATTCTAGATAGAAGTGGAAAAATATTGTTAGCAGACCTAAATAATGAAGGTGATAAATATATAGTTGTTCATGGAGGTGCTGGTGGAATAGGAAATATGGCATTTAAGACATCAATAAATCAAGCACCGAGACAAGTAACAAAAGGTGAAATTGGTGAATCTGGTTGGTTTAAATTAAGGTTAAAAATGCTGTCAGATGTCGGATTGGTTGGGCTTCCTAATGTTGGTAAATCTAGCATAATTTCTGCACTTACAAACGCAAAAGCTAAAATAGGAAATTATTCTTTTACAACAATAAAGCCTATGCTTGGTGTTATAAAAAGAGGAAGAGGGAGTATTGTTATGTGCGATATTCCTGGAATAATTTATAATGCACATAAAGGTGCAGGTCTTGGAGATAAGTTTTTAAAACATATAGAAAGATGTAAAATACTTTTATTTGTATTAGATGCTTCAAGTGAACATATTTTAGAAGATTATAAAACTATAAAAAACGAGATAAAACAATATAATAAAAATATTTTAAAGAAAGATATAATTGTTGCTTTTAATAAGATTGATCTTGTTGATGATCTTAAATTAAAGAATGAAGTTTCTCAATTTAAAAAAGCTACAAAAATAAAACCAATTTGTATATCTACAATTAGTCATTTTGGCCTGAATGATTTAGTTAAACTGCTGTTTAATATGTGTAAAAATGGTTAAAAAATATAAGTATTTAGAGTTTGAAAAACTTGTAAGAGATAAAAATCCAGATACAATTATTGCAAGTGGCGGTGAGATAAATTTTGAAATTCTTTCGAAGGAAAGAAAAATACAGTTATTGAAAGAAAAATTAGTTGAAGAAGCTAATGAAGTTTTAGTTGCTGAAAATTGCGATGAAATAGCAGAAGAGATTGGTGATGTTTTAGACGTCTTACATGAATTAATAAAGTCGTCGTGCATTAAAAATAGGAAGATACGCAAGGCAAGAAGATTTAAAGCTAAACAAAGAGGAAAATTTAAAAATGGAGTATACTGTCATTATGTTAAATTTCCAGTTGAAATAAACGAAAAATGGATGAAAAAATATAAGGATATAACTTCAAAAATAGAAAATAAAAGAATAATAGCACAAAAAAAACGTGATAATTAGTTATTGAAAATTATAAATTTAAGTCATTAAAAAGTGTAGTTTTTATATGCAACCAGAGATAAAGTATTTTATTAATGATTTACCAAGTGATTTAGAATTAAAAGGCTCAATAGCTATAGATACAGAAGCAATGGGGCTTAAATATAATATAAGAGATAGGTTATGCGTTGTACAACTTTGCGATGAAAATGGTTTAGTTTGTTTAGTGCACTTTCCAGATAATAAGTACGATTGCCCAAATTTAAAAAAAATATTAATCGATAAGAATAGACAAAAAATATTTCATTATGCCCGCTTTGATGTTGCAATTATGCGTAAATATCTTGGTATAAACAGTTTTGAAAACATTTTTTGTACTAAAATTGCTTCACGTTTTGCAAGAACTTATACAGATAGTCATAGTTTAAAAACTTTGGTTAGTGAGTTATTACATATAGAATTAAAAAAGGAACAACAATGTAGCTATTGGGGAGCTAATGAGTTATCAGATGCACAAAAACATTATGCCGCAAATGATGTATTATATTTACATGCATTACGAGATAAATTAATTGAAATGTTAAAAAAAAGTGGTCGTTATGAAATTGCCTTAAAATTCATGGCCTTTGTTGATAATGTTTGTACTGCGGATATGCTTGGTTTTGAAGAAGATTTATTCCGTTGTCGCGATGAAAAGAGTAAATGATATTTACATTTATGGCTAGAAGTAGTTTTATATTAGCTTGTATTATATACTTATTTAATAGTATAGGTAATGTTTCACAAGGTATTTTTATTAAATACTTTCAACAGACAAATGGTATAAATATGTATCATTTAATAACATTAAAATGTATTATAATTAGTATTGTTCTTTTACCGTTTATATTAAAAAATTTAAAGTGTTTTTTTAATAAATTACACATAGTTATTTTGTTAGCAACTCTTTATGCTTCGGACATGATATTCTACAATAATGGTTTAAAAGGTATATCAGCAAATACTGCAACTATAATTTTGTTAATGGTTCCATTATGGATTATTGTTTTTGGACGTTTTATATTAAAAGAGCACAAATTTAATAAAGTAAATGCAGTTTGTATTTTTATTTGTTTGTTAGCAATTTTTTCTACTCTTTTTGGAGAAATTAAAATTGAAGGTTTCAATAATGGATATATTTATGTTTTTATAGATAGCTTAATAATACCTTTATCATTAATCTTACAAAAAAAATTTAACGATTGTCGACCAGTTTTGTATGCTATATGGACAAATGCAATTGTTCTTGGTGTGATTAGTTTTTTAATGAGCGGATTAATATTACCGGAGTTTAATAAGGAAAATGTTTTTTCTGGCTTTGTTGTAGCATTTTTTGATATAATGGAATGTGGAGCCGTATATATTGCATATCAAATGACAGAAGTTGCATTGCTTCAACCAATACGTTTTACACGTTTACCAATAGCTATGGTAATGAGCCTCTTTTTATTAAATGAAAAACCTACATATATTCAAGTATCTGCTGGTTTAGTAATCATTAGTATGAATTTATTTTCGATGTGGTATTCGAGAAAATATCAATCAAATAAATAAAGTTTTATTTTATTTTTTATGACAAAAAACTCTTTTTTTTCTCTCTCTCTCTCTCGACTTCTGAGAATTCAGAGTTTATAAACAAACTCTATATTAGCGACAACTTAAATGTTTTGAATGGTTTAAATAGCGAAAGTGTTGATTTAGTTTATTTAGACCCGCCCTTTAATTCAAAAAGATTATACAATGCTCCAATAGGAAGCCGTGCGGAGTGCTCACAATTCAAAGACACTTGGAAGTGGAGCGATGTAAATGAGTATCAACTTGATATAATTGCAAATGACTTTCCAGAGTTGGCGGACTATATTGAAATTATAGACAGAATTAGTGATATGTCAATGAAGGCATATATTACTTATATGGCTCAAAGAGTTATACAACTTCACAGAATTTTAAAACCAACAGGTTCAATTTATTATCACTGCGACCCAACGGCAGGGCATTTTGTAAAGTTGATGTTAGATTGTGTGTTTGGTAAAGAGAATTTTCAAAACGAACTAATTTGGCAGTATTTTGCAGGTGGAAAATCAAAACAAAGATATTCAAGAAAACACGATAATTTATTTTTTTACTCAAAAAGTGAGAATTTTTACTTCAATTATTTCAAAATTAAAAGATATTTAGATTTCAAGCCATCGTTAAAAGATGAAAGTAAAGATGCAGAAAACGGACAAGATGAAGTCGGTTATTATAGTATGATTGGTTGCCCTGATGTATGGCAAATTAAAAGTGTCTTTAATTTATCAAAAGAGCATACCGGCTACCCAACACAAAAACCACTTGCATTGCTGGAAAGAATAATTAAAGCATCTTGTCCGGAAGGTGGAATTGTTCTTGACCCATTTTGTGGTTGTGCTACAACTTGCGTAGCGGCACAAATATTAAAAAGACATTGGATTGGAATTGATATTGAAGATAAGGCCGTTGATTTGTTGATTGAAAGATTGGAACAAGACGGAAATTTGAGAGACACAGAAATATCACAACTTGATTTAAAATATAAGGAAGCAGGAAAAGATTTTATAGTTTTAAATTGTGAAAAAGATGAAAACAAACTTCCACACAGGACAGATATTGAAACCAAAAATATTGACGAACCAAAGACCAAACTTGAAATCAAAAAGTTTTTATATCAAAAACAGCAACACAAATGCAATGGTTGTGGATGCGAATTTACTATTGATTTGTTTGACATAGACCACATTGTCCCAAAGGCTTGTGGTGGTGGAGATTATCTTGAAAACTACCAACTTTTATGTAGAACTTGCAATACAACCAAAGGTGCAAGACCAATGGCATTTTTATTACAACGTATTGATTTGATTAGAAAAAAAAGAAGAGAAATAGAGTATTAAATCTATAAATTTATTATTTTTTTACATCTATTGATAATTTTTGATATAGATAAATTATTTTTGTTTATATTTTATAAATCTTTTGCATTCTTGTTATAAAATAGTATTATATAGTTAGTTAATTTGATTAATATGTTTAAGATGTCTATATTTTTTTTATTAACATACTTAGTGTGTTCAATTCAGATGAAACATGCTATAAATTTAAAAATACCTCATAATTTAGCTGGTAAGGCTTTTATAAAGGTTATTCGTTTTTTTCGTAATTTTTATCCAAAATTTTCATTTAAATTATTCTTTAAAGTATTAGATTACGCTAAGTGTCCTATGTTTGTGATACTATCAGCTTTATTATTTAATAATAAATATTTAACAGATTTAACTGCAATAGTTTCATATACTGCACATTATTTTCCAATTTGGTCTGGTTTTAATAATAATAGTAGAAATTTTATAGGCATTATATTAACTGGCTTTATTCTTGATCCTATAACTGGTGTAAGTATGCTTTTTGCATATTTGTTATCTGCTTATGGTTTTGGATATACATCTGTTGCAACAACGTCATCTATGATGGTAGGAATGATTAAAACGTTAATACATATTGCTTTCTTTGATAGTAATGATTATGTCGAGGCTGTTTTTTTCATTTTCTTTGGTGTATTAGCAATTTACAGAAATAAAAGAGCATTAATGTATATATGTGAAAAATCTGTAAAAAAAGATATAAAATTTTATAAATTTGGTGAAAAAAAAATATCAACAAAATTATCAAATAATAAGCTTAATTCAAAAAAAGCAGTAACAAATAAATATAAGAAAACATCAAAAAAGAAAAGTGATGTATATAGAAACTATAAGAAATTTTATAAAAACAATCAAAAATTTGCCGAGAAAGATAGGAGATATGAAAAGTAATTTTTAATCTTTGTCCCAATTTATACTATTTATATCTATTCCTTGTTTTTTCATTTCCCATAGAGGAGAGATAGATCTTAAATGTTTGACAGCTTTTGTCAATGCATTTATTAATAAATCAACTTCTTTCTTTGTGGTTGTGCGTCCAAAACCAATTCTCATTGCTGAATGTGCATAATAGCTACTTTTTCTCATATTAGATATTACATAAGATGGTTGTAAATTAGCTGAATTACAAGCTGAACCAGTTGATATACAGAAATTTTGTATTGCAAGCATAAGACTTTCTCCTTCGATATGTAAAAAACTTATGTTGTTACATCCAGGAATTTTATGTTTACGATTTCCGTTAAGATATGCATCTTCAATTGTTAGAATTTTTGATAAAAAATAATCTGATAATTTCGATATACGCTTCCAATCTTTTTGCATTTCTTTACTGCAAATTTCTGCTGCTTTTCCAAAGCCTACACAAAGAGGCACTGATAATGTTCCGCTTCTCAATCCTTTTTCTTGTCCTCCACCATGAATTATAGGTGATAAATGAACTTTTGGTTGTTTTCTAACATATAGAGCGCCTATTCCTTTTGGCCCGTATATTTTATGGCTTGAAATTGACATTAAATCGATATTCATGCTCTTCACATCAAGAGGAATTTTTCCGTATGCTTGTGCACAATCTGTATGAAATAAAATATTATTTTCATGCGCTATTTTTCCTATTTCTTTAAGATTTTGTATCACTCCCGTTTCATTATTAACTCCCATTATTGAAATTAAAATTGTATCATTTCTTATCGAGTGTTTTAGTTTTTTTAAATCCAAAAGTCCATCTTCTTCTGGATCGATATATGTTATCTCATAGCCTTCTGTTTGCAGAAAACGACAACTTTCAAGAACACATTTATGTTCAACTGACATTGTTATTATGTGTTTACCTTTATTTTTATAAAAATGCGCTGCTCCTTTTATTGCAAGATTATTGCTTTCCGTTGCGCCACTTGTGAAAATTATCTCATCTGTTTCAGCATTAATGAGTTTCGCTATTTTATATCTTGCAAGTTCAACTTTTTCAATTGCTTTCCAACCTATTGGATGCGATGTTGAATGAGGATTTCCGTAATCTTCTTTCATTGAATTATAGATTTCTTCTATTACACGCTTATCCATTGGAGTTGTTGATTGAAAATCAAAATAGTAAATTTTATTGTTGTGTTGTTTTTGCATAAGATATCTATGATTGCTTAATGCTATTAGTATTGTCTTTATTATTAGGATTTATAATATCTTTTTTTTCTTCAATTTTATCCATTGTTAATAATACATAAAACCCATAACATGCGCTAAATATAACTACATTTTCGAACATTGTGTCAAAAGCTCTGTATCCTGCTACAATTGCGGTAACTATGCTTGAAAAACCAAAGTCTTTAATTGCACTTTTAATATAAATTTTTGAAATTTTTTCTTGATAAACCATGCTTCCAATTTGTCCTTTTGGTAAATTCTGAATTATATAAATTAATAATAATGCTAATAAAAAACAAAGCATAAAAATAAACATTCTCTGTCTGATGTCTATGTTGTAATTTAAATTTTGGCTTGAAATTGTTGGTAATTTATTGATATAAAGTAAAGCTAATGAAAATAGCACTGTACTTGTTGCAACTCCAATTACAGCTTCTGTGATAGCTATATCTGGTGCTTGAAGAACACAATAAACAAAAACTATAACAGCACTTATTATGTTAGATATAACTATACATATCATGTTGTCTTTCGTTATTAGCAGATAGCTAACAAGTAAAAATAATAAGCATTCTATAAAAATTAGAGCTAAAATCATACATGATACAATATCTAACTTTACATTTATAAAATAAAAAACAATATAAAATTGCCATGTTTTTTAAAAATGGAATATACCAATAATTTCAAAATGAAAAATAATCATATTTTTATAGCGAATGTTTACTGTTTTGGATTACAAAAACGTACATATTGTTATAAGATTAATTGCAGTCAATCTGATAATATATGTTCTATTGTTAGAGTTAGTTTTGGTAAAAAAAAAATAATTGGAATTATTTTATCTATTCAATCTGTAGAAGTTAAAAATGATAAAATTGACGTCAATAACGACAATATTTCAATTAAAAAATTAAAGAATATTGATGACATTTTGTATAAAAATCTATTTAGTGAACAATTTTTTTTATTTTTAAAAAAAATGGCATTTTATAATGTAATTCATGTTGAGAGATTAATTGATAATGTAGTATTAACTGCTTGGCTTAATAAAAAGAGGCAATTAAAGCAATTTAAAATAACAAAAAAACGTAATGTAAGTAAAATGATTAAACTAAGTGATGAACAACTTAAAATCTCAAATGAAATTAGCACTGAAAAATTTAATGTTAACGTTCTATATGGCGTGATGGGTAGTGGAAAAACGTATATTTTTTTAGACGTAGTTAGAAGAGTTTTATTAAAAAATAGTTCTTCTCAAATATTGATTATGGTTCCTGAAATTGCATTAACAAGTAATTTAATCGATACTGTATATAATTTTTGCGGTATAAAACCAGTTATTTGGCATTCATCTGTTTCAGTAGCTAAAAAAAAAATACATTATGAAAATATAATAAATGGAAAAATCAGAATTGTAATTTCTACTCGTTCTGGTTTACTTTTACCGTATAAAAATTTGTCATTAATAGTTATAGACGAAGAACATGATATATCATATAAACAAGATGAAATTCCTGTTTATAATGCAAGAGATATGGCAATTTTAAGAGCAAAATATGAGAATATACCAGTTATATTGTCGTCTGCAACTCCGTCAATAGAAACTGCAATTAATGTAATGAAAAAAAAATATTTCTTTTTCAAGATAGAAACGCAGTTTTTTAATTCTAAACCACCAAAAATAGAAATAATAAATTTTTTTAAAGAAAAAGATGATTGTTGTTTAAATAATGAAGAAAAAAAAACAGATAAAAAAAAAACAAATTACATCTGTAAAAAAGCAAGAAATTCTATTTTGGAAGCGCTTAAAGATGGAAAACAATCAATGATTTTTATAAATAGAAGAGGGTATTCAAGAACGCTAAAATGTACTGATTGCGGACATGAGATAACATGTAAAAATTGTGATAATTTATTATCATATCATAAGCAGAAAGAAGAGTTAAGATGTCATTATTGTGGGTATACTGTAAAAAATATTAAAAATTGTTATAAATGTGGTAGTTCTAATTTATCAGCAAGCTATGGAGCAGGAGTTGAACAAATTGAAGAAGAAGTGCATTCTTTTTGTAATGCTAAAACTTTGATATTTTCGAGCGATGAAGTTGATAATGAAAATGATATAAATGTAATTTCGAATAATATTAAAAATGGTGATGTTGATGTAATTATAGGAACACAAATTTTAACAAAAGGACATCATTTTCCTAGATTAACTAACATTGTTGTTTTAGATATAGATAGATGCGTTCTTGATGGTGATTTTAGGGTTTTTGAACGTATGTTTCAATTATTATTTCAATTATCAGGAAGAGCAGGAAGAGAGTGTAAAAATTCAACTGTTTTTATACAAACAATTAATCCAGATAATGTTGTTTTGAAACTATTAAAAAACCATGATATAAAACAATTTTATTCAATTGAAATGCAGAAAAGAAAAAAATTTAATTTGCCACCTTATTCTAGATTTATATTAATAATTTTAGCATCAAAGAAAAAAGAACTTGTATATAAAACATCAATTCTTGCATTAGAGGAACTAAAAAAGGATTTATCTAAAAATGTAAAAATAATTGGCCCAAGTGAATGTAGTATGTGTTTTTTAAAACAAAATTATCACTATAAATTGTTGATAGAAACTGATAAAAATGATAATAGTATTTTTTTACAATTAAATAATTTTTATAATAACTTTAATTGTCCAAAGGCAGTAATGTTGAAAGTAGATGTAGATCCATATTCATTTTTATGATTAATCACATTATTCGATATAAATAGGTTTATTATTTTTGATTTTGACGCCAACGATTTTGTTGCTATTCTTGTTTTGTTTTATATTAATTTTTACTCCATTTATCATGTATTCACAAAGCATATTGCCTTTTGTTCTTTCACCGAAACATTTTAAACTTTTATTTTTTTTATTCATGATATTTATATTAGAGCCTAAGTTTTGAGACCATATATTGTATAAATATTCATTTTTTATTTTTTGAGCTGAATAAAACTGTCCATCTTCAAAAAAGACAATATTTTTTAGATTTTTGTCATATAAAAGAACGAATTGTGGATTGTTTATATATAAAATAATGCCTGTTGTAAATAGTATTATACCACATATTTTTAATATTTTCGCATAAGATAAAAGAAAAATAATAATGCCTGATGTTATACTTGCTAATTGAAAATTCGTCATTTGTTTTGTTGATAAAAATGAATACGGTAAACTTGCTGTCCAATCGGTTATCATACACACTATATTAGCAAAAAAACCAGATATTATATAACATAAGTCTCCAATTAGTGTGCCGTTAAACAACATTCCAATAAAACCTATTGGTAGCACTAAAAATTCTGATATTGGTATTACAAATATATTTGATATAATACCTATCCATGCATATTGTTTAAAATGATAAATCTCAAAAAATATAGTACATAATGTTGCTATAATCGATGATAATAATATTCCAAAAATATAGTTATATATTGTTTTTTTTGAAAATAAAATATTTTCAACAAACACATTATTATATGTTGTTATTAATCCAAAAACTGCCATAAAAGACATTTGAAAAGATGGTGATAGTAAGTAATTGGGTGATATGACTAACATTGAGAAAAAAGTAATAAATAGAGTATTTAATGATGTTTTAGATCTATTTAATAATATAGCAATTACACCAATTAAAACCATTAAAAAACTTCTTGTTGCAGAAATTGGAACATTTGCTATTTGTAAGTAAAACATACATGTTATTACAACTGGAATTATTGCTAATTTTTTTGTGTTATATTTTAAAGCTATGTTTGGAAAAAGCGCAAATAAGTGTATAAAAAGTGAAAATATGAATGCAACAACTATTGACATATGAAGCCCTGAAATTGCGAGAATATGAGCACATCCGGAATGACGTATATTTGATAATTGTGTTTTCGGGATAAAGCTATTATTTCCTGTTAACATAGCTATTACTACACCAGAGCCAACCGATTGATGGTTGACATTAAAAATACGTTTTTGTATATTATTTCTATGCCTTTGTGTATCAAATTTTTCAAAAAAACTATTTTTATTGTCTTTGCTATCGATTATTTCAATGTTTTTTGCACGTCCTGTTGCAATTATATGAAAAAATTTTGCATAATTTTCATAACTTGTGTCTTGTGGAAAGAAACTGTATTTCATAGGAATTAATGAAGTGGCTATTCTTACAATATTACCGTTACTAAGTATTTTTTCGCTTTGTAATTGTTGTTCTTGATATTTTATTCTTATCTTTTTTCCAAGCAGTTCACTGTATGGAGATTTTATGACTTTTAAAAATAAAATATAGTCATCTGAAGTTAATTTTATTTGTTCTATTTTAGCATCAATAGTTACATTAAACGCAGGAGATTTAAAATAAGTTTTGTCTATTTTTTGATAACAAAAAAATGCAACCGCAATACCAAATAAAAAAAATAATAGAAATTTTATAAAGATAAAATTTTTGCTTTTGAAAAATAAATTATAGATCCAGTTTAATGATATAAGTAAAGTAATTAATAGTGTTAAAATTGTTATTATTTCAGAATTGCAGAAAAAATAGAATAAAATTCCGACAGAGAAGACCAAAATGTACCAAAAACGTAGATTTTGTTTCTCTTTTATGAGATCATTTTTTGCATAGAATATTAGTAATTTAAATAATAAAAATATTATTTTAATCAGTTTTTTAGAAGTTATTAATAAATTTGACATGTTAAAAACTATTTTTATTCTTGGTTCTTAATCTATTTTTTTTAAGTTCGTTAAAATTAACGTCTGCGTAATACGAAGATCTTGTTAATGGGCTAGCTTTAACAAGTAAAAAACCTTTTTTATAACCAATTTTTTCATATTCATCAAATTGAAAAGGCTCAACAAATCTATCTATATCTATATATCTTTTACTGTTTGCTGGTTTTAAATACTGTCCTATTGTAAGAAAGTCGACATCACTTTTTCTTAAATCATCCATTGTTTCATAAATTTCATCATCTGTTTCTCCCATTCCAACTATTAGCCCTGATTTTGTAAATATTTCAGGATCTAAATCTTTTGCATATTTATGTAGCCATAGTGCATTGTCGTAGTCGCTACCTATTTTTATTTTTTTATGTAATCTGCGGACAGTTTCTATATTGTAATTAAATACATCTGGCTTTGCTTTTATCACTTTTTCGAATGATTTCTTTTTTCCAATAAAATCTGGAGTTAGAACTTCAATTGTTGTTTCTGGACATTTATCTCTTATAGCTTTTATAACGTTCGCAAAATGCTCTGCGCCACCATCTAGTAGATCGTCCCTTGTTACAGATGTAATTACAGCATGTTTTAAGTTTAACTGTTTTATCGCAAGAGCAATTTTTCTTGGCTCATCTTTGTCTAGTTGTTCTGGAATGCCGGTTTCAATATTACAAAATCTACAACGTCTTGTACAAATTTTTCCCATTATCATAAAGGTTGCATGGCGTGTTTTCCAACATTCTGCTATGTTTGGACAACTTGCAGATTGACAAACAGTTTCAAGACATGAACTTTTTGCAAGTTTTTTTACTTCTTCGAATTCTTTTGCGGTTGGTGCTTTTACTTTTATCCAGTTAGGAATTGATTTTTTCTGTCCCATATGTAACATACAAAAATATAAAATATGCAATTAGTCAAGAAAAATTTGACTAAATAATAAATTATACTAAAATGTATACTGTATGGCATTTGATAATACTGAACAAATAGAGAACACAGAGAAGCCATCGTTTATTAATAGTGGAAACGTAGAGACTAGTGAAGAAGGAACAGTTTGTACAACTACTGTAAATAGACGTAATGCAAAATATAATATTTTATATAAATGTTTATTGTGTTGCCTTGACGATACGGTAGTTAAATTTTTTTCAAATCAAGCACTTACCGACGAAGAAAACACTAGATATGATACATATAAAAAAGTTTGCCGAGAAATAGATAATCTTAGTACTGGTGATTACACGGCTCCTCATTATGGTGTTATCACTTCAAAAGAAATTGATCAAACTTTAACTGCTAATTTTAAAGAAAACAATATATTAGCCACATTGAACGCTATATTATATGGTGATTTCGAACAAAATGGCGTTGAGATTGATGATAAATATAAGTGTAAGGATATTATGCTTAAGGAAAATGAAGCACTACCTGCATCAGAAGATGACAATGAAATGCGAAAAAAATATTCAATAACTGAGGCATTAGAAGACATTAAAAAACAATTAGTTGTATTATACCCAAACGATTCTCTTGTTAATGAAGTTTTGAGCGTGATTAAATCTGGAGATAGATCAAAGTTAGATAGCTTATTAAAGGTAATGATTGGTATAATTACAGAGAAAACTTACAAAGAAGAACAAGAAATAGGAAACACGAAAATTTCTTTTACAAAATCTTCTTATAGTTTCAGTAAAAATAATCTCAATGGAGAAACTAAAAATAACACAAAGAAAGTATCGATAGCAGACGATATTAAATTCAATATATCTGATATAAAAACTCAAGAAACATACAAAAACAATAGTAATGAACTAATACAACAAATGGGCGGCGTACTGGCAAATAAGAGAATAAATTATGCTTTGGTTAATTCAAAGCGGTATTATATAAATAAAAATACTGGATATGTTTACGAAACACCTGATAAAAATATTGAACTATTAACGTACGATGATGATGTTAGAATTTATAATGGTAAAAAATGGTTCGATAAAAGCAATAATGCAGTTTTAATTCGTAATGATGCTTATGCTAATAGAAAAATAAGTAAAGGTTTACAATTTGTATTTTCATTTTTCGATCCGGATAAAGGTAGTTATATATATAGTAGTCCTTTTACGGACAAAATAACGGAAGCAAATATTAAAGCTCCAGAAAAAACAATTGGTGTACCGGAAAGTATTAATAAAAAAAATAAAGATAATCCTCCTGATGTTAATAACAGCTATTTAAATATTATATTAGATAATAGCATTCTTGCGCTTCTATTAAAAAATCCTGAATTGTATCAAACAAATAAAGATTTTTTTGAAAAATATAAACTTTCTATAGATCCTGACAACGATCCTATGGTTTTAGATAAAATGAGTGATACAATAGACAGTTTAAAAAAAGTTAGAGCATATGGGTATAAAAATATGTTATCTGATTCAGTTATTAATAATGTTTATATATTTAGTCAAGATTACAAAGATATTGCGGAAGCTACAGGCGACTTATCTGTTTTAAGAAATCAGTTAGCACAAGCTGAAGGGGGATTTGGTACTGTATTTCGGTCTGTCAATGATCTTACAGACGTTGATAAAAAACGCAATCTATTAAAAAACATCTGTAAATGGTATGCGGATTTACGTCCAAACAGTATAACTACTATTACTTACAAAGATGGTGTTGAATTAAGTAGAGATGAGAAAGATGTAGAACGACTAAAAAAGTCTGATATATTTACAGATTGTGGAGTTGTAATTGACCAAACTGGTGTTTCACAAGGTTCAAGTTCTTTTTTAAGTTCTATAACTGGAGAAGAAAATAAAACCAATTGCATGAAAATATTTAATGAAGATTTCGAACATAAAAAATATAAATCTGATCTAGCCTCTATAGCATATAATAACAAAGATATTGTTAAACAACAAGAAGAATATCTTAAAAATTATAAAGAAAATTTAAATGATGTAAAAAGAAAAAAAAAGGTGCAAGAAATAATTCGGAAAAACGCTGAAAAAGAGTATAATGAAGACGCTGTTAATGAAGCAAAAAGAGCTGCATCTAAGATAAATAATATAAAAGAGATGAGTTTGTGGGATAAAGTTAAAAAATTTTTTTACTGGATTATTGGAGAAGATTACAAAACGAAAGATGAAAGAATTTTTAATAATTATGTCCGTTCTATCAAAAATATTAGCGAAAATGCTGTTTTTAATAAAAAAGATGCTAGTCAAATCCAGTCAATTATAGATCAAAATCGCGAAAAACTTAATATAGATAAAGTTCCTGAAATTATTTTTAAAGTTAATACTAATTTAAACGATGCACGAAAAGGTAGCAAAAAAAAGATTTAAAATTTTTATAATTTTTATTATATATATACAATATAATTGTCTTGCAATTAGGAGCTTGTTTTCAGATGAAATAAGATTATTTTCTTCAAAAGTAAAAAATAACAGTAATTTGCTGTTTATCGTTAAAGATAATGATGCTTTTATAAGAAAAACAGTTGGGAGAAGATTTGAATATGTTGTGCCAGATGATAGATGTTATGAACTTTCAGGTGATTTAAATGTTTGTATTAAAGATCAAAAAGTTGCGTCAATTAACGGTAATTTTATTAATATGTATAATAAATTTGAAAAAATTTCAACAAATTGTTTTACCGATTTATTTTTTAATGAAAAAAATACAGATTGCGACATAATGAAATTTGATATTATTAACAAAATTTTAGTAAAACAAGAACAAATTAATGGTTTTGGACTGCAAATATATCTTCCAGATTATTATAGTGTTTTAAGATTGTTTTTATATCGTTTAAATGATAATGATACAAATTTAAAAGCTTTTGTAATTTCAGATAGAAATGATGTTAGTTGCTCGCCTTTTAATGATTATAAAATATATAAAATAGTTGATGACTATAGCAATAATACAAAAAAAAACAAAAAAAATATCATAAAAAAAACAAAAACAAAAAGAGAATTTTTAAAAAAAATATCTATAGAAAGTTATAAAAAAATGCTTTTAAAAGATTATATATATATAGAACCAACTAACAGTATATATGATACGGAAAAAATAGTGCTTAGCATTAAAAATGATAGTGTGTTATACATGAATTCAGTATCTTTGGAATTTAGATGGGAAAATATTGGTTTTAATGATATTTTTACTATAGAAAGTAATAAAAGTATTTAATGTTTATTTTTATAAATTTTTATAAATTCTGTTCCTTTTAAAATATCCGGTAAATAGTCTTCGGTATCATACATTTTATATCCTTTTCCATAACCCCATTCTTTCATTAATTTAGTTTCGGCGTTGCATATTTTAGCTGGTATTGGCAAATTTCCATGTTTTTTGACACTTCTAAGAGCATCACTAAGAGCATCGTTTGAACGCCTACTTTTTGGCGCTAATGATAAATATACAACGCCATGAGCTAAATTTATAGCACATTCAGGATAACCTATGGTTTGACAGGCTTGAAAAACTGAATTTGCTAATGTAAGTGCATTATTATCTGCAAGTCCTATATCTTCGCTTGCAAAAATAACCATTCTTCGTGCTATAAATAAAGGATCTTCTCCTGCATTAATCATCCTTGCTAAATAATAAATTGCTGCGTTTGGTTGACTTGCTCTCATTGATTTTATAAAAGCTGAAATTGTATTATAGTGCTCTTCTCCTTTTTTATCGTAGCGATTTAAATTTTGTTGTGATGATTTTTTTATTGTTTCTTTTGTTATTTTACCATATAAATTCATTATATTTTCAATAATTGATATTATATGTCTACCATCTCCATTTGACATTTCAGCAAGTATATCGATAGTTTCCTTGTCTTTTATTTCAGTAATTCTTGAAATTATTTTTTTTATATCATCTTTTGATAGTTCTTTTAAGACGAATACATGACATCTCGATAAAAGAGGGGATATAACCTCGAAAGACGGATTTTCAGTAGTAGCACCTATTAAGTAAAGTTGTCCACTTTCTACATATGGTAATAAAAAATCTTGTTGTGATTTGTTAAAACGATGAATTTCATCTAAAAATAATATTTTAGGTTTGTTGAATATTGCTAAATCTTTTTCAAGTATTTTTTTTATATCATCTTTGCTTGCGGAAACTGCTGATAATTCAAAATATTCAGCATCCATTGAGTTTGCGTAAATTCTTGCTAATGTAGTTTTACCAACACCTGGAGGTCCAAATAATATAAATGAAAAAAGTTTTTTTTGTTCCATAGCTATACGCAATGGCATTCCTTTACCGACTAAATGCTCTTGACCGATGTATTCATCTAAATTTTTTGGCCTTATTTTATTAGCTAATGGCTGTTGTGACATAATATGTTATTGCTTAATGTATTTTAATTGCAAGAACTATTAAAACGACTGTAATGGCAATATTTAAATAAAATGAAATTATTGAATACATGTTTTAATTAAATTATTAATAGAAAATTTCTATTGACAATTATTTTTTATATAAAAAGACTACACGTTGTCGATATGAAGGAAATTGTTGAGTTCGGCAAAAAATTTGTAATTAGCAAGAGCGAAGCTAAAATAGATAGTTTTAGTGTTGGCGATACTCTGACTGTTGGATTAAAAATATTAGATGGAAATGTTCAAAGAGTACAGGAATTTATCGGTGTTTGTATAGCATTACGTAAAAAAGGTGTTGGAACAAATTTTATTGTTCGCAAGATGTCCGGTGATGTAGCTGTTGAACGTAGTATTATGCTTTATTCTCCGCTTGTTGCTTACATTAAATGTAATAGAAAAGGTTCTGTTAGAAGATCTAAGCTGTATTACATAAGAGATTTGAGAGGAAAGGCTGCTAGAATTAGGAAAAAGATATCTTCTAATATTAACACAGAGGGTTAATTACTTTATAAAAGTTTTATGAACGAAAATCAAAAGGCACATAGTACAACTATCTTGTGTGTAAAGAGGGGTGTTGAAACAGTTATTGCTTCTGATGGACAAGTTACATTAGGAACTAGAATAGAAAAGGGTAATGCTTGTAAACTTCGTAAATTTAAAGATGGAAAGATAGTAGCAGGTTTTGCTGGATCGGTCGCGGATTGTATGACTTTGCTTGATAGATTTGAAAAAAAGCTTGATAAATATGAAGAACTGGAAAGATGTTGTTATGAATTGGCAAAGGAGTGGAGAACTGACAAATATATAAGAAATCTTGAAAGTTCCATAATAATTACGGATGGTAAACAAATTTTATCTTTATCTGGCGATGGAAATGTCTTAGAACCAGAAAATAAAAATATAGCTTCTGTTGGAAGTGGAAGTGTCTTTGCATTATCTGCAGCGATTGCATTGTATGAAAATACTGATTTTGATGCTGAAAAGATTGTAAAAAAATCAATGAAAATTGCCGGTGATATGTGTATATATACAAATCATAATCTTTCAATTGAGAAAATATGTATTTCCTCACAAAAGAACGTTGAGAAAAAAAAGAATTCAACAAAAAAAGTAAAAAATAAATAAACACATGTTTTCGATTGTTAATAACAGGATGTGTTATAAAAAAAATATTTGTTATATAGCATTATTTTTTGTTTTTATATATCTTTTTAGTTTATCATCGTATTCTTATTCAATTCAACATAATAATGATATTTTTTATAGATTAGAAGATCAATGTACGTCAGCGGCAGTTGTTGATGCAAAAAATGGCGAAATTTTATATTCGTATAATATCGATAAACAAATTTTTCCTGCATCTTTAACAAAGATAATGACAGCATATGTTATTTTTGATGCAATAAATAAAGGAATAGTTGGTATGAATGATGATGTAGAGATAATATCAAAACTTGCAAAAGATTATAGCATTGATAAAAGAATCACAATTGAAGATTTAATTTATAAAATGATAGTCAGATCCTCAAATATTGCATCTGATATTTTAGCAAAAGAGATTTATGGGAATGTTGATAAATTTATTTCAAAAATGAATTATTTTGCTAAAAAAATTGGAATGAAAAATACAAATTTTGTTAATACAAATGGTTTACCAAATAAATATAATTATTCCACAGCGCGTGATATTGTAAAATTAAGCATAAGATTGGTGTATGATTTTCCACAATATGCAGACGTTTTTGGAATAACAAATTATATTGATGAAAATAGTAATTATAACACAAAAACATCAAGTATTCAGGATAATGTAATTGGTTTAGAGGGTAATAAAACAGGTTATATAAATGCTTCTGGATATAATCTTTGTGCCTGGGGTAAATATGGAGATAAACATTTATTTATTATTTTGATTGGTGCAAAAGATAGACAGAGTAGAGATAAATTTGTCATAGAGTTGATAAATTCATATTCGGATAATAGTGATTTTAAAGAGGAAACTGGTATTTATTATACAAGTTTTTTTAAAAAAATATTAGATTTTATAGGTATAGAATATAATTTATATTCTTCACCAAAACCTATTGAAAGGATTGAAAAATAATTATTGCAATTAAAGTTTATACAAATACATCTCATAATGTAATGAGTACTTTAATTTATTTAAATGACAATATTTTAATTAAAATTGTATATGGTGTTTTTTGGATAACTGGAAAAAATGTAATTGCTTTTGTTTCTGCCATTGGAAGATTTTCTATTTTTTTAAAAAAAACTGTATTTGCTTTTTTTACTGGGAAGTTTTTTTTAAAGGTTTTTTTTAATTCTTTGTTTGTAAATGGTTTTTGTTCAATTCCAGTAATTTGTTTAACCGGATTATTTACTGGCTCTGTATTAGCATTGCAATTATTTTTAAGTTTAAAAACATTTGGTGTAGAAAGCACAGTACCTTATATAGTATTATTGGCTTTAACAAAGGAATTAGCTCCTGTTTTGTGTGCTTTAATGATGGTTTCTCGCGTTGGATCATCGATGTCTGCTGAAATCGGTAGTATGGCAACAAATAATCAAATTGATATTTTAACAACAATGTCAATAAATAAGTATAGATTTCTATATATTCCACGCATAGTATCAATTGTAGTAGCACAACCAATATTAACAACTATCGCGGTTATTTCTGGTGTTATTGGGAGTTTTATTATCTCAACAACTATGTTTGATTTTGCTGATATAAGTTTTTATAATTTAGTTTATGAAGGTTTTGAACCAATTGCTTATTTAATGTGTGTTATAAAATCATGTGTTTTTGGACTAATAATTTCAACAATCGCATGTTATAAAGGAAATAAAACAAAAGATGGTGCAGTTGGTATAAAAAATACAACAATATCTACAGTGGTTTTGTGCTGTGTATACATCTTAATAATGAATTTTTTAATTACATGGTTAATGAGTTAATAAAATGACATCAGAAGAGAGTAATGAAATTGATTTAATTGCACCACAAATAAGAGCATTAACAAAGCAAATTATGGAAAAAATTGCATCAAAAAAGAAAAATAAAGACGAAAGTATTAAAATGATGCTAGGGTTGAAGTCTTTATTAAGTCAAATTGCTGAAAAAAGCAATGAACTAAGTAATGATAATAATCAAGAAGATATAAATGATAGTATTATAAAAGATGAAAAAAGTGTTGATGATAAAATTAATGATCAAAAACACGAATGATAATATTGTAAAAGAAGAGGTAAAAAATAAGAGTTTATACCATGAATATAGTGAAAATTAAATTTTTGAAAAAATATTTTTTTCTTTTATGCTTGATTTTGTATTGTTCTCCAAATGCAAAAGCAGATGATAATAAAAATAATTATGGTTTAAATAATAAATTGTTATTCACTATACAGTATAATCGTCTATCATCTACGATGAATGAATATCTTTATTCTTCCGATTTTACACACAAGAATAGTGAGTTAAACCATGTTAATAAACATGTACCTGTTTTAACGTTAGGACTTGAATATAGACCAATTCATTTATTGACGTTTGGTTTCAGATCTTCGTTTACTATATATGATAACGGTGGCAAATATAGGTTAGATGATTATGATTGGTTAGATTTTAGTAGACCTAATGTTTTAACAGATCACAGTTGGCATACGCAAGGAAAGTATAAATATATTAACATCGATATTTATGGTAAACTTATGTTATTTAGATTTGGAAAAATCGATAAATATGGTTTGTTTAGTTTTTATTCATTTGCTGGTTTTAAATATATTGAAAGCACTGCTACTCAACATGGACTGAGTTATTATCTTTATAGTAGGCTTGATAAGGATAGTGGTCGAGTTATAGAATTAGACGAATATTTTGAAGATGATGAAGATTGTGATGATCTTAGATATAGGCAAAGACTATATTTACCATATTATGGTTTTTCATTAGAATATCAATATAAATCATTTCAAAGTATATTAACATTTAAACAAAGTTTTATAAATACTGGAGATACAAAAGATAATCATTTCGGCAGAGATTTGACAAGTTATAATAAATACAGAAATTTATTTAATTATTATTTATCATTAAACCTTGGTTATTGGATAAATAATAATATTAGAGTTTTTACTGAATTAGCAATGAGTAAAACATCTTATAATATATCAAAATATTATGCATATTACTTTGATGAGTACAATCAACAATATAAAAAAGAATCTTTGTCTACTGTTGCTATGTCTAATACATTTTACTATATTGGAATTGGTTTAAATATTGGATTTTAATTTTTATTTTTTTACTAAAATTAGTGATAAATCATTAGAGCATGTTTTTTAACGTGTAGTTGTTTTTAGCAATTATATAGTGTTATATATATTTTTTATGAAAGAACATGTTCCTGTGTTAAAAAAAGAGGTTATAGAATATCTTCAACCATCTGATGGTAAAATTTTTATTGATTGTACTTTTGGTGCAGGAGGTCATACAAAAGCTTTTTTAGAAAGTGGAGCGAAAGTTATAGCAATAGATAGAGATAAAAATAATCAAAAGTTTGCAGATGAACTTCAGAAAATATATAACAAAAACCTTGTTTTTATCAATGCAAAGTTTTCAGAACTTAAAGAAATACTTGAAAAGTATAATTTTAGTTATGATAAAAATAATTGTTCTTCACAAAATAAAATAAAACTTGACGGTATTTTATATGATATAGGCGTATCTTCTATGCAAATAGATACACCAGAAAGAGGGTTTTCCTTTCAGTACGACGGCGATCTTGATATGCGCATGGGATGTAATAATATGTCTGCTGCGGATATAATAAATAAATCAACAGAAAGAGAACTTGCTGATATAATATATAATTATGGAGATGAAAAATTTGCAAGAAAAATTGCTAGAAATATTGTAAAACAGAGGGAAAAGCAACCAATACTAACAACGCTTCAATTATCTAATTTAATTAAAGATTGTTTGCCATTTTACCACGATAAAATACACCCAGCGACGCGTACTTTTCAAGCTTTAAGGATTGTCGTGAATGATGAATTGAGCGAATTAAAAGAAAGTCTCGAAATTGCATCAACTTTAACGCCAGTAGGGTGTAGGGTAGCCGTCATAACATTTCATTCATTAGAAGATAAAATTGTCAAAAATTTATTCAAAAAATACTCAAAAGGTGATGTTCAACATTTCAACAGAAATGACCCTGAAATATTGACATCACAGGTTAACTTATCAAGTATTACTTTAAAAGTAATTACAAGCAAACCAATTTGTCCTTCCGGCGAAGAAATTTACAAAAATATTCGTTCAAGAAGTGCAAAATTAAGAGTTGCTGAAAGAATATAGTGTGTTATTATTTTTTTTCATTGTTTTCTTTTGTTTTTGACTGTTCTTTAATTTTACGTTCAAAACCTAAGCTTTCACGTTTTTCTTCTTTGCTTACAAATTCACTTTTATTAATAACTTCCCATGTTTTCTGTCTTTGTTCTGTTAGTGAAGATATAGTATCTAAATCTGGTTCAATTACTATATTTCTGCAGGTTGATTGAGATATCCATTTTGCAATTGAAGATAAAATAATGTTTGTAATTGGTAATACAGTATCTTCCCAAAATGTCATCCTTGCTTCGGACATATTATTATATGTTGTATCACCTTTTATGCCTAAAAGTTGTGGTTGTATACTAAATGCCATTGCTATATCACGCGCAGCAGAGTTTTTTGTTTCTATATAATCCATATCTTTAGGCGTGCAACCCATTTCTTTCCATTCGACACCTCCTTCGAGTATCATATATCTTCCAGAGTTTTCACTTCCACGAAAAGCATCATCGATGTCATTTTTAAGTCTATTGTATGTATCATCAGACATTGATTGTTTAACTACCAATGCACCGCAAGGTCTTGCACCGTTTTCAAGTAATGATTTATTCCATTTTATACATTCATTGTATTGTTCTATTGAATATTCAGCAGGCTCCATTGGAGATAAACCATACCAATCATCAAGTGGATTGAAAGTTTTTATATGCAAAATATCGCTTAATCCAGTTTTTTCATCGCAAGGAAAATCAAAAGTTAAATTACCAATTTTATATCTATAATAACTTGGTATTGTTCCAATTCCAGGTGCAATAGACATTCTATCACTACGGAGTAAATAAATTTCTTCAATTTCATCATTATTTCCTCGAACAGCTTGTAAATATACATTTCCTGATATTAAGTATGAATGGACTATTTTTTCCATAAAAGAAGCATAATTTTCAGTTGGATTTGGATTTTTTATTAATTTAATTACATTATCATTATTTTTTAATTCATATTTTTCGCCATTTTCTTTAATTTCAAAATACGATATACCTATTGAAGATACGGCTCTTGAGATCATATTTATAGCTCTATATACTACTACATTGCTTATATATCCATCGTGTGCAAAATTTTCATAATCTCTGTTGCCGAATTGTGGCTTTGGACTTGAACTAAAATAGTAAGTTCTGTTGAAATAGCGATCTTGTCCAGCAACTTTTTGTTTCTTTGCTTTACTTCTAAAGATAGATACCATATAAAAAATTAAAAACATTTTATTTATTGATTTTTTTTTTATTTATGGAAGTAATTAAAATGAAAAAAATAAAAATTTATTATTTATATTTTTTTAAAATATTTAAAAAAGCATTCTTATCAATTTTATGATTAACATTTTTTAATATATCAACATTTCCAGTTTCTGCAAGCAAGACTATGTCTTTTAATTTTATGGCGAATTCTCTTGGAATATTTACTTTATACGCTAGTTTTTCTCTCAATATGACTAATTTTTTTATTAACTCGTAATTTGAATTATTTATGAAATGATGTTTAATTTTTTGCCAAAATCTTTGAGGATTAAATATATATCTTCCTTCATCTTCTAGTAGAGAACATTCATGACGAAATTGACTATATTTTTGTTTATTTTCTTTAAACGATAACATCATTTTATTATATATTTCATGTAAATAAAGAACATCTTGTTTTGCGTAAAAAATTTGTTCATCAGTTAATGGACGTTTTAACCAATTTGATTTCTGTATTGATTTTTCTTTTATAATTTTTTTTTCACAAAAATTTTCAACTACATTTGCATAACTTATTTCATTTTTTTTATTTTTTAGAATTCTATAACCAATTTGTGTATCAAAGATATTTCTAATAGATATATGGAAACGTGAAAAAATAGCTTCTGCGTCATTATGTGCTGAATGTATAATCTTAATTATATCATCATTTGATAGTATTTCGAGCAGATCAACAAGATCTTCGTTTTTATGCTTATAAACATCGTATATTACTGGCTCTTTACTTTCTTCTTTTAATTGCACAATTGACAGAATTGGCCTATATGTATATACACGCAGAAACTCAGTATCAATTGCTACTATATTTGACATTTTATTAATAAAAAAAATATGTGTTTTTTTAATAATAAAAATCAATAAAAAAAAGGAAAAAAAATTTGAAAATAACAAAATAATTTTTATTTAAATTTTGTGAAACAAATAAATATTCTTTGGGTATTATTTTTTTTCTTTACGATAGCATCGGTTTTGATAGCAGATGAGAATAAAAAAATGATTACAAACATATCAACTCTTGGATATGAAGTAAGTAAAGATGGTAAATCGTGGATTGATTCAAAAACTGGTTATAAAATATCTACATGTTCTGATAATTTTAATTTGTCTAACAAACTTGGTATAAAAAATAATAAAAACGAACCAGCTTGTGCTAAAACAGAAGATTATGAAGGAGCTTGTTGGGTTACTAATTTAGGGTTTACTGGCGGTGATTATAAAGCAGAGGTATGTTATCAATCTCCTTCTAACTATGTCGAATGCCATACTTTGTCAAACGGTCAATCATTAGGCAAGTTTGAGTTGAAAATGAGAAGTTTATCGTATACAGATCCATATTATACTGGTAGTTTTGAAACAAAAGATGAACAAGATTGTCCAGATTATGAACATGATATAAACTCATTTGGTTATGTATATATAAAAGAAGCAACAGATGAGCAATATTTAAATGCACTTGATTTTTCAAATAGGTTTTGTCAACCGTTGTCTGAAAAATATAATCCAAATAATTGTAGTTCTCCTCAAATATGTCCTTGTAATGATAAAGAATGCAGGGAGAACAATTTTATTCCTCCAGAAACATCTGAAATATGGAAAAATGCAAGTCAAAAAACAAAAAACTGTTATTTGTGCCTACAAAATTACAGAGCTGTTAATTTTTATTGTAATAAAATATATAGATGTTTAAATAATAACAGAAGAAGTTATGCGTATGAACTTGCAAAAAATAAGGATTATAGAAAATATATAGATGACTTATACGGAGAAGGTTCATATTTATGCGGTTATTATGATGGAAAATTATGTGGTTGCGGAAAAACAAAATTATCAGCAGGGCCGAGACATTTTCTAAGAATTGCAAAAAAAGCGTCATCTCTGTGTGAAACAAAAGAAGATTTAATTTCAAATCCACAATGTAATTTATTTAGTAGTGGAGTTCATGTTAGACAATTTTATAATGATTTTGAAGATCATAGTGGTGAAGAATGTCCGTATAAAATAAGTCCAGAATTTGGGTATAAAAAACGCGGAACTTTCTTTTCTCCAAAAATAACAATTGTATCTGGTAAGAATGAAAGATTAATTGGTTATAATTCATCTTTATTACTTAAGAAGGAAGATTATTATTACAATCGACCAATTGGTGTAAGTGAAGATTATATTTTGAATAATAGATATAACATACCAACTGCAAAGAAAATTTTATTTAGTAATTTTTATCCTGTAATTTTTACAATAGGTTCATTAAGTCAAATAAAGAATGAAGACGGAAAATGCTTGTTAAAGGCTTCAGGAGATTTAAGTTATGTAATGCTAAGACTTGAATATAATCTTTCAACCAATGAAAGCGCTCTTGTTGCATACAAAGTTCGTTTTATTAACGAAATTCCGCCACAACTTACAGATAATATGCTATTGCTCTCAGATGGCTCAATTTCTAAATTTATCATAGATAACACTGAGTTCATTGAGAATATAAAAAATGCAGAAACATCATCTGATGAAAAAATCGATATATCGCAGTTTAAATATGATTTTGATCCAAACTCAAATTTTAGCAAGGAACGAATAAAAGAAAATGGTAAATATTTATATTTTGAAAATATAGGCAAGGTATCAAGACCGCCTTTAAAATATTCATACGATGAAGGAAGCATTTATATCAATACGCCATTGGTTTTAGAGCAAGATTTAACATCTAATTCTTTAATAGGTGAGAATAAATTAAAAATATCTTTAATTCCTTCTAAATTATCATCTTTCGATAGTGATGAATTTGAAAGTGATGAAAAATTAGCTCCAGTAGTTAAACAAATAACTCTTGCTGGATACAATAAAAAATCATTTAGCCTAATAGATGATAAAGTGATAAATAAATCAGATGCTGGTATATCTTCAGATGCTATAATGTATATGAAGAGATTTTCGGTAAAATATAGTAATTCTTGTGTTTTTCTTAAAACAATGAATGATCCTGGCCAAGATGAATATCTTTTAAAAAATCCGCCAAGTGATATTTCTGAATGTTCAAATATAAATTCACTTGAAAAGAAAATGGCGTGTATAGTAAGTTTTATCTCGCTTTATGAATGCAATGGTTATATAAATTGTTTAGATAAAGATAAAAGTATCTCTGAGTGTCAAGCGGAGGATAGAAAGCCTAAGATAAAATTACTTGGGACAGATAGTGATTTACCTGAGTATAAAAAAAATATAGATTTTAGGTCATATACACAAATATGCGTAAATGATGGTTTTGAATTTGCTGATAAATTATCTGAATATTCCAACACTAAACTTTTTGGTGATTTTGGATATGCTCCGTACGATTATACAATTAGATGGAAAAAAAAAACTAATGGTATTAACTCAATGACGCCAGGAAGGCCATTATCTATAAGATATAATGATGTGATAAAAGAACCAGAGGAATTTCAAGATAAACCGAAAGATATAATAACTATGGATATAGATTATTTTTCCTCGAATAAGGCAAATAGAAAATCAAATATGCTTAGACGTCTACAAGGTATTTATATGATAAACAACTCAAATGGAATGCCGAGTAATAAAACTGCTTACGAACAATATGCATCTGATTGTAGTTATAATCAAAGTATTTGTTTTGATAGATATGAGGTAAAACATAGATTGATAAATGAAACGTTAGGAACTCTTTGCATTTCTTCTGGTGATTTCAACAATCAAAGTTGGGATTTACAACCAAGAGATTTTGGTGTTGACTATAATATATACATTCCACTGCGCTGTCAATATGTTTATTTTAATGGTGTAGGGGCTGGTGGCGCTGGGTTTACTACAGAAAAAAATTCAAATTGTTTAGTTCAATATCATGTAATCGAAAGTTCATGGTATTTATCGCCTATTATACCATTACCAATGATTGGTTTTCCATCAGGAGCATATTTAAGAACTCCAAAATTTGATGCTACAGGTTCTCAAGGTGGTGAAATTACTGCAAAAATCAATCTTAATTTACTACCAGTTTTTGATGGTTATTTGGCAGTAACAACTGGAACAAGGACGGAATTTTCTAGAGCTAGTATTACAGGAAAAAGCGATAATGATCCTGAAAAATGCTTTATAGGCGCCTCACCTTATCATGCAATTGATAGAAACAAAGGTAATTGGATGGTTAGAGGCGGAACACATGGTTTTTGGTATTTAAACTATAATTCCATCATACAATTATCTGGTGATAATGCCGTTTTAGAAACACCGCAAGAATCTGGTATACGTGATGTTGAAAAATACTACGATTATAGGAAAGGAAATTCAGAAATAGCTTTTGATACTTATGGAGGAAAAGTTACAAAATTTGATAAAAAAGCATACACATTGTCAGAATATGAAATTGAAAGCCAAAAATTAGAAACTTTAATAGATAATGATTTGGTTAAATTAATCGCTCAAAATAAAAAATATCGTTTACTAGAATTCTATTTTATTTCATTAATGCATTTGTCTTATAGATTGCAAAATATAGACAATGCTCTGTTTGAAACGCAAAAAATAGCATTAAATGAAATTAAAAAACAATATGAAAATAATTTAAATACGCAGTATAATTTAAAAAAAAACGAAGAAGAAAACAGAAAAAATGCGCAAGAACAGCTTAACAATATTCTGGACGATATTGAAGAATGTAAAAACATAGATCCTTCGACTGGTCGAACTATATCAGGTAAAACAAAGGAAGAGTGCGATGAAATTAATCAAATGGCTGAAGTGTTAAGAAAACAAATAAAGAATTTAGATGATAAAATTGAAATTATCCAAAATGAAATAGATAAGTTAAGTAATATTATAAATAATAATTTATATCCAGAAAATGAGATTAAATCGTTTGATATATTAAATTCATTTGATTCCGATAAAGTAATTGAATTGTTAAACTCAATTAATGATAGTATTAAAACTGAAAAAGATAGTTGGATTGGCGAACATGCGGCAGAAGTTCATTCTATTAAGGAAGAAAAAACCGAAATTGATGATTTAAAAAAAAATTTCCATAATGAAACTACTGTTCAAAAGCTAAAAGATGTTGTTAGTACATACATTAATAATATATCATATGTGTCTGAGGTTAAAACAACTTATTGTAATTTATTGGAAAATATCGCAACAAATGTAATTAATGTTGATTATCTAAAACCAATAAAATCGCAATATGAAGCACAGATAGATAATTTATTTTCAATACTTAATACATTTGAAGATGAATGGTTAAATGAAAAAAAATTATTAAAAGAATTATTTACTTCATGTAAACAGCATACGGATAATTTAATTGAATTAGCACATTCTAAACCAAAAACGTATATTGATGAAATAATGTTTAGGCATTCAAATGATTATGGATTATTAAAAAGTGTATTATGTCTTGCGTTTGATAAGAACAAAACTAATTGTGAGGAAGATATTTCAATAAGTTCACATAATAAAATTGAAGATAATATAAATTTGTGTGAAGCTACAAAAATTTTGGAATTATATAATACAATAAAAGAAAAAATATATATTAATAATTACGCGAAAGAAGAAACTGTATGTTATAAGGTTGTAACAGACGATATATCAAGGGCTGATGAAAGTGATTATTGCGTGGAAGGAGACGACAATTGCGAATGTAAAACCATTAGCTATAATGTAACAGAAAGAATTACTGATGGAAAATTAGATTCAAATATTAGTTCAATATCGAGTAAATTTGAACCAATACAAAATCAAGAAAGTATTGTTGCCGATCTAGCCAATCAACTTGATGAAATAGATATGGAAGGCGATGAAGAAATTCTATCAAGTTATCAATATCTTGCAACAGCAACAAGAGGTTCATCGCCAATAGATGCAAGAATAAAAAGAAAAAGACAAGGACAAGGCAATGCTCCTTATTGGAGCGGAGAAAATACATTTTTTGGTGATTCGACAATATTTCAAGCAAATTTATTTGGAAAGACGATAGATGGTAGATTATGCTATTCAAGCGGTTTATATGATGTTGCATACAAACATGATTATATTTGTTTACATCAAAAAGATTGGATAGAAGGAAAAAGAAAAATAGTGATAAATGATGGTTATGGTTATGCAAATAAAAATTATACATTTGATGTTGTTGATAAAAAACATACAGATAGAATAAGTAGATCATCAACTATAAGTACTGAATTAGATCATAGGGCAATGCTTGGTAGTTATGAAAAATTTGAAGGCATGTCTGGTAATGGATCTGGAAGCAAGCTAAATCACGATGCTGTTAAAGGAAAATGGAATGAATATGAAGAAAATCAAAGCGCTGGTGGTTCCTTTCATCATTTACAAGGTACAGGTGGCGGAGGCCCAGGAAGTACTAAAGTTAGTTTATCTTTAATAGGTGTTAAACAATTCGAATATAATGGCGATTTATATCCTGAATTAAATGATGATGGAACGAAAAAAGTTATAAATGAAGATAAGCCTGATAATAAGTGCATAATTAAATGTCCTCCAATAAATGTATTGGTAAAAGATTTTGAATTCTTTTTTCCTGAAATAAATAAAACTGCAAAAATAGATATGGTTTGTGAATATTCTGGAGAGCCAGAATATGATATGGAAAGTATTATAGGAACTTCAGTTGTACCAAAAAAATGTTACATAATGACAGAAAATGTTTCTGGAGTCGGAAATGTGAAAGGTAAAATAATAGTATCTTCTGATGGCATATGTCCTATAACAAAATGTGCTAATGAAATATGGGGATTTAATGCTCAACCTAAAACACAAAAAAATATTTCTCAATATGATAGAAATACTGGCATCTGTAAACCGTATGAAAAATATGGAAATGAAAAAAAAACATCAAAGTATTTTATGATGATGTTTGATAAAAACGTCTATTCAGGATTGGCATATAAGGGTTCAAGAACAGCTACATTAACATCTTCTCTGCCTCAAAATATCGATGGTGAATGGAAATTAAATAGTTATGAAATAGCAAGCTGTTCTAAAACAAAAATAGGTGGATATGTTATAGATACATATGATCAATTATCATCTCTTGAATTAAGTTGTAGTATTGGTGGTTTTTGGGCGTCTAAAAATGAAGATTACGAAGAAAATAATTTATTTGGTGAAAGAAGTTATGAAGCATCTTGTATAATAGATAATAAAAAGGGAGAGGAAAAATGTATAATAAGTAATTCATATGACAATCAAAGAAATAACGATTACAAAATGAATAATAGTGCTAGAAATGTAAAAGAATATATGGTTAAAAATTACAATTATATTTTAGGTCAAAAAAATGGAAATGAATTTAAAAAACCAGATGATTCTGATATTAGCATTAGTGGAGTATACAAAGTTGATAAAAAAAAACAAATTGATGAAAAAAAAATAATTAATGGCAGAACTGTATTTAAAGATAAAATAAAATGTCCAATGCTCGATTCTGATAAATATGATTTTGATAACGATTACACTGGTAATGCAATATGGGATTTTGCAGATGAGTTTAGCACAGTAAAAGCTTTAAGATGTAAAGAAAATAGTATACAAATAAATTCTTCTCTGCCAACTAGAGTTTGCAAAGTTAATGGATTATGGGGACCAGTTATAAATCCATGTTATGCTTCTTGTAAAGAAGAAATAGACAAATATGGTGTAAGATGGTTTGTGACAAATAGTGATATTGTTAACTTAAAAGAAAAAGAAACATCAGTAACTGTTTCACGTGGTTGTGTTAATAATTATTTAAATAGTCAAAATTATGAAAATCCTTTTGGAGAAGCGAAAAGAAAATGTAATTTACTAACAAGCACTTGGGGAAAAATAGAAAATTCAAAAGACTGTTCTGACGGTTTAATTTGCATAAATGATGACTATAATAATAAAAAAGTAGCAACACCGTATGCAAGAACAATGATATTTACGAAATCCAATCAATATAAAGAATTAATTGAAGCAATAAATAACGGCTATTACAGTCTATCAGACAAAACTGAGTATAAAGATAATTTATATATTATATTTGAACAAGGTAAAAAATATTCTTCTACGTTTGGACATTACTATCAAGCCGACAATGATTATGTAAATGTTGAAATAGAAGAGAAAAATTTTGATTTAGATGGCGATATGTATATTACAGATGCTTATGGCAATAGGTTGATCAACAGATTACCAAATAATGATTATTATGTAATTTCAGTAAATAATACATTGAGACCAAAAGTTTTATCGTACATTTTAGCACAAGACGACGAAACAAAAAATGAATTTTTAAACATAGAAAATTGGGTATCTAGACTGAAAAAAGATAATGAAAATTATACAGGTATGTGGAGCTGGAAAGCTAATTTATCAAAAATTAAGTCAATAACAGTAAAAGATTCTACTAATCGTTTGGCGCAAGAAAGTTATAAAAATTCAAAATTATTAATATTTATACCGAAATTAATTGATGGTAATAAAAATTTAAGACATATTGCGTTATTTTCTCCTTATTTAGCAAAATCTATGGGCGCTGGAGATGATATAGTGCCTTCTTCCGAAGAGAATATTAAATTTAGATATTTATTTGATATTGATCATAGCGATCTTATAAATAATGAACAATATGCAATTACAGTCTATAACGGTATATCATCATCTTCTAGATTATATTGGTTTGAATGGGAAAAAAACGATAATAAAGATTGGACTCAAACAGCTCAAATAACTCACCATATAGGTTCAAGAAATTGCAATGGAAAATATTTTGGATATATAAAACACAATTCAACGAAACATATAATGTACACACCTGAACCAACAAGTTCAAATCAAGTTTTTGCATCATTGTTCTGTTATGATGGTCGTATATTCGGTTTTCATGCATTTAGATCTAATATTTATCAAGAAGAATCACTTACTGATAGTAATACAAAAAGTATACTTTTATCAAATAACGTATATGGATATGATGGTGCAAAGCAAGCCTATGAATTTATGAAATCTTATTTTAGTACACTAGATTTAAAAAATGATTATTTTTCAGATGAATTCGATGTATATTGCGAGGGACCAAAAAATGCATATGTATTTTCAATGATGGCCAAATATTGGCAATCTCATATATTGCCATTAGAACAACAACAAGAATATTTTGCACAATATTATAGACCAGGAATAGATTTAGATTACAGGATTGTGGAAAATAAAATTGTAAAAGAGATAATGGAAAATTATGCCAAAGGAAATAAAGGGTTTTATTATAGAATTCTACCACGTCGAGCTGACTGGATCAGTGGTGTTTCAGCTTTAGATACTATTGATAATATTTATGATGTTGCAATTGTAAATAATGATGATCCTTATTGTCTGAATACAGAATGTTTACAACAAAAAGCAAATTCAGATGCTTTAAATGAAATTGTAAACGAACAAACATGGAAAAAATGCGAATTATTATAATTTCTCGCTACTGTTTAGCAAGTTGGCGTCGTACATCCTCAAGGCTTTTTATACTTCCAACATTACTTGCCATTTGTTGTGCTTTAGATGCTATTTTACCATAAGTGTCTGTATGATCTGTTATTTGTTCTCTGTTTTCAGTTAATTTTTGAAATTCATTTGTTTTCACAAAGCTATCCAGTATTGATTCATTGCTTTTAATTGCCCGTTTAGCTACTTCGGTGTCGCTTTCTATCTTCGTTTGTTTTATGTCCCACTCGCTACTAGCTAATTGACTAGCAACAGACGAATTCGCTTTTTGTACGGCGTTAACCGCGCTTAGCATATCTTTTGCATTTGGATCGACTCTTCGTGGCACAAATATACTCTTCGCTGTTGCAGTCGCGAATAACGCAAATACGCTTCCAACTGCAATTGTAGCTCCAATTGGGGATGCAGCAGATAATAAAAGCGCAACAGTGCCAATACCCGACAAAACAGTTCCAACACCACTAACTATAACGTCTCGTTTATTTTTTGTTTCAATAACTTCTTGATTACCAGTAGATGTAAGCTCTTTGATAGCTTCATTGTTTTTGTTATAAGTATCAATTGAGCCATCTATTATAGGACTACTATAACCAGTAATAGGTTGGACTGTTCCCTTAAGACTTTGTAATATATTTGCATCAGTTGCAGCTTTAGATACAGGCATACAAATTTTACATTCATATTATACAATAAAAAAAAGCCATGTCAAATTTTTGTTGAAAAATAATTTTATATTTTATAAATAATATTGTTTTTATCCGCATGAATAGCGTAAAAGATGGCATTTTTATTTTTAGTGAAATTAAAAAAAAATTTAACTTTTGGAACTTTTTTTACAAAAAAAAAGAAAATTTTTTTATAAAAAAAGTAGTAATAGATAGTCGTGAAATAAAAAAAGGAGATTTATTCATAGCAATAAAAGGAGAAAATAACGATGGACATAATTATATAGAACAGGCAATAATTAATGGTGCTAAATGTATAATTTGTGAAAAACAAAAATTAAATATAAAATTAATTAATAAATATAGTGATATTTGTTTTATATTTGTTGAAGATACAATAATAGCTTTACATGACTTAGCGAAATACAAAAGAGCAATATTAAAAAATACAAAAATTATAGGAATAACTGGAAACGTTGGCAAAACTACAACAAGAGAAATGTTAAAAGTTGCAATCGGACAATTTCTAAATACATATGCGGCAAGAAATAACTATAATAACTATATAGGGCTACCTTTGACTATAATTAACACACCAATGGATGCTGAATGTTTAATTTTGGAACTTGGTATGAACCATATTGGAGAAATTGATATTTTAACAAAAATAGCACTTCCAGATATTGCAATTATAACAAATATATGTCCTGCACACATATGTAATTTTAATAATATAAATGAAATCGTAATGGCGAAAGCTGAGATATTTAACGGAATGAATGAAAATTGCGTGGTAATATTAGATAAATCTGGAGATTTTTTTAATACATTTGTAAATTTAGCCAAAAGCAAAGGAATTCATAATATAATTACTGTGAGTATGAATGATAAAAAAGCTAATATTTATCTGAAAAAATATACTTTTTTAAACAATTTTACTACAAAATATGTAATATCAGCAAATGGCAACGATATTTGTTGTAAAATTAATGGAATAATCAAGCATAATATTCTAAATTCATTGTTTTCATTTGCTACTGCATGTGTTTTTGGCTTTGATTTAAAAAAAATATCAAATAAACTTTCAAATTTTCAAATAGTTCCTGGACGTGGAAATTTTGAAATAAAAAAAATAAATAATAAAGTAGTTACATTTATAAATGATTGTTATAATTCAAGTCCTGAGGCGTTAAAATCATCAATTATAACATTATCAAAAATTGGAGAGATATTACCAAATTCAAGAATTATAGCAGTTATAGGCGATATGCTTGAATTAGGTGAATTTTCTAAGAAATATCATGCTGATATAGCGGAAGTTATTTTAAAAAGTAATATAAAAAATATTATATGTATAGGCGATGAAAGCAGAACGATATTTGATAAATTACCAAACGATTTTAATAAATATCATTTTAGTAAAACAGAAGATTTTATAGACGAAATAATGAAATTTATAAAAGATAAAGATGTAATTTTGTTAAAAGCATCACGTGGAATGCATTTTGATAAAATATTAGATAAGATTAATAGTTATATTGACTAATAACTTTCTATAATTGAAATTTCTTTAATACTTATTAAAATAATTTTTAATGCTTTTTTTGCATAATCTTCATTTATATTTAAAGGTGGAAAAAGAAGTATTTCGTTATTATTGTCATTAGTTACTTCAACAACCAATCCATTTGATAATAAAATTTCAGCCAATCTATAATTTTTTATATTATCTCTTAATTTTATACCAATCATAAGACCAATTACATTAACTAATTGTATTATGTCAGTATATTTTTCAGCAATTATTGCTAGATTAACTTCAAACATTTTGCTTATTCTTTCTATATTTTTTAAAAAATCTGGTTTTATCATTTCTTGTAGCATATGTTCTGCGATATTAAATGACAATACATTCCCATTTGCAGTGTTTTCTTCTTTATTATTAATAAATTCTACGATTTCTTCGTTAACTATACATACTGAAAAAGGACAGCCACCGCAAAAACAGGATAAAGTTACTATATCTGGAATTATGCCGTATTTACTATAAGCAAAAAAAGCACCACTTCTATCAAGACCACAATGAGTTTCGTCAAAAATAAGTAAAATTTCATGCTTTAAACAAAGTTTTTTCAATTTTTGTAAAAATTCTTTTTCACACACAACAATACCATTTTTGTATTGGACTGTTTCAATCATTATTGCACAAGTATGTTCTGATATCAGCTTTTCAACAGAAAAGATATTATTAATTTGAGCATTTTTAAAACCTTTTAATAATGGAGAAAAATCTGATTTTGTTTTGCTTGCGCTTAATGTAGATATTGAATTTCCATGATTTGAACCTTCAAAACAAATAATTTCGTTGTAATCTCTCTCACACAGTTTGTTATATCTTGTTCTTGCTATTTTTATAGCACATTCATTTGCTTCTGAAATTGAATTATAAAATAACGTAGTAGCAAAATTATTAAAGCCGGCTAAATTACATAATTTTTTAGATAACTCATGAGCTTTTTTATTATAAAATAATTCAGATTGAGACAAAATGCCACGATGCAATTGTTCAATTATACTTTTTTCAATTACAGAAGTTGAATTAAGTAATGAAATCTGCCCTGAATTACGCGAGAAATCAATAATTTTTTCCCCTTTTTCATTATATAAATAAAAATCATCAGATTTTACGGGGGAGAAATCAATTTTTCCGTAACAATTATCGTTATTATACATATATACTACCAATATAATCCATTATTAGAATGGAATATCATCATCTATTGTTGAAGTTTCTTCATTACTATCTACATCCTCCTTGCTTTGACTATTATGTGAATTATTATTGCATGTATCGTTATTAGCTTCACGAGGCTTTGAATCTAATAATTTTATAGTATGATCATAGCCTTGTAAAACAATTTCAGTTATATTTCTTTCAATACCATCTTGAGATGTATATTTTCTATTTTTTACAATACCTTCTAAATATATCTTAGAACCCTTATGAACTGCTTTTTCTACTAATTTGGTAAGATTTTCATTATAAACAACGATTTTATGCCATTCAGTTCTGCTTTGACGTTGAAAATTTTTATCCATCCAATATTCACTTGTTGCAAGCGAGAAATTTGCAACTTTACCTCCATTTGGCATAACTCTTACATCTGGATCTGAACCAACATTTCCAATTAATGTAGCTTTGTTTAAATCTTGATGTTGTCTTACTTCTTCGTCGTTTGAATCGCCTATCAATTTAATTGTATGACTATAGTTTTGTAAAACTATTTCAGTGATGTTTTTTTCTATCCCGTCAGATGATGTATGTTTTCTTGTCTTTATAGTGCCGTCTATGTAAATTTTTGATCCTTTTTCAACAAATTTCTCAACAATTTTAATAAGACTTTGGTTGTATACTGTAATATTATGTGTTTCACTTTTACTTTGTTTTTGAGAATTTTTATCAACCCAATACTCGCTTGTTATAAGTGAAAAATTTGCAACTTTATCTCCGCTTGGCATATCACTAATTACAGGCTCCATATCAACTTCTCCCATTAAAGATACTTTATTTATCATAAATTAAAAACACAATTGCTATTATATTTTTTTTGTAAAAAGCAAACATTTTTTATTTTTTTGTAAACTTATTTTAAGTAGTTTGAAAATATATATGGAAAATAAAATTAAAATATTTGTTATATACATATGAATTTGCATACATTTCTTACAAAGAGTATATCTTTTAAAGATTTTTCAAGTATTTTATCAACAGATAAATCATATAATAAAAAACTTATAAATTTTCTAGTGAAAAAGCGCATAAGTGTTATAGTATATACAAAAAATCGTAAAAAATATGTATTTATAGCTAATCCAGCTAAAAAAGAAGAAATTACTAATTTTATAAAAACAATATCACAAATATTTAGTAATACTAGGCGTAAAAAAAAGATTTTTATTCATTCGCACGGTGTTAATGGCTATAAATATGATTTGATTAATTATTTTACAAATAATGAATTTATAAACTCAATTAAAGACAAAGATATATGTATATTTTTTAATAATTGTGCGTCTTTACCTATACCATTTGCTGAAACGTTTAAAAGACATGTTAAAAAATCAATAAATAGGCAAGAATATTTAATAAATACAATTATCAAAGCCATTTATGGGAATATTGACCTTATTTTATCTGGTTTTAGTTATGGTTGTGTACTGAATACATATATTCTTAATTCAATTGATGATAATAATTTAAAAAAAATAAA
>DGWA01000006.1 GCA_002395105.1 Rickettsiales bacterium UBA4270
AACCAACTGAGCTACATTCGCCATTATCGCTTAAAAGTACAAATACTTTTTTTATTTGCAAGAATTGAAAAACATGATTTATCATAATAATTCAGGAAAATCAATATCATTGTTTTCAACATCATTATTATTTTTATTGTTTACTGGAATTTCATCGCCATCCTTAAAGGCCTCAAAAATAATATCATCATACTTATCATTGTCAGTGGCTAATTTTCCAGTCAAACGATTGATTTTTACAAATTTTATATTCTCCGGAGTTTTAAAATCACTTATTATATATTTTTTAGGTAAATTAGCTAAAATTTCACGATTTATTGATAATGCAAATTGAGAACCATAATTATTCGTTTCAACAGGAATATCATAACCAACATATGCAACCAAAATAATTTCTGGTGACATAACAACATTCCATAAATCCTTTCCATCGTTAGATGTACCTGTTTTTGAAGCAATTGGTAATCCGATACTATTAAGCCCTTTTGATGTTCCATTTTTTACAGCACCTTGCAATATACTTGCGACTTGAAATGCAACATCTGGTTTAAATAATTCATTTATTTTTTCATCTTCGTTAAAATCATTATTATTAGTATCTTTAACTTCTTGCAAATCTTGATCGTATACTTCATTTTTATCATCATTGTTATTATCGTTTTTGTTAAAAAATATATCACATCTCGCGTTTACATCGCAGTTGTTAAAATATATTTTATTAAAAATATTACCATTGCCTAAATCTTCTGTTGTTGTTCTTTCTGCATTACCAATACTAACATTTTTTACATAAGATATTAAATACGGCAAAACTATCAACCCGTTATTTGCAAAAGCTGAATAAGCAACAGCGACATCCATAGGAGAACTCTCAACTGCTCCAAGAGCTATTGATAAATTATTTTCTGGATTTTTGTTTAGTCCTGAATCAATAATTTTTTGACGTATTTTTCTCAAACCAACAATATCGGCAATACGAATTGTAACTGTATTTTTTGACTTCTCCAGACCTATTCTCAACGTGGTTGGACCATTTGTTTTTCTATTATCGTTTGCAGGATTCCAAGTCACTCCATCGCCTATATTAATAGATATATCTGTATCCATAAAAATTGACGTCGGAGAAAAACCATTCTCAAGAGCTACACCATAAACAAAAGGTTTAATTGTGGAACCAACTTGTCTAAAAGCTTGAACTGAACGATTAAATGCACCTGCCAAATCAGCATATCCTCCGACCATCGCAAGCACTTCGCCTGTTTTTGGATTAATAGCTAAAACACTACCATTTATTTGCGGAAGCTGTTCTAAACTATAATAATTACTATCATCTGATTTTTTATCAACAACAATCACATCACCTACGTTCAATACATCGCTACATTTAGTAATTTTTTTTTCACTAATTTCTGTTTCACTGATTTTTTGTCTTGCCCATTGAAGATCGTCCAATAAAATAAAGCCAAAGCTATTATCTCGTAATCCTATTTTAACTTTATCGTCTTGCACTTCTATTACAACTGCTAAATTAAATCTATTTAAATTTTCTGGTTCATCTACCCCTCTTAATAACTCACTTGGTGTTTTATCTTTAACTTCACCTTCATTAAACATCATTATCGGCCCGGTATAACCATGTTTTTTTGAGTAATCTTCAAGAGAATTATTTAGTGCCTTTTGTGCTATTCTTTGTAGTTCGCCGTCTATCGTTAATTTAACCTTGTATCCATCTTGAAGTAAACTATCTTTTGTTATGCCTATTTCCTTTGAAGATAATAAAGATTTTGCAAAAAAAGAAGGTGCGTAAAATGGATAATGATCGTTTTGTTTTTTTTTAACCACAAGCTCTGTCTTAGAGTATTGTTCGTACTGATCTTGCGTTATATAACCGTTTTCCATCATCCTAGATAGCACCCAATTTCTACGCTCAATAGCCCTATTGTAGTTCCTGAATGGATTGATTACAGATGGAGCCTTAGGCATCCCTGCTAATAAAGCCATTTCTGGTACAGTAAGTTGCGAAACAGATTTTCCAAAATATTCATCGCTTGCGCTTACAATTCCATAAGCTTGCATACCTAAATAAATATGGTTAAGATATATCTCCATAATAGTATCCTTAGATAAAATTTTTGACAAACGATATGATAAAATAATTTCTTTTATCTTACGTGAGATAGTTCTTTCATTAGATAATAAAATATTTTTCACAACCTGTTGCGTGATTGTCGAACCTCCATTTAGCCTTCGACCTCGGACAACTTTTATAACATCTCTTACAAAAGTTTTTGTCAAACTATCTATGTCAAAACCAGGATTTGTATAGAATGTTTTATCTTCTGCTGAAATAAATGCATATACTAACATTTTAGGTACTTGGTTTATATTTATATGTGTTCTTTTCTCCGTTCCATACTCATAAATAAGTTCATCGTTTGCATCATAAAATTTACTTATTAAATACGGCTTATAATTAAAAACCTTTTCTAAACTTGGTAATGATACAGAACAATAAAGTAAATACAATGCAAAAAATAAAATAACTAAAAACAGCGTTATTAAGGGTCTTTTTTTTATCAAAAACACAGGAAGTATAAATACATATTTTATTTTTAAAATAAGCCGGGAAGCTAATTTAACGTATCTATATTTTATTCGCATTTAATGGATAAAAAAATAAAAAATATAATTTGCAAATTTATGTTTTAACATTGTATATTGCAAACCTTGATTTTTGATATTAAATTTATTAATTTTTTTTATAAATCTTTTATTTCCTGTCTAATTTATCGTTTGTTTTTTCTATATACTTTGCTTTTTTTGGAATTTTATTAATTCTACTATTGATTTCACTGAGAAGTAAATTACGTTGTTTTTTTGCTTCAATAAGATTTATGTTAAAATTGTCATTTATATGATTAACTATTTTTTCAAGTTTATTTATATCTTTTTTAAATAGAATTCTTGAATGTTTATCAAGACAATTACAAGCCTTTTTATTTAAACAAAACTTTATTTTTTTCCTATTATTAACTCTAAAATTAGAAATTGTAAGATTTATAAAATTTCTATAATATACATCTGAGAAACATGATAAAAACACATCTTTTATATCTATGAAACTTTCATACTTATATCCTTTATTTTTATTTATATTTAAATGTTCAGACAAATTCGGACTGTTATCACTACTTTTTGATGGAAGAGCTACAACCGCATTACGGATCATTGACAAAATTAAATCTTGAAACGTAGAAAACATTTCTTCAAAAATTCTAATTTCACCTTGCGATAATGGAATGTAATTCACAGTTGTCATTAAGAATTTTTCTTAACAAAGCAGTTTATATTCAATTTTATAGATAACTTGTTTGCAAAATCCAAAGCATCTCGATATGTATTAAATGGAGCAACCATTGTCCTATAAAATTGTCCTTTCGCAGATGAAGAAACAAAACAATGTTTAACACTGTCAAATTCTTTTATTTTTTTACATTGTTTTTCTGCAAGCTCTTTGCTTCTAAAAGCGCTCGTTTGAACTAAAAACTTACTATGAATATTCTTTTTATTGTTATCAATTCTATTAACATTTTTCTTTTTCACATTATTCTTTTTGTTATTCTTCATAGTAGAAATATTATTACGCGAAACAGGGACAACTTTCTTTACTTCAATTTTGTCAACATTAACATCGTCAACTTTATTGATTATGTCATTGTTCTTAACATTCACAACAGCTGAATTATTTTCATTTACAGAGTTGTTTTTTACATTTTCTTTTTTACTATCCTCAGTTTTATTTGCACGCTTACCATCTATTTCATTTCTTTTTAACAAATCTCCAATCATATCATGACTGTTTGTTGCATTAATTTTAGCAATACTGCCATCAATTTTTACAACTTCAACATCTGGAATACTATTTATTGAAACAAATTTTTGTTTATTCTCAACGGAAGCCTTTTTGTTAATTTTATTTTTTAAACTACTTGCAAACAACAACGAAAGTAAAGCCATTATAACAGCTAATACACTTAATACATTTGAAATACTTTGTAAGAAAAATATTTTTTTTATCTTCATAAAATAATAAAAACAACTCAATTGAGTCAATTTGACTCAATTAAAAATAAAAAGCAAGTATTTTATAACTTATTTTTTATCACAATACTCTTATTTTTTTTATCCATGCTAATAATCGTATCTTTATTGCAAAAATAAAACTCATATTTTTTGTTCTTTTTTTCTATTTTAATCAAATCTCCAGAACCGTAATCACCAAAATCAACAACTTTACCGTATTTTTCGTTATAACCTTGAATAAAAACATCAAAATTAAGTAACAATTCCGGATTTATATAATCACAATTGTCGTCATCTAACTCAACAAAAATTTCATGTTTAATTATTCTTTCAGTTTCATCTATTTTAGAAATTCCTTCAACTGTGCATAAAAATGATTTTCCTGTAAAAGCAAAAATCTTGATCGACAAGACATCTTGTGTTTTGTTATCAAGTTTAATTTGAGTTTCTGATATATATTTTTCAAACTCACTTTTTGAAACTAATGGCAAAACCTTAACTTTTCCATCAAGCCCATGCGTGTAACTAATATAACCAATCGCTTTTTTCATTCTTTTAGCTTAAAATTAACCACAATATCTTTTGAAAATTAAACATCCATTTGTTCCGCCAAAACCAAATGAATTCGACATTGTATAATTTATATCACTCTTTATGGATTTTTTAATTATATTCATGCTATCACAATTTTCATCTAAATTTTCTATATTTGCACTAGGAATTAAAGTTTGCATTTCAATAGATTTTGCACATAACATTGCTTCTAAAGCGCCAGAAGCGCCAAGTAAATGTCCGGTAACTGATTTACTCGACGATATCGCAACATTAAATGAATGTTCTCCAAATGTTTTTTTTATTGCGCTTATTTCGGCTATATCGCCAAGTGGCGTCGAGGTTCCGTGAAGATTTATATAATCAATTTCCTCTTTTTTTATACAAGCATCTTCTATTGCATTATTCATAGCAATGCTAGCACCAAGACCTTCTTGATTTGGTAATGTTATATGAAAAGCATCGCAACTTGCGCCATACCCAACAATCTCACAATATATTTTTGCATTTCTCTCTTTAGCATGTTCAAGTTCTTCAAGGACTAAAACAACAGAACCTTCACCCATAACAAATCCATCTCTATCTTTATCCAAAGCTCTACTCGCTGCAGATGGCTTGTCATTATATTTTGTTGATAAAGCATTCATTGCATCAAAACCACCAATACCAAGCTCACAGACAGCCATTTCAGATCCACCAGCAAGACAACCATCTAATTTCCCATTTCTAATATTATTAAATGCCTCTCCTATTGCGTACGTACTTGAAGCACAAGCTGATACATGAGATACACTAGCTCCTTGTAAACCAAATTTTATCGCAACATTTCCGGAACACATATTTATTAAACTTGATGTTAAGAAGAATGGAGAGATTTTTCGATTACCTCTTTCGAGCAATGTTTTTGCTGTGTTTTGAATTGTTTTTATTCCACCAATTCCTGAAGCAATAAATGTTCCAAATTTTGTTTTATCGAATTTTTTATCATCAAGTAAACCACAATCTTTCATCGCGTTATAACTTGCTATTATTGCAATATATTCAACATCATCAAGATGATGACAATCTTTTTGTGAAACTAAAAAATCATATTTTTGATATAACTCATCCGTTATATAAACTCCAGCGCATACTTGGCTTTTATAATCCGAAACATCAAACTTTTCATTCTTCTTTATCCAAGAAGAACAATTGATTACATCAGACCACGCTGTAGATACATTATCACCACAAGGCAACATTGCACCGCAACCTGTAATTACAACTCTCCTCATCTTTTAAAGATAAAACAATACATGTTTTATTTATGTGAGTCGATATAAGAAACGACATCTCTAACTGTCTTGATATTTTCAGCATCTTCGTCTGGTATTTCAATATCAAATTCTTCCTCTAAAGCCATGATTAATTCAACTGTATCCAAACTATCTGCACGTAGATCGCCAATAAACGAACTATCTAAAGCAACTATATCTGCTTCAACTCCGAGTTGTTTAATAACAACCGCCTTTACTCTATCGAAAGTATCACTCATATTAAAAACAAATAAATCTTTGTATTATAATAGATATTAAAAATAAAATGCAAGTTATTTTACTTTTCAGATAATTTTTTTCTAAAAAACGCAATGTAGGAGTTTAACATTAATGAAGTAATTGTCATTGGACCTATGCCTTTCGGAACGGGTGTAATTTTGTTAGTTTTTGATAATTTATGAAAGTCTAAATCACCAACTATGCCATTGTTTTTATTTGCACGAATACCGACATCAATCAATATTGCATCTTTTTTTATATTTTTTAAATTTATATTTTTTTGTTCTTTACCTGTTGCGGAAACTATAATATCTGCATTTTTTATCACGTGTAAATAATCTTTACTCTTACTATGGAGAGTTGTCGTTGTCGCTCCGCTTTGCAATAACAATCTCGCCATCGGTTTAGAGACCAAATTTGAATTTCCAAAAATTACTGCATTTTTTCCTTTAATATGATTTCTTAAAGTCCTACTAATTACATGCAAACATCCTAATGGAGTGCAAGGAATATATGGGATTTTATCTCCAAGAAAACTTACTTTTTTAATAAAATCTTCATACGTTTTTAAAAATTCATCAATTGTATAAGGTGTCTCTTTAAATGAATGCAAAAGCCCGATATTTAAAGGATGAAGACCATCTAAATCTTTTTTAGGATCAATTTCTCTTAAAATATTATCTTTTGATATTTTATCTGGTAAAGGAAGTTGAACAATAATGCCATCAATAAAATTTTGTTTATTTAATTCCCTTATTTTTTCACACAAAACAGATTCAGATATTGAAGCAGAAAATCTAACAACATCTACTTTTATACCCAATGTATTCGCAACTTTTACTTTATTTCTTACATATATCTCGCTAGCTGGATTATTTCCAACCATTACAACTGCAATATTTGGTTGTATATTGAATTTATTGATTAAATCATGCAATCTTTCTCTGATTTCATCAGAATATTTAATACAATCTATTGTGTTTTCCATGAAAAATAAGTATTTAAATAAAAAACAAAATATATAAAGCAATTTATTTTTTAGTTGTTGATATGTATTCTATCAAACCTTCAAGATTTTGTTCTCCAAGATTTTTTTGAAAAGAACTTTTACAATAAAATGGAGTGATTTCCTTGATGCTATCGTTTTTAACCTCAACTACACAAATAACAAGATTTTGCGCATATAGTACATTACCTTTAAAATACTCTTCATATGCTTTTTTCAGCATATCTGTTTTGTCTTCATCAATATCATTGTCGCCACTTCCCTTGACTTCAAGATATAAATAATATCCATTATTAAACTTTATTACAAAATCAAAATAACTTTTATGTTCTTGTTTAAAATCATCATAGTATTTTCCATAAATATTTCCAGTTCGTTGATTTTTGCACCATAATTTCACTTTTTGATTGTCTTTAATAAAATTCCAGACAAAAGCTTCGTTTGAACTATCAAGTATTTGCTCTAATTCGTTTTTTCCGTTTTTCTTGATTTCAAACATATACTTGTTGTCAATTTCTTTTCCATCTTTATTTTTATCACAAATTTGAGTATAAATATTCGGTTTTACAAATTCTTCTTTGAACTCATATTCAACCTTTTGCGGTAATGATTTTGAATATATTTTCCTAATATCATTTAAGTAATTATTCAACAAAATCAACAACAAACTTTCATATTTTATATTTTTGTTAAAACAAAGTTGATATTGTTTTTTTACACTTTCTATAACTAATTTTTCTTTATCATCAGAAAGATTGTTTAATTTTGCTTTCAATACTTTTAATAAAGTTATATTATCTCTTATATCAATTCTGTCTTTTGTATTTTTATAATAGTATTTATTCGTTTTTTCATCAATTTTAAACAACTCACTTTTTTGTTGCGAAATTGCATTGCGTTCTTGTGTTAAAAGATTTTTCACTTCTTCATCAATGATTTTTTTATCAGGTTCAAAACCATCTTTTGCTTTGTTTTTTAATCTTATAACCAACATCAGTTCATTTTCAAATTTTTTTTTAACTTTATATTCATAAATCGTGAAATTCTCTAATGCTTTTTTCTCATTTGTGTGAATGTAGTATTTCATCGTTGTTTTATTGTGTTCTAAATTTGGATATGGATTTCTTTTAATTCTACCTATTGTTTGAATACTTAAAGCGGTGGAGCATACATTTCTTAATTGAACCAACATACAAGCACGAGGAATATCCCAACCAGTTGCGGGACCAATTTTGAAGATTATTGCGTCTGTTGTATCATTATTTCTTGTGATTTTTTCAAGTGTAAAGTTATCATTATCAATATTACTACTTTCCTTGTTGTCATTTCCAAAATACTGAACCCAACTCAATCCTGCATTCGAAAGTTTTGTTTTTATCATTTTCAATGTATTTTCAAAAGTTTCTTGTCGTTCTATGTTAGTTTTACTCTCATCATCAACTTGTATCAACATTGCAGGTCTTATAAAAACACCATTTTTTTCAAGTTCTTTATATTCTTTTTGCACATCTTTAAAAGTTTTTATTGACTTATCAAGCAAGTTTTCATCAGTATATTCCTCCTCATTTTTAACCTGCGGATCGTTCTTAATAAGCCACTTGTTTTCGTTTTGCATTCTGTTATTCAAATCTTTCTCCGTCAATTCAACTCTGTTTATACTACTATCTTTTTTATCAAAAGTTGCAGTCATTCTTAAAATATAATCCGCATTGTCGTGCATCAATTTCTCAAAATTCTTGTCAACTCCATCACCTTTGCCCCCAATGTGTGCCTCATCTCTAATATAAACAATCTTATATCCTTGCTGTTTTGCTTCGTGTATAAAATCTTCAATAACCTTTTGCTCTGTATAAATCCTGCCTTTTCCAAATGTTGCCTTGCCGAAGATATAAACCTTATTTCTAACTAACTTGATTTTTGCATCACTATCACTCCTTTTTGCCGACTTACTTGCCGATGGACTTTCAATATATTCAACTTCAAAATCACTATAATCTAAATCTGCCTTGTATTCATTTATCTTTCTTTCAAATTGCTCTGGAAGCCCACTTGATGATATTGTTGCAATTATAAATATAAAACTCTCACCTTGATTGTCATTTATCATTTTACTTATTACCGCACTTGCCATCAATGTTTTTCCGCTTCCTGTTGGAGCTTTAAAATCAACTTTTACCTGTTCTCCGTTATTTTGATTATTTTGAAAACAATAACAAATCTCATCAACTTTGTCCTTTTGTAATTTTATTAGCATCATACATCAACTTTTAATACTATTCTTCTACTTCTTCTTTGTTTTCCTCATCCCCAACTTCTCCCGCTTGCTTATTTTGATAACTAAACCATTTTTCACACTCTGCTCGATCTGCTTCGCTATAAGGTTTTAAACTTGCTAATTTGTTGTAGATATCAAATTCTCCTTTCAATTCAAAATTGTCATCAAGTTGTTTAAATACTTCTTTTGCTTGCTTGACAAGTTGTTCTCCTTTTTCATAGTCCTCAATTCCAAGTTGATGATAGTTAATTCTAAACACATCAAGATTGTTGTTTTTCAAACTCTTCTTGTCTTTTGAATATTGCCACTTGATTTGTTCGCCTTTTGTTCCTTCTCCGTTTATAACTCTATACAACCGCTCATATGTTATATTCTCTGCAATACCGTTTTCATTATTAGTGCATAAAATAAATTGTCTTTTTCCTCCGTCCTCTTCGTTCAGTTCCATTACCGCTTGTCCTGTTGTTCCACTGCCTGCAAAGAAGTCGAGGATGATTGCATTTTTGTTTTGTAAAAGATTTATTAAAAATTTTAATAATTCTGTATTTTTAGGATTATTAAAAACTTTTTTACAAAAAATATCATTTAACAATTTCGTTCCAGCACTATTTGTTATATCAATAATACTTTGTGGAGGTAAAATATTTACTTTTTCAAAATATTTAACTCCATTTTTTTCAATTATATCTTTTTCATCAACAAATTCTTTTTTTATTACATTTCTATTATTTTTAATCAATACTTCATTATTATTCCAATATTCTTTAAAACTCTCAATGCTCCATGTCCAACGGCCAAGACGTTCACCTTGTCTTTTTGGTGGTCTGATAATTTGATATCCCAAAGACAATAAATATTCATCATTTGTATAAATTTCTTCCTCTTTTGAATTTGCAGTCAAGTTGTCAACTTCGTAATCTTTTATTGCTATTGCATGTAATATTTTGTCGCCTTTTTTGAAAACTTTAAAATCATTATATCCCAAATTGTTTCTATCAATTAGAGTATTATGATTTCCAGTTGCTCCGTTTGCTGTGCCTTCGTAATAATAAATTGTATATCCCAAATTGTTTCTATCAATTAGAGTATCGTGCCCCGAACTTGCCCCTGTGTCTCTTCCTAAATAGTAATTATCTTCGTAAACTTTATGCAAAACATTGCTTTCATAGGTTAAAAGTAAATCACTATATTTTTTTACATAACATAAAATATATTCGTGATTTCTTTGTATTGTTTTACTATCATTTTGTGTATTTCCTTTTAATTGTATAAATTCTCCGTAAAAATTCTCCTCCCCAAACACATCATCACACAAAACTTTCAAGTATGCTTGTTCGTTATCATCAATGCTTATAAAGATAACTCCTTTGTCGCTCAAAAGTTTTCTTGCAAGTTGAAGTCGTTCATTCATCATGTTTAACCAACCTGTTCTTGAAAACTTGTCTCTATAAATAAACTTGCCTGTGTTTTGTCCTTCAATGTCTGTTAAAGAATTGCCATCTGTTCTTGTGCTTTCTGTATTATAAGGTGGATCAATGTAAATAAAATCAATCTTATTTTCATATACTGCAAGCAAGTTTTTTAATGCATCATAGTTTTCTCCAATTATAAGTTTATGTGTTTGTTTTTCTCCAAGTGCATCGCTTTCAAATGAAAGTTTTTTGTCCTTTTCAATCAATGCAATACAATCATTTTGAACTTCTGGTGTAATATCAAAAACAAAACCAGTTTTAACCCTTTGTGTTATAAATTGATAAATCTTGTCAATGTTTTCTTCCGTTGCTTTATCAAGAATATCTAAACATAACTTCTTTTGTTGCCTGTTGAAGCTTGTATCTGCTATATTATTTATTTCATTCTTATAAAACTTTAACTTATCACTTAATGAGAGAGAAGAGGAGCTGTCGTTCATAATAATAATTACAACCAATTGTTTATATGATTTTTTTTAAATGCAAATGCAAATTTTCTTTTAACCTTGACAATTAAAAATTCCTTGACAGTTAAAATTTACTGTCATAAACAGATGTTATCTATGATTGGTATAGTTGCTTTAGGTAGCAAACAATATAAAATAGTTCCTGGTGAAGCATGTATTTTTGAAAAAATAGAAGGAGAAGAAGGTTCAAATATACAATTGAAAAATTTGGTTATGTTGTCTGATAATGATGATGTAATTCTTGATGAAGAACGTTTAAGAAGATACAAAGTTAATGGCGAAATTATAAAACAATACCGTGAAGATAAAGTTATTTCATTCAAAAAAAAGAGAAGAAAAGATTATACAAACAAGAGAGGTCATAGACAATATAAAACTTTAATTTTAATAAAAAGTATTGAATTAAATAGTTAGTTTAATGGTTTAATTTATGGCACATCATAAGGCTGGTGGTTCTACTAAGAACGGACGTGATTCTGCCGGACGCAGGCTTGGTTTGAAAGTTTGTGGTGGTGGATTTATTAAAAAAGGTTCAATAATAGTTCGTCAAAGAGGCACTAAATACTTTCCAAAAAATAATGTAGACATCGGAAGAGATCATACAATCTTTGCATTAGAAGACGGAATTGTTGTTTTTAAAAAAACAAAGAATAATAGAGTTTTAGTTTCAGTCGAAAGTAAATAAAATTTTACTTTTAATCTTTTAAATACATTTTTTATAAAAAAATATTGCAAATAATATTCTTATTTTTTTATTGCTTTGATATGAGGAAAATTATTGCATCAATGATTGATATCTTTGCTCGCTTGAATAGAGATATAGTTGCTGGAATTTGGCAAACAGCTTTAATAATGCCATTAGATTGTATGTTATTTGTCGTATTAACCGGTAAACCAAGTTATGAAGGTCTTGATTATCGTTTTTGGATCTTTTTCTCAATATATACAGTATTCTTTCTTTTAGGCTATGCCGCATCTCCTATAATAAAAAAGAATCAATTCCTCGGGATGTTAACAAATATGGTAGAAGAAGGAAATATAACAGTAGGACAAAAAACAAAAATATGGGATATAGTTAAAAATACATCAAGATATGCACCACTCTGGTCTCGTGATGGATTTTGTTTATTCTTCATGGAAAATTTATATTGTTTTAGTATAATTTTTGCATTTTTTGGCGGCGAAGGTTTAATAAATGCAAGCTTAAATGGCCTTCCTAAAATTGTTCCAATTTTACATCTTTGTTTTGCTGTTTTGTGTCTATTTTTTGAAGCTAAATTTGATAAATATTTTGCAAAAAAAATGCGTGAAAAATATAAAATGAATAATGTAAAAATGTTTTATGGAGCAAATAAAGAAATCACAGCAAAATTGATAGCAGACATTACAGGCGATTCTTCTAGTAAAAACTTAATGAATTTGCATCTAGAAAGTATGCTTGAAGATATTACAGATATATTAGATGTATCACAAGAAAAAGAGAAAGCTAAAAAAAATCAGCGTAAATTTGGTAAAACAGGAATACCAAAAGGCAGATTAGAAAAAGCAAAATACGGAATAATGTCAATAAAAAAGAAAAAAAAAGTTAAAAGAAATAATAAATATAAACAAAAGAAAAAAGGGAAGAAAAAACATTAATTAAATAAATTCAATATCATGTAAATCTTTATGAGAATTTAAAAGAACTAATTGATCGTTTGGAAAATCATCAGCCAACGAACAATCACCCAAAAAAAATAGTCGTGCATTTATGTTTTTCGCAAAATCAACGTCTGCTTCTGCATCGCCAAAGAACCATAATTTATCGGGATGATGCCATTTTTCCTTAAACTCCATTTTTTCATAAACTGGACTAAACATTTTAGGATCTGGTTTTGCATATCCACTGTCTGTATATCCTATAATAAAATCAAAATATTTAGTAAAATTAAATTTGTCCGCCTCGCGTCTAACTATATTACCTGGTTTATTACTCATAACGCATTGTTTAATTCCTTTATCGTGAAACATTTTTAATGTTTCTCCTGCCCACGGTAACGGTTGTAAAGTATCTTTAGCGCAATAATCATACAATATTTGATATTCTTCTTGTATTAATTTTGATTTGTTTTCACCAAATTGAGCAGTAAAGACATCACTAAAACAGTAACCATTAATCTTTATAACATCCAGCATGGTTAGTTTTGGAAGATTGTATTTTTCATAAAGCATGTTCATTGAGGCAAGAGTAACTGGTTGAGTATCCACCAATGTATTATCCCAATCATAACATATCAATTTTGGTTTTTTCAATCTTAACTCCATACAAAACAACTAAAATTACAGCCTTAAAAGTTAAATCCGATACCTGTATTTAGTAGCCAAATGTCTTTAACAAAATTCTTCTTAAATACAAATAACCTTCTACACTCTATTTTAAAATGTAAACCTGCAAAAATTCTATAAGTAAATGCCAAGCCAACGTTCGCGCCAAAACCAACTTTATTAGAATAAGAAGCAGCCCTAACCGGAACTGTTTCAGCATCTGCATAATAAATATTACTTATATTCGATGAAATTATATTTAAACCGGTTAAAACTTGAAGATCTATATTTTTATAAAAAGGAAGACGTAACCCCATGTCTATATTTGCTAATAAAATCTCACTTTTAATATTTTTAATTTCTTTAAACTCTAATGCATAAGAATCTCTTAGTTTTGATTTTTTAGTTATTGTCTGAAAACTTAATCCAAATGACCAATTTCTGTTAATAGTCAAACCTGCACCAAGAATAAAACCATTATGACCATTTCTTAGCATATTTCCATATTCAATATTACTATTATTTACGTAAGGAACCCAACCAAATGAATAACCAGCAAATACATATGGAGATAAATCCCAAGCATTAGCTGTAAATATATTATAGCTATATTGTTTTGTATAATAATCGCTGTTTTCATCTTCTGCATTACATGTTTTAAAAGAAAATAACATCAATGCAACAGATACAAAGACGGAACATAAATATCTTAATGTAAGATTCATCATACAGAATATAACAACTATATTGTATAAATTGTCAATATAATTTTCAACTTTATTTATTAATTAATGGTAAAACCGTTTATAAAACTTTCAAAAATTCTGTATGTAGTTATATGTTTGTTTATGTCGAAATTAATTTTATATTCAACTTCATCAAACCTTATTTTATAACCATACTTTTTTTTTAAAAAAAACATAATTTCTTTCATTATCAAAGGCAATTGTTCGCAAAAATTATTCTGTTCGCATTTATGAAAAAATACTTTCTCTTTTTTTAAAAACACAGTTAAACTAACAATACTATTGTTATCAATAGGGATACAGCATATTATCGTTATATTTATCTTCCCATTTTTGTTATAAAACTTTCTTTCTCGTTCTGCCATAACAACGGTTTTTTTATAATCCAAATATTTTTAAAATTATACTTTTTAGGTAAAACAACATAATATAAAATATCAGCAGCACCTTCTAATCCATTAATTGTTTCTTTTTTTAAAAGTTTAACTATTTGTTGTGCACATTGTTTTGTAATAATATATCCAGTTGCACCAGAAACGCCATGTAATAATTCTGCTCGTGAATTATAAAAATATCTATTAAAACCATACTTTAAAACAGAAAATAAAAATGACGTTCTATGCTTCTTGCCTTTAAGATTTGTATTATCAAGTTTTAATATGCCAAAATCTTTTGGCGCGTGCTGTAAAATTAAATCACATTTTTCCTTAAAATTATCAGCAAAAATTACATCATCTTCAAGCACGAGCCCTAAATCATAATTTCCAATTGAAACATTATATATCGCGCGCAAATGAGATAACATACACCCAAACTCACCAACTGTTAAATGTCTTTGGCGATTTTTCTTTTTTAAAATTATTTTATCTGTCGAAAGACAATATTTATACACAAGCTCTGTATTGTTTTTATCAAAAATTTTATATTTTGTATTTTTTTTTAATGCAATTTCTTTATTCATTAATTTTTCTACATTAATTTCTGATACTTCTTTATCATTTTGATCTAGCTCTTTTATTACTAAATCTTTTAAACCATTACTTGCTTTTAAACGTGTAAACTCTAACTGACTTTTTTCACATCTCTGTCTGCATTTTTTCAATCTATCAATGCATTCATCAAGATTTATAATTTGCGTAAACATAAAATTACGATACACGTTTCCACATATACACAGTATATGTAAATGGCTGAACAGTACCACGACCTGCACCACCATAAACATCGTCAAAAAAAGATGCACTAAATATATATTCATACGTTTCCATTCCACTTCCGCTACCAGTAAAAGCAGTATGCCCACATTCCTTATGTGCTCTAAATGATTTTCCGAAAAATGTTTCACAATAACTCCTATCTTTGCACGGAGAACCAAATACACACCCCATCTTTCCAGCAATTTCCGGCAAACCAGCTTGAATTGCGCGATTTACTGGTAAATCTTTATAATAGAATACCGTACCGTCAAATGTATGTGATAAATATTTCGATCCAGCATCACCGCAATTAGATCCATTTGTCTGGCCAGCGTTTTGAAGAATTGCACCACACTCTACTCGTTCCCATTCACCACATCCAAGTTTTTGTTTTACATTATCATTTGTCGTTAAATTATCGTCAAATGATATATAAATTGAACCAACTGGATATGCAGTTTCACATACATTCTTTTTCGCACCATTTAACGGTATAAAATTACCATCTTGATAAATGTATATTCCTGAAATATAGTTATTGTAAGATGAAGTTAAAAAATACAATACTAACGGATCGCCAACCACGTTATCAAATGTCGAAACAATTTTAAATAAAGAATTAATTTGCTTTGCGGAATTCGACAATTCATTAATAGCTCCAGAAACTTCCTTACTTGTTGTTGTAAGTTTTTCATCAACTTTTAATTGATATTCAACTGCATTATTTCTGTTTGTCAAAATTCTCGTATCTTCTTTTATATTAGAATTTTTTTGCACCAATTCAGATAAAGTTTTATACTTTACAATATTATCAAAATCTTTTGAAAAACCTTGATAAATAGTTCTACTATCAGTCGAATATAAACCATAATTTTGAACACAATTTTTAATAGTATTATTTGTTGGTTTTGAGGTATTTATCTCTCCTGTTTTTGTATCAAAATAACATTTATCTGATTGTCCTTTTGAAATTATGACATATGCAGTATTATTTTTTGTTGTTAATATTTCAGAATTAATTTTGTTATTATAAACACTCAACCTATTAATTGAAATTGTTATTTGGTCAAGTGTTTCATGTGAAAAATATACAACATATCTTCCGTTTTGATCTGTGATATAAGATGATTTTTTGTGTCCTGTTGAAAATTTTTTTCCATTTAAATTTGCCAAAGATGAATGTGTAATATATTCAAAATTATGTCCTTGACTATCATATGCATAACTATCTGGTAAACCTAATGTTCTTGTTGGTACGACGCCCCATATGACAAAATTATCCGGACAGCAACTACTTACTTCTCCGGAATTACAACTTGGAAAACTATTGCCAGCATCTCCTTTTTGTTCTTCACTGCAATATCTCGATTCAGCGGAAGCATTATAAACATTAGAACTATTCTCCTCCAAATATCCAGCATTATCTTTGTTTGATTTTGGATTTGCTGGGAAAGGTAAACGACCATTTACTGTAAAAAATTGTTGCAATGCGTCTTCTATTTCTTGTATCTTTTTAAGATCATTTTTTACTTTTGGATTTGTTGCTTTATAAGCTACTAATCCGCTTCCTACAATAATTCCAATAACAAATAACACAATCGTTAACTCTATGATAGAAAATGATAACTTTTTCCTAAAAATCTTGCATGCAGATAAAAACTTATTTAAAATACTAGTATTGGTCTTCATTTAATGACGTTATTATTGTATGTAATTTTATTTTTATTATTTGCAAATTGTTTTTCGTTAATTATATATACAGCAATGAACTATCGTGAATTAATACGAAATGGTTTTTTAGAGCTTCTAAATTCAGGAATAGATGAAAGAATTGCAAAACAAGATGCAGAAGATTTATTATTATATTCACTAAAATTATCAAAAAATGAATTATTAAAAATATACAACAAAGATGTTAACGATCGTGAAAAAAATATATATAACAAATATATACAAGAACGCAACACCAGGAAACCATTTGCATACATAACGCATGATGCTAATTTTTTTGGATATAATTTTTTCGTAAACGAAGCAACATTAATACCAAGGATTGATAGTGAATTTTTAGTTGAAAATGCAATTAATTCTTTCTTAAAAGATAAAAATATCATTGAAAAAATAAAAGATAAAAAAAAAATAAAAATATTAGATGCTTGTTGTGGAAGCGGTTGTTTGGGTATATCTTTTGTAAAAAAAATAACTGAAAAAAAAATAGATCAACTTATTTATGAAGTCGAACTAACATTAATGGATGTTTCTAACTCTGCAATGCAGGTAACAAAATTTAATGCAAAAACATTGCTTTGTGATGAAAAAATAATTATCAATTATTTAATCAATAATATTTTAATCAACGGCTTTGGTAATGAAAAATATGATATAATAATGTGTAATCCGCCATATATAAAAAGTGAAGAAATCAAAAATCTTGACGTTAGTGTAAAAAATTTTGAGCCACATTTAGCTCTTGATGGTGGCGAAGATGGTTTAAAATTTTACAAAACAATTTCATCAACATTGCATAAAAACTTTTCACAAGATTGTATTGCCTTTTTTGAAATTGGCTATAATCAAGGAAATGATGTTAAAAATATATTTTCAAATATGGGATTCAAAGTTAGCATTATGAAAGATTATTGTAATAATGATAGATGTGTTGTATTAAGGTAATATGTTTAAAATTATATTTTTAGTTATCGCATTAAATTGTTATTTTATTTTTGCTCTTTTTCATGGGCAAAACACAATTCTAAATTATTTTTCTTACAAAGAAAAATACTCTAAACTATCTAAACAAAAACATGATTTATTAGAACAACGATACAAATTAGATCAAATAATATCAATTCTAGAAGACAAAAATTCCGATGTAAATGATATACTAGATGAACTTCTAAGAAACAACACACAATCTTCATTGCCAGAAGAAAAAATCGTTCTTCTAAAAAAAACATAACAAACCTTACATAGGTAAATTATCATGCTTTTTCCAAAGTTTTTGTTGTTTTTTGTTTAACAATAATTCTATACTACGATGTATTACTTCACGTGTTTTTGATGGTTTTATCACATCATCGATATACCCTCTTGATGCCGCATAGTATGGATTTAAAAATTTATCAGAATATTCTTTTAACTTTTGATTATATTCTTCTTCCGATGTGCATTTTTTTTTAAATAAAATTTCTCCAGCTTGTTTTGCCCCAAGTACAGCAATCTCAGCATTCGGCCAAGCATAATTTAAATCATTATTCAAATGTTTTGAACCCATGACTATATATGCGCCACCATATGATTTTCTTAACACAATTGAAACTTTTGGCACAGTTGCCTCACCATATGCATATAATAATTTTGCACCATGACGAATAATTGCACCATGCTCTTGTTCTGTTCCAGGAAGAAAACCTGGGACATCTACTAAACTTATAATCGGTATATTAAATGCATCACAAAATCTAACAAATCTGGCTGCTTTACGACTTGCTTTAATATCAATGCACCCTGCCATTTCCATTGGCTGATTTGCTACAATTCCAATCGTCCTTCCTATAATGCGGGCAAAACCAATAATTATATTCTTTGCAAAATCCTTTTGAATTTCAAAAAAATCACCGTTATCCACGACATTATTTATTATTTCTTTCATGTTGTAAGGAACGGTTGGGTCCTCTGGAATAATGCTATCTAAAATCATACATTCACGCGTACAATCGTCTGATAAATCTATATTCTGAGAATTATCAATATTTGATAAAGGTAAATACGAAAACAAAATTCTTGTTTGCTCTATTGTATCCATATCATTATCAAAAGCTAAATCAGCAACGCCGCTAATTTGTGTATGAGTGTCCGCACCTCCGAGCTCTTCAAAAGAAATATCCTCTCCTGTTGTTGCTTTTACAACATTTGGGCCTGTAATAAACATATACGACGTTCCACGCGACATTATTGTAAAATCTGTTAATGCCGGTGAATAAGCCGCACCACCAGCACATGGCCCCATTATTAATGAAATTTGTGGAATTACTCCAGATGCATCAATATTATTTTGAAAAATATTTCCATAACCAGCTAATGCATCAATTCCTTCCTGAATTCTTGCGCCACCTGAATCATTTATCCCAATAATCGGACATTTTGTTTCCATTGCTCTTTTTTGTAGTGCTGTAATTTTTTGCGCCTGCATCTCGCCTAGCGATCCACCTGCTACACTAAAATCTTGACTATATACATAAACCGGACGACCAAAAATAGTTCCGTAGCCAGTAATAACGCCATCACAAGGAAGATCTTTTTTATCTAGACCAAAGTTAATCGATCTATGTTTTACAAAAATTCCAAATTCTTGAAACGATCCTTTATCAAGTAAAATATCTATCCTCTCGCGAGCTGTTAATTTACATTTTTTATGTTGAGCGTCAATTCCGTCTGGACAACCATTCTTAATTTTATCTTTTTTTTCACTTAATTCAAAAATGGATTTATTAGGCATAACTATTCATTAATATCTATTTGCTTAGTTTTTTATTTGCAAGTATGATATAAATATGAATAAAATATCTTTTCTTTACATTTATATTATACCTTATAACTTTTACCTATGAAAACAATGTTAGTTTTTCCAGGACAAGGTAGCCAATATCCTGGAATGGGTAAAGATATATTCGACAACTATGAATGTTCAAGAAAAGTTTTTTCATTAGTAAGTGACGAACTAAATAAAGATATTGCGGATTTAGCATTTAACGGAAAAGATGAAGAAATAAAAAAAAGTTATAATACACAACCATTACTTATGACTGTATCTGTAGCAACATATCTTGCAATGGAAAAAGAATATGGTGAAAAAATAAACAATTTAAATATTTGTGGAGTAGCAGGACATTCCCTAGGTGAATATTCGGCACTTTGTGTATCAAATTGTTTATCAATTAAAAATACAGCAAAAATTTTATTTAAACGAGGGAAAGCAATGTATGAATGTGTAAATAATGATACTGGGATGCTTGCTGTTATAGGAAGTGATAATGAAACAATACAGCAGAATATAAATAAAATTAAACCCAACTGTCTTGTTATAGCTAATAGCAATAGTATTGGTCAAACAGTTGTAAGTGGTTATTTGGAAGATATAGAAAAATTTAAGATTGAAATGGCTAATCAAGCAAAACAATTAATACAATTACCAGTTAGTGGTGCATTCCATTCTCCATTGATGCAAAAAGCGCAAGATATTATGGAGCATGAAATTGATAATCTAGACATCCAGGAGCCAAAATATCAAATCTTACAAAACTATTCTGGAAGATTTGAAAAAAAAACATCAGATATTAAATTTAATTTAAAAAAACAAATAACTGCGCCAATTCTTTGGTGTGAGAATATAAGATATGCAATATCAAATGGTTTTGACACATTTATCGAAATTGGTGCAAAAAATGTTCTTAGTAAATTAATAAAAAGGACAATAAAAAAAGAAGAAGAAAATAAAATTAAAATTTTAAACATAGAAAATACAGAAAATATAAAAACTTTATTTGAATATATTGAAAAATGATACAGCCAAACCAAGAAGAAATTGAAAAAATTGAATATTATCTTAAAGAAAATTTTGAAAAAAAATTCAAACAAATACAAAAATTTATTAAAATTCTACTTGAAGAAAACAAAAATCATAATTTAATAGGTAAAAATACAGTTGAAACAATTTGGTCAAGGCATATAATTGACAGTCTGCAAATAATGCCATTAATACAACATGATGATAAAAACATAATTGATCTTGGAAGTGGTGGTGGCTTTCCTGGTATAATCCTGTCAATATCAATAGAAAAACATTTTATTTTAATTGAAAAATCACCGGTAAAAGCACATTTTTTACAAAATGTAATTAATTCATTAAAATTGAATGCAGAAGTAATAAATACCAAGATAACAGAACAAAATTTATCTTCCATATCAAATAACGACAATAATATAATAACAGCACGAGCATTTAAAAGCATGGAAGAAATTCTAAAAATTGTTGGTAAAAATAATATAAAAAAAATAATTCTTCTAAAAGGAGAAAATTGGGAAAAAGAAATCATTAAAGCGTCAAATCTTATTAAGAACTGGAATATAAAAACAACAAACAGTATTTTGGATAAAGGCGTCATTATCATGATGACTAAAAAATAAAGTTATTAAAACTATTGTTTTATCACTCTATTTATTGCATCTTCTTTTCCAATTATTGAATATAAACCAATTTTTTTCATTATTAGTGGAGATTTTTTTATTGCAAACTCAACAAATTCAGAAAGATTTTCATCCATTTTATAAACACATAAATTTTTCTCTGTTGTTAATAATTCAACTAATGACGAAAATATACTATTTGAAAAAGACAATTCACCAATCTGTGATAATTTAGTTAAATCAAATGAATTCTTTTGAAATGCATTTTTTACAAAAATTACGTCAATATTAGATTCTTTATAAACTTTATCAAAAGAAATTTTTTTCTCGTTATATTTGCAACCATCATTATTATCAAAAATAAAAACATCTTTTCTTATCGGATTAAAAATTAAAATACTCTTTATGTCAAATACGTTTGTATTTTCCTTATTTTCACTTTGCAAAACAATTACCATTGAAAAATCAGAATTACCACCAGCGAACGAACGAATTCCATCTATTGGTAGTAAAAAAATTCTATCTTTTTTTATCATTTCACGTGCATTTTTAAGTTTGATTGCACCGTTATTAACTGTAATTTTATTTTTAACAAAACAATTTGAAGTTTTAATTAAATCATCAACTGAAAAAATATATTTAGGATCAAAAGCAACAAACTTAGGCATGATTATTTCCCCGTTATATTTGCTTTTATTTAACACATTAATTGTTTCCTCGAATATTTTTTTATATGTAAATAGACAATATTTTTTATTCCCTTCATATGTGCATCTGACATTTAAAAAATCATGCATAAAGTATGACACGCAATTATTAAATATATCATTGAACACATGAGAATAAAAATCTGCCATGTAATAACAAAGTAGTTTATATATATTAAAACATAACAGTCAATAATAACTATTCCTTTTTAAACTTTCCAATTAAAAATAACTCACTGCTATTTTTTCTTGATGATTTTGGTTTAAAACGATAAACTAATTTAAAATTATTTTTAATTTCATTAAAAATTACCGCATCAGCACCTTTAATCGCCTTACAAACAAGATTTCCATTATTGTTTAAATGTTTTTTACAAAAAAACAAAACGTTTTCTAAAATTCTTTCACTCCGCAATCTGTCTGTAGACGAATCTCCAACTGAATTCATCGCTATATCGCAAACAATACAATCAGCTTTTGCGTTTTTCGCCGAATTAACACAAGAAATATTTTTAAGTACAGAAATAAGTTTTTTTTTAACATTCACATCTTCAAAATCACCTTGAATATAAAATAAGTTTTTATGTTTAAATTTCATTGGTAATAAATCTAACCCAATCACGTTGACATTTTTACAAAATTTATTTGTCAAAATTACTTGAGACCAGCTACCAGGAGAACATCCTAAATCAATTACTATCTTTGTATTTTTATTAAAAATACTATATTTATGTTGTATTTCTATCAATTTATAAGCAGAACGTGCTAAATAACCTTCTATTTTTGCCGCATTTGCAAAAGGATCGTTGATTTGTCTTCTTAACCATTTTTGTGAAGATTTAGTTTTTGTGTTCTGATTAAGTATTGTTTTTTTGTTATTAAATTTAATTTCACCATTTTCAGCTACCAAAACTTTTTTTTTATTAAAACATTTATGTAAAGAACTATGTAATTTCATCTTATCTAAGAATAATATCTTGAATTGATTTTATATACTGAACGCTTGTTATAATCGATAGTACAGCTGCAATTGTCAATAAAATATTTCCAGTAATATATAAAAAATTATTTGTCGCAAAAATCATTAAAAATAATAATGAAAACATTTGTGTTGCTGTTTTTATTTTTGAAAGTTTTGAAACTTTAATTACAATTTGCTTTTCTTTTGCTACAAATTCTCTAATTCCAGATACAACAAATTCACGAAATAGTATAGCTATACAAGGAAAAACAAAAGCTTTTTTAAGATATATAAGCATAACTATTAAAGCCATTACTAATGTTTTGTCAGCAATAGGATCCATGCAACGTCCAAAAGCTGAACATATATTATATTTACGTGCAATTCTACCGTCAAAAAAATCTGTAATGCTAGCAATAAAAGCGATAATAACGGCAAAAATTCTAGTTATTTTTGTATCTGAAAACATAAGAACACAGATTATTGGCGTCAAAACTATTCTAAAAACAGTTAATGCATTTGGAATATTTTTAATAAAGAAACTCTTATCTTTCATGTAAAAAAAATAAATAAAAACAAAATTATTATCAAGTATTTTAATAGTGTATAATTATTGACATTAATTTAATGTAAAATAAACATAAAATGTGACTTTTATATCTTTTGCAAAAAAAATAATTTTATCTTTATCAACTATAATTATAATTACTTTATTTGCCTATCAAATAAATTCAAATATGATTAAGTCTACTTTTTTTAAAGACAATTATGCACAAAAAAAAACAGAAACAGAGCTGGAATATTTTAAAAAAATTAAGAAAACAGACAAACAAATAAAACACAACAAGTATACAAATATTGGAGTTGGAATTCTGCAAGTTGCACCATTTATTATTTCAATAACAACACTTAATTCAATTATGTACACAACATATGCATGTTCAATAATGATTACAGCACCAGTTGTTGCTTTTGGAAAAAAAATATTTAAAGAGCCAAGACCTGATGACAAAAACGATCTGACTTCATTTCCATCTGGACATTCGGCGTTTGCCTTTATGTGTGCAACTGTTTTAATTATGTGTATGAAAAACAAAAAAAGGTATATGTTGTTAAATGTTTTATTAATTATACTTGCTTCATATTCCGCTATTGGACGTATAATAGCAAACCGTCATTGGTTTATCGATGTATTTTGTGGTAGTATGATTGGAATTATATCAAGCATAATTGCATTTATTCTTATAAAGAAAATAAATAATAAACTACTTATATTTAAATAATTTTCTTATTAGTTAAAATAACAAGTCTTCAACTTTATAAAATTTTATTTTTTTTTGTTGCAACAATTTTATTGCACATTGCACGGCTCCAACAGCAAACAAACTACGATTATAAGCTTTATGTGTAATTTTTATTTCATCGTTTTCACCAATAAACATAACTTCATGTTCTCCAACAATATTTCCTCCGCGCACAGATGAAAAACCAATTTGATTTTTTTTTCTTTCTGACTTTCGGTCATAAATAAAAACATCATCAAAACTTAAATTACGACTATCTGCAACTGTTTTTCCTAACATTATTGCCGTACCAGATGGAGCATCTTTTTTTTTATTATGATGTCTTTCAAATATTTCGCAGTCATAATCGCCAAGCAACTTTCCGCATTCTAATAAAAGTTTATGCACGACAGCAATACCTATAGACATATTGGCCGACCAACATATTTTTGTATATCTAGATGCATCTAAAATTTGCTTCATTACGTAATCATTCATCGGAGTAGAGCCACTAACAAAGGGGGTTTTTGTTTGTTTAGCAAATTTTAAACATTCACACAAACCATCTATATTTGTAAAATCAATAACTACATCTGAATTTTTAAAAAGTTTTGCTTTATCTTCATTAAGTTCTCCACCATCAGTTATTATATCTACATTATCTAATCGTTTTAAAACATTCAAAATTTCTTGCCCCATTCTACCTTTATAGCCAGAAACGCCAATTTTAATCATTTTTCTATTTTCTTTGCCCATATTTTGTATTATATTTCATTATATCTTGGATCATCGGACATTTTATCAAAAATGTCATATTCATACTCACTAACCTCTTTACCATAATCAACTATTGTAGCTCTAACTAAAATAATGGTTTCTGTTGAATTTGATTTATTATTTTTTCGTCCAAAAAAATTACCAATTATAGGTATTGATCTCAAAAAAGGAACACCTTCGTTTATAGATGACGCAGATCTCTCGGTAAATCCACCAATAACTGCCGTTTGACCGTCTTTTAATTTTAAAATTGTATCAAGTTCTCTTATATTAGCAACAGGAATGGAACTTTTCGTCGAAAGTATTTTATCTGATGATGATTTTTTTTCACCTTCCGATTGCTCGTCCATTAAAATCGTAACAGCCGGATCTGAAACCGTATCTTCTAATTTAGAAATAGTCGGCTTTATATTTAACATAACCTGATGCCTTTCAATATCAATAGAAGGCAACACAGACATAATAATACCAAGTGGCATAGTTTGCGCTTCTGTGTCAACATTTCTATAAGCAGGTGTTACTATAACCTTTTCATTGTTATATGTCGCTGGAGTAAACATTGCTTTTGATTTAAAATAAACATAGTTTGTTGCAAATGTCATTAAAGCTGGTTGATTATTCATAGCATTTATCCTTGGATTTGAAAGCGTACGCGTTGAGCCAAACTTTTCAAACAAACTGGCAACAAAATCTATGCCTTTATTAAATGTTAATGTCGGTAACGCAGAACCTTCTGCGAGTTCAGGAACTATTTTGATAGACGAAGAAGCAAGCTGTCCAAGTTTAATATTGCCCCAATCTATTCCTGATTGATATTGTTTATTCAAATTTATTTCCAAAAATCTCATCTCAATAAGAACTTGTGCTGTTGATTTTTTCTTTAATTTTTGCAAATATTTTTCAATTAAGCGATGAGATTTTGTACTTGCTGTGATTATTATAATTCCTGCTCTTCTATTAACTCTTATTCTATTTTTGGAAACATTTATTGAAACAAGTGGATCGGCTTTTTCATTATTTTGATTTTTATTTTTTTCATTAACCATTTTATTATAAACACCATTGTTTATGTCTTCTTGTATTCTATTTTCAACTTCTTCATTTTGCGCAATACGTTGTATTTTTTCAGCAGTTGACGTGTAAATACTATTTGTATTTTCAGTTGTATCAATAATTTGTTCTATATCTTTCACTATATCCGACCAAAATGTATCATCTGATTTTGTAGTTACAGTCGAAGTTCCACCTCCTTTTACAGTTGCGGACGTAGAAAGTCCAGATGTATTAAGCGTTATAGAAGAAGACGTGCTTCTGTTAACATCAAGAAAATCTATATCATATGTCTTTGCATACGGCATATCTCTTGTAAAAACAAGAATTCCATATTTTTCCTCATATCTAGTATCAGTTAAGCCACAAATTCTATTAAATACATAACGTAGCGGTTTATTTTTTAAACTTAAATTAACACCACCTATTATAGTTGGATCAATTTGTACATCTATTCCAGACATTCTCGATAATTCCATAATTACATCAACTATTGGAACATCTTCCGATACATTAACCGACACAATTTTATCCTCTATAACCTTTGGTTCTTCTGGTTCGTATATATTTTCTAAGGATATTTGATTTTCTATAGCTTTCTTTTTTAATTTCCTTCCTTTCTTATTTTGTATAAGATCCACAATTTCATACTCATGCATTTTAATTAAAGAATCGTGATAGACAAATTCACTAGTATGATAGCATCCAAATTGTGTTATCGACAATAAAACAGGTGCAATAATTGCAAATTTTTTTTTCATCAAACAGCTAAATCAATTTTAGTATTTAAAAATAAAATGCAAGTAAAAAAGCAAAAAATATAGCCGGAATAAAAGGAAAAGGATTATCGTTTTTAACCTTTAATAACTTTTGATTAAAAAAAGTTAGTTTTCTTTTTTGTCTACTTAATGTCGCAATAAAATAAGAAATTATGCCAAAAATACCGCATAAACAAAAAAATAAAGGTATTTTTTCATAAAAAAGAAGTGGAGACAAAATAACAAAAAGCTTAATATCTCCAAAACCTATACAATCTTTTTTGTAAATTTTTTTCATAAAGATAATAAGTATGAAAAAAAACAAAATCATTGAAATATAGCTCAAAAAAATATAACTAAAACTAATGCCTATTCTGTATGATAAGAAAATAACAGAAAAAAACTCTATAATATGCAAAACATCAGAAGATAGCATGATTCTTAAATCAATAATTGATTGTGTAATTAAGCAAAAACAAATAATCCACATAAAAATGGTTTTTTCATTTATACCGCCAAAATATTTAACTGCAGTAACAAATGACAAAATCATAAAAATCTCAGCTAAAAAGTGCCAAACTGGAATGTTATTTTTACAATACCTGCATTGACCTTTTAGAAAAATAAATGATAAAATCGGTATAAGATCTTTCCAAGAAAGTTCATGATTGCAATTACAGCAAATTGAACGAGCTCCAAATAAATTTATATCTTTGTTTTTATTGAATAATCTATATCCAAAAAAAGTAGAAAAACTACCAAAAATAGCGCCAAAAATAACAGACAAAAACAGTGTTAACGTATTCATTGAAAATTATAAATAAATATAAATATTATAAATCAAATATTTTTATGTTTTTTAACAAAAATAATAAGAATATAATTATAATAACAGGCGCAACTGGAAGTGGAAAATCTAGTTTTGCCCTAAAACTTGCACAAAAAATTAACGGCGTAATTATAAATGCTGATTCAATGCAAATTTACAAACAAATACCGATTATTTCAGCACAACCAAGTGAAATTGAAAAAACTAATATCAAACATTATTTATATGGTTTTGTTGATATTTTTAGTAAAAATAAATATTCTGTTGGTGAATATTTATTAGATTTAAAAGACATTCTTGAAAAAATCGACAAAAAAAAAGAACAAAAGATACCAATAATTGTTGGTGGAACAATGTTATACATAAGTTCTATATTAAGTGGCCTTAGCGAAATACCGGAAATATCAGACGATATAAAAAATAATATTCGTATTAAATATAAAAATAAAACTGCAGAAGAAATGTTTGATGAATTAAAGAAAGTTGATGCAAAATACGCAAAAATAGTTGATAAAAACAATCCACACCGTATATTAAGAGGTCTTGAAGTTAAGCTGTCAACTGGACTATCGATTATTGATTTTTGGAACAAAAAAAAACAAAAATCTTTACTAGAAAATTATAATGTAAAAAAAATAATTATAGATACTCAAAGAGACGAATTATATGAAAGAATAAATAGACGTTTTGATGAAATGTTAAAAAATAATGTTCTAGATGAAGTAAAACAAATATACAATTATGCAACTGATAAAAAAATTAATATTCAATCTATACCAAAAGCAATAGGTTTGCATGAATTCTTTAAATATTTTGATAAAAAAATTTCCATGGAAGCAACAGTTGACAAAATTAAACAATTAAGCAGAAATTATGCAAAAAGGCAATTAACATGGCATAAAAAATACTTCCATGATTTTAAGAAAATTAAAAATAATTTTGATACAAATGATATAATGTTGTATTAATTTATCATTTCTTTACGCTTTATTTGATTTATTTCTGCCAATGGTCATTACCATAAAACCAAACAAGATAACAAAACTTCCAATTGACTGATTAATTGTTAATTTTTCTCCAAGGACTATATTTGACAAAATAATTGCGTATATAATTTTAGAAAAATCGAGTGGTTGAATAATTGTAACGGGACACATGCTTTGTGCTTTATATATTAGTAAATACTCTATTAAATATAAAATACCTACAAAACCAAGAATTATAAAAACGACCGGTTTTACTGCAATAAACTGATATGAAAAACACAAAGAAACTAATAAAATTATTGTATGTGTGTAAAAAACAAGCGTAGATATTGAAAATTTTATAGCAAGAATCCTATTTAAAACAGACACAATACTTTTCATTACAATTGATAATGCTAAAACAAAATATGCCATCTTCGTCCCGTTCATACTAATAGCCGGTTGTTGAATTATCAGCGCTCCAATTATACAAATTAACAAAGATAGCCATATTGTAATGTTTTTTTTTTCATTAAGAAAAATAATAGCTAAAATACTTGCTAAAACAGGAGTAATAAATTGTAAACTTACACCTTCATTTATTGGAATATGCAGAAAAGATACGTGTGCCAATCCAATAGATATTGTATATATAACATTACGAATTAAATTTGGTTTTAAAACATTCCAGTTAAAAAAAATAAATCTTTCCTTTATCATGAAAGGTATTAATATAAGAACTATTATACTTTGTCGAATGGCTATAGCTTCCCATGCCGGAATGCTATAATCAATCATCATTTTTTTTATAAAAACATTACTAATGACAGATAATAACGACGAAAATATATAGAATAAACAACCAATTAACAATACATTGTTTTGAAAAAGAAACTTTTTCATATAATTTTTATATCATGTATTTTCTTGTATTGACTTTTTTATCAAAGCCATTGCTTGTCATTTTTTCAACATATTTTCTGTCTATAATAAGTTTTGTTCCGTTGCTACCGGAAAAACTAACCTCTTCAATAACTTTTTCTATAACAGAAAATAGACGTCTTGCGCCAGTATTTTCAAGCTCACTATTAAGTCTACTTGTTATTTGAGCTATTGCTTTAAGCCCATTCCTTGTAAATAAAACGTCTATTCCATCAACTTTAAGTAATTTTTGTTGCTGCTCTGGTAAACTATATTTTAAATCTGTTAAAATACGTTCAAACTCATTAACTGTAAGCGGTTTTAACTCAACACAAACAGGAAAACGACCTTGCAACTCAGGCATTAGATCACTAACTTTATTATAGCAAAAAGCACCAGCCGCAATAAACAAAATGTGATCAGTTTTTACAGAACCATATTTTGTCTGAACTATTGTTCCTTCTACAATAGCTAACAAATCTCGTTGAACACCTTCCCTTGAAACCTCGCCTCTCGATTGATAATCCTTATTACTTATTAATTTATCAATTTCATCAAGAAAAATAACACCACTCTGCTCTATTTTTTTTATTACATCTGCGATTATTAAATTTTTATCAACATAATTTTCCATGTAGTAATCATACATTATCTCTAATGCTTCACGTACTTTTATCGTTTTTTGCACTTTATTTTTTTCATTTTTAAAACCAGAAAATGGAACTATACTTATCATAGCAATCTCGCTTATATTACCATGATAATTACTCCCAAGATCGTTAAATATATCTTTTTTTGTATTATGATCCGGCAATGTAATTGTTACATCAATATCATCATATTCTCCGTTTGCAAGTTTAACTTCATCTACCACTATAAAATTTGATATTTTATCATCAACATCTAAACAACCGTCAATTTTATCTTGATCATTTTTAAATTCTTTATCAGCGATTATGATTGATTTTAAAATATCTGTATTTCTATCGTTTTTTTCTGTTTTTACAAAATCTTGAATTGCTTTAGCTACATATTTTATTGCCATCTTTTTAGCAGTATTTTCATAGTTTTTAATCATCTTGTCTCGTTCACGTTTAATAGTTAAATCGACTAAATCACGAATAATACTTTCTACATCCTTTCCGGCATAACCTACTTCTGTAAATTTAGTCATTTCAACTTTTAAAAATGGACTATCTGTTATATCAGCAACTCGTCTCGCTATTTCTGTTTTTCCAACACCAGTTGGTCCAGAGAGCAAAACATTTTTAGGCAAAATTTCAGAACGCATTTTTTCATCATCAATCATCATACGTCTTCTTCGATTCACAAATGCAATTGCAACAGCTTTTTTTGCTTCATATTGCCCTATTATGTATTTATTCATTTCCTTAACAATCTCGTTCGGTGTTTGTCGATTAACTTTTATTTTTTTAAGCATAAAGCACTTATTCTAAAAATAGAAATAAATTTTAATTTTCAAGACACATTTTAACTAACTTTATTTTATTTTATATTCAAATCGACACTTATTAAGTTAAATTTTTCAATGTATTGTCTATGTAGTCAACAAATTTTTTAAATTCGGGTATTTTAGAATGATCAAGTTTTTTTATCTCAACAGCATTTATCTTGCTAGGATTTACATGTTTTCCATAACGTATAACTTCATAATGCAGATGTGGCCCAGTTGCTAAACCAGTCATTCCTACATAACCAATAACTTGTCTTTGTTTAACGCGTTGTCCTTTTTTTATATTTGCAACGCGAGACATATGTGCATATTTTGTTGAATATTCAGAATTATGCCTAATAAGAACATATTTTCCATAACTACGATCGTTTAACTTTATCTCAGCAACGACACCATCCCCTGCTGCATAAATAGGAGTACCAGTCGGAACAGCCATATCTACTCCTTTATGAGCACGTGTATATCCTAAAACAGGATGCTTTCTTCTTGTTGTAAACCCACTTGTAATTCTCGCTCCATCGACTGGTGTTTTTAATAATTTTTTTTGTATAGATTTACCTTTTCTGTCATAAAAACTACCATTAAAATTAAATATTTCATAATCATGATTTCTCAAAATTAAATTTGTGTATAAAACATTTTCATCAACCACGTCGCCATCAACATCTTTTGTTGTTTTTACCACAAAAACAAACTTATCGTTATAGCGTAAATCACGTTGAAAATCAATCAAGAAAGCATATTCATTTAAAATATTATATAATGTTGATATTTTTATCCCTCCAACAATAGCATCTGCAAATAAATTATTTTTAATTGTACCATTTATAACATTAGTTTTAACTATAAGTCTTGGCTTTTCAACCTGAAGAACATAACCGCTATTATTTTTTTCAACAATATATCTAATACCTTTTGGCATTTTAAATGATAACTTTGTTATAACTTTGTTCTCAATTTTGTTTTTCAATACTGGAAATACTTTATATTTTTTTTTGTCATCTTTATTATTATCTAAAACAATTTCAGAATTATACATCACATTAAATATCTGTCCTTGTTTAAGTGATCTAAGATTTATTTTAGTTGATAATAAGTACAATATATCATTAATATTTTCCCTGGAAAATCCTGCACGTTTTAATGCAAAAAATAAGTTATCGTTTTTTTCCAATTGCACTACATTTTTCCCTGAACCATATATTTTAAATTTTTTTTTGTTATTAGACAGTAAATAATTCTCATCACTTATAAACATTTTAATTTTTTTTGAATCATTTAATTTAACTAAATTACGATCTTTTAAAAAAAAATCAAAAACAATAAATTTGAAAAAAAATGTTAAAATCAGCATACATATAAAAAAGCTGATAAAATAATAAGATTTTTTTTCATGTTCCATTCCTAACTCAGACTCTATATCTTGTTCGATATCATAAAAATCTTTCATAAATATCTCATTAAAGAATGCTTACAAATGTATTTAATCCATCATAGCAATAAAACCAGTTGCTATAAATGACAATACAATTAAAATAACAATAATCCTTGATATTATCTTCATCTTAGTTGAAGAGAAAATTTTATAAATAAAAATCAAGTATCAAAGTTTTAAAAAATTTAAATTTTGATGTAAATTTTTGTTTTATTTTATTTTTCTTTTATTTTTCTGTTGACAATAAAAAAAGTTGTTTTTCACTTATCATTGATGTCGAAAAAAGTTTTGGCACTAATAAAGTTAAACATTTTAGCAGGAAAAGCTAATCCAGCACCACCTATTGGTTCGGCGCTTGGACAAAGACAGGTAAATATAATGGAATTTTGTAAGCAATTCAACGATAAAACTAAGGGTTTAGGTGAAGTTATTTGTCCGACTATAATAACTGTATACGAAGATAAATCGTTTAGTTTTATAATTAAAAATCCTCCTGCTTCGTTTTATATTAAAAACATTGCGAATATTAAATCTGGTTCTAAAACTCCAGGAAGAAGCGAGAGTGTTGCAACAATAAAAAAAGCTGATATTTTAAAAGCTGTCGAAAAAAAAATGCCTGATTTAAATTGTTTTGGAAATAAAGAGTCTGCTTTCAAGATGTTTGTTGGAAGTGCAAAATCGATGGGTATAAAGGTTGAAGAATAATTTTATGTCAAGTGCTACAAAAAGAATGAAAAAAGCTTATAGTTTGTATGATAAAAATATTTTTTACACATTAGATGAAGCAATTGATATACTTATGAAATACAAAAAAAGCGCGAGTGCTAAATTTGATGAATCGGTTGATACAGTTATTAAACTTGGTGTAGATACAGATAAACCAGACCAAGTTATCAAAAGTTTTGTAGAATTACCACATGGAAATGGTAAAAAAGCAAAAATTATTGTTTTTGCAAATGATGATAATATAGATAAAGCATTGTCATTAGGAACAATTGCTGCCGGTGGAGATGAGTTAATTGATAAAGTTGCTCGCGGAGAAATTACGGATTTTGACAAAGTTGTAGCTACAACCGTAATGATGCCAAAACTTGCAAAAATTGCAAAAATTCTCGGACCAAAAGGTTTAATGCCTAGTCCAAAGTTAGGTACAGTTGTAAACGGAAGTGTTGTTCCTGTTGTTCAATCTTTAATAAAAGGTAGATCGAATTTTAAAACTGAAAAAGATGGTTGTGTAAAACTTGGAATAGGAAAAATGTCTTTCGGAAAAGAAAAAATTATTGAAAATTTTAAAGAAATTATTTCAGTCATTAAACAATTAAAACCTTCGAGCGTTAAAGCTAACTACTTTAATAGTATTATATTAAGTTCGACAATGGGTGTTAAAATAAAAATAAAAATGAGTGATATATATTCAATATGAAAGAAAAGAAAGACATTATAAAAGAAATTAATGAACTTTACAGTAACAATAAGTATGCTGTCGTTGTAGATTTTAAAGGATTAAATTCTGTGGATACATACTCATTCCGCGGTGAATTATATGAAAAATGTGGTTGCAGATTTCATGTTGTAAAAAATACATTAAATAAAGTTGCCGCAAAAGGTACTGAATTTGAAAAAAATATAAACTTAAATGGCCAATGTGGAGTTATATTTTGTAATGATATTTTAAATGTATCTAAAGTAATAAATGATTTTTGTTTTAAAACAAATAAAATTAAGTTAGTTTCATGTTTAAATGGAGAAAATATCATAAGTGAAGAAAAGCTTAAGGAATTAGCTTTGTTACCTTCTATAGAAGTATTGAGAACAAAATTATTATATGTATTAAAAGCAGTTAGTGCGTCAGTTGTACGTGCAATGGCTGAAAGAATAAAACAACAAGGAAGCAAAGTTGAAAGCAAGTAATTGTTGTTTATTGTTTGTATGTGTGTTTATGAGTAGTGATTTGAGTAAAATTGCAGAAACTTTATCTGGACTAACGATAGAAGAAACTGCTGAATTAGTTAAAGTTTTAGAAGAGAAATGGGGTGTTTTAGCCTCAGCACCTGTTGCAGTAGCTTCTGGTGCAGGTGAAAATGGAGGAAAAAGCGCAGAAGCTGAAAAATCTTCATTTAATGTTGTTTTAACATCTGCCGGCATGAGTAAAATATCTGTAATTAAAGTAGTAAGAGAGATTACAGGGTTAGGTTTAGGTGAAGCTAAAACATTAGTTGAAAGTGCTCCTAAAGAAATAAAAACAAATGTAGAAAAAACCGCTGCTGAAGAAATAAAAAAGAAATTAGAAGAAGCTGGAGCTACAGTTGAATTAAAATAAAATTCTTAGTTATTTTTTTAAAAAAAGAGGTTTATTGTATTTTTATATGAAAAGTGTTTTAAGATATTCTTTTTCAAAACTTAATTTTAAAAACCAACCAAATTGTTTAACGTCGTTAAATAGACTTTCTTATAATAAGTTTTTGAACGAGGATGAATCATTGTGTTATTCTATTGAAAATGCATTAAAATCTGTTTTTCCAATTAATGATGCTTATGGTTATGCAACGATAGAGTATGTTGGGCGTAGAATGACTGAACCAAAATACTCTGTTGAAGAATGTAGAATTAAGAATCTTCCATATGTAGCAGGACTTTATATCACTGTAAGATTAATTTTATTTGATGTAAATGTTGAAAAAAAGACAAGAAATATAAAAGTCATAAAAGAACAAGAACTTTATCTGTGCGATATTCCTGTAATGACGGAAAATGACTCGTTTATTATTGATGGAGTTGAAAAAGTTGTTATATCGCAAATTCATAAAACACCTGGCGTTTTTTTTAATAAAAAAATAAAAGATAATTCAAAACTTGAATACTCAGCAACAATAATACCATATCTTGGCAGTAGATTAGAAATTTTATTTTCATCCAAAACTTCTCTATTTTTTAGAATAGATAAACGTAGAAAAATTTCAATATACTATTTGTTGTCAGCATTAAAAATGTCGCATAAAGAAATGGTTTCTAATTTTTATACACAATTAAAATTATCGGTCGAGAACGATAAGCTTTTTAGTTTTGAAATTAAGCTTTCTGATTTTATCGGTTCAACATTAATGTTTGATATTAGAGATAAAAAAAACAATATTTTAATAAAAAAAGGAACAATAATTGGTCGTTTACTTGTTAGAAAAATTGGCGATCAAAACAAGTTTTACTGTCTCGAAAGCGATTTAATTGGACAATATTTATTTGACGATATAGAGCTAAAAAATAAGAAAATACATGCAGCGAGTTTAATAAATCAAGATATATTAAATACAATTAAAAAAGAAAAAAATAAAAATTTTAGCATAGTTAATAGTTTTTCTGCTTCATTTAATGAATGTATTTTAAATGAGATTAATGAATATAGGGATATTTCATACGAACAATCATTAAGTGTAATAACAAAAATACTTCGTCCTGGTATACCATTTGTATTAGATGAAGCTAGTGCATTTTTTGAAAATATTTTCTTTTCAGAAACAAATTACAGCCTAATGGATGTTGGTCGCTACAAACTAAATTCTGTTTTAGGTTTAAATATATCTGAAAAGTGCAATATTTTGACAAAAGAAGACATAGTTGCGACAATAAAAAAATTAATAGAGTTTAAAAACGGATCAATTGGCGTTGACGATATAGATAGTTTATCAAATAGAAGAATTAGAAACATTGGTGAATTAGTTTACAGTCAATTTCGTTCAGCAATTGTAAAAATGTCAAAAAGTACAGTTGAGCGTTTAAATTCAATGGTCTTAGATAATTCATTTCCAAGTGATTTTATACCAGTAAATCAAGTAGCTAAATCAATACGCGATTTTTTCCTATTATCTGAGTTATGTCAGTTCATGGAACAAACAAATTTATTATCAGAACTTGCTCATATTCGTAAAGTTTCTGCGCTTGGTAATGGTGGTATAACAAGAGATAGAGCTACAGCAGACGTTCGCGATATTCATCCAACACATTATGGTCGTATATGTCCAATAGAAACTCCAGATGGTCAAAATATTGGATTAGTTACAAGTTTAGCATGTTATGCAGGTATTAATAAATATGGTTTTATAATAACTCCTTATCGCAAAGTTATAAATTGTAAAGTTACAGAACAAATTGATTATTTAGATGCAAGTGAAGAAAAAAAATACAAAATCAGTTATGCCTCAATTGATATCATGGATTTGCCAGCAAATTCAAATAAGATGATTACTGCAAGATATAACGAGGATTTTATATTAATTCCTGGAAAAGATATTGATTATGTAGATGTAGCTCCTTGTCAGATAATGTCAATGATGGCTTCATTTATTCCTTTTTTGGAAAGTGATGACACAGCTCGTGCATTAATGGGTTGTAATATGCAACGTCAAGCTGTTCCTTTACTGTTTAAAGAGGCACCATTTGTCGCAACTGGTTTTGAAAAGAAAGTTGCATTAGAATCAAATTCTGTAATTAAAGCTAGAAGCGATGGTGAGGTTGTGTTTGTCGATGCCGATAACGTAATTATATCACCTGATGAAAAAAATAAAAAAGGTGTTGATTATTATTCATTAAAAACATTTGGCAGAACAAATCAAAATACGTTCTCCAATCAAAAACCTGTTGTAAATCTCGGTGATAAAGTAAAACAAGGTCAAGTTATCGCTGATTGTTCTTCAACAAGTAATGGAGAGGTAGCGATTGGAAAAAATATTTTATTAGCATTTGTCCCATGGAACGGATATAATTATGAAGACTCTGTGGTAATATCACGTAGATTGGTCACAGAAGATAAATTTACTTCCGTTCATATAGAAGAATTTGAAGTGTCTGTTCGTGATACAGCATTAGGCGCAGAAGAAATAACACGTGATCTTGATAACGTAAGTGAAGAAAAATTAAGATATTTGGATGAAACAGGAATTATTCAAATTGGTGTTAATGTAAAAGGTGGTGATATTTTAGTTGGAAAAACAACACCAAGTAGTGAAGGTCCGATGTCGTCTGAAGAAAAACTTTTAAAAGCTATTTTTGGTGATAAAATTACACAAAAACGTAATACATCATTATGTTTACCTTCTGGAACTTTCGGGACAGTTGTCGATGTAGAAATTCTAACCCGACGTGGTGATTTAAAAGATCAAAGAGCTTTACAAATCGAACGTGAAGCAATATTAAAACGTGAAATGAAAAAAAATATAGAATTATCAATATTACATGATACTTTTGACAAAAGTTTAAATTCATTACTTGATGGATGTATCGTAAATTTAAAAGGCAAAAGAAGTAAAATAACATCAAGTGATTTAAAGAAAATGAGCTTAGAAAACAAATTTACTTTATCCGCCAATGACAACAATATATCTAAAAAATTATTTGAACTAAGAAATACATACTTAACAGCGAAGAAAAAGATTGAAGAGTTATATATTTTAGATGTTGAAAAATTAATGGATGGTGATAATTTGCCAAATGGCATTCTAAAAATTGTTAAGGTATATGTTGCTGTTAAATCAAGGTTACAACCTGGAGATAAAATCGCTGGAAGACATGGAAATAAAGGTGTTGTATCGCGTTGTGTTGCTGTTGAAGACATGCCTTACATGGAAGACGGTACACCTATAGATTTAATATTTAGTCCAGTTAGCGTACCTGGTCGTATGAATATTGGACAAATACTTGAGACACATCTTGGTTTCTTGTCTTATAAAATTGGTAAAAAAATAGACGATGTTTTAAATCAAAAAGACGCAAGTGATAAAGTTCGTAAAATATTACTCGACATATCTCAAAACAATAATTTCTCAAAAGAGATTAAGGAAAAGAGCGATAAAGATATTATTGAACTGGGAAAACAATACAGAAATGGTTTATATTTTGAAACTCCTATATTTGATGGTTGTAAGATAGACGACATGGATCGTTTAGCTGAAAAACTTGGCATAGATAATTCTTTACAAGTCACGTTATACAATGGATTAACAGGTGAGCCGTTTGATAGAAAAATAACAGTTGGTTATATGTATATTATAAAATTGCATCACTTAGTTGATGAAAAGATGCATGCAAGATCTACTGGTCCATATAGTTTAATAACACAACAACCACTTGGTGGTCGTACTTATTTTGGTGGACAACGTCTTGGAGAAATGGAATGTTGGGCATTACAAGCTTACGGTGCTGCATATACTTTACAAGAAATGCTTACTGTTAAATCAGATGATGTCTCTGGACGTGAAAAAATGTATGAAGCAATAATTAATAACAACTCTCGTTTCAGTTCTGGAATACCTGAGTCGTTTAATGTTTTGTGTAGAGAATTCCGTTCTCTTGGATTCGATATAGAACTTGGTGTAAATGGTTAATTGTATGGCTGTCGTTGAAAATGGTAATGTAAAAACTACTGATAATTTCGGTGCTTTTATTGATTTTGATTATCTTCGTGTAAAAATTGCAAGTCCTGAACGTATTTTGGCTTGGTCTTATGGTGAAGTTAAAAATTCTGATACTGTGAATTATAGAACATTTAAACCTGAACGCGATGGTTTATTTTGTGCAAGAATTTTTGGTCCTATAAAAGATTATGAATGTCTTTGTGGAAAATATAGAAGATTAAAATATAAAGGTATTAGATGTGAAAAATGTGATGTAGATGTTGTTTCTTCGTCTGTTAGACGTGAAAGAATGGGGCATATTAAATTAGCATATCCGGCTTTGAATACACTATATTTAAGAACAGTTCCTTCTAAATTATCAATATTGCTAGACGTAACTGCAAAATCATTAGATGCTGTTTTGTATTTTGAAAAATACATAGTAATTGATCCAGGTGCAACACCATTAAAAAAATATCAAATATTATCAAAAAGTGAGCACGAGAGAGCTGTTGCAGAGTTTAGCGAGAATGCTTTTAAAGATGGCATCGGTGCAGATGGTATAAAACAAGCCTTAGAGGCTTTTGATTTACAAAAAGAATACGATCGTCAACTTGCAATTATGCAAAGTGTAAAATCTGAACTAAAAATTGCCTCAATGAAAAGAAGATTAAATTTAATAAATGATTTTATCATATCTGGTAATAGACCTGAATGGATGGTTTTTACAATTCTTCCTGTTTTACCTCCTGAATTAAGACCACTCGTTCCTTTGGATGGCGGAAGAATGGCAATTTCCGATTTAAATACATTATACTCTCGTATTATAAATAGAAATAATCGTTTAAAAAGATTACTTGAAGTTGGAGCACCTGAATTAATAGTTCAAAATGAGTGCAGAATGTTGCAAGATGCTGTCAGCTCTTTGTTAAACAATTCTAGCAGTAATGGTCAAAAAGTTGCAAAAAACTCATTTGGCAGACCATTGAAATCAATTAGCGATTTCTTAAAAGGTAAACAAGGTCGTTTAAGACAAAATTTACTTGGAAAACGCGTTGACTATTCTGGACGTTCAGTTATTGTTTCTGGACCTGAATTAAAACTACATCAATGTGGTTTGCCAAAAGAAATGGCTCTCGAATTATTTAAACCATTTGTTTTGTCAAAGTTACGTCTATATGGAAAAGTTGCAACAATAAGACAAGGTATTCAGATGATTGAGGCAAAAGTTCCAGAAGTTTGGGAAATATTAGAAGAAATAACAAAGGAACATCCAGTTATGTTGAACCGTGCTCCAACTTTGCATAGGCTTGGTATTCAAGCGTTTGAACCAAAATTAACGGAATTAAGAGCTATACAAATTCATCCATTAGTTTGTAGAGCATTTAACGCAGATTTCGACGGAGATCAGATGGCAGTTCACGTTCCATTGTCAATAGAAGCACAATTAGAAGCCCGTATTTTAATGCTTGCTTCGAATAATATTTTAAGTTCTGCAAATGGTGAACCAATGATTGTTCCAAGAAAAGATATAACAGTTGGTTTGTATTACATGTCAACGGCATTCGATGGAGAAATAGGCGAAAATCATACATTTTTCTCTTATGATGATGTAATGATTGCATTACAAAACAAAAAAATAACAGTTAACACAAAAATTAAATATTATTATAAATACGAAGATTGCGATGGTGAGGAAAAAGATAAGTTGCACCTACTTGACAACACAACAGCTGGTCGTTTAATGTTGTTCCAATACATACCACACGATGGAAAAATAAGTTTTGATTATCTAAATAAACAGTGGAGCATTGGATTTTTAGGTGAGATTGTAAAGAAAGTTTATAACGTTTATGGACCTAAGGTTACGGTTATATTCTGTGATAGAATAATGAAGGATGGCTTTAAGTATTCAACTCTTTCTGGAATTTCTTTTGGAAAAAACGATATAAATATTCCAGGCAATAAATATGAACTCATAGAAGATGTAATGGAAAAAATTAAAGACGTCGACAATCAATATAAAGAAGGTTATATAACAGCAAAAGAAAAATATAATAAAGTTACAGACTACTGGGCAGAGTGTACTGACAAACTTTGCGATGAAGTAATGGATTCTTTAAAAATAAATGCCAATAACTCTAAGATTAATTCAATTGCATTAATGATGAACTCTGGTGCTCGTGCATCAAAAGCTCAAATGAAACAATTAGGAGGTATGAAGGGATTGATAGCTAAACCAAATGGTGCAATTATAGAAACTCCTGTTATATCTAACTTTAAAGAAGGATTGTCTGTCATGGAATACTTCAATGCAGCACATGGTGCTCGTAAAGGTAACGTCGATACAGCATTAAAAACAGCAGACGCAGGTTATTTAACTCGTCGTTTAGTCGATGTCGCTCAAGATTGCGTAATAACAGAACATGACTGCGGTTGCGAAGAAGGCGTTGTATATAAAGCAAAAGTCCAAGATGGTCGTGTTATTCAAAAGTTATCAGAAATCATTAAAGGTAGATTTTTGGCAAAAGATGTTTGTGATAAGGATGGAGCAGTTTTATTAAAAGCAAATACATTAATCGACAAAAATGCCATGAAAGTTTTAGATGATAATGAAATTTCTTTTGCAACAATCCGTTCACCTGTCACATGTAAATGTAAATATGGTATTTGTTCAAAATGTTACGGTATAGATCTATCAACTCAAAATATTATAAATATCGGAGAAGCAGTTGGTGTAATCGCTGCTCAAACAATTGGCGAACCTGGAACACAATTAACATTAAATACATTCCATATTGGTGGTGTCGCAACTAAAAAGATTGCAGAATCTGTTATAGATGCAGAATTTGCCGGCATTGTACATTTTGTTGATATACGTTTTGTTGTAAATAGAAATAATGAAAAGATTGTTGTATCAAATTCTGGCCATATTGAAATATTAGATAGAAATAACAAAGTTGTTTATTCGAAAATCGTAAGCTATTCTGCAAAATTATTTGTTAATGACGGAGAAAATGTAAAACTTGGACAACGTTTGGCAGAATGGGATCCTTATAATGTATACATAATATCTGAATATGACGGAAAAGTTAAACTATGTGATATGTTATTAAATATATCATACATAGAAAAAGTTGATGAAGTTTTAGGTCATACTAATAAGGTTATAGTCAACTGGATGGATTCTGCAAAAACATTAAAACCAAGCGTAACAATATTAGACAAAAAAGGTTCAAATATTAAAAACGAGCATGGCGTATCTGTATCTTATTTATTACCTGTTGGTGCTATTTTATCCATGTCAGATGGCGACGAAATTCATGTTGGCGATCATATTGCTAAAATTTTACGCGATGAATCAAATGTAGTAAAAGATATTACAGGTGGTCTACCAAGAGTAGAAGAGATATTTGAAGCTCGCATACCAAGCAATTCGTCAATTATTGCCGGTGCTGATGGCTACGTTGAGTTCAATAAAGAAACTAGAAGTATATTGAAAATGACATTGCATCCAGATGATAAAAGTATCGATCCTATTGTGTATAATATACCAAAAGGAAAATATTTATCAATTCGCAATGGTAGTCGTGTTAAAAATGGAGATATAATAATAGCTGGTTCAATGAATCCATATGATATATTGCGTTTTCAAGGCGTGAGCGAGTTAACTTCATATATAGTTAGAGAAATACAAAGTGTGTATAAGTTACAAGGAATAGATATAGACAGTAAACATATTGAAGTAATAGTTAAATACATGTTAAATAAGGTCGTAATTGACGACAAAGGGGATACAGATTTAAATGAAGGTTATCAGTATGAATTAACAAAAGTATTAGAGGCAAATGAAAAAGTCAATGCAAGTAATTTGAAACCTGCTAAATATCACAGAGTTTTGTATGGAATTTCAAAATCTTCATTACAAACTGAATCATTTATTTCCGCAGCATCTTTCCAAGAAACTGTAAAAGTATTAACAGACGCAGCTATAAAAGGAAAGAAAGACGAGCTTCGTGGCATGAAAGAAAGTTTGATAATTGGACGTTTAATTCCAGCTGGAACTGGCTTTATAACAAGACAGTATAAGAAAAAAGCAATGCAATTTTCAAATGAAGGCGAGAGCATAATAGATATAGATTCAGTATAAAAATAAAAATTATTTTATTTTTTATTAATCTTTTATATTAAAGTATACAATCTTTCTTTTAGCTCTTGTTATTGCAACGTATTTTAATCTAAGTTTTTCATTGCATTCTTGCTGTTTTTGTTGTTCAATTTTATCATCAATTGATATATTGGTTTTTCCGGCAATTTTGTACCAAAAACAATCGTTAAAAAAAAACATTTTTTCATTTTCGGAATTAAAATTATTTTTACAATTTTTTTTTTCCAAAATAAATACAGAATCAAATTCCATTCCCTTAACTCCGTGTACAGTGCTAAAAAATATCTTTAATTCTTTTTTATTTGATATTTTTTTACTATTCTTTTTATTTTGAAAATTCTCCCTACACCCTTTAAGATATAAAATAAACGATCTAACATCATAATCATTAAATTGAGTTTTTTTGCTATAACTATCAAAACAAGATTTAATAAAATTAAAAGATGAAAAATATCTTTTGTTGCTTTTTGTTATATCTTCAATCAAAAACAAAATATCACTTATTGAACTACAATTAAGAACTTTATCAAGAATATCATTGGCATAATCCAGTTTATCTTTTTCATTTTTATCTGTAAAAAATCTACTCTTCATCAAATGCCATAATGTTTTTTCAAAAGTTAATTCATCACTACTTAGACAAAGTTTTGCTAGCATTTTATCAGTAAAATTAAATATTTCACTTTTAAGCAAACAAGCCAAATTCATGTTATCATTTTGCAACACAAAAAAATATAATATAGATAAAATATCGTTATAATAAATGCTGCTTTTTTCAATATCATTATTCACTGTAACATCGACATTATAGCTATATTGCAGTTCAGATAAGACATCAAATATAAAATCATCTTTCTTGTAATAAAGTATTGCTATGCTATTATCATCTTTTTCGCCAAAGATATTATTCCTTGCGTCATTTTCATTTATAAGTATATATTTGTATATAGTTTCTGCAAATTTTTTTATTTTTTTTTGCCTGTTTTGTTGTTTTTCAACCAAACTATTTGTTCTACTTAGCCAGTCATTTTCAACTTCATTATTTTTGTCTAATGATAAATTAACTTCTTCAACAAAAATAGAGTCTTTTTTTTCAAGTATATAGCCGTTTGGTTTTTTTTTTAATTCATCTACCGAACAAATATGTTTAACGTTATTGAATATTTCGTTGTTTCTGCATAGTTCATCAGCTTCGTCCAAAATCGGCTGGATTGAACGATATGATGTATTTAGTTTTATATTACAGTTAAATGGTATATTTAGCTTTTCTGATAGCTGAGAAAACTCAATCTTATTCTTTTCATATTCTTCTACTTTTGCGCCCTGAAAACGATAAATTGATTGTTTTTCATCTCCAATTATAAAAAAATTACATTTTGTTTTCTCAACAATTTTTTTTATTATTTCCCAGCTGATCGGATTTGTATCTTGCGCTTCGTCAAGCATCAAATGCTTTATATTTGAACCATTTTTGCAAATATCTTTGTTTTTAAATAAACAATCTTTTGTAAGGAGTTCGAATGTTTGAAATAAAAAATCATCATACGTACAAACATTCATACTATTTTTAAAATCTTGATATTTTTTTAACACATCATAGGCGATATTTAAAACAGAATATGTAAAATTAACTCCATTCTGTATGTTCAGGTTAACAAAATAATTTTGTATTCTCTTTTCAAACTCATTAGGGTTTTTTTTACTACGCAATGTTTTATCCGATTTAAGAATAATATTTTCCCAAGCTTCTAATTTTCGTAAATCCAGTTCACTCAAATTTTTATCTATACCTCTTCTGCCAGAACAACATGCGTATAAAAAATTTAAATCCATCTTTTTTAATTCAGATTCTAATAGTGTTTTTTCTTTATCAATACTGTTTTTTTCTGTTAAAAAATGTTGTAAATCTTCTGGTAAAAGTTGATACATCTTATCTATATCGACGCTTTGAAGCACGTCATTGTTGTTTTGTCGATTCTTTGTACTTATCTTATCAAAAAGTGAAAAAAAATAAATCTGTTTACCAATTATGGCTTTAACCAGTTCATAAAATGATGATATATTTTTTTCTTTGATTAATTCATTTATAAACTGCATTTCACTATCTTTTAACTCTGTTGTATTTTTGCTAAAACTACTTACAATTCTTCTCACCATTTCGTCAATCACAAACTCATTATTGTTATCCAATATACCTATGTCTTCATATAACCAACCATTTGCTATTAAGAGTCTTCTGCAAAAACTATGAATTGTTGATATTCTTAACTTATTTTCATCTACATTAATATTTCTTTTATTTGCCTCAAATATAATTCTATTTATCATTTCTGCTGAGCCAATCTCTGTATAAGTTATGCAAACGATTTCTTCCGGTTTTATACCATTTTCAAGTAAAAATAAAAATCTATCCACAAGTTTAGTTGTTTTGCCACTACCAGCATTTGCAGTAATCCATAAATTAACATTTAAATCGTTGATTTTATCTTCAGAATAATTCATATTATTCATAAGCAAAGAACAGCATAATTGCAGGATTTTCAAGCATTTTTTTTATATCGCCTGCAAATAAAGCTAAATCTGCTCCATCTATAACTCGATGATCTGCTGAAAAAGTAATCGTACAAGTTGGACAAGAAACAACCTTTTCATTGACAACCATTGCCGTTTTTTCTATCGTTCCAACGGCAATAATACATGATTGTGGTTGATTAATTATCGAGTAAAATTCCTGAACACCATACATTCCTAAATTAGAAACAGTAATATTCCCGCCTTGAAATTCAGAAGGCAACAATTTACCTTCATTTGCTTTCTTTACAAAATATTTTATTTCCGATGAAATATCCTTTAAATTCTTTTGATCTGCATTTCTGATTATTGGTGTAAAAATTCCGTCATTTACAGCAATGGCAACAGAAACATCAACATTATTATATTTTCTTATTTTTCCATTAGCCCAACTTACATTAATTTTTGGATGTCTGTACATAGCTTGAGAAACTACCATTATAATTATATCATTTACGGAAATTTTTCGCTCTGGTGTATTTGCTATACTTTTATTCAATTCATCCTTGAAAGACAAAAAATTAGACATATTTACTTTAATCTTTAAGTACCAATGTGGAACCTGTTGCTTACTTTCTGTAAGTCGATTTGCTATAGTGCGCCTCATTGAATTTGGCTCAACGTCTATAAATTCAATCGAATTTCTTCCAATATTCCTTTGTAAATTACGACCATTACTTATTACAGCTTCTACGTCAGATTTCACAATCCTTCCATTTGGCCCATGACCAACTATATCTTTGATATTAATATTATTTATTTTTGCAATTTTTTTTGCCAACGGACTTGCAAACACAAAATCATCAGATTGTTTTTCGTTAACTTTTAATAATTCATCTTTTTTATTGTAGCTGTCATTATTATTGTTTAAAAAATTTTCATTTCCCTTAACATCATTATTTTCACTATACTTATTAAAAGATTTAACATCATCGTTAACTTTATAATTTTTTAATTCATCCGCACTCTCGCCTTTTTCTAAAATTAAAGCAATCGTTTTTCCAACACTAACAACGTCGTTGTTGTTTACTAAAATCTTTCCAAGAATACCCTTATTTTGAGACTCAACTTCCATTATTGCTTTATCTGTTTCAACTTCAAGAATAACATCCCCAACAACAATGCTATCTCCTTCTTTTTTATTCCATGAAACGATTTTACCTTCTGTCATTGTCGGCGACAATGCTGGCATCTGAACCTTAATAACCATACAGTATGTGTATAAAAGATTTTTTTATTTGCAAGAAAAGTTTAATGACTATAGTATATGCTTTTTACTTGAATTTTAATTTTTTTATCAGATTTTTTCAAATAGATGAAAAATTTATTATCAATAATAACAGATAGAATTTTAAAAACATCTTATCAAAATAAACATGTATTGACACAAATTAACATTAAGGATAATGATCTTGTAATTAATTTGTTATCAAAATTCATTCTTCCAATTTTAATGTTGTTTGGTTTTTATATTCATTCGCACGGCGATTATACTCCTGGCGGAGGTTTTCAAGCAGGAGTAATTTTTGCATGCGTGTTATGTTTGTATTATTTTATAAGCATTGATAAAAATAAAAAACGACTGTCACACATAATACTTACGTGTATATCTACTATTGGGTTTATTGTTTACATTGGAATAGGAATTATAGGTATTTTTACAACTGGAAATTTTTTAGACTTTACTTTTTTGCCACTAGAGCACAATAACGCAAGAGGAGTTTTTATAGTTGAGTTTGGAATATCTTTGGTTGTGTTTTCAAGTATATCAAGAATATTTATAACATTGTTAAATTTATTAAAAAATATTAAATCAATATGAATATATTTACGTCAATAGGTTACATTTTTTTATGCTTTGGTGTTTTTTTAACAACCACGACGATGCTTGGTTTGTCTCGTTTTGATAATATATATACAAGAGTTCATATAGCTACAATAAATGACATGTTCGGTATACCTATTGCAATTTTTGGAACAGCGCTATTGTTCCTTGGCCTTAATGATATTTTTACAGCAGTAAAATTGTGTATTGGTATAGTTATTTGGTATATTATAGCACCAATTTCTAATTATATAGTTATTAAAATGATATATTTTTATAACAATGAAAAACTTATAACAATAGAAAGCAAAGAAAAATAAATTTATTATAACTTTATTTTTTAATACATTGTTTTAACCAATAATTTGTTATTTCATAAATGAGTATAATTATTGATGCAATAAAAATCTGACTAACTACATCAGGAGGAGTAATTATTGCTGATATTATAAATATAATCAAAATAGCTATTTTTCTATTTTTTGTTAAAATATTTTTTTTCACAAGTCCAAATTTTGCAAAAATTAAGAGTATAATTGGAAACTGGAATATTAAACTAGTCGTAAAAATTAGAAAAAAAAATGTCCTTACATAATCAATAATTTTAAGCATTGGCTTTGCATTATCTGTGTCAAAAACAAAAAAATTAACAAAACGTGGCAATAAAAAATAATAAACCATAAAAATAGAACAAACCGTAAGAACAAAAGATAAAAATAATGAAAAAGCAAATATCTTCTTTTCTGAAAGATATAAACTTTTTGAAAAAAACCAATAAATACAAACAAATAATACAGGCAACGATAAAATAATTGATGAAAAAAACGACAAAAGCAAATCTGCGGTGAAACTTTCAAAAATTGAAGTATATATAAAAAGTAAATTATATTTTTTATTAAAAATTGAAGTAATCGGATTTGTTATAAATGTATAAAGATAGTTTTTATTAATATAACAAAAAATAAAACCTATAAAAACAAAAAATAACCATATCAGCAAAGATAATCTTAACTCTTTTAAAATATTAATTATAATTTTTTTCATACACTCTCTTATTGACGTCTTTCGCTATCGTTTTTATTTTCAGATATTTTGCCAGTTGCAGTATCCTTTAATGATTTTACGCCTTGCATTGGCAGACCTTTTACAATACTTTTTACCTGCCCTAACGTTTCTTTTAAAACAGAAGGCATTGAACTTTCTTTACCAAATATTTTCGCGCCAAATGTCGAAGTTTTATTGATAAACTCAGACATCATGCATGTAATTATAAATAATATAAATGCGGTTAAGAAATTAAATCCTTTTGTATTAATTGCGCTATCTTCGCCAACAAAGCCAGACAATTCCGCCATATGTACAGGCATTGTTCCAGATATTCTCCACATAGAGAAAAGTGTTATATCTAAAATTGGTATTTTTAAAATAGGTTCCCAACAATAAACAAAATTCATACTACCTTTTATTATATAATAATATATAGTTGAAAAGAAAGATAAACCAGCAAACATCATTACTTGTTCCGCTATACAGGCAGCAATTGTTTTCCACCAATCAGTAAATTTGTCGGCCGTTTTTTCATGTATCAAAAGTAAAAATACAGCAGGTCCAATTGCAAAATATAAAGACATTTTAATTAAAATTATTACATACAAAACAACGGCTTCTATTACACTAATCATAAAGAAAACAAAACACATTAATAATATAATGATTACAATAAATCCAGACCATGAAGAAAATAAAATAGCTAATAATTTCTCAAATGTATATCTATTAATCCAAAATTTTAAAATTTTATCGATTGGGCCAAAAGCAGAATAAATAAAGTCTTGTGGATTTGCTGCAGTGTATTTTTCTGATGAAAAATTTCCAGCAACAAAAGCCGATAAACCTTCTGCTAAATTAAATGCTGGTTTTACAAATAAATCTATGTATAATCCGAGTGAATTAGGATTTACAAAAGCCATTATTAATGCGTATCTCCACAAATAATCTTTCATAAATTTAAAATCAAATTTTTGTTCTCCGGTTATAAACTGAAATCCTATAATAAAAACTGAAAAAACAACAAAAATAAACCATGCTACATATAGTAAATGTATTTTTAAAAACGAAGAAGCAATCTTACCAAGCATACCGGCTTCCCACTCATAATCACATACTTTTTTGTATTCAGATGTATACCAATCACGTTCCTCTGCGTCTGATGGTTTTATTTCGCATTTAGAAGGATTATTTAATAAACATCTTTTGCAAATATAATCGCCAATAAAAAGTGTTTTTATAGGTTTTATTATAAGCGTTGTTAATAATTTATTCACACCACTAGCTTGTTCACTTGAAACAATATCATCAATACTATCTTCGGAATCAGTTTGGACATTAACATGCACATTATAATAACCACCATGAGTATATAATACATTATTTCCGTTCACTCTTGCTGTTCCGTCTTCGTTTGCATCTATAAATTCAATATATCTGCCATCTGCATCTTTATCACCTGGCGAAAGTTTATCACTATCAAGAATAGCAACCCATAATTTACCTGTTCTTGGTGAAATTATAGATATTTTGCCAGAATCATTTTTGTCATATGCTTTAAATGAGTATACAAGATTGCTTGAAGAAATTGTTTCAGGCGTATAATCAGAAGATGAAGGAGAAAATAATTTATTTGGATTATATGATGGATCCGGAATTCCTTGATCGTTTAAAGGTTGAATATAATAGTATAAATACTTTCCTTTTGACACCTGCGAGCCATTTCCTATATTTAATGTATATCCTCTTTGCAAGTCATCTTGATTTATTATTCTATAATTTTTATATAAATACAAAGGATTATCATCATAATCCCCCGCTAAAAAAAATCCAAGTTTTGCTGTTTTAAATTCTTTCCCTCTTATTGTTGTTGGTATATTCAATATAATATTTGTCGTCCCATCTTCAACATAAGAAGTGTCCGTTGTTAATTCACCATATCCATATTGTGATAATATATCTTCAGCATCAACCCTTGTAACAGAAGCAAAATTATTATTTTTTTCACTGGTTTTTCTGACATATTTATCATCCTGGCATACCGCAGAAACTGCGTTTTGTGAAAAAGTATAATTGTAATATTCATTGCCATCAATATTCTTAGACATATTAAGCATATCATTGCAAGCAGCGTTTGACATAACTTCTATATCATCGGAGACTCTATTTTTACATTCATCTGTTGTGCCTGACAAATTTAGACCGTTATAATAAACTTGCATCATGTTCGAAACACATCCTTCAAGATTTCTGATTTGCATCTTTAAAAATGCTGTTTTTACATTATTTAATATAGCTTCATCATCAAAAGACATGATATAATGACTATCTTTATCACACTCCGATATTTTTCTTGACAAAATATCACTTATTGAATCAAATACTATTTTTTTATTTGAATATTTGTAGCTATCAAACGGTTTAAGCACTTTTATATTTTGTGTCCAAGTATATGCATTACCATCGTCGTCAATATAGTTTTTACAATGTTCACTAGTTCTTACTGTTTTCGGCAATGTATTTAATAATTCATCTAATGAATAAGTAATACCATTATATGAATAAATGGATTTCTTCTTTACACAAACGCCACAATTTTCTTCATAAATATTTTCTAAATCACTCCAGCCCCCAACAGCATCAATTAACATGTTAGGATACTTAGCATCTGAGCTTTTATATCTTTGAGGCTTTATTCCAATGGAATTTTTATTATCAATATCTTTTATATGTTTATTACAAGCACCAATTTTCATTCTTTCTGTTCTAAAATTAACGTTTTCTTCGCTTTTACAATATAGCAATGCTTTTTCGCTCGTAGCACCACTGACATAATCGTTTATTCTATTATTGCTACATTTTGTTATATATCCTTGCAGACATGCAGATGGTGGTAATGGCACTACTTTGAACGCAGTAGCTACACCGCACGATCTTTTAGCACTAGGTGCTTTTTCTGTAACCATTTTTCCATTTGGCGCTTGTGCCATTTCTGTGCCAGCTACCATAAATCCTATTGTAGACGCTTGTTTTGCAAGAAACCAAAGATAAAGCGCTGCAGCCTTAGCAAAAAGAGCTACGTTAGCCGGAAAAACAGCAAACAGAGCCGCTGTTGTTTCAGATAATGCGTACGATAGCAAAACTCCAGCAGCAACCTCTTGATCTAAAGCAAGCGCATACATAGATATTGCACCAACCTCAGACCATGTAGCTCTAACCATACAGTATGCTTGTGCTTTATGCGATAAAGCACCAGAAGCATAATAATCTCCAATTGCGTTAAAATTAATCTTATCACCTTGGTCAAAAACAGCTGAGGTGCCATTTGGTAAAGATAACGTATTCCAAACTGGTGTTAAAATTCCTGCACCTATCATGTTTCTTTGAAATTCTGACTGTTTAAAAAATTCATCACCATGTTTACCATCGCCATTAATAGTTTCTTTTGGTTGCACGCCTGAAATATTTTTTTTAGACTCTTTTCTATCCAATGCATAATTATTTATAATGGCAGATTGGAAACCAAAAGGAGAATTCATTTTAATTTTTGTTGATGCTTGCTTTGTTCCATTTACAGAAATCTCACAATCATCATCACTTGTGTTTATCGGATCATTAACCATTGGTTTAACCATAATTAACTGTTTTGGATACCTAGCAACAAAACTTGCATCAAAAGCCTGTACGTCATTTAACTCACAACTAGCTTTATATTTTGTACCATTTGGTAAAGTTTTTGTTGAACATTTTTGGTTCATTACTGCATTTCTCACAACACCTCCATAGCTTCTCCATACTGAATTGAGATGGTATTTATCTTTCACATAATCAGTAGTCCAATTAGCTCCATCTGGCGCAATATAAGACCCACTTACAGCGGTATGACCTGTATAAAAAGTAGATGGATCATTTGGCTGCTCCATAACCATCCATTTTGGTGTAATCCAAGAAGGAACGCATCTTGCAAAATATTGATTACTAACAAAACTATGAATATTCGTTTTTAAAACAAAACCACCTACTTCATTGCTACTAAGTTCTGGATATATTTTTGCATTTTGATATGGTGTACTATATACGCTTGTCATTTCTGTTTTATCATCAGTGTCTAAAACTTTACTATTTTGGCATGAAACTATATAAGGCAATTTTGACAAAGAATACAAGTATTCGTTTTTAACTTTACACCTTTTAGATTTAGTTTTTTTTGCAATCACCATTCCGTTTCCAGCAACTTCATGTGAAGAATTAATAGCTTCATCACACATTTCGCTTTCTTCAGTTATAGTATCTACGCCTATATATTTATCTAAATATGTTTTACATACTTTATTACCAGTAAAACATATAGCATTTTTATCTAAAACTGGATCATCAATTGTGTAATTTCCAGCATCATAATTAACCCCACTAGTTATTAAATCAAAAGACATTATGTCTTTTTTTTGCAATTTACCAATTTTAACAACAGCTCCACCAGCGATATCTCCATTTTCAATTCTATAACTAACACCATTTTGCGTTAATTCTATAACAGGAATTTCATCAACAGCGCAATTACTATAATTATTACATTTTATGCTAGAGATCATTGGGTCTTTTATGTCTAATTGATAGTTATTCCAGCCTAATGGTGCAAATGTTATTGGATAATATTGTTTTGTTATATATTTAACAAAATTTTCATCTTTATAAAGCACAACATTCCCAGAAATATCTTTTTTCTTCGCATTATTCGTTTTTGATAAATCTACAATAACAATATCTGGAATATCAGTTGGGCCACAATCTTCAAAATCAACTTTATTGTAACAACGTGAGAGTGTTCCTGTTGAATTATCTTGTTTTTCATCTATTAAATATTTACCATCATTATACTCCATTGCAGGAGTTGTAAATTCAAGTCTCCATGGTTTTGACAGATTTTTTCTCAAAATATGCGTCGATTCAACCCAAAGCCAAGTTGACATTTCCGTATTTCCTTCTGGAGAATCTTTGTGTTGTTCATCATAAATAAAATGCTCCAAACAAGCACCCTCTGTAGTATATATGGCAGGTAAAAGTAACCCAGAGGTATTTGAATGCATTCCGGAAAAAGGACCAAAACGAGTAAATATTTCACTGGAATTTTCTGATTTATTAAGAACATAATACTTACTATTGTTTACAAACTTTATATTTGACATTTCTTGTATTGTATCGTCAGACAATGAATCTTCTTTCCTGTATTCACCTTCATTATAACAAACGGCCGGTTTGTGTATTATATTATCCTCAATTCTTATTTTATAGTGCTTTGAAAAATAATCAAATTCATAATAAGCTTGCAATATATTATTACCATCTTTTTTATACGTTCTTACTAGATTATTATATTCCTTATCTTCCGTATTTGCTTGTATCTGGACATTTGTAAGCCCTTCTTCTACTAGATCGACAACTATTATCTTAGGAGCATAACGTTCATATGTTTTATTTGTTATAGAACTATCTTCAATAGATATCGTACGTTGCGTCGTGCCATCGCTATATACATAACGAGCACCATAACTTTCATCATATAATAAACCAGTAATACTTGAATGATCATAAGTCTGGCCATTTATAACCATACTAGAAGGCAAGCCATCCTCATTGCATCCAACTTTTTCAACCGGCAATTCTTCTGGCGGAACAGGTTTATCGTCTGATTGATATTTTGGCAAAAAGCTCAAAACATCATCTACTTTATATGTATGCATATAAACTGGTTTACCGGTTTTTATATTTTTAAAATCATATCCTGAAAACCACATTGGTCTTTCATCGTCACAATACCACCACAATTCGTTTGGTGTAGCAATTTTTCTTGGATTTCTATTTTTTGAATAAACAGCATATTTACTATATTCATAAGGTCTATAATAAGCATACGAACCTCCTATGCCAACATTACATTGCCACATTTCAGGATCAGAATAACAGCTACCAGAAGTATCATTATCATCGTCTGGATCTAAATAAACCATTAAACCATTTCCGTTTTTCATTTCAATATATTGATCTCCGCTTTTAACTAGAATAGGATATTGAGTTGCAATTGTAATTGGTATAGAATCTCCAGCTTTAACCGGAAAAGAAAACCATTGCATTGGAATAATACCTGCATTATCTTTACCAAATAAAAGTTTATTATCAGAATTATATGTGGAATATGTTCCGTCTATGACGCAACTATCTGGAACTATATTAAATTGTTGTTTAACTTCTTCGCTCATTTCATCATAGCCATTTGGTTTCGACGAATACACGACAGTATCTTCAAAAATTTTTAAATTTGGAAATATATCATCAGTACATTCTATAGAAACAATATCATCGCTCGCAACAGGCATTAAACCATATTCAAGTCCAACATTTTCTTTACTATCATCAGGGTATATTTTTGGAATATAAATAGAACCATCAATATATTTACGGATAGCATCTGGACTTGCTAAATATGCTGGCTTTGCGGGATCAAATATTTTTGCTTTAACCAATGTCATATCATTCATTGTTTGAACATCGTTATCATATCCATCGCAAAATCCATGCCACCTATCGGAAGTATAATTAGGTGTTATTATATGGTAGCAATTTCCTTGCGCTATCATACTTGAATTACAAACAGTTGATGTTATCAAACTTGTTTTACAGTCTGTTCCTTTTTTAATATCATCGCACATAAAATAGCCAGCAACTCCGTCATCGTTTTCAGTTTTTGTTGTATTCGTAAAATCACCGCAACAAAAAAGCGACGACACATCAATTCTTCTATAACCTTTTTCATCACTAGCGTTTGAAGCAGTTATACAAGGAATTCTTGCTTGCTTCCAAGGCATATTGTTTGGTTTTACGGCATCAATTTTCCCATCATCAATTAAACTTTCATCAAGCAAATAATACAGAGTATTATCTGTGTCGTCATATCTCGCGCCAGCTCTTGGATCAACTTGTTTTCTTCTTCTATGCTGATAGTCAATACAAGAAACAACTGATGGATTTTGTATTCTATTATTTCTTGTAGTGCCATTATCTGTATAAAGCTGAACAGCGCAATCTTTTGGACACTCCCCGACTACATCGTCTAAATTATAATCACTTTTTTTCTTACATACTTTTGTACAATAATCAATTTGCTTATCGCTTGCGTCATAATCTAGCCAATCATAATTACTTTTTCTAATTTTATGTAAATTATATTCAATATTTTTAGGAGCCATTCTACAAAATTGTTGATATTTCGATCTATCTTTACAAACAGTAGCAACAGACGAAGAATATGGCAAAAATCTATTTTTATATTCATTTTGCTGAAAACATTCATGATTATCGTATAAATTGCTTGTCCCGGAACCATATATTTCATTATACGTCTTAAATACGACCATGATCGGACTTTTTGTTGTAGTTCTTTCATCTTCTGTTCCTATTGTCCCAAATTTATATTCTGAGCAAATATTACCATTATTATTGTCCTGCTTTCCACCAAATATACACATATAATAGTTCTGTTTATATTCTTCATCTGTTAACTGTTGCGATCTTTCTTGCTCTTGTTTTTGTTGATCTAATATTTTTTCAGCACATTCTTTATCGGGCACGCTACCTTCTTTGTAGCATTCATCAATTTTACTGGCAGACGATGAATCTTTTGATTTTGATTTTAAACTAAGTAATTGCAAAATATCTTCATCCGTTCTACTTAGTTGTTCTTCAAATTGAGGATAATTTTCTATTATTATTGGAGTAACTCTTCTTTTATATTGTAATTTTTTATCACCATAGTCGAATATACAAACATACCACAAAACTCCACCTGCGGATTTAACTTTACATGATAATTGATTATGCTCGACGTCGACTGTAACAACTTTATCTATAAGATCATAGTTGTCGTCGAACCATTTGTGAAAAACTATTTTTTTAGGAAAATACCAAATATAATTTATTTTTTCTGAACCACTCGGTTTACAACTTGGAGGAATGTCATTTGTTATTTGATTTAAACTAAGTTGAACTTTCGTCCCATTATCATCTTCTACGTCATATTTATAATCATATTCACATGTACCATTGGCCTTATATTTAACTATTTTTGTTATTTTATACGGATGTTTTTGCTTAATTGTTCTTTTTGTTTCTACAACTTTAGAACTATTAACCAACCCACCATCAAGTTTTATATAATCACTTAATTTTACATTTAACATTTGCGAAGTTCCAGATAATATGACACTATCAGATACATCCATAGTCAGTTTGTTGCCAGATTTAACTATTATATCGTTATTTGATTGTGTTTTCAGTTCATGCCAAAGATTTTCTTTCGCCATTGATTCGGTTGTTCCATCATGTAAAACATAGGCTCCAAACTGATTTTCCTGTTTAATTATATTTGGATTAATTGGCTTAACTTTCGTAATCTGAGAACTTTCCCATTCTCCACCTAAAATTGTTTGTTCTGGCGTGCGACATACGTTGTCCCCGCAACCGAACAAAGTAAACCAAACCACTAAGAGTAAAATGGTTCTAAAAACGGTAAAAATGTTATTATTTTTATAATTAAAAAACACCAATTCTAAAAAAGATATTTTAATATAATTTGCAAATATTTTATTAATGCGCTTAACCATTGTTTATATCAATATATTAATATTTTGCTTTTTTATTTTTTTTTTATAAAATAATATAAAAAATATGAAACTAGACAATGATGATGCAATAAAAACAGAAGTACCTAACGACAAAAACACTATTTTAAACAAAAACAATTATGATCAATTGTTGAAAGATAAAAACAATAAAAAAAATGATAAAGAAGACGAAGACAGTTCTAAATCGGAAAACAATGAAGATAAAGCAAAATATACTTCCGATGATAACAAAAATGATAAAATTTATAGTTCGGAAGAGGGCAAAAAATACGTCAACTCTGGCCCTATGGATATAATAAGAGATCTGTATTCCAACGATAGCAGTATTGGGTTTGAAACTACAAAACTTGATAGCGATTTCATAAAAAACTTACGAAACTATGAAATAGACAAAAAATATAATAATGCAATAGAAAATGCAAAAAATAATAAAAAACAATTAAACCCAATTAAAGAATACAAACAATTCAGCACAATGTTCGGAGTGTTAACTCAAAGTATATTGGAAAACACAAATAAAGACGGAGAAATTTCATTAGGCGATCTTAATGATTTTTTCAAGGAAGGCTCTTTTAAGAAATTAGAAGATAAATTAGTTAATGATTTGGAAAAAAAAAATGACAAAGGAGAACTAGCTTACACAAACGAACAAAGAAATTTTATCAGAAAAGTATTAGAACTGCTTGGAACTATAAAAAATAATCATAATTTTTCTTTTGATAGTGCCAGTACAAAACAAAACTTAGGATACGTATTTAGAAACGTATGGTTCAATTATCAAAATAGTTCATTTATCAAGAAACTCTTGGCCGCAATTTGTGATTTTCTTACATTTTCTAACTCACATAAAAATACCAGAGAAGTAATGTTTTTGTCCGAACAGATAATAAAAGATGCCGATGCTTTTTACGATATTCCATTTAACGAAAGACAAATACTTATCAATAAAATGACACAAAATTTAGCAAAAATAAAACATTTATTGCACAGTATCCCTTTTCTCCCTAATAAAACAAATAAATCTTTTAAAGAAGCTGTGAAATGTATCGATCAAGCAAGAAATACCAAAACAAGTGCAGTAAACGTCATCACTGATCTTATAGCGGCGTTTGGTATCCGTTCGATAGAGAATTCAAGTATTAATGCAATAAATGAAAATACACGCAAACTCATGCAAGATTCTTTAACTAAATCAATAATGGATTCTTATAAAGATCTTACTGAAGCCGAAGCCTCTAATATGGCAGGCGATGTTTTAATGTGTGATGCATCAACAAAAAAGTTTTACAAAACAAATAATAATGAAAATATTTTCTATGATGGAAAAATAAAAAAAGAATATGACGCGATGTCAAGCAAATTGGAACAAACAAATGAAGTTGAAGACGTGAAAATTAAATGCAACACAAATTTACTAAAAGTAGAGTATATAAAAAAACAAACAGAACAATTTATAGACGCTATGAACATATACGTAGCAAACACTCGCCAACATATAGCAAAGTGTATGGAAAAATATACTTTACTTGCTGGAGCCGGTGCGAATTGCTATGATAAAAATATAAATTCAGTTATAAAAGGAATAAGCGATAAAATGATCGAAAATATTTATTACTCATTTAAAAATCTCAAACATTCTTTTTATGAATATGAAGATAATTATGTAAAAAGAAAAAAGATAATTTATGATAGCAAAATGTCTTTTGAGGAAGAAAAAGAAGAAATAAACCAAACTATCAAAAAATGTTTATGTGATAAAGATGGTAATCCAAAAAATGGTAAAGTATCAGATGTTAAAGAAATAAAAGACATGGTAAGCAAAATGAAAAATATTCCGGAATACTCATTTGCATGCTGTGAAGAAATATACAGAATAATAAACAATATAATAAAGGATATCAACGCGATAAATAATACTCAATTCCTGGAAACTTCTAATAATAACAATAATAATTTATTTGAATTAGCGAACAATAAGAGTGTTATTGAAAACAATATGTTTCGTGATTTGTTAGATAAAAATGCTCTAAACGGTTTCTACCATAAAAAACATTAAGTCATTCTTGACTATTATTTTATAAACATACATTTACATATGTTTTTATGCATTTTCACTTAACAAATATTTCAACATATTCAACAATCCTAAGAACAGTAATTTTTACATCTGGACACTATATTATAGATACATCTGTTACTCATTTTATCACCGGTGCGCCTTGGCATTTAGCTTTTACATCAAGCATTATTGGCCCAATACTAAATGCTGTATGGTATTTTATATTAGATAGATTTTTCTTTTCATATTTAGTAAAAAAAATAAAATCACATGTCTGATTTATTCAGGTTTTCTTCTTGTAATGTATTCAGGTTAGAGATTTGATTGTTATTTATTTGTTGATGTTCAGCAACACTTTCGTTGTTGTTTTTCACTTGTTCAATCCTATTATTGCTATTGTTGGCATTGTTGTTTTCATTGACGTTGGCTTTATTGTCATTAGATTTATTTGCGTCATTATTAATTTCATTATCAATGTTGTTCAAATTTAACACTTTGGAATTTTTATTTGTATCAGCTTCTTTCACTCCATTTTGCTTTGTATCTTTTTTATCTTCTTTTTTTTGTCCTTTATTCTCTATTTTTACATCATTTTTTGATTCATCATTATGCACAGAATCAGGTATATGTTTAACGTCATCTGTTTTTTTAACGATTTCTCTAACAAGTTGTTGACCATTTTTTGTGCTGTTTTCTTTTTTATTACCGACGTAATTTTTAATTATATCATTGAATTTATCTTCATCTTTGCCATTGTCTATTGTTTTTTCTGGAGGAATGACTGGTTGTTTATTATTATTTTTTACAACTGGTTTTTTATTTTGATCGCCTATGATATTTGAATTATTTGATTGATTTATATTTTTATCTATTTTTTTTTGATTATCCTTTTTATTGTTCTCTTTTTTATTTTGTTGCTCTGATTTGTATCTTAATGAATTACCAATTTTTGATTCTGTTATTGAACGCACATTTCCCATCTCGCTTGCTGCATTTTTAATTTCATTCGCACTACTCTGCTTTTTTATCTCATTGTTCATATTCACGCTACGACCAACCATAGAAAAACCAGCAAAAAAAATCATGATACCAAACCCAACATATCCAACCAGAGAAACAGATGCAACAAAACCAAATAATGTAGTTCCAACCGACGCTAATCCAACTCCAAACGAGACTTTACTAACTGTGGAAGATATTTTTCCTCTATGGATTTTTTTTTCTGTGATCTTAGAACTTGACAATATTAGATATTTTTCTAAACAAAGTCCACTTATTTTTTCATTAGTCGCAATCTGTTTTAATAGCTCAATAAGCTCGCAATATTTAATTTTTATAGGATACTTAGTGTTATCATTAATGCCATAATTTTTATTTAAAATTTCCATCAATTGCTGTTTATCCGTTTCTGCTACATCTTTATATAAAAAATCAATATCTTCTTTTTGAAACGAGAAAGTTGTATTAAATTGTATAGCATAGGGATTATTAAATGAAATATTGATAAAAGAACTCTTGTCAAAAGTACTGTTAATAATCTGTAGTGGCTCGTATATATTATTTAAATAATTATTTATCTCAACAAAAGCTTTGCCGATTTTGCCTAAATCATTACCGTTTTGTTGCGTTGTTGCATGCATACAATTAATTTTATCAAAATATTATTTAATATCAAAAAATTGTATTTTATTTTTTCCTAATCGCTTCCCTTGACAAATAATAGTTATTAATATAAATAGTCTTGCTATTAAATGCCAAAATACAATGATTATATACTGAACTATTACAACGACAATAGTCATGTTGGTTCATTTAACTCAACAAATAAAAATATTGGAACTGGATTAGTAGGCTCACCGTCTTGTGGAGACGTAATGAAGCTACAAATTAAGGTCAAAAAAAATAAAAATGAAAAATCTGGAAAAATAGTAGATGCTAAAATTTTAGTCTTTGGATGTGGCTCCGCAAAAGCATCCAGTAGTTATGTCGCAAAATACCTTATTGGAAAAACAATCGAAGAAGCATTAAGAATAAAAAATGTAGATATAGCAAAAACATTAAACTTGCCTAGAATTAAATTACATTGTTCTGTTCTTGCAGAAAGCGCAATTCAAAGAGCTATCAAAGACTATATTGAAAAAAACAAAAAAGACACAAATACTAAAAAGTTAAATACACAAAAAGAAAATAAAAACAAAAAGCGTAAAGATGATAAAATTGAAATTTTTATCAGCAAAGAAGCTACCGATTTTATAAAAAAATATCTGTCAAAAACTAAAAATACAATCGGAATTCGTCTATGTTTAGAAGAAGGAAAATGTGGTTTAATGTATAAAACATACTGCGTTAAAAATAATAAAAACACAGAAAATTATATTATTAAAAATATTAACGGAATAAATTTTTTTATAAAACATGATGAAATCAAAATTTTAAATGGCACAAAAATTGACTTCAAAGAGAATGGGCTTAAACGTGGTTTAATCTTTAAAAATCCAAAAGAAACTGGAAAGTGTGATTGCGGTCTTAGCTTTTTTACCAAAAAGTATTGACAAAAAATTTATATCAATTCAAAATTCAAAAAGATGTCAAAAAGTAAATTAATAACCAAAGATATATCAAAAATATACGGCACAAAAGTTATACTCAAAAAATTTAATTTTAGAGTTGGACAAGGCGAAGTTGTTGCTCTTTTGGGACCAAATGGTGCCGGAAAAACAACTGCTTTTTATGCTATAGTCGGCATAATACCCGTAACAAGTGGTACAATATTTCTAAACGATATTGATATTACTTTTTGTCCATTGTATATACGCTCAAAACTTGGCATTGGTTATCTCCCGCAAGAAGCATCAATTTTTCGTAAACTTTCAGTCGAAGATAACCTTAAAATTGCGTTAGAAGCAAAGTATAAAAACGATAAACAAAAAATAAAACGTCGTATAGATCAATTGCTTGATGAATTTAACATAGGACACATTAGAGATAGCATTGGAGCAGTGCTCTCCGGAGGAGAGAGAAGAAGAGTTGAAGTAGCACGTATTCTTGCAATAGATCCAACTTTTCTTTTACTTGATGAACCATTTGCCGGCGTAGATCCTGTTGCGGTAAATGATATTAAAAATATAATTTTATTACTTAAAAAAAAAAATATTGGCGTAGTTATAACAGATCATAACGTTAAAGAAACTTTAGAAATTTCCGACAAAGCTTATGTACTATATAACGGTGAAATTATATGCTCCGGTAGCGCCAATGAAATTAAAAAAAACAAAATGGTGCGCCAAGTTTACCTTGGGGACAACTTTAGTGCTAAATAAGTGTATGGAGAAAGAAAAATTATATTCATCAGATTATCAAATTACAACACAAGATGTTCTTGATGAAATAGCTCTTGGTATATCAATATCGGGCTGCCCTTTGCATTGTAAAGGCTGTCACAGTGCTTTTACATGGGATCCAAAATTCGGAAAAGAACTGACAGACGAAAAATTAGAAAAATTAATCGTAAAAAACAAATACATATCTTGTGTGTTATTTTATGGTGGAGAATGGAAAGTAAAACGCTTAGTAGAATTAATACAAATTGTAAAAAAATATAATCTTAAAGTTTGTTTATATACAGGTTTAATGTTAGAAGAAATAAAACGAACAACTCCAGAATTACTTGATATCATAGACTACATAAAAGTTGGTAGATGGATTGAAGAAAAAGGAGGCTTAAATAAAAAAACAACAAATCAAAAGTTTTATAAAATAATACATAACAGTAAAGATGAACAAGATAACAGTTTAGTGATTAATAATAATACTTTAATAGACTGGACTGATAGATTTTTTAAAAGCTAAATTGATATAAAATCAATAACAATAATCATTTCCT
>DGWA01000014.1 GCA_002395105.1 Rickettsiales bacterium UBA4270
AGAAGTTTTTCTTCTGGCTTTTTTTATGTGTTTAAAAAAATATAAAGTTTGACAATTATTTTTGTTTACTTATTTAATTCTTGTTTTTTCATGGAAAAAAAACTTGGTAAAATTTCTCAAATAATTTCAGGAGTTGTTGATGTTATCTTTGAAAATAGTTCATTGCCAAAAATAAATAATGCACTTCATTGCAAACTCAACGATAAAACAATAGTTCTAGAGGTCGTACAACATATTGGCGAAAACACAGTTAGAACTATATCAATGCAAGCAACAGATGGACTGTATCGTGGATTAGAGGTCGAAGATACGGAGCAACCAATTTCTATACCAGTTGGAGATGAAATTTTAGGAAAAATAATGGATGTCTGTGGAAATGTTTTGGATGGCACGAAAATAAGCAATAAATGTGAAAGATGGAGTATACACAGACAAGCACCAGAATTAAAAAACCAAACACCAAAAAGCGAAATTCTTGTTACAGGGATTAAGGTCATTGATTTACTTGCTCCGTTTTTAAAAGGTGGTAAAATTGGTCTTTTCGGTGGCGCTGGCGTTGGAAAAACTGTCTTAATAACAGAATTAATAAACAATGTAGCAAAGGCACATGGAGGAAAATCTGTTTTTGCTGGCGTTGGAGAGAGAACTCGTGAAGGAAATGATTTATATAATGAAATGATGGCTTCTGGGTTAATAGATCAAAATAAACCTGAAAATTCAAAAGTCGTTTTAGTTTATGGTCAAATGAATGAACCATCTGGCGCAAGAGCTCGTGTTGCATTTTCTGGTCTTACAGTTGCAGAATATCTGAGAGACGTAAAAAATCAAGATGTATTATTTTTTGTAGATAACTTATTTCGTTTTATTCAAGCCGGTTCTGAAGTATCTGCGCTACTTGGTCGTATACCTTCAGCAGTCGGTTATCAACCAACGCTTGCGTCCGAATTAGGGTATTTAGAAGAACGTATCACGTCAACAAACAAAGGTTCAATAACATCCGTGCAAGCAGTATATGTCCCTGCCGATGACGTAACAGATCCTGCACCTGCTACAACGTTTAGCCACTTAGATGCAACAATAGTTTTATCTCGCAAAATAGCAGAAAAAGCAATTTATCCTGCCGTCGATCCATTAGATAGTATTTCACGTATTTTATCTCCTCTTGTTGTCGGAGAAAGACATTATAAAGTTGCCAGAAAAGTGCAAGAAATTTTACAAAAATATAAATCATTACAAGATATTATAGCAATCTTAGGCATAGATGAGCTAAGCGACGAAGATAAGCTTGTTGTTAAACGTGCAAGAAAAATAGAACGCTTTCTGTCTCAACCATTTTTTACAGCTGAAGTCTTTACCGGAACGCCTGGAAAATTTATATCCCTTGAGGAAACCATTGATGGTTTTGAAGGAATTTGTGAAGGTAAATATGATGACATCCCTGAGCAAGCATTCTACATGGTTGGCAATATTCAAGAAGTTTTAGAAAAAGCAAAAACATTGCAATAATTCTATTACTTTTATTCTTGAAAAATAAAAAATACATTTTTATCTTTTAGAGATGTTGAAAAAATTGTTAAATGCAATATTTGGTGATGTAAATGAAAAGGCAATAAAAAGATATGAAGCACGTGTCCGTGAAATAAATGCATTAGAACCAAAAATCCAAAAACTAACTGATTTAGAATTAAAATCAAAAACAAATGAATTTAAACAAAAAATTAAATCCGTTATAAATGATAAAAAAAGCGAAGAAGAAAACAATAAAGAAATAGATAAAATGTTAAATAAAATTCTTCCAGAAGCTTTCGCTGTCGTTAGAGAAGCTTCTAGGAGAGTTTTAGGAATGCGACACTTTGATGTTCAGCTGATAGGTGGAATGGTTTTGCATGACGGTTGTATTGCAGAAATGAAAACAGGAGAAGGTAAAACACTTGTTGCTACACTTGCGGCTTATTTAAACGCGCTTTCTGGCAAAGGTGTTCATGTTATAACAGTAAATGATTATCTTGTAAAAGTCGGTTGTGATTGGATGGGAAAAGTTTATAATTTTCTTGGTCTATCTGTTGGAAAAATAACAGAAAAAACAGCACAAGAAGATAGAAAAATTGAATATGCAAAAGATATCACATATGTTACGAACAATGAAATAGGTTTTGATTACCTACGAGATAACATGAAAACTTCACTTAACGATATGGTCTTGCTTCCAGATAGACTTAATTTTGCAATCATAGATGAAGTAGATTCTATTTTGATAGATGAAAGTAGAACACCTTTAATTATTTCTGGTCCAACAGCGCACGATCCAAAACTTTATATGTTAGTTGATAATGTTGTGAAACAACTTGTTGCAGATGACTACGAAATTGATGAAAAACATAAAAACGTCCAGCTTACTGAAATTGGAAATTTACACGTCGAAAATTTACTTCACTTAGCTGGAATTTTACCAGAAAATGAAGAATTATATAGTCCAAATTCATTTACATTATTAAATTTTATAATGCAATCATTAAAAGCACATACACTTTTCAAAAATGGAACAGATTATATAGTAAAAGATGGTCAAGCAATGATTATTGATGAATTTACTGGTCGTATAATGGATGGACGTAGATATAGCGACGGTCTTCATCAAGCAATAGAAGCAAAGGAACATTTAAATATTGCACCTGAAAATCAAACACTTGCATCAATTACATATCAAAACTTTTTTAGATTATATAATAAATTAAGCGGAATGACCGGAACTGCAAAAACAGAGGCAGCTGAATTTTTTGATATTTATAAATTACAAATAATTACAATACCTACAAATAAAAAAGTAATTCGTCAAGATCTTAACGATCTTATATTTAAAGATGAAAAAGACAAATTTAATGCAATAGTTGAAGCTGTAAAACAGGCGCATGAAAAAGGTCAACCAATTCTAATCGGAACCACAAGTATTGAAAAATCAGAAGCATTATCCGCTCTTTTAAATAAAGCTGGTTTAAAACATAATTTACTAAACGCAAAACATCATGAAAAAGAAGCTGAAATAATCGCCGAAGCAGGTCGTCTTGGTGCAATAACAATTGCGACAAATATGGCCGGACGCGGTACTGATATAATGCTTGGTGGAAATATACAAAAAGAAACAGATAAAGCAATTGAGGCAGCAATACAAAAAAGCGACAACTCTATTAATGTTAATGCTGAAAAAATAGCAGAAGATATAAAAGCAAAACATAAAACCGAATATGAAGAAGTAGTTAAAGTAGGCGGTTTATTTGTTATTGGTTCTGAAAGACATGAAAGTAGACGTATTGATAATCAATTATTAGGTAGAGCTGGCAGACAAGGAGATCCAGGAAAAACACAGTTTTACTTGTCATTACAAGACAATTTATTGCGTATTTTTGGCGGAGATAAAATAAATGTATTTTTATCTCGTTTTGGTTTTAAGGAAGGAGAATCAATGGATCATCCTATGTTAAATAGCATAATAAATAAATCACAAAAAAAAATTGAAGCATATCACTACGAAGTACGTAAAAATTTATTAAAATACGACGACATTGTTAACGAGCAAAGACAAATTGTATATGAACAAAGAATGAATTTTGTAAAATCTCAAAATCTATCAAATATATTTAAACAAATAATAAACGATGTTAATACAGATATCTTAGCAAATGCAACAAATAACGAAAAAGTTGATGTAAATAAATTAAAAAAACTATTATCAGAAACATACCTATTTCCTACAAGTAGTATTAGTATTGTAAATTATGATTTAGAACATTTAAATAGAACTTGTAGTTTTCTTTATTCAAGTAAATTTGCAAATATTGATATTGAAATCCTCGAGGAAATACAACGTCACATAATTTTGCAAACACTTGATGAATGCTGGAGAGAACATTTATATTATTTAGATCACATAAAAGAAGGTATACATTTAAGAGCATACGCTCACAAAGATCCATTTAGTGAATACAAATTTGAATGTTATAAATTAATGCAAAAAACAATGAACGATTTTATATATAGGGTTGTAAAAATGTTATTTAATGTAGAAATTCAAGAAAAAATAAATGAATAGATATAAAAACGACATTAACTTTTTATTAAATAATTTAACTTTACTAATTCACTATATACTAAGTAACTTAAACTTGAATTTAAAAAATTATTTTCAACTGTAAGATGATTTTTTATGAAAATTAAATATATTTATACATCAATGTTCATATCTATATTGATTATCTTATTTGGTTATTTTTTCTTTTGGAAAATAAATTTCGTAAGCAAGCAATCAAATGAAAAAGTTAAAGTAATTGGTATTGGTGTTAGCTATGAAGTTGATAATTCTATGCCAGAAGAACAAAGATATTTATACAATAAACAATTTTTAAGAACAAGATATATAGATCAATTTATTAAAGCTTGCAATAAAAAAAATGTATTATTTGTAATGATCCCTGTTAATGACAGTCAAATTGATAAAATTACAAACTTTGTCGATGGAATGATATTTACAGGCGGAGATGATATAAATTCAAAGTTTTTTGGGGAAAAATTACATCCAAAAGTCAAAGAAATTGAACCAGATAACAGAGTTAAATTTGATATCAAATTGATAAAAAAACTTATGAAGAAAAGAAAACCAATCCTCGGAATTTGTCTTGGTATGCAAGAATTAAATATTGCATTCGGTGGTAATATAATACAAGACATTCCAAGTAGTATGAAATATTCTTCAAACATAAAACATAAAGGTATAAGCACTATAAAAAATATTCACAAAGTTAATATAATTAAAAATTCTTTATTACATAAAATTTTAAATAAAAAAACAATAGATGTTAATTCAAATCATCATCAAGCAGTTGACAGAATAGCCGATAAATTTGTAGTAACAGCGGTTGCCCCTGATAATATTGTTGAAGCAATAGAATGTAAAGATTGCAGTAATTTTGTTCTCGGTTTACAATGGCACCCTGAATTTTTAATCAACAAAGAAAATGTAAAAATAATACGTGCTTTCTGCGATGCCGTTTAATTAAATAAATTTTCTATGAAATTGTTAAATAATTTTAAATTTTTTGTAGTTTTACTTATTTTGACTGGATGTTTAAGACAAAGTACAATACAAGATAGAGCAAAAAATAAAGCAAAATCAATCGGCATAGATTTAACTGATTCAAAAGAAAGCAAAGCTTGTAAATATTTCGGTTTTATTGGAAACAATAGTGTATTAAAAGCAAAAGAAAATGGTAAAATCGAACTTATGGTTTTTAACTATACAGATGGAAACTTTTTAAAAAAATGCACGTATGTATATGGTAAAAATTAAAAATCAAGCTCACGATACCAAATAGAAGGACGAAAATCTGGTATTATGTCATAAAGAATATCTCGAAATGCTGGTTTTGATTTTATTAAAATATACCATTCTTTTAACTCAGGATGCATCGACCAATTAATCTCACCTAAATAATCTAATGATGAAATTTGAGACGCAAGAGATAAATCTGCAAGAGAAAAAAATGCAGTTGCTATATGCTCTCTTTTTCTTAAAATACCATCAATAAATTTTAGATGTTCCTCAAGGTTCATACGTGCAAGTCTTACTGTTTCATGATTTGGTAAACGCTTTTTTTTATAAGAAACATAAACACGTTCTTCCAAGATTGGTTTTGTCACGTCTGCGTAAAATTTTGTATCAAAAAATTCATTATACTTCATTATCTTTGCTCGTTCATTTACATCTACGCTAACCAATGTATGAACTGGATATTTATTTCTTAAATAGTCCATAATTGTATTTTGACCCCATAAAACCATTGATTTTTTGTCATCGAGACCTGTGTTTTGAATTGCCAAAACAGGAACTTCTGCCGTTGGATTTATCTTACAAAATTTCTCACGTCTTTCCCAGAAATTTTCAATACGATAATAGCAATTTTTTACATCATTTATCGCCAGCATAAATCTTATCTTCCTGCAAAACGGACAAATTGGAAAATAATATAAACACTGTTGATCTTGCATAATTTAAAAGATTAGCAATATATTCGAAGTAAATGTAAAATAAATTGCAAGTAAAATCATATTACGTTCATATCTTGACAATAAAAACTTTATATTAAGATAATAAATTGTGTTGTATGTCAAGTAGTAGTGCTATTGAAATAAAAGTTGGAAATTTAATTAAATATAAAAATTCGTTATACCGCGTTGTAGCAACAGAGCATGTAAAGCCTGGTAAAGGTGGCGCTTTTATTCAAGCTGAGTTAAAAGATATTAAAAATGGAACAAAATTAAATGAACGTTTTCGTAGCGATCAAATTTTGGAAAAAGTATTATTCGAAAGCAAACAAGCACAATTTTTATATAGGTCTGGTTCAGATTTAGAATTCATGGATTTAGAAAGTTATGAACAATTTACTCTATCTGAAAATTTATTATCAGGTCATGTTGAGTTCTTGGAAGAAAATATGATACTCGATATTGACTATGCAGATGGCGAAATTGTTTCTGCTGAATTACCACAAAAAGTAAAAGTAAAAATTAAAGAAACACAACAGTATATTAAAGGACAAACTGCAAAATCATCTTTTAAACCAGCTGAGTTAGAAAATGGTTTAACAGTACAAGTACCTGAGTTTATAGAATCTGGCGAAGAAATTATAGTTTCAACAGATACATTAGAATATGTTGAAAAAGCAAAATAATTTATTAAAAATATTTTTAAAAATCTCGAATAAGACTAGCGTTATTAGTGTAGCGATGATGTTTTTTATTCTAAACGTCAATAATTCATTTTCAGTTGTAAGTTCTCAGCAATGCGATAAAGAGTTAGAAAAATACTGCAATAATAGTGAATATAATGATACAAGTGAACGATTAAAATGTGTTGAAAGAAAAAAGAATTTCTTCACGCGAGAATGTGTAGCAAGAATTTTAGGACTTGACTACGATACTTATGAAAAAAAAACAAAAAACAATACTATTCAAGATGACACAAATATAGATGCAGATTCGTTAATTTCTCAATCTGAAAAAATATTATCTAATCCAGAAAGTATTACAGATGAAGATATATTAAATGAAAACAATACAGAAAATCAAAAAATTGCAATTTTAACAGAAAATCTTTTGCGCATAAACTGTCTAAGCGATATATCGAGATTATGCAAGATGAAAACAAGAAAAGGAAATGTTATTTTCAAAGAACCAGTTAATGATTGTATGAACAAAATGATAAAACATGAATCAAGATTAACATTAAATTGCCATAATACAATATTAAATATAATAAACGAAGAAAACAAACAATATACTTTTTACAACGTTAATGGTATTACTGTTTCAAAAAGAAAAAATTTAAGACATGAAAAAATGAAAAAAGAACAGAAAAATTTATCAAAAAAATGATTAAATACAACTTTTACTATTTTTATTAGAAATAATATTTAATTCACTTTTTGTATAATATCTAAAACATCAATATTAAAACTTACTTTATCTTGTTGTTTAGGGTCAAGAGTTTCTACATCTATATCTGCATCAAATCTTTCTCTATGAAATGTTATCAGTTTTCCATTATAAGTATATTCAAATCCAGTTCTTTCTATAAAACTTGGAAGTATATTTATATACTGGTCTTTGATAAGACCCTGAGTTATAGTATAATAATGAGCTTGTTTGTATTCTTGAGTTCCAAATAAAACACCATTAATTGTTATAGTTCTGTGTAAAAAATCTTTTCCAATACTTACACTTGCATAATCGTAAACTACATTAACTACTTTATCGTCATTAACATCGCCAATTGTGATACTTTCATAATGATTTGGGAGCCATTCTAAACCTCCTATTATTAATCTACAACTTAAATTTTCAATTTCTCTATTCATACAATTACAACCTAAACTACTTTACTTCATATATATGGAGTTTGATTACATGATATAATTCGTGTCCGAATGTAAATAATTGTCTTTGCTTTATTTCGCTACTATTAATTTTTATCAATCTTTCTTCTCCTTTATCATCTAAACATAAATATACATTCAATTAAAACACAAACAATGTTTTAACAAAAATGTTATTGTACATAATCAATAACCACCAATTTTTTGTTAAAAACGTACAAAATTTTTTTCATATTAATTTTACATTATAAAATAAATTTTGTGTATAAATAAATCTTTTTAATTTTTTTATTTTCAACAAAAAATTTCCAAAAAGGAAGAATAGAATTTTTTAAAATTGACAATTATTTTTTTATTGTTTTTAATTAAGTGTTTTGTTTATGAAAGTTAAATCTTCTTTAAAAAACTTGCGTAAACGTCAAGGTTGTCAATTGGTAAAAAGAGGTAATAGAATATACGTTATTTGCAAAACAAATAGACGTTTTAAAGCAAAACAAGGTTAGTTTATTGTTTATATTCATGGCTGTTCCTAAAAGAAAAACATCTAAGTCAAAAAATAGAATGAGGCAAGCTGGTAAAGGTTTGGTTAGAAAGACAAATCTTAAACTTGATGATAAAGGAAATGTAACCATGTCTCATGTTCTGGTTTTAAAAAGAGAAAAAAAAGAAAAGAAAGAAGGCGAGTAAAGCATAATCATATTATGCAGAAAAATAAAAAAAAATACATAAATATTATATTTTTATCATTTTTTTTTAGTGTTTTTTTTAATTATTTAAATTCTCAGGCAGAAGAGTTAAAATACAAAACAGCAGAGCAATATTATTTAGACGGAATATATAGTTATGTAGATAGGAGTTATGCTACATCGGCCGATCAGTTTGAAGCCCTATCAAAAAACCATCCTTACTCACAATATACTAGAAATTCATTGGTAATGGAGGCGTTTACAAATTATCTAAATAAAGAGTATGAAAAAATAAAAAACATTACCAGTGTTTTTTTTAAACTTTTTCCAAACGATCAATATGAACCATATATGTTATATATACTAGCAATGTCTAATTATATAAATATTCGCGATGTAAATAAAAACTATAGTAATATTGTTGAAAGCAGACAAATTTTTACAGATTTAATCAATAAACATCCCGGTTCAAAATATGTAAAAAATGCAGAAGAAAAAATCGTTTATCTTAACAAAATGGAGCAGCTTGGCGATGTATTAATTGGAGAACTTTATCAAAAAAATGATATTTTCATTAGCGCAATAAGAAGATACGCTAACATCCTTAATAAATACAAAGATATTGATCCGGAAATTGAAGAAAGAACGTTGTGCGGAATGATTTCATCGTTGCATTCATTAAATATGACAACAAATATGAAAAAATATATAGAGTTTTTGACAAAAAAATATCCAAAATCAAAATGTTTAAATAATAAAAATATATTTTTGTCAAAATGATACATTTCTTTTTAAAGAAAATTAAATTAGTTTTAATATGTTTTATATATATAATATCGTGTGGTTTTGTAGATCCAATAGATATTTTATATAAAAATATAAATTTAATACCAGATACAACAAGTAAAGATAATAACTACCCGCGCATACCACAATATATTATAGATGCAAAAAGCGAAAGAATACTTCCAAAATTACCAAAAATACCGGACCAAGAAGACACAAAAATGAACACATTTAGTGTTAAAAAAATATTAAAATCGATGATAACAGATGCTACACCCAACGGTATAATACAAGACATAAAATCATCGAATGACAAAGAAACTCCTCTCGACGGTATTAAACATGTATTAAATATACCAAACATGAGAGATACAAATATTGATTTACATTATTTAGAAAATGAAGCATCTGAATTACCAATTATAAATACTCTACCAAGCTTTCCATATCTCTATAATAACGAAACACCAGTTGTGAAAAATATAGAAGATGTTAAAATAAATGGCTTAGACAATGTTTTATCAGTAAAAATTAGCACACCAGTTGAACCACAATATTATGATATCAATTTTCCTGTAGATCACATGACGCCGGATGATGCACTTAATACAGACATTATAGACATAATACCTTGATTAATCTGGTTGTAAATCCGATTTCAGCAATATACTATTACATATGGCACTAAGCGTTCTATTTATCTTGGTTTTTTCTAAATTTGTTTCAGCGTCAACAATACCTATATAAATTCTCAAATTGTCTATAACTGTATCGGCGATAGCATATTCGTCATATTTCGAAAATTCTATATATATTCTTGATCTATCTGGAAATATTGAACGTTCAAGTATTGAAATTTTATGCTTAGAAATAAAGTTAAGAAAAGTATCTTTTTCATTTGAGAAAATAATTTTACCTTTACCAAAAGATTTGTTCGCATCATCATTGATATCAACTAATTTTACCTTTATATTGTGTTTTTTTAAATCATAATCTTCTTCTATTGCTTTTTCTAATTTCTTCATTGAATGTTCTTTTTCAAGCGCCTTATCTACAACAATATCTACTTCAATTGATCTATTATTTAAAACAACAGAACTTATTCGATCGCCGAGAAATTGTGCAGACATTACTATTAATAAAACCATTAAAGATACCGAAAAAATAGCAACGGAAGTTAAATACAAATGTTTAAACAATTTGTTTAGTATTTTTTTGATCCATTTCATATTTTTTATTCTTCAAAAGTTCTAACAATTACATTAGCAAGATTAGCAGTAATTTTTTTAATATTACTTGCAAGTAGTAGTTTTTTCTGTTCTTTTAAATTACTAATATACCCAATTTCTATTAAAATAGACATCATATCAAGACCTCTTAATACCGCAAAAGATCTTTGACCTTTACGGCAAATACTGCAAACTCCATTTTTTTTAAAAGATAATAAAATATTATCTATAATAATAGATGATTTTTCAGATAACGTTTGACGCGTCATACTTACAAGAATATCTAAAATTGGTCGATCCTGGATATAATTTTCATATTGCTTTGGAAGATAATATCTATTATAAAACCTACTCCAGTCAGGATGACTATCGTTTATATCTGATAAACGATATACAGTCATACCAGAAGTTTTTGGATTTTCATGTGCATCCATATGTAATGAAATAAACAAATCTGCGTGCGCTTGCTTGGCTATCCTAACCCTATTCGTTAACGGAACTGTTTCGTCATTAGTTCTTGTCATTATAACTTTTACATTATGCTTTTTTAACTCTCTTTTCAAACTTTTTGCATATTTTAATGTTATATTTTTCTCATAAACTCCGTTCGCTCCACTTGCGCCAGGATCAATCCCGCCATGCCCAGCATCGATTGCAACAATGAATGGTTTTTTGTGTTTTATTTTTATTTTCTGAAAAACTGTATCTTTTTCAAGTTCAAGTAATCCATGATATTTACTATCAAATATAAAAACATCGTTTTTATGATTTAAATTATTCATTATTGAAACACTATTTTTTAAAGACACAGCATCTTGTTGTTTTTTATTTCTTTCTTCAAGTTTTTTATTAAAATCATTTACAATATCATAGTTTACAAATTTCACAGAAATCTCACCAGCCGAAACGTTTTTAGTAATGATTTTCGTATTACTTGGTAATTCTATACTTATAGTATATCCATTTTTTTGTTTACCATATTTTAAGCGAATATTTTTTGGCATTTGATATGTAAAATTCACAACCTTATCTTTAAGATTACTTGTATTTACATTAATTAAAAAACGAGTTGGATTAAGTTGTAAATCAGAATGTACAAGTTTTTTATTGTCAACGCCTTTTCCGTTTATACACAACAACCAGCAACCAATACCACGCATTTCCATAGTTAAATCTAATGTAATCCCTTTGCTTGCCCTTTTATCACCAACCATTCCTGCGTATGTTTCTAAAATTTCGTTCTCGTCGTTTTTTTTTAATTTATCCTGTTTTTGATTTTGTAAATTATTGTCTTTATTTTTGTTGTTTTCTTCTTTTTTTTCATTTTCTGAATATTTTTTTTCAATTTCATCTATAATTGAATTTAATGTTTTCTTATTTATTTTCTTACTTGTTTTTTTATTTGTTTTGATCGGTTGTTTTTGTTTTTTTACAACATTTTTTGTCGTAGTTTTTTTTACTATTTTTTTTTCAACTTTTACCGATTTTACTTGTTCGGCCGCAATAGACATGATTTGATTTACAAAAATATTAACAACTACTACAATAATAAAAATATCTCTTGAAAACAAAAATTTCATACTACTTATAGTAAGTAGGAGTTTCAATAAAGTCAAGTGACTACAAACTATTATGACATTTTAGGCGTAAAAAAGACAGCAACACAAGACGATTTGAAAAAAGCATATCGTAAATTAGCTGTGCAAAATCATCCAGATAAACATCCTGATGAAAAGGAAAAATATGAAAAAAAATTTAAAGAAATAAACGAAGCATACTCTGTATTATCAGATCCAAATAAACGTGCAATGTATGATCAAACTGGATCTGCTGATGGAAGCAGTAGTGGCTTTGACGGTTCAGGATTTGGCGGATTTAATGGTTTTAATAGTTCTGGTTTTAGCTCAAATTTTGATTTTGGCGATATTAATGATATATTTAATAGTTTTTTTGGTACTACAAGAAGTAGAGCATCTAATCATGAATTCAATTCACGTGGTTCAGATTTAAAATATAAAATGAGTATAACTCTCGAAGAAGCATTTAATTGCAGTTCAAAAATAGCAGAATATAAAACTATGGGTCCTTGTTCTCATTGCAATGGAACTGGTTGTTCAAGTGGTAAACAAGAAAAAACAAAGTGTAATAAATGTAATGGACGTGGTTCTGTGCAAATGCAACAAGGTTTTTTTATAGTAGAACAAACATGTGATAAATGTGAAGGCTCTGGTGAAATATTAAGTAATCCATGTAAATTTTGCAACGGAGAAGGACAAGAAAAAATTATAAAAAAAATAGAAATAGAAATACCCGCTGGAATTTCAGACGGAGATACTGTTAAAATCAGAGGCGCAGGAGAACATGGTATTAGAGGTGGTCAAGCAGGAGATTTATACATAGTATTTCAAATAAAACAGCATGAAATATTTAAGAAAAATGGCTATAATTTAGAATGCAAAATACCTATACGTTTTACACAAGCGGCACTGGGAGCAGAAATTTCTATTATAGGAATTGATAGAAAAGAAATATCTTTAAAAATCCCAGCAGGAACACAAAACGGAGAACAAATATATGTTCGTGGTGCTGGAATGCCAAAACAAAATGGTAGCCGAGGTGATTTGATTGTTAATATTGTAGTAGAAACACCAGTTAAATTAACAACAGAACAAAAGGAATTATTACGAAAATTTGATGAAATATCAAACTCAAGCTCAAACCCAAAAACAGAAAATTTTTTCGACAATCTTAAAAAGTGGTTTTAATCTTTTTGCGCAAATTATTTATTAAATAGCGCCTTTACGTAAAACCCCAAATCTTGACTTTTATTTTTCAAAAACGCAAATTGTCTTGCGGGCGAATGGCCGAGCGGTCAATGGCAACAGACTGTAAATCTGTCCTCATATGAGTTCGTAGGTTCGAATCCTACTTCGCCCACGCTAATTATTTATGCCCATAATATCTGAACGAGAA
>DGWA01000004.1:0-37583 GCA_002395105.1 Rickettsiales bacterium UBA4270
CAATAGAAAAAATAGCTAAACAACCGGATAATACATATGGACTTATTTTTGAAGATGATTTTGATGTAAGTGATAATTTTGATAATGATATAAAAGAAACATTTAAAGCTGTTCCAAAAGATTTTGATATTTTAAAGTTAGGACGATATAGAGATTCAATAAGTGATGATAATCATTTAGATATAAAATATTTGAGATATATAAAAGAAAAAAGAAGAAGTTATAGAAAAAATGGATACGCCGAATGGATAGACTTATCTGTGCAAACAGATAAACACTCAATAGATTTGTTTGCTTGCACACATGCATATTTAGTTAGTTCACAGGGCGCAAGAAAGATTTTAGAACATGTTAAAAATAATGTCACAAATTGCACATCAGATATAGATCTATTTTTTCATTTTCCAATAATAAGTAAAAAAGATATAAGAGCATATTTTTACACAGGTAATATACCATTTAAACTTAATGAAACAGCAAAGCATAGTCAAATTAATCAAAGACAAAAATAATAGTTATTTTGCAAAAAAATCACTTGGTCAAAATTTTTTAAATGATTTTCTCGTTGTTGAAGATATATGTAAAGCTGTAAATATTGAAAATAAAATTGTTTTAGAGGTCGGACCCGGAACTGGTTTTTTGACAAGAGGGATTATAAATCATAAACCAAAAAAATTAATTTTAATTGAAAAAGACAGAAGATTGATGTTAACTCTGCAAAAAAATTTTGGAGAACTTGCTGAAATTATAAATGCAGATGCATTAAAATTAGATGTTAGTGAAATCTCAAAAGCAGAGAAACAAAAAATTACAATAATCTCCAATTTACCATACAATATAGGGACAACGTTAGTTTTAAACTGGCTGAATGACATAGATTATATTGAAGATATAGTTGTAATGTTACAAAAAGAAGTTGTAGACAGAATTTGTGCCTCTCCAAGAACAAAAGATTATGGGAGAATATCGATTTTAATTCAAAGTATATGCGATGTTAAAAAACTTTTTGATGTAAAACCAGAATGCTTTAATCCAAAACCAAAAGTAATGTCATCTGTTATAAAAATTACTCCAAAACATTCAAACAAAATAGATAAATATACATTTAGAACGCTTGATAAAATTTGTAAAGTTGCTTTCAGTCAACGCCGTAAAAAACTTTCAAATGTATTTAAAAATACTGATTTTTATAAAATTTTAAATGAAGATATTATAAATAAACGCGCAGAAGAGTTAAGCGTCGAAGAATATATACAACTATCTAATGTTTATGACAAATAATAAAAATTTAGAAAATGTATTAGATGTAAAAAATAGAAAACAGTTTCGAGATTGGCTACAAAAAAATCATAGTTGCAAAACGGAATGCTGGGTTGCTGTAAAACACGGTAAACCAGTGGATAAGGATAATTTGTATTATTTAGAAGCCGTCCTTGAAGCATTGTGCTTTGGCTGGATAGATAGTGTTAAAAAAAAAATTAACGGAATTGCGTACCAAAGATTTTCACCAAGAAAAAAAACAAGTTATTGGTCTGAATTAAATAAAGCAAGATGTATTATGCTAAAAGATTTAGGACTAATGACGGAAAGCGGTTTAAAAACGATACCAGATGACAATTTTAAAGTTGATTACGAAATTATTTCAATATTAAAGTCGGATAAAAAATTATTAAATAATTTTATGAAGTTTCCAAATTTATATAAAAGAATAAGAATTTACAACATACAAATGGCAAAAAAAAACAAAGACAAATCGGTTTTTAAAAAAGCACTTAATAATTTCATAACACAAACAATTTCTGGAAAAATGTATGGAAATTGGGATGATTATGGTTTACTAAAAAAATACGAAAATAGTTTTAAATTTGATTTAAAATAGTCAATCTTTATATTTTGTTATTTAATACAATCGAAATGAATAAAATAACTCTTGAAAAAACTCATTTTTTTACTATATTTTAATGTAGGAAGTTTTTTAGTTTTTTATATGAAAACAAAAGTTTATTCATATTCTTCTTCAAGTTCTTATAGTAACTTGAATGGCAAAGAAAGTTTTGAGAGTTTTGAGACTGAAAACGATAATGGTAAAATTAAATCAAAACATACTGTAACAAAAGATGGTATTACAACAACTAAATATTTTAATAACAAAAAAGTATTAAAAAATAGCAAAAAAAACAAAACGCTTCAAAATGCTTAAATATAGTGTCATTTGCGTGGTGGAACCATTGGGACTCGAACCCAAGACCTCTTCCATGCCATGGAAGCGTTCTAGCCAACTGAACTATGATCCCATTGCAATAGATGGGTATCTTTGTAGATAAAAATCAAGATGTTTTTATTCGTCTGATAAATTATACTTATTTTTGTATTGTAAAAAAAATATTGCAATATAAATATTACCATTTACTTTTTTTAAAATGAAAAAAAAAGAAAGTAACAAAAAGGATAGTATAAAAGCAAATATTCAAGTTGGAATTGAATCAATTGGAGCTTACGCACCTTTCTTATTTTTTGCTCTTAAAGATTTAGCTCACGCAAGAAGCAATGGCGATAAGAAAGTCGAGGAAGATTTGATTAGTAAATATGAAAAAAGACTTGGGCAAATATATATGTCTATTATACATCCAAATGAAGATATTATAACAATGGCATATGAGGCTGTTTCTAATTGTTTAAATAGTGAAAGAATAAGTAATGATATAGATTTATTGCTATTTGCAACAGAAAGCGCAATCGATAATTCAAAATCTGCCGCATGTGAATTATATGGATTACTTGAACATGAAGAAAACAATCAATGTAGATGCATTGAGTTAAAACATGCATGTTACGGTGGAACAGGAGCCTTAATGATGGCAAAAGAACACATATTAAACAATCCAGGAAAAAAAGCGTTAGTTGTAATGAGTGATGTCGCTTTTTATGGCTTGGAAACAAAAGGAGAGCCAACACAAGGTTGCGGTGCTATTGCTATATTGTTATCTTCAAAACCAAAAATAGCAGTATTTAATAATGATAACGTTTTTTTTACATCTAACAAAAATGATTTCTATCGTCCTGCATATCAAATATATCCAATATACGACGGTCGAAATTCAATAGCTTCTTACATCAACATGCTTAAAAAGACATACAATATCTACAAAGAGAAAAATAAAAACTACAATTTTGATTTTTTTATCTCACATATGCCTTTTGCAAACATACTTGATAAATGTTGTGACGCAATAAACATAGATAAAGAAAAAAACAAAAACGAATATATAAAGTATATACAAAAATATGTAGGTAATACATATACCGCTTCTTTATATATCGGTTTATATTCGTTATTACTAACAACTAAACCTAATGATTTATACAATAAAAAAGTTATGTTATTTTCATATGGCTCTGGCGCAGAGTGCGAAATGTTTTCAATTAAAATTTTAAAAAATTACGATGAAGATTTACCAGAATTTGTAAAACATTATAAAGAATTGATTATCGATCTTCCTAAAAAGAACAAAGAAAATAAACTTCATGTTAATACGGCATTATTTGATACATTTCATCGAGGTATTGGTTATGAGAAACTTGAATATGAAAGATACTGTAATCTTTTAAAAAACTTCGAAAAACGTGAGCAAAGTTTGGAATGGTCGTGTTTAATTAGAAAAAATGTTCTGATGACAAGAAAAATGCTAATAATGGAAAAAACAGAAAATGGTGTTAGACACTATCGCTATAGATGATTAATTATTTAAAAAAGTTTTCAGCTTCTAAAAAAATATCATTTTTTGTCTTGCATTGAGAAATTTTCGATCTAAATTTTGCACCTTCTTTAATTCCTTGTGAATAAAAGTATAAATTTTTTATTGCAAAACCAATCGCATTTGAAATTGGATAAAAATCAAAAATACGTTCTAAATGTTCTTTTATACAATCATTCCATAAATTCTTAGGTTTATGCTGTATTTTTTCACCTTTTAAATAAGAGATACAATCCGCAATTAACCATGGTTTACCATATAATGCACGACCTATCATTACACCATCTGCTTTTGATTTATTTATTGCATCATCTATATTTTGAAGATTTATATCTCCATTAACTATAACAGGTATCTTTACACTATCTTTTATTTTCTTAGCAAAAGACCAATCCGCACTACCACCATACATTTGAGTTCTTGTCCTGCAATGTATTGTAATTGTTTTAACGCCTTCGTTTTCAGCTATTTTTGCAATATTAACTGCATTTTTATGTTGTTCATCCCAGCCAATACGCATTTTTATAGTCGCTGGAACATTTAGTTTTTCCGCCGAATTCACTACTGCATGTATAATTTTACCAGAAAGTTTTTCATCTTTCATTAAAGCAGAACCTGCAAAATTATTTACTATTTTTTTCACAGGACAGCCGAAATTCATATCAATTATATCAGCTCCTGCATGCACAGCAATTTTTGTTGCTTCACTCATTATAAAAGGATCGCATCCGGCAATCTGTGTAACTAATGGAACCTTATTTGTTTCTTTTAACATTGCTTGTTTTACATATTTTTGCCTGCATTCTAGAATTGTAGCATGTGAAGCAATCATTTCAGTATATAATAGAGGTGTGCCGAATTTTAAAATCATTGCACGAAAAGGTGCATCCATTATACCGCACATTGGCGCAGGAAAAACAGGATAATTAAAATTAAATTTACCTATCTGAATTGCGTTCATCTATGAACAAAAATACATTATTTTTTCTTTACTTTTTTTGTCTTTTTCTCATCGCTACTTTCTGAAGCCTTTTTCTTCTTTGTAGCTTTTTTTTCTTCTTTTTCTACTTTATCATTCTTCTTATTATCTTTTTCTTTCTCCTCTTTTTTTTGTTTTACTTCTTTATTTACTGTTGTAGTCGTCTTTTTATCTTCTATTTTAGGTTTTGTTTCGACTTTTACTTTATCAGCTTTTACTTCGGTTTTTTTACCATTCTCAACAACTTCAGCTTTTACATCATTGTTCATTGGTTCGCTAGGTTTTTCACTATTTGTTTCTTTCGATTTTTTTTCATTATTAGCTTTTTTTATAACTAAACTTTTATCTTTATTTTTGTCAAAAGTAGAAACATCACTTTCAAAATCAGCAGTTGTACGACATACATTAATTCTCAATTTACAAACTACGTCGCTAAAAACTTCAACAATAACGCTATATCTACCTAACGTTTTTATTGGTTCACCAATCTTAATGCCACCAATATCTATTTGGAAATTAACCTTTGATTTACTTAGTTCTTCGATTATAAAATTATACACATCTTTAACTCTTACGGAACCATAAATTGTATCATCATCCGAAGCCTGTTTTACAGTATTAAATATAGATTTATTTAATAATTCAGCAACTTGTTTAGCCGTTTCAAACAACTTATCATTCTTTGCTTTTAGCTCATTAAGTTTTTCTTGTAATTCTTGCATGTTTTTTTTCGAAGCTACAACGGCATACTTTTTAGGTAATAAAAAATTTCTACCATATCCATTCTTGACGTCAACAACATCACCAACTTTACCTAAACCTCTAATGTCACGACTTAAAATAATTTTCATAAAACTAATACTTTACATAAGGCAATAAACCCAAAAATCTTGCACGCAAAATTGCTCGACGCAAAGCCTTCTGTTTATGTTTACTTCTAACGTTTGATGTTCTTACGGCAATTATTTTTCCACGAGGACTGGTAAATTTCCTCAACAATTTAACATTTTTGTATGAAATAAAACAATACTTAACATCCTCTAACGGGCAAGAAGAAGATTTCTTAAAAAAAGAAGTAGATCCACCTTTTTTAAATTTTAAAGCAATAGTTGAAATACCAGCAACCTTTTGCAAATCCTCATAAGTAATATCACCAGACATCGCATTAACTAATGTATCATCAACATTTTGTGTCACTTTAATTTTCACCATATTTCTTTATATTAAAAACCGAATTAACTATATTGTAATATCTTTTATCAAAAACAACACCATCTTCTAGATGCTCACTATTAGAAACGCAATTAGGTGTTTTTATGCCCAAACTATCACTGTCTGCAACAACCAATAAATATCTGATAAAAATCTCACTATTTCTCAATTTCTCATTCAAATTACTATTTATTTCACTATCTGAATTGAATTGTATCATATAAAAGGTTGCACTGTCGTTTTTATTAATTTTATATTCCAGTTGACGCATTCCCCAATATTCAACATAAACAATAGTGCCTCCGTTTAGCATTATTACGTCTTTTATTGCTTGAAGCGCCATCTTTACATCCTCGTCCGAGACATCAGCTCTCGCAAGCAACGTAAGTTCATAATCTCTTTTCATATACAAAGAACGTAGTATTTGCTTTTTTAATTTGCAAGCATTTTTTTTAAATTAAATAATTACACTTTATAAATTTAAATTCACATAAACAAAATATCTTTTAAATATCTTGATTATTATTTTTATCCATTAGACAAAATAGACGTGTCAAATTACGGATTTACAAATTTAAGAAATACAGCAAATAACAGCGAAAATAAAAGACTTCTTACCGCCATTATGTGCTCAATGCTTTTTTTGACAGTTTGGAATTTTTTCTTTTCCCCAAGCGAAGAAGAATTAAAAAAACAAGAAACAGTAAAAATGGAAAAAATTAAGAACGAAAATAATGAGTATAAAGAAAAAAACACAAAAGCGAATAATATTTTAAATAGCAAACAAAATAGAGCGAAAAAAGAAGTTTTTTTAAAAAATAAGAATGTTCATGTTGGATTTGATGTTGCAAATAATAAAATTACATTTCTTGCATTAAAAAACTACAAACAACACGAAGGAAGTGTGAAAAATGTTATACTTTTAGATAATGAACATTTTATTGAAAGTGGTTGGGTTGGCACATATAAAAATAGTGACATTAATTGGAAACTTGGTGAAAAAACAGCAGATCGCATTAGTATAGTCGGAGAAATTAATGGTATAAAATTTAAAACACTATATGAAATAGACGATAATTATGGTATAAAAATTAAACAAAGAATTACAAATAATAGTGGTAAAAATATAAGTGTATCAAATTATAGCAGGGCTTTTTTGAAAGATACAGTCGATAGAATTGAGAATTCATATGCTTTCCGAGGTGTTTTAACAATGAACGATGGTAAAATAGAGGAAAATAAATATGAAAAAATACAAAAACAAAATATAGAAAAAAATACAAATAATTGTGGCTGGATAGGTTTCTCAGATCAGTATTGGGTTACAGCATTGATGTCAAATAAAAAAGAAGAAACTACGTATGCAGCGCGCTATATTAAAGGTAAAAACTCATATCAAATTGATATAAGCAGTTCACCAAAAACAGTTTTGAACGGAAAATATATCGAAACAGAAACAATTGCCTTAGTAGCTCCAAAACAATTAGAATTATTGCAAAAATTTGGTGAAAAATATAAGATAGAAAAAATAGATAAAATTATTGATTTTGGAATATTTTATTTTCTCTCAAAACCTTTATTGATTATACTAAAAAAGTTATATAGTTTTACAAACAATTTCGGAATTGCAATAATACTTTTAACAATTCTTGTTAGAATTATTATCTTTCCTCTAGCAAATAAGTCATATAAAGTAATGGCAAAAATGAAAAAAATTGCACCAGAGATAAAGTCCTTACAAGAACAATACAAAGACGACAGAAGTGCTTTACAAATAGCAATGTATAATATATACAGACGAGAAAAAATTAACCCGATGTCAGCCATTGTTCCATTATTTTTTCAAATTCCTATATTCTTAGCACTTTACAAAGTATTAACAATTTCTATTGAAATGAGAGATGCTTCATTTTTTGGTTGGATAGTCGATCTTTCAAGCAGAGATCCATCTTCAATTTTTAATCTATTTGGTTTATTAAATTTTGATGTGCCAGAAGCTTTACAAATTGGTGTATTGCCGATATCTATGGGTTTTACCATGTGGATGCAACAAAAATTCAATCCAACAAATGTTGGAATGGATCCTTCACAACAAAAGATTATGAAATGGTTGCCTTTTGTTTTTACAATAATGTTTGCTTCAATGCCGGCTGGACTAGTTTTATATTGGAGTTGTAGCAATATTTTTACTATAATGCAGCAATTTATAATATTAAAAATAATAAATAAAGAATAATACTATATGTTCGATCTAATAAAAACATTCGTTTTAGGTATTTGGGTTGAAAAGAAATATCGATATATATTCATTTTTATATTCATCACGCTTATTTATAGATTTGCTCTTTGGTGTATTGTTATGACAAGTTATGAGCTATCACCTGTTGAATTCGTAAGCATAAATGATAATGGAAGTATCACTTTTACATATTCAAAAAAATACGATGAAACCATTTATCCTTATGAATTTCAGTTACCAACAAAATATGGACATAAAAATAAAAAATATGATATAGATGGAGTAAAGAATACACGTAGTTGTGAACGTGAATTTTTCTTATTATATAAACGCGCAGTAAATGACTTAATTAAAAGCTCAGAAGACGGAAAATATATTTTAAAATTTAAAAAAAAAATTCCAAAAAACTATGGAGAAATAAGTTATTATGATAGAGATAAAAATGAAAAATATGTTTTTAAAACATTATACAAGCAAGGTTTTATCTTTAATAAATACGAAGATGTAGATTATTGTGACAAATTAAAAGAAAAAAATATTAACATATAAACCTTCCAAAGTATATTAAAATTAGCAATAGATAATCATGTTTTTTAAAATGGCAGAAAAATGGCTAAACGTACCCTTTCGCCCACATGGAAGAGATAAAAATGGTTGTGATTGCGTAGGATTAGTTATTGGCATTCTTTATGAAAATAAGATTATGTCAGATGAACAATTTAATCGCATCAATAGCATAAGATATGGTTCAAATTTATCAAAAATTAATTATAACTTAATAGATAAAGAATTGATTGTATTTTTCGAAAAAGTTGAAAAAATACAGTCAGCAGATTTATTATTAATTAAGTGCAAAAATTCTCCAATTCATTTTGCTATATATAGCCAAAAAAATAATAAAACTGGACAAATTATACACGTAATTCAACAAAATGAAAAAGTTTGTGAAACAAATTTTGATACAAAATTAAACGTCATATCTAAATATAAATTAAGAAAACAATATAATCTATCTTGATTAAGATTTTAATTATTGAAAACTATTTTTTTATTTTCTCTAAAATAGCAAATATACTTGCAGGAGTAATTCCGGATATTCTGCTAGCTTGATGTATTGTTTCTGGTTTTGTATATTCTAATTTTTCAACTTCTTCATTTGATAAACACTTAACACATTTATAGTCAAAATCTACTGGAATTTTTATATCCTGATTTTGTTTCATTTCCTCAATATTGGATTGTTGCCTATGAATATATTTTTCATATATCGAATCAAATATTACATTTTCTTTTGCTCTACGACTAATTTTAGCATCATCAATTTTATACATATTAAATATTTTTTGAATATCAACTTTTGGATAACTCAATAGTTCATATGCTGAACGTGCAATTCCATCGTTATTTACTTCTATACCTAATTTTTTCCATTCATTTGGTGTTATTTTATTATTTTTTAAAATTTCTTTTACATTTAAACTTGCTGTCAACAATTCACTAAATTTTTTATATCTGTAATTGCTAACACAACCAATATCATGTCCTAATTTAGTTAACCTAAAATCTGCATTATCCGATCTACAAGACAAACGATATTCAGAACGCGATGTAAATAACCTATATGGTTCAGAACCTACACCAAGTGTAGTTATATCATCAATCATTACTCCAATATATGCTAAATCACGTGTTAATATAAAAGTTTTATCACTATTTACATCTCCCCCAGAAGAACCTGCTTTCAGGCCAGCATTTATTCCAGCTATACATCCAAGTCCACCGGCTTCTTCATAACCAGTAGTTCCAATAATCTGACCTGCTAAAAACAGCCCAATAATTTTTTTTGTTTCAAGTGTTTGTTTTAATTCACGTGGATCAACTAAATCATATTCAATGGCGTAGCCATATTGCATTATTTTTGCTTTTTCCAATCCTTTTATTGAGTGTATAAAATCTTCTTGCATATCTCTTGGCATTGAAGTTGAAATACCATTTGGATAAATTAACTCACTGTTCAAACCTTCTGGTTCTAAAAAAACTTGGTGTCTTTTTCTTTCACTAAAACGTTGTATTTTTGTTTCTATCGAAGGACAATACCTAGGCCCATTATATTTTATATCGCCATTTACTGCCGGAATTCTACCCCAACCATCTTGTATAATTTCATGACTTTTTTCATTTGTGTAAGTCATATAGCAATCTAATTGCTCTATCTTTATTTCATCGTCCATATAAGACATAGGTAATGTATTTTTATCACTTGGTTGTATTTCAAGATCGTCATAATTTATACTATTTTTATGTATACGACACGGAGTTCCTGTTTTTAATCTTGTCATTGAAAAGCCAAGAGAATTAATAGATTTTGCAAGTTCGACCGACGGTGGTTCATTTATTCTACCAGCCTTTATTCTTTCCTCACCAATTATTATTACTCCATTTAAAAAAGTTCCAGTAGTACAAATAACTGATTTTGCTAAAAGTATTGTTCCATCAATAAGCTCGACACCAACTATAACATTATTCTGCGAAATATTTTTAGTTAGCAGTCTTTTTGCTTGGCACTCTACTACATCAAGATTATCATAACCATTCAATATATTAAACATAGCATTTCTATATAAATCTCTATCTATTTGATGTCTCGGACCCCACACGGCCGGGCCTTTACTAGAATTTAAGTTTTTACGATTTATACTCGAAAGATCTGTTGCTTTTGCCATTATACCATCAAGAGCATCTATTTCACGAACAACAGTACCTTTACCAATTCCACCTATTGAAGGATTGCACGATAATGTGCCTAAATTTTTATAATTAAATGTTATTATTAAAGTTTTTGCGCCAATTCTTGCGGATGCTGTCCCGGCTTCAATGCCAGCATTTCCGCCTCCTATTACTATTACATCATACGATGATTTTAGATTGTTTACATTAATAAACACAAAGTTGTGTTTTATCTTTTAATTTAATAGTAAAATACTTTTTACAAAAAACCAAAAAATGAAAACCTTTTTCTATATCGTTTATACATATCTACATTCATTGTATTACTCAGTTTATCAACAACAATGGCAGAGTAAATATCACCTGTAAAATTCAGCAATGTTCTTGCCATATCTAATATTCTATCAATAGCAAAAGCTATTCCTAATGCTTCCAAAGGAATACCTACTGCAATAAATACATTACCAAGCATAATCAAAGATCCACTTGGTACTGGCGCAACACCAAGGTCGCATAAAGTACACATTATAAAAAGCGTTGTATATTGTTGAGCTGAAAGCTCTATATCAAGCAACTGAACCATAAAAATAGTCATCATTGCAAAATACATTCCACCACCACTTGAATTAATTGCTGCGCTAAACGGAGCTACAAAATTTATTTTTTCCTCACTAACACCTAGCTTTTCATGAGCAACAGACATTCCAAGCGGTAAAACAGAAGCAGAACTTGCTGTAAGAAAAGCCATAAGCTGAGTTGAAAAAAGTTTTCTCCATAAATGTATTGGATTTAATCTTAATACAACTATTGTAATTAAAGAATATACTATGTAGATTATAAATAACGCACATAGCCAATCTACGCAAATCAATTTTCCAAGAGATTTTAATAACACAACATTTTGAGTAGCAACAAGCCAAACAGTAATACCAAAAGTACCAAATGGAGCAAATTTCATAACGATCTGAACAACTTCTGTGCAAATTTTTGCCAATGTTTTTATTCCACGATAAATATCACCACTTTTATCTACCTTTGATATTCCTATTGAAAATAGAATTGCGAAAAAAATAATTTGAAGAAAATTGCTTTGACAAAAAGATACAAAAATATTACTTGGAACTATATTAAATAAAAATTCCACAACACTAATTTGATTTGTTTTTGTTTCATTGAATAAAATATTACTTTGCTCGCTATATTGCGCAAGAACACTTGTTTTATCAAATGTTGCATTAGTTCCTGGTTGAAAAAAATATGCAAATAATACTCCACATGATATACAAATAAGTGTCATCATTACAAACACAAAAATAGTCAGTATTGTTATTCTACCAGTTGATGCTTTTCTGCAAAGCGAAATAACTGATTGCATTATACATGCAAAAATAAGAGGCATTGCGATCATTTTAACCATCTTAATAAAAAGATTTCCCAGATGTTGAAAACTTGATGCACTTAAATTAACAAAACTTAGTAAATCTGGCTTATATCTCAATAAAACACCGAGCATAACGCCAATAAAAATGCTTAACACTATTTGAGAACTTAATGATAAACTTAGAAAATTAAACGCATTAAGCTTATGCATTTTACACTTATTCTCTTTCTGGAAATTTAAAAAATCTATACTCATAGTATATAACTTTTCATTCAATAATTTTATTGTCAATAAAAACGATTTATTGTATTTTGTAAAAAGTTTTGTTTTTAATTGTTTTTTTTGTATAATATATAGAATTTATAATGTTTTTTTTATTTAAAGCTAAAGACAAAAACAGAACAATTGAGAAAAATGAAAAACCTTTTTCAAAGATGATACCGTATACTTATCATTACAATGAAAATACAATATTAACAAAAAATAATGAAATGATTTCTGTTATAAAACTTGACGGTTTTGCCTTTCAAACCGCAGACGATGAAGACGTCGATAACAAAAAAATATTAAGAAATAATTTGTTTAAAGGAATGGCAGTCGATGGTTTATCTTTATGTGTTCATACAATTAGGCGTAAATATACAGCTTTTCCGGAAGGTAAATTTGATAACATTTTTACGGAAATGTTAAACGAACAATGGAAAAAAAAACACGGACCTGATAGAACTTTTATAAACGAATATTATCTAACTGTAATTAAAAAAATGCCAAAAAACCCTTCAACCATTTTTAGAAAGTTTTTTAGTAAATTTTTTCCAGCATATTTTAATGACAAAAAAGTATTGCAAGAAGCATATACAGATTTAGCGGAAGCTCGTGATAGATTGGTCACAGGACTTATGTCTTATAAGGCAAAATTATTAGGAATTAGAAAAACTGAAAATGGATATTTTTCTGAAATATGTGAATTTTTAGGTCGTATAGCAAATGTATGTTATGAACAACAAATGTTAGTGCCAAGAGGAAATATATCAAAATATATAAATACTCAAAGAATTTATTTTGGAACAAAAGCAATAGAAATTTTTGGACCAAATTATCATAAATTTGCAAGTATGATTAGCCTTAAAGAATATAGACCACAGACATATGCTGGAATTTTAGATGGTTTTTTAAATATGCCATGTGAATTTATAATTACACAAACATACACATTTACAGACAGACAAAGTGCCATATCTAAAATGCAACTCCAACAACGTCGTTTACAACAAGCCGATGATGTTGCTGTATCTCAAATGATTGAAATAAATGAAGCACTAGATTTAGCGATGAGTGGAGCATTTAGTTTTGGTTTACATCATCTAACAATTATGTGCATAGCGAATGACATGAAAGCTCTTGATGAAGTATGTTCACAAGCTATTGTTCAATTTTCAAATGTTGGTATTTCTGCTGTACGTGAAAATATAAATATGGAGCCATGTTTCTGGGCACAATTCCCAGGCAATGCAAGTTATGCTGTAAGAAAAGCTACAATAAATACACTAAATCTCGCTGGTTTTATATCGTTTCATAATTATCCTATTGGAAAATATAAAGGCAATCACTGGGGCAATGCATGTACAGTACTTGATACAACATCAGGAACACCATATTTCTTTAACTTTCATACAAGAGATGTTGGTCATACAATGATAGTTGGACCGACAGGAGGCGGTAAAACAATGCTTTTAAATTTTTTAGCAGCCCAAGCTCAAAAATTTAATCCAAGATTATTTTTCTTCGACAAAGATAGAGGAGCAGAATTATTCATACGAGCAATAAACGGCAATTATACTATAATAAATCCGGGAATAAAATGTAATTTTAACCCATTGTTCTTGCCAGATACGCCGGAAAATCGTAATTTTTTAGTAGAATGGCTTACAGTTTTAGTTTCAACTCATGGAGAAATAATAAATGCTGACGACACTATAAAATTAACAGCTGCGGTAGATGGAATTTACAGATTACCAAAAAAAGGAAGAGTTCTAAGAAATTTAGCTCCATTTTTAGGTTTAGAAATAGGGAATAGTTTATCAGTAAGATTAAAAATGTGGCATTCAGATGGTTCAAAGGCAAATATATTTGATAACGATAATGACATGCTTGATTTTTCAACAAACAAAACTTTTGCGTTCGATATGGCAGAAATTTTAAAAGATCCTATCGCATTAGCTCCTGTAATGCTATATATTTTTTATAGAATTAATCAATCATTAGATGGCACACCAACTATGATAGTTATGGATGAGGCTTGGGCATTGATAGGAAATAAAATTTTTGCTCCAAAAATTAAAGATTGGCTTAAAGTTATGAGAAAATTAAATGCATTTTGCGTATTTGCAACTCAGTCCGTAGAAGATGCAACAAAAAGTGAAATTAGTGATACATTGGTTCAACAAACGGCTACACAAATTTTCTTAGCAAACTTAAAAGCAACAAATGCTTATCGTGATGTATTTATGCTTTCAAAAAGAGAGTTAGCATTGATAAAGAATACAGATCCTTCAAGCAGATTTTTCTTATTAAAGCAGGATCAAAATGGCGTTATTGCTAGAGCAAATATGTCTGGAATGAATGATATGGTAAATACACTTTCTGGAAGAATTGATCTTTGTATAATGGCAGATCAAATAAGAAAAGAATACGGAAATGATAGTTCAAAATGGCTACCAATTTATTTCGAAAAACTACACAGTATGTGATTTATTTTTCTAAAAATATTCTTGAAAAATATTATTTATCCAACAGTAATGAATAGTTTTACTTTGAGCAGAATTTTTATCGCTTCATCAAAAAATAGGTTAGATGTTTTTTTAACACATAATCTTGACGGACTTTTTTCACGTGTAGAAATACAAAAAATTATTAAAAGTGGAAATGTATTTGTAAATAATGAAAATATAAAAAAAACATCATTTAATATAAAAATTGGGGATAAAATTGAAATCAATACAGAAAAATACTCTTCTTTAAGAGATGAAAACAAAATAATAAAACCAAAAGAAATGAATATTGAAATTGTTTTTGAAAATAAAAACCTATTAATAATAAATAAACCAGTTGGTTTAACCGTACATCCTGGGGCTGGAAACGTTAATAATACTCTTGTCAATGGACTTTTAGCGCTAGAAAAAAAAGGAAAAATAACATTATCAAACGAAAGAGGATTTGACCGAGTAGGTATAGTTCATAGATTAGATAAAGATACGAGTGGTCTAATGATTGTAGCAAAAAATAATATAGCTCATAGACTTTTAGGTAATATGATAAAAAATCATGAAATCGATCGTAGATATTTGGCATTAGTTCATGGAGTTCCAGTTCCGTCTGATGGAAAAATAAAAAATTATATTCATCGTGATAGAAAAAATATACAAAAAATGAAAATTTGTTCGCAAGACGACTTTAGATCAAAATTAGCAATAACAAATTACAGATTATTAAAGGTATTAGATAATGGAAAATATTCTATTATAGAATGTAAACTTGAAACTGGTAGAACACATCAAATCCGCTTACATATGTATTCAATCAAGCATCCAATAGTTGGTGATAATCTATATACTACAAGTAATTTACATAAAGAAGATATATATAATAATTATAGTCATCAAATGTTACACAGTTATAAGATAAATTTTACAGAACCAATTACTGGCGAAGAAATAATGGTTGAAAAATTACCAAAATGGAAATTTATTTCATCTATTTAAACATTTCTTCATTAACTTTTCGTCTTTTATAACAGTATTGATTTTATATTGAATTAATTTAAACATAAAATTATAATTGCCTTCTTTTGTAGAAAAAAATTTATCTGATAATATATCTTCGAGATTACCACTTTCAATTAAATCTACTACTAATTTTACAACATTACATGTATGTAAATCTCTCTCATTTAGCATGAATAAAACTATTGCACGATTTATAAAAGGAATATCTGATTTTAAATTTAATATTTTTTTTGCAATAGAAAAAGCTTTTTCGTTATCTTTTAATTTATATTTTGTTATATATGCGCTTGTTACATACCAACGCCAATATTTTTCAGGATTTTTATCAGCAAAGTCAATTAAATAATCAACTACATACTTATTATCAGACACATTTTGACTAGATGAAAAATAAAAACCAGCTATTGATGGGACATACTCACTTTTATCATCCAAATCAGTAAGAGCATAAAACCATTTTTCAAGCTTTTCATAATCATATTCTTTCAACGGAGTTGTTTCTCCAAAAGTATCACCTGCGTTCTGTAATTTAAAACCATATATACGATATAAAAATGATTTATCTCCTAAACTAAAGACATTCATTTCAAATTTAGAAGGAGGAACTGGTGTTATTGTAAAATCTGCTTTAATTTTACTTGTATACTTATACCATATAAAAAATTGGCAAATAATAAATAAAAAAAGCATTATATATATAAAATTTATTTTAATTAAACGCATTTTAACACTCATATTCTAAAACTCTTTTCTATTTAAATCCAAGCTTGCTATACATAAAAATATACAGCAAAAAATAACTGCTTGCACTGTAAACAACAAAACTTCTAATGACGAAAAATTACCATAAACCAACCATGAAGTTTTACCAAAAATATCAAGCCTTGGTAAAAAAATAGATGAAATTTTTAACACAGAACTTAGTATACTTTTCCATCCAAAATCTGATGTAACTGTTATATATGCTACAAAATTTCCAATAACTCTTCCGACAAGATACATAACAAAACAAGCGGATAAACTATGTACAAAACTATTAATTATCAAAGAACAACATAATGTAAAACTTAACATTATTAAACCTTCAAGATAAATACTGAAACACCAAATTATTGTATTTATAATGTTCGCTTTTAACACAAAAAGCACAATTCCAATTGGAATAATTAATGTATATAATGCAACGGAAAAAGCAAAAAACATAGCAATAACAACTTTATATCTTGATATAGGATGAGAAAGAATTACCTCAATTTCATGACTGTCGAACATTCTTTTAATATAAAATACAACAAATGACATAAAACCTAATGCAATGGAAATACGCGAAAGACCAGCAGTGTATATAATTTTAGCTTCTTGTTCTTCAACCACGGCATTTGAACCTAAAAAAATAGCAAAACCGGTGCACAATAATATTAAAATCGTTGTCCCAAAAAAAATAGCATCTCGTTTGAATGCAAACAATATTTGTAAAAAAATTCCCTTCATAAAAAAGAATAAAAAAATAAAATATAATTTTCAAACAGATTGATAAATATTTGCAATGGTTTCGTCAAGCTGTTCCCAATTGATTAAACATTCTGGTTTTTTTGGATCTCCATTGCATGCAAACGGTATATATATAGGAAACGGAGTTGACAAACGTTTTCTTGACATCATTGTTGCAAAACTACCGGACATCTTTCTTAAAATATTTGTAAAAATTCCATATTCAAATATTACACTTCCACTTACTAATTCACGAGATAATGTTAAATCTCCTTTTAAGATACCATCTTCAATTAAAAAATTCCCATCACCTTTTGGAAAAGCCAACGAACTACTTTTTATAGCAGCTTTATAATCATAATCACTTCTTAATCCATTAGTTATAACCTCACTACTCATGCCTAAAAGATCAAAATGAGGTATTGTTATATTTTGCACTATAAATCTTCCTTCACCATTTAAGCCATGCAAAAATTTAACTGGATTAAAACCAAAAGTCTTCAAATTACATTGAAATGAAACATAACCATCAATAGGTGAATTAACTATATTTTTAATTAAAAAACCAGAACCAGAAAGTGCAAATTGCAATTCTGGGCGTCCTTGCAAAGACATAACAACATTAGTTTCTACATCAGAATTATTGTATTTTAATTTTAAACCTTCTGTTTTTACAATTCCATTATAAAGTAATATGTTTCCATTAATATTATTTAATATATTATTTTTGATAAATAATTGCTCTACGTTAACATTTAAATTTCCATTCAATCCTACTAATGATGGTATATTATAATCTTTATCTTCATAAAAAATTTCAGATAAACTTCGATTAGATGCTAGTCTTAGATCTTCATACAATTTCTTGTCAAATCTAAAATCTAAATTTTTTACATCAATATTCAAGTCAAAAGTTTCTTTATCATCTATGTTTGCTAAACCAAAATTAACCTTTCCTCTAACAATTTCACTATCTGCAACAATATCGATATTTGTTTTTTTATTATTATCATTGTATTCAATAGCAAAATAATTGATTTTTTTATCATAAAAAAGTAAATTATTCAAAAATAATGCCTTTTTTGCATTAAAATTAACCTCTCGATTTCTCTTCTCAAATAACTGTTTCCAAAAAATAGCATCTTGCCTTTCTTGTTGTTGGAAATCAATAAAATCATTATATATATCTTTATAAAATTCCTTAAAATTAAAGTATCTATTTAGATCAATATTTTGTATAAAAATTTTTTCATCACTTTCAAAATTATTATATCCATAATCATATAAACTACGAAGATCGTATTTAAAAATTTTTACTTCATTTATATAAAACAATATATCATTCAATAAAATTGAAGTTGTTGAAAAAACTAAATTTCCGTTCATCCTAAAATTATCTATGTTTAAATTTTGATTAAAAATTTTTGTATTAAGTAATTTAAAAAAACTATTTATGTCTTTCTTTCCATTTACGAATAAATTTCCGATATGATTATTACTACTCTTAATTAAGATACTATTATCAAGATTTTCTCCAAAATTTGCTGAAATTTCATTTATATTGATTTTCCCATTTACATTTTTTGAAACATCTATAATAAGATTTTCTACAGGTACTGTATTGATATTGGCTTTTTTTATATCAAATTGTGTGTGTAGTTTTATATATTTCGTGTATTCAATTAAATATAGAACTATTTTGCTAAAAGCATTTATACTTTCAAAATCTTTTTTTTCTTTTGAATTTAACAAAATCCTATTTTCACTTCCAGACATTGCAATTGCTTGTAAATTTTGTTCTTTTTCAAAATCATTTTGAAACATGTTTTTAACATCAAATGTCGTCTTATCTAAATCTAAATTATCAAATTCAATGTTTAAAAGATTGCTTTCACTATTAAAGCTTATATTGCCCATGTCTCTATTCACCATTAATTTTCCATTTATTTCAAAAACATCTTTTTTATTTACACTTTTATGAATTATATTTGCTTTAAGTGATATCCTTTTATCGAGTAGTGTCTTATAAAATTTATTATTAATTTCTCTTTCACGCAAATTTTGCACAGATGTTAGAACATTTTGTAATAGACAATTAACATTTCCACCATCTCTTGAATCAAAGACATAACACAAACAATTATCATCTTCCATCTTTGCATTCATTTCATATTTTTCTGTATTTGGATGTTTTACAGTAACTAAAATATTATTTTTTCTATCTTGATTTATCCCAATATTCATTGTGTAAAATTCAAAATCTTTTTGCTTTGTAATTTTAATATCATTGATAATAACTTCATCACTGTTTCTACCATTTGAATAAACATTAATAATTAAATTTTTTATCTCTATTGAATAGTATTTCTTTGCAATTTCAGATTTTAAAAAATTAACAATATCAACCAATGTAGTATCGTTGCTTAAATGAACATCTAACGATATTTTTTCACTATATATATTCCCACTGAAAAGTCCATATACAAAATTTTCACCATGACCATTAATTTTATTTTTTCCAACATTAATGCTATATTCAAATTTATTCGTCATGCCTTTTAAACCAATTATCCTCAGCGTCCAATTGTTCTTAGCAACGAAATTTATTCCATTATTTGCAGCTTCTTTGACTACACTAACACCTATTGCGTTGATTGGTATTAAACTAACTATCAGAGTACATAAAAATACAGATACAATGACGAATATAATGTTAAACAACAACCTCACAAATACTAGTATAAAACTAATTTGTTTTTTATTTTGTTTAGTAAAAATCAAGTATTTTTTATATATTTTGTTGCTTAGATTATCATCTAATTCTTGATAAAATTAATTTTCGATCAAAATAATTTAATGCTATATTCTCATTATAAAGTTTTGCAACTTTTTCAACTTGAATTGCAATTGCTATATATTTCTCAAGCATACCAATTGTTGTATTAGCTATTGCGATCTTTAATAACGGAATTCTTTTCCAAAAAACAAATTTTGATTTCATCGCAGTGTTGACGTCAATACCATCTTGAACCATTGTTTTTATACTTAAAAGCAGTTCCACTGATTGAATAAAAATTCTAATCAAAGGAATAATAGACATGCAATCTTTTTTTAAAATCTCAAATTCAAAAACAGCTTGTTTAATATTTCCAGCAAGTAAATTATCTACAAAAGTTATAGGATCGACAACACTATTGTCGACAATTATATTTTCTACATCTTCAATTATGATTTCATTATTATTACTATATATGGCCATTTTTTCACATTCACTTATGAGTGTTTTTCTGTCTCCATGCAACATTTTTGCCATTAAACAAATAGCTTGTTGAGATATAGCTATACTTTTTTCAGAAAAAAAATTTTGTATACATTGTTTTGCCTTATTTTCATCATCACCATAACATGCTATACTGGCAGTAAAGTCTCCTTTTTCAAAAAATGTTTTAAACGATGACTTACTATCTAATTCTGGGGCAAAAAATAAAACTATTTTATTTTTATAATTATTCTTATTTAAGAAAAGTAATTCATCTTTTAGCTTACTTCTTCCGTTCGGTTTAAAATTATATACTTTTATTATCTTACTTGATGAAAAAAAACTATCACACAAATTTTCTTGAAGAACTGATGAAAAATTCTTTTCTATATCTTGAAAATCAAGGACAACAATCTCATCATGAGCAAAATTTTGTTTTATTTTATCAGCCATCTCAGAGGCAAGGCCAAAATTTTGTTGAAAAAACAATATAGCATTAATACTATCTAATTTTGATAAACATTTATTAAAAGTTAATTCTGTAAATATCATTCATGTCTTATGCTTACTTGAAAATAAAAAAAATAATAATCAATTTTGATATCTAAACATCCATGGCGGAACTGGTAGACGCGTTAGGTTCAGGTCCTAATCCTTGCAAAAGGTTGAGGGTTCAAGTCCCTCTGGATGTACATAATTACAATAAATTTTCGTATTTAAAAGAAAAGTATTTTCCATTGCTTATAATTATATGGTCTATAACTTCAACATCTATTGATTTTAATAAATCAATAACTTTATCTGTCATCGCTATATCTTCTTTAGAAGGAGAAGGATCTTGATTTGGATGATTATGACAAAGTATAACACTCTTAGCTTTTAAATCTAAGCATTTCTTTATTATATCTCTAAATGAAATAGTAACAGATGAAATACCGGATAAACCAAAATTTATATCATCTATTAATTTTAATTTACTATTAAAGAATAATATTCTAAATTGTTCTTCTTCTATCATTCCTAAACTATCTTGACAATAATTAATTAATTTTTGATAATCATTTATAATACAACCATCATCTAGTTCTTGTTTTGATAAACGTTTGTTAACTGTCTTTAATAATACCGTTAGATATTTAAAAGTTTTACCATTAACATGATATTTACTTATTTTTTCAGCACTTAAATTAAAAATATTTTTTAATGTTTTATGATCATCAATAAGCGACTTTGCCATTTTTTTAGTATCAACTCTAGGAATTATTAAAAATAATAACAATTCAAGTAAATCATAATCACTAGTCTCGTCTGGATTTAATAAAAATCGTTCAATTGCTCTTTGTCTATGACCAGCATGAATGTTTTTAGTATTTTGTTGTTGTGAATTTTTATCTGATGTATAACTTTTTCTATAATTTTCTTCAAAAACCTCTCTTTGTAAATTTTGTATATCGTTTTTATTTAAAGTATTTTTACTGTTTTCATTTGAAAAAATCTCAGTTTCTTTTTTATTGTATTCTTCATTTTTCGACGTTTCTGTATCATCATTTAAACTTGATAATACATCTTTAAAGCCATCATAACTCATGTTATTTAATTATTTTTAACAACTTTTGGTACAAGAAAAAAATTATCATTACTTTTTTCTGGAGCATTTGAAAAAATATCATCTTTAAATTCTTTTGAAATATCTTGTTCACTAATATACTTCTCTTCATCTATTGTGCTATACATTGGTTCAACGTCTTCTATATCTATTTCTAATAATTTTTTTTGCCAGTCAACTATCTTGGTTAGATCTTTCGATAAAGCTTCATTGATTTCTAGAAAACCACAAGATTTAAAAATTTTATCCAAATCTATTGCCATATTATTTATAGACCCAAAACTCATTCTTTATAAAATCCAATTTTTTTAATGCATCCCTTACACTAGCTCCATCTTCTTTTGTTGCAAAACTGCCAACAAAAATCTTATTTACGCCATTTTCAGAAACAACACTAACATCATCTATTCCACTATTTTTAATCTTATCAGCTAATTCTTTTGCAACCTTTTCATTTGTATAATTTCCGCATTGTATTCTGTATGTCTTTTTAATAATCTTATTATCTTTAATATCAGTTTTTATTGCTTCTTTGTTTTTATTACTACTTTCATCTTTTGTTATAGAAACATCAGTATTTTCTGAAATAGATCTATTGCTGTTATTTTTTTTTATTTCACTATCTTTGAATGTTTCATCATTATTATTGCTATTTAAAACATCAGAAGCTTCCTTTTCATTTCTTATTCTTTTTTTCTTTTTATCATTTTTATTTTCTTTATCTGTCGTATCTTTGCTATTTTTTTCATCTTCTTTTTTATCAAGACAATCTTCTGCTTTTGTTTTTGTAGCATTTTCTACAACCTGATAATCCTTTTTTTTCTTACTAACTTGATTTTCTTTAACTGCCAACGCAGATAATATTGAGTTCTTATTTAACGCTTCATTTAACAAAACATCGTGATGTTTTTTATCTGAATTGCTATCTGAAGCACTATATGATTTACTTGCTTCCTTTTTGCTTTCTATACTTTTACTAATTCCACCGTCTTCATAGTTTTTTCGCTTTTCATAAAAAAAACTACTATCCCCTTTTTGATCATCGACTTTTCGAACAGCATATGCTTTTTCTCTATTTTTAGAGTATTCTTTCTTATAATTTGCTTTTGACCTATGTGCAAGTTTTACTTGTCCAGCAGGACAACCAGCAATAAGAAGAATTAGAAAAAGTAAAAACAATTTTTTCATAAAGTTTTAATTTGGGTAGAATGATATTTTTTATTTGCAAACATATTTTTCTACTTGACTTTTACAACAGTTAAACGGAACACTATGCTGGCGATGTAGCTCAGATGGTTAGAGCAACGGAATCATAATCCGTGTGTCGTGAGTTCAATTCTCACCATCGCCACCGTGATATTTATGGAAAAAGTATATCGTCAAAATGTTGGCGCAGTAATTATAAAAGACAATCTTTTGTGGGCAGGTAAAAGATCTGATGTTGACGTTAATAATGATTATATCGGTTGGCAGTTTCCTCAAGGTGGTATTGAACAAAATGAAGATGCCGACGTAGCCGTGTATAGGGAAATTTTTGAAGAAACCGGAATAAAAAAGGATAAAATAGAGCTAATTAAAAAAATGCCAAAAAGCTTAAAATACGATTTTCCATCTGACAAAAAAATTTATGCATCATATCGTGGTCAAGAACAATATTGGTATATTTTTAGATTTCTTGGAAATAATTTAGATATAGATCTAAGCATTACAGATGAAAAAGAGTTTATTAGATGGGACTGGAAGGCTCCAAATTTTATTATTAAAAATATTGTTGATTTTAAGAAAAATACATATCTACTTTTGTTTGATTGGATGAAAAAAGAGAAGTTAATAAATTTAACTTAAAATTAAATTTTTTTGTTATTTTCTTGACTTTTTAGTATAAATTTTAATAATTAAATGAGCTGTTTATGAAAGTTAATTTAGTTGATAATAGTCGACAAAATGAAGAATTGCTGTCAATAATGAATAATATTTCAGAAGCAGTTGATTACAACATGGATAAACAAGAAATTTTCGACAGATTTCTCACATACAGACGCCGTATGGCAAGATTAGGTGCAGTTCAGGCTTTATACTTATACGACTTTAATAATAAGCAAAAAAATAATGAAATGAATATTTTTGGAGCGTTAAATTTATTGGGTTCAAAAGAACTATGCCAAGAAATAACATCATTTTATAAAAATGTATTTTTTACAAAACAAGATTATGGATTAACAAAAAAGAATAGAAAAATAGACGAAACATTCATGTTTGATATAGTTAATAAAGCTGTAAATTCAATACAAGAAATAGATGATTTTATTCAATCAAGACTTAGTAGAAATTGGACAACAGAAAAGCTTGACTATGTTCTTCGTGCAATAATAAGATGTGCTGTTGCTGAAATTTTATTAGGAGAAAGTATAGAAAAAGCTGTTTTGTGTAGTGAATACACAAATTTAGCTGGGAATTTCTTTAATACAAAAGAAATTGGTTTTATCAACGGAATTGTAGACAAGTTATACACAACTGTAACTAAAATTTACCCTTTTGTAAACACAAAATCAACAAATAAACAATGAGTTGGTATAATTTATTTTTCTATAACAATCAATAGTTCTCCTTTATCTATAGATATCTTTGCAGTTTTAGATATTATTATATTTGAAATTCCATCTATATAACCAAATTTAAGATCACCGTTTATACTCCATTTTAAGCCTTCTGTATTTACATTTTTACAATCTAAAAGAGGAATAATTGAGATTGTTTTTCCTAAGAGATTTTTAATTTCTTTTTTATCTCTCAAAATAAATATTTCCTGTGTTTTTGTTATTATTTTAGCATCAATGTTCTTGGGAATTTCTTTTAGCAAAAGTACATTGCATATAGAATGGTCAAATCTATCTGAGCTTATTGCATTAGATATAACAATTTCATCTGGATTATAATTATTTAAACAATACTGCATTGAGAATTTAAGATCACTAACATCTTGATTGTTTTTATATACTATTTTACTTGTTTTAATTTTTTTTATCATGTTTGCATCGCATGAATCAAAATCACCAATAATAACATCTGGTTCAATATTTGAACCTATATAATTCAAACCACCATCAATGCATATAATTTTATCAAATTCTGAAAAATCTATATCTGAATTTTTACCATTAGCTATTAATAATATACGCATATTTAAATATGAATATTTTCAAAATAAAAATCAATTTATACAATTTTGTTGACATTAATAATAACATATACAATCAATTAAATGATTAATATCCAAATTTAAACCTGCAAAAATAATGAAAAGAAAATTAAGAATATTAAATCACGAATTATTTAGTAACAAAAATTTTTACCAAAAATATATTTTGTACGCATTAATGTTCTCTGTATTCATGTCCACAGTAATGAATATAGCTTTCTATAAATACATAATTGTAAATAAGATTAGTATTGGAATGGCAATAGCGTGCTTCTTCGTTCTGTTTTTCAATTATTTAGCAATATTTTTTACATTATCATTCAGATATATTGGAAAATACATAATATTCATATTAACATATTTAGCATTTGTATCCGAATACTACATGTTATCATCTAATACACCAATTGGTTATGCAACAATGAAAAGTGTATTAGAGACGCATTTATCAGAAGCTCTCGAACTAATTGATTTAAAGCTGATATTTTTTGCCTTAATGCTTGTCGTTATTATGATTCCATTTTTTTACAAAGTAAAATTACATTGCATCTCATGGTATAAAGATTTATTATTCCGTCTATGTTGTGCACTTTTATCTTTGTTTGTTGGACTTACGATCATATATACAAATTATATTAAATTCTCAGCTTTCACAAGAAAAAATGATGATATTATGTGTTTTATAAACATAAACAATTTTACATTTGAAACATTTAGAGTTGTTAAAAATATGTTTCAAAAACCAAAAATTTTAAACATCTTGGATGAAAAACCAATACGAAAGAAAACAAAAAAAAATCATTTCGTTGTATTACTTATTGGAGAAACATCAAGAAAAGATAGTTTTTCACTAAATGGTTATAAAAGAAAAACAAATCCAAAACTAGAAAAACAGGATATTATAAATTTTTCAAAAGCAACTTCTTGTGGAACTTATACAGCATATAGTGTCCCTTGTATGTTCTCTTTCAAAACAAGAAAAACATATAGAGATTTTGAATTTGATGAAAATGTGCTAGATATTTTAGTAAAAACAGGTGTAAAAGTTTCCTGGTATGAAAACGATGATAGCTGTGCAAAAGGCCAAGCAGATAATGAAAAAATAGAATATATAAATTTAGCTTATAATCAAAAATATATAAAAAACAGTCTTTGTAAAAATAGAAGATGCTTTGATGAAATACTAATCAATATATTAAACAATGAAGCTAAAAAATTTATTAATCAAATCAGCAAAAATAATAATAAAGAACAAAAAGATAAAGTTGTAGTTTTACACATGATAGGCTCTCATGGTCCACTATACTATAAACGTTATCCAAGAAAATGGGCAAAGTTTAAACCTGAATGCACAAATTCAAATCCATCACTTTGTTCTATACAAGAATTAAAAAACGCTTATGATAATACAATATTGTATCAAGATTTTGTTTTATCGGAAATTATAGATATACTCCGTTCAATGAGCAAAAAACAAAAACAATTAGACATAACAATGATGTATGTTTCTGATCATGGTGAAAGTTTAGGCGAGAAAGGTTTATTTTTACATGCATTTCCATATAAAATAGCACCAAAAGAACAAATAGAAATACCATTTATAATCTGGACAAATAACAATAATATGAAAAATAAATTTAATCTAAAAAAGAATAATAAAGTATCCCATGATAATATATCCCATACATTACTCGGTTTATTTAATGTAGAATCAAAAGTTAAAGATAATAGTTTAGATTTAACAAAATAATTTTTTAAATTAAATCAAAAATCATACTTCCTTCTTTAACACTTTGCACCATCAATCTTCCTGTGTTTTTATCTATTTGATAACCATTTTTAATTAAAAAATTGTTATACAAACCAGACAAAGAACATAACATATTTGTTAATTCTTGCAAATCGTATGCTTCTTTGTTATCAATATGAATTCTCATTACATTTTCACAATCTAAATTCATATTTTTTAAATAAATAAAACTTTTTTCATCAAAACTCACGTACATAACAATATAAAAATCAATATTTTTCTTCAAGTCCGTGCTGCAACATAGCAAAAAATAAAAAGTTATCTTGACAATAAAAAAATACATATTTTACATATTCTGTTATTGAATGCCAACAATTAACCAATTAGTAAAAAAAGGTAGAGTTACATCAAAATATAAATCAATGAGCCCTGCTCTAAAAAGGAACCCTCAGTTAAGAGCTGTGTGTTTAAAAGTGTATACAACTACACCTAAAAAACCTAATTCAGCACTTCGTAAAGTTGCACGTGTTCGTTTAACAAATGGTGTTGAAGTAATAGCATACATAGCAGGTGAAGGTCATAATTTACAAGAACATAGTGTCGTGCTGGTAAAAGGTGGTCGTGTTAGAGATTTACCAGGAGTAAGATATCATATAGTTCGTGGTGCTTTAGATTGTCAAGGCGTAGCCAATAGAAAACAAGCTCGTTCAGTTTATGGAACGAAGAAACCAAAAGAAGTAAAGAAATAGTAGTTTTATGTCAAGAGGTAAGAAGAGAAATCCAAGAAATTTGATGTTAGATCCAGTTTATGGTAGTGTTTTAATATCAAAATTTATAAACATGATAATGGAAGATGGTAAAAAAGAAGTAGCTGAAAAAATAGTGTATTCAGCTTTAAAAGCTTCTGAAATAAAAATAAAAGAAAAGTATAAACAAAGTATCGCTAAAGGATTTTATGAATTAATTTTATCAATCGGACCAACAGTTATGACAAAAGTGCGTCGTATAGGAGGAGCAAATTATCAAGTTCCTGTTGAACTTCCAGAATATAGAAGGATTTTCGTCGGTATGAAAATCTTAAAAAAAGCTGCTCAAAAAAAAAGTGGTATTCCTATGGCAAAAGCATTAGCAAATGAGATACTTGATGCAATTAACGAAAAAGGTGAGGCATATAAGGAAAAAGAAACAATACAAAAGATGGCTTTTGCTAATAAAGCTTATTCACACTTAGCATAGTGTTTTTGTTTTTATATGATTGGTGTTTCGCAACTTTTATTAATTTTTGTAATAGTTCTGGTTTTATTTGGAGCTGGAAAAATTCCAACTGTAATGAAAGATTTAGGTTCTGGTTTACGTGCTTTTAAAAAAGGAATAGAAGGAGGAGAGGAAGAAATTGATTTAATTAATAATACAAAAAATAATGAAGTAAAACATGCAAAAAAAAGTAAGAATAAGAAAGTTACTAACAATAAAAAAAAGGTATCAAAAAACAAACAGTTGAAGAAAAAAATAAATAAAAAAACAAAAAAAAACAGTAACAAAAATATTAAAAAAAAGAAAAATAGTAAAGGTTCTAAAAAAAGTAAAAAGAATAAATAGTAATAAAACATTTAAGTTTACTATTTATTTTTATCTTTTGCTTGCTTCCAAAGTTTTAGCATTTCTTGATTAGAAATTTTTTTTATATCGCCATTATAACGTTCTTCACAATAAATTATTCTTCTTTTAAATTCTTCTATTGAATATTTTAATGCCACCTCACTATCTATACCGTATTTGTTTGCTAAATTTCCAAGAACAAATATCACATCACCGAGTTCTTCTATTATTCTTTTTTTATTATCTTTTTTGCTGTTAATATCTATTTCAGCCTTTAATTCATCTATCTCATTATATAAATCCTTTAAGATATCATCTATATTGCTATAACCAAAGTTTATAGTTTTTTTTGTATATTCTTGAACACGTTGACTTTCTTTTAAAGGCGAAAGATCGGCAAATAATTTATACATCTCTTTTAATGACATAATACTTATGTATATTTCCTTTTATAATTTTCAATATACTTGGATATATAGTTAAGTTAATGGTTGAAACGTTTTTCAAGTTTCTCAATATTTTCAATAATAATCATTGTATTATCAAAGATAAATCTAATTTCAGGTCTAACTCTCATTTTAAAAAACTTATAGACTAAATTTGATAATTCATTTGTTATATGACTTAATTCTTCTTCAAAATAATCTTTATTATAAACCTTACAACGGTAAAACACTTTACAATATCTCAAATCCTTGCTAATTTCTGCTTTTATTATAGTCAAAAAATCATCTTCTTTATATGCATTAATGTATCTGTTTATCTCTTTTGCTATCAATCGTTTTATATTTTCCCCTACTTGAAGTTGTTTTTTTGTTTTTACTTTATTATTTTTTTTTCTAGTCATTTTTATATTTCATCGCGAACATGACCCTGCTCTAAATACTTTGCAATTTTAAACATAGTTTCCTCATCTTTTAATTTAGGAACAATTTGCATTCCAATTGGAAGACCACTATCGCTATCAAAACCAACTGGAACACTAATTCCAGCTAAGCCAGCTATTGCTGATGGAATTGTAAATATATCGCACATATACATTGAAATAGGATCTAATTTTTCATCCCAGCCAAAAGCAACACAAGGAGATACTGGCATTAATATAACATCAACCTCTTCAAATGCTTTTGCAAAATTTCTTGATATAATTCTTCTTGCTTTCGTTCCTCTTATAAAAGTATCCTTATAATGATCTGATGATAAAACATATGCACCTGTTAAAATCCTGCGCTTAACTTCATCGCCAAAACCTTCAATTTTTGTATTCGAATATAATTCAAGTATATTGTCAGATTTATTGCTACGATAACCATATCTTACTCCATCAAATCTAGCTAAATTCGAGTATGCTTCTGCGGTAGAAATAGTATAATACACCTCTATTGCTTTATCCATATTTTCAATGCTAATTTCTTTAACTTTTGCACCTTTTTTAACAAAAAAATCAGCAGTTTTTTTCCATAATTCATTTATACTTGATAAAATATTATCACTTTTACATTCAACAGGTATACCAATTGTATAACCACTTAAATCATCCTTATCAACGTCGAGGTTTTTGATTTTTTCGTAGTTATTCATTGGTTTCTCTCGAAACATTATACTATCATTTTGATCGTCCCCGGACATTATATCTAATATCAATGCACTATCGTCAACATTTTTAGACAAAACACCAGCTTGATCGAGCGAACTTGAATATGCTATAAGTCCATGTCTTGAACATCTACCATACGTAGGACGCACTCCGACTATATTACATAAACTTGCTGGTTGACGCAATGAACCACCTGTATCTCCACCTATCGCAACATTACATAGATTATCTGCAACTGCCGCAGCACCACCACCGGAAGAACCTCCTGGTATTAACTTTTTATCTGGATATCTTTTATCATGATATGGATTTTCTACACCACCAAAATAACTTGTTAAATTAGAAGAACCCATACTAAATTCATCCATGTTATTTTTTCCTATTATAATTGCTCCTTCGTTTTCAAGTCTTTCCCAAACTGTTGCATTATATTCTGGTACAAAATTTTCAAGCATTTTTGAACCACATGTTGTTCGAATGCCTTTTGTGCAAAAAACATCTTTTACTCCAAAAACAACGCCAGCAAGGCGCCCTTTTATCTCTCCGCTATCAACCTTTTTTGCTCGTTCCAAAGCATAATCAAAAGTTGTTGTTATATACGAATTTAATTTGCTTTTTTCAATCTTTTCCTTAAATGCATTTACATTTTCAACAGCGGAAAATTTTTTCTCTTCAAGCGCATTCTTAGCCTCAACTACACCAAGTTTCGTAATTTCTTCGTTAGTCATCTTTGACAAAAAACTTAATCAAAAATAATATTAATCAAGTTTTTTTATTGTGAAGAAAAAAATATAAGTTGAATTATTTTTTTCCTTGCAGTTCTGGAAGACCACTAACTGCAATTGTATAATCATTTTATTGCATAAAGCAAGATTTATTTAATATTATTCCCAGTCATTTCATCAAACACGCGTTTTATCGTTTTTCCATTTTTTTTAAAACGAATAAAAGCAACCGCTTGAATAGTAAAACTATAGAATAATTTGCAAAATTGATTTAAAGAATATTCCTTATTTTTATACAAAACACCATAATTAGTACCATTAATAGGTTTACTAAGTTTTATAAATTTTGCTGTATATTTTTCACCTTTATAGTTTAAAAAAACATTCTCATTTAAAAGATCACTGTTGTCATCAAAAAATAAATTCCAATTTATCGTCGCTCGACCATTTTTTGATGTATAAGAAACATATCTTTTTTGATCATTTTTATAACAAACATTTTGTTTATTTTGCTTTTTGTGTTTAACATTTGCTTTATCTGCTTTATTTACTTTTGTAGCCATTGTTCGACATTTAACGCTATCAGTTGTTATATGGCTCCCAATAATGTAATCAGTATATTTATTATATTTTTTTTTAAAATCTTTCATTCCAATGAATTTAATATATTCAATATATAATTTATTCTTTAAGAATGCATTAATACTTTTATTATAATTGTTTTTTCCACTATTATTTTTAGTCAACCATTTATGAAAATTAAGTAGCAAATCTATTTTATAAGTAAATTTTTCACACATATATACAGAGTTTGATAAAGAAAGAATTAATAGCAAAACTCTGTAAATTAATTCTTCATCTTTTTTATTAAAAATAAACCATTCCTGACCTGAAACACTATCGTCATAAAAATCATAAAAAAATACATGAATTGCACGCTCCAATAACGTAGGACTATCGACATTGCAAACAAGAATTAAATTAATTCCACCTGATGTTATATAACTATTCAACCTACTGTCTGGTGATTTTGTAGTTGTTATTCCAATTTTTACTCTCATTCGGTCATTTAAACCTTTACTATGTTTACTTTCAACTATATAAAGCCAACCTCTCTCTCTCTCTCTAATTTTTTAGAAGCATTTTTGCTATTATCATCAGAACTAAACCAACCCATATACAAACTAATTAAAACTCGCAACAACTGTTTCTCCGCAAACCAATCTTTGACCTTCTAAAACTTCAATTTTGTAATGCTTTGGAACATATAATTCAATTCTGCTACCAAATTTTATCATTCCATATCTTTCACCTATTTTAAACGTTTCGTCTATTGTTGCATTGCAAACAATTCTTCTTGCAATAAGACCTGCAATTTGAACAATACATATATTATCTCCATTTTCCTTCTCTACAAGCACTATATTACGCTCATTATCTTTGCTTGCTTTGTCTAATGATGCATTTATAAATGCACCTTTTATATACTTAATTTGTTTAATCTTACAATCAACAGGCATTCTTTGAACATGAACATCTAAAATGTTCATAAAAATGCTAATTTTTGTATACTCTCTTGTATCCTTATTACTAAGTTCTTCCGGTAAAGAAGAAGTACTTATGTTTAATATCAAACCATCACATGGAGAAATAACTATATCTTTTCTATTTGGTAAAATACGTTCAGGATCTCTAAAAAAGAAAAATGTCATTAATAATAAAAATAAAGCTGTTGTTGTTATACAACCTAAACCAAAAATAAGAAATGATATAAAACAAGCAACAATTAGAAAAATAATTGTATTTTTTCCATCTTTAGATATTTTTACATTAAAATTACCAATTTTTATATTTGTTATTCGAACATTTTTAAATAATGTAGTAATGACGCTTATAATTTTTCTAACAATCTCAACTATGACAAAAACAAACTTTTTAAATTTACTTTTTAAATCTGTATTTTTATTAAAAAATTTCCATTTCATACAATGCACATGTCCAATATATGTAGTATTTTTTTAAAAATCAACACATTTAAGCACTAAATTTAACAATAAGTGCATCCAATGGGATTCGAACCTATATCTTTGCCTCCGGAGGGCAATGCTCTATCCAGTTGAGCTATGGATGCATGAGTTTATAACCCAATCGAAAAAATATTATTTTCAAATAAAATTTTGTTATTAATTTAGATAAAAACTTTATTATAATTAATCTTGACAAATATTTTCATTACTTGCAAAAAACAAGTAATTGTTATGTTAACTGCAGCTCAAAAAAGACAGATTATTAATTCATATTCAAGTGTACTTTCAGATATTATCTCAGATAAAGATTATGACAAACTTAATGACTTACAAAAAGCATTTTCATTTTTAAAAACAGACAATTACATTGATATAAGTCCATCTGAATTAAGAAAATATAAATCTGCAATAAATAATATTTCATCAAAAATAGAAAAAAATGATGCAATACAACAGTTTTTATTAACAATTTTAAAACATCGTTATAGTTCACTATTAAACGACATTATAGAAGATGCAAAAGTAAAATTACAAAAGAAAACACATAAAGCAAAGATTTATGTTCGTTCAAGTGAAAAATTGTCTGAAAATTTAAAAAATAATATAGAAAAAACTATAAAAAACCAGATTGGTGAAAATGACATAGTTTATGAAATTGACAAAAATATCTCAAAAGATAGTATAGATTTTATTTCAAATGGAAATATTTGTTCATTGGATTTAAATATTTTTATAAAAAATATATTTTAATTGTTGTTTTATGTCTGTTGTTTATTTAAATGGTGAATTTTTAGAAGAAAAAGATGCAAAAGTTTCAATAAATGATTCTGGTTATTATTATGGAGATGGCTTTTATGAAGTCATTTTTCTATATAACGGAAAATTAATAGATAGAAAAATTCATATCGAAAGATTAATGAAAAATTTTTCGAAATTATATTTCAAAAATTATCCATCAGAAAATGAAATCCTTACAATTATTGATAATGTGATAAAAAAAAACCAAAAACAAAATGGTGCAATATATATACAATGCACTCGTGGATGTACTCAAAGAACACATGAATTTTATAATTTAAACCTAAAACCAAATATAGTTGTAAAAATAAACGAGATTAGTAATAATTGTTTTAGCAATGAAATACCTAAATGGCATTGTAAAATGATAGAAGATCCACGACGTTTAAATTGTGAAATAAAAATGATTAGTTTGTTACCAATGGTTCTAGCAAAACTCGAAGCTGAAAAAGATGGCTTTGATGATGTGATTTTTTATAATAGTCGTTGTAATTCAGTTACAGAAGGAACGAGTTTTAATATTTTTATAGTTCAAAAAGATGGTAAAATAATTACATGTCCAAATGGAAACCAAATTCTTCCAGGTTGTACACGTGCAAGAATAATAGATATTATAAAATCAGAAAAACTTAACTTTGAAGAAAGATTTTTTTCAAAAGAAGAATTATACAATGCAAAAGAAGTTTTTTTGACTGCATCGCTTAAAATAAATTCAATAATAAAAGTAAATGAAAATTTAATAAATGAAGGAAAGGCAGGAGAAACAACAATTATGTTGAGAAATAAATATTTAGATTTTATAAATAGTAATAAAAATGATTGAAGAAAAAGATCCTAAAAGTTATAAAAAAGTATATAGCTTTTTCATGACTGGTTTAAAAAAGTCAGTTTCGCCAAGTATAAAAAGTTCACAAACAATTAAACAAATAAAAAAAAGAACGTCAGATGTATATTCATGTATACAAGATGTTGTTTTAATTTTTATATCTGCGATAGATATAGTTTTTCAATGCATACTTAGTATGTTTAAAATTACAAAAAATATTCCACAAACTCTAAAAAAAGCTGCAAAAAATAATTTCAAACTTGGATTAAAAGCATTAAATACAAACAATCTAATCGATGCAAGAATACGTTTTTTATTGTCAAATATGTTTTATAATAAATCTGCTAAAACAAAATATTACATAGCATATATATATTATCGTCAAAGATTTTTTTCAAAAAGTTTGAAATATTTGCAACAATCTATATCAATAAACTCAAAAAACAAACAAGCAATAATGCTTTTAAATGAAATAGAAAATGAAATTAAAACAAAATGATAATTTATATTAATTAATCGTTATATTCTTTTGCTAAAAGATTTTTTTCATTTTGCATCTCATCTTTATTATTATTTTTACCATCTAACAAAATACCTTTAACATTTTCATCAACGATTGTAATTTTATTTTTTGTAAATAATTCTCCCATTGCTTCTAGATACATATTTTTACGTGTAATAAATGGTGCATTTTTGTATTGACTAAAAATATTATCAAACCTACTTGCATCTCCTTTTGCTTTATTAACAACAGAAATAGCATATCCGTTTGCATCTTCAATTATCTTTCCTGCTTCACCTCTAACTTTTGGTAAAATATCATTTTTATATTTAAAAGCCATATTTATTTCACTTTCTTTATCTACACGAGCTGTTTGAACATCACGAAAACTATCTAAAACTTGTGTTGGTGGATCAATTTTTAACATTTGCACCACTAAAATATTAACACCCATATCATACGAATTTAGCATTTCCTGCAATAATTTTTTTGTTTCTTCTTCAATTTCACCACGTCCGGACGTTAATATTGAAGCCAATTTTTTTTTGCTAATAACTTCACGAATTACACTCTGAGTTGCATCATAAATTGTCCTTTCTTTATCACGAACATTAAAAACAAATTTCTTTAAATCTTCTATTTTCCATTGCACATTAAGCTCTAAATTAACAATATTTTCATCACCTGTTAATGTCCATCCTTCATTTAAATTATTATTGTTTCCTGAATAACTATCGCCACCAATTTTAAGCACACGCACTCTTGTTGTGGCTTCTTTTACAACTTCCTCTATTGGATAAGGTAAATGATAATGCAAACCAGCATCAACATAACGAATATATTTTCCAAAACGCATAACAATAGCACTCTCTTCTTGTCTAACTGTATAAAAACCACTTAGCAACCAAAGTATTGTTATCACAAACAATAAAACAAAAAAAAGCTGTAAATTTTTCCTAAATCTAAAATTAAATGGAGTTTTACTTAAAATAAAATTAATACCAGAAGTAAATTCATCATCGCCACTATTAAATATATCATCTTTGTCATCATTTTTTTTTGCAAAATTATCACTTTTAACATTCCTTTTTTTTGACGACGAAAAAAAAGAACAAAAGTCTCCTGCCGACTTTTCTACGTCAGCAGAAGACTGTTTTTTATTAGATTCATTTAGTTCATCCCATGGATTATCTGTCATTTAAAAAACTAAATAAACATTATATTTATTTTAAAATTTTACTAACAACGCCAGAAGCAACCGTTTTGCCACCTTCACGCACAGCGAAACGAAGACCTTGCTCAATAGCGATATGCGATATTAATTTTACAGTTACAGTAACATTGTCACCAGGCATTACCATCTCTTTATCAGCAGGTGTTGAAATCTCACCAGTAACGTCTGTTGTTCTAAAATAGAACTGTGGTCTATACTTATTAAAGAAAGGAGTATGTCTTCCACCTTCCTCTTGTTTTAAAACATAAATCTCAGCCTCAAATTCAGTATGTGGCGTAACAGTACCTGGTTTTGCAACAACCATACCTCTAAAAACATCAGTTTTTTCAACACCACGTAATAATAAACCAGCATTATCACCGGCTCTACCTTCGTCCAACTGTTTTCTAAACATTTCAATACCTGTAACAACTGTTTTTTTACTCTCTTCTTTAAATCCAACTAATTCAACTTCTTCTCCGTTCTTTACAACACCACGCTCGATACGACCAGTCACAACTGTTCCACGACCGGAAATCGTAAACACATCTTCTATTGCCATTAAGAATGGTTTGTCTACATCACGCTCTGGTGTAGGAATATAATTATCAACGGCATCCATCAATTCTAAAATAGATTTCTCACCTTCTGCGTCTCCCTGTAAAGCTTTTAAAGCAGAACCACGAATAAAAGGTGTGTTTTCACCATCAAAACCATATTGAGATAATAAATCTCTTGTTTCCATTTCGACAAGATCAGCTGTCTCTGAGTCAGAAGCATCTATCTTATTCATAAAAACAACAATTTTAGGTACACCAACCTGACGAGCTAACAAAAGATGCTCACGTGTTTGTGGCATCGGGCCATCAGCAGCGGAAACAACCAAAATTGCACCATCCATTTGAGCAGCACC
>DGWA01000004.1:37642-128582 GCA_002395105.1 Rickettsiales bacterium UBA4270
ATCATGTTCTTGACATAGTCAGCATGTCCAGGACAGTCAACGTGCGCATAATGTCTCTTTTCCGTCTCATATTCAACATGCGCGGTATTAATTGTTATACCACGTGCCTTTTCTTCAGGGGCACCATCAATTTCGTCATATTTCTTAACTTCCGACAAACCTTTTTTTGCAAGAACTGCCGTAATTGCCGCAGTAGTTGTAGTTTTACCATGATCTACATGACCTATAGTACCAATATTAACATGTGGCTTATTTCTTTCAAACTTTGACATATAATAATTTCAATAAACAAAATAATTGTTTATTACAAAAAATATGAAAAATAAAATGCAAGTTTTTTTTGTGGAACAATATATTAATTAAAAATTGGTATGCGATTGTGTTTATGGCACATATTTTTCTCTGCTTTTAGCTGATATGTCTTTTAAATTTTGTAATGGACTATCTGTATTCTTTGTTCTAGTTTTAGTATTGGCATTATCCATAGATAACCGTTTACGCACTAATTCTTCTTCTTTTCTATCAACTTCAGCATCTAGTACTTTTGGTCTTGGTACTATACCTTTTTCTATGTTATCTTTGTAATTCTGTTTTTTTAATTTATTTTTAAGTTTGTCGCTATCTGTAAAAAAACCAACAACATTGACAACAATCTTTTGAATAAAGTTTAATTCGGTACGTCTTATTTCTTCCCTTTCTTTTTGTGCTAATAAATTTTGCTTTATTTCTTCTCGACTGTTTTTTCTTTTTCTTTTCGCTTCCTCTCTTTCGTCAAAAATTGGTTTTATTTTTTTATCCATGACAATATCACAGTATTATTGTATAAATGATTATCATTTTAGTCAAAAAAATCTTGAAAAATAAAAAATATATCTTTTTTTTAGCTAAAATTGGACATTTAGCTTAGTTGGTTAGAGCAATCGCTTCACACGCGATAGATCATAGGTTCGAATCCTATAATGTCCACTATTAAATTTATGCGTTTTTTATTATTTGTTACATTTACGTTGTTAACTTTTTTGAAAAGTTTTACTGTTGCAAATGCTTTTTTTACAGAAGAATATAAAAAGAATATACTTTACGGCGCATTCAAAAAAACATATAACACTGACTTATATCTTGGAATTCATTCTGGATTTATAGTTAAAACATGGACACCAAATATAATTACTGCAATATCTCCAAATTCAAGCAATGTAGGCATGTATTCAGCAGCTGTTCCGTCTTCACTCGATAAAAAAACATCCGGAAGATATACATATTCTGTCGGTATAGATATAGGCTTACATTCATCTAAATCTAATTTTCGTCATGAAATTAATTTTGAATGGTACGGGATATCCTCAAGGGCACTAAATTTTAATCAAAATGTAAGTACAATAGGAAGAAAACAATATGGTTATGCCGAGATAAATGGAAAAAACATTTCATCTCTTGGAACGTATGCAGACATTTACAAATTTGGCTATAGTATGTACTATAATTTTGAAAATGTATTAAAGATGCTCGGAACAAAATGGGATATATTTCTTGGTGCTGGCACTGGAATAGCGTTTGTTAATAGCGGAACATATATTGATTCAGAAATACTAAAATCATCTTATAAAGATTACAAAATATCAAGCACAAAATCAGCTATCAAAAACAGATTTACAACATCAAAGGCTTTTGCAGTAGCATATCATGGTAAAATTGGTATATTAGCTAATATAAGTCAGTCATTTGCCGCATCTATTGGACTATCATTCGGTGCAACATCAAGACCTCTTATAACAACAAATTTTAAATCAATAAATAAACTAAATGGAATGAGTTCTCATTTAGAATATCATATTGCAATGGAAATCGGATTACTGTTGAAAGCATTTAGTTTTTCAGCATAACATAAAATATAAAAAAAATATAAAAAAGTTGACATATATTTATAAACAACTATTATTATATAGACTTCTTTCTATAAAGATATGATTTGTTTTAAACAATTATTATTTTTTTTGCTTCTTTTAACACCTTTTGTTAAGGTCTATGCAGATGAAGATAATTCAAAATTAAACTCTATTCAGCTGAAAGTTTCATTAAAACAAGATTTAATGACAAATAAGCAAACTGTAAAAGAAATAAAGATAGATAAAAATATGAATGCAAAAATAACAATTTCATCGACACCAATCTTAAAAGAAGCTGATATATTAAAAAAAGATATAGATAATCTAAATGATAAAATTGAAAAAAGTGAGCAAAATCAACAAAATTCTACCAAAGAGGAAAAAAAAGAAAGTATGCTTCTTCTTAAACAACCAAAAAATCAAAATGCAGAAGAAGTAAAAAAAAATACACAAGAAAATATATGTAAAAATTTAACTGAACAAAATATTATAATAAACGGAAATGAAAAAAATACATTCACTATAAAAGATGGTGTAAAGAATATAAATATAAATTTTCAACAAAATACTATCAGTAAAACTAAACAAAAAAAACCAATAAATAAAAATTTAAAAAATAAAAAAACAATAAAAAAAAACAATAAAAAAACAATAAAAACTAATGATGCAAAAAAAACAATAAATACAAACGCAAAACAAACTTATAACTATAACGATCTTACTAGCAAAAACAACTCAGAAAACGATACAGAAGGAAATATTGTGATAATAGATAAAACAAAAGAAAAAGAAAGTGAAAATCAAACTAAACAAAAAGGTGTAAGCGATGAAAATAAAAAACAAGATATTTATATTATAAATAGAATTATAAATGTAGACGAAAGCACATCATTAACAGAAGAAACATTGAAACAATTTAACACAAAACAAACAAGCGATGATAAGGATGTAAATATAAAAATAATACAAGAAAATAATGATACAGAAAAAATGAAAACAAACAACGACAAAAATACTGATAACAAACAATTATCTTCTTATGAATATGACAAAAGTGAAAATAAATTTAAACAAAGATATGATTTAATAACTGCAAATCATATTTCTTACGGTGAAATGGCTTTCGTGAAAGACTACAATAATTAATTCTATAAGATGAGCGGGCAATGGGAATCGAACCCACACAGTCAGCTTGGGAAGCTGAAATTCTACCACTAAATCATACCCGCATTAATTATAAAGATATCTTTTGGACAAAATAATAGTCAACTTTAAAAAGTATTTTCAATTTTAATTATTGACTTTAATTTTTTTACACTAGATAATTCAGATGATTTTTTTAAATGAGACCAAAATTAAAAAAAATTCGTAAATTAAGAACAGGAAATAAGGTAAAGAATACACCTAAGAAAGATAACTACAAATTAAAAGTAAAATCTTCTGTGAAGAAGAGATTTTCTTTAACAGCAAATGGTTTAGTCAGAGCTACACAAGCAAATAAAAGACATAATATGAGAAAAAGATCTGCTAGACAAATAAGGGAACAAAGAGGAACAACAATTTTAGTTGAAGATGCACCAATGTTGATTAAAAGTTGTAATTTACATTTGCATTAAGTGTTTTAGTATTGATTTTATGGCAAGAGTAAAAAGAAGCGTTGCTAGTAGAAATTATCGTAAAAAAATTTTAAAAAAAACCAAAGGTTATTATGGACGTAATAAAAATTGTTATAGAATTGCAAAGGAGCGTTTAGAAAAAGCTCAACAATATAATTATAGAGACAGAAAAGTTCGCAGAAGAGATTTTCGTTCGTTATGGATTGTGCGTTTAAATGCTGCTGTTCGTGAATTTGGAATGAAATATTCAACTTTTATTAATAATTTACGTGGATCTGGTATTTTGTTAAATAGAAAAGTCTTATCCGATATAGCCATGAATGAACCAGCAATTTTTAAATCAATTGTTGAGAAAGTTAAAAATAACGCAAAATAGAGTATTAATTTTAAATAAATGATTAAAGATTTCATTCTTGAACTTCTAAAATTTATTGGTGAATTAAATTACTGGCATGTTGGAATTTTATCTGCGCTTGAGAGTACGGCCTTTCCAGTTATAATTCCAGTTGAAACAATAATTATTCCAATGGGATATTATGCGTATCTTGGAACAAAAAGCCTTCCATTACTGATATTCTCGTGTACATTTGGTATTATAGTTGGCTGTTTAATCAATTATTGGTTTGCAAGAGTGCTTGGAAGGTCTTTTATATATAAACATTCAAAAATTCTTCATATAAATATAGATAAATTAAAAAAACTTGAAATGAGATTTTTAAAACATAGCCGTTTACTAATGTTTGTCGGAAGATTTATACCAATTCCAGCTTTTAAACATATAATAACAATTCCAGCAGGAATGGCTAAAATGCCAGTTTTACCATTTATTTTCTATAATGCATTAGGTGGATTTATTTTTTCAACATCAATGCTTTTAATTGGTTACTTTTTTGGAAGCAGCGAAGAAAAAATACATGAGGCAATTTGTAAATTCACAATAATATGTATCGTTATCGCTACAACTTATATTTTAGTAAAAATAATCAAAATTATAATTAAAAAACGAGAAAAATATTCAATAGAAAAACAAAAGCATATGTATTTATTAAAACTAATTAATGCAAAATTAGCAAAAAATAAAGTAAAAAACAAAGATAAACACTATTTTAAACATAGAAAATTTTTTAGTAAAAAAAAATATTATAATTAATATTAATAATTAGAATTCTGAGCCGACATATCACCTATACTACCTATTTGAGAATATATTGGCGTAAGCATTGCCAATCCCATCCAAGCCAACATGAAACCAAGAATAATTGTCGTTACTGGTTTTATGAGACCTACAAATTTATCAGTTATCTCTTTTACTTCTGCTTCATAAAAATACCTTACATTCTCTAATATAAATTCAACTTCACCAGTTGTCTCGCAAATAGCCATCATTTTTCTAAACATAGTTGGAAAAATTTGTTCTTGATTTATTGAACTAAATATAGTCATTCCGTCTGAAATTTTATCTCTTATGTCTAAAATTTTTTTAGCAAAATAACGATTTGTTACAATCTTTGAAACACTAGTCATAATTTCAAGCACATCTGCATTATTTTTATACATAATGCTAAAAAAAGTTATAAAACGTGAAGTATCCATTTTTAATATTAAATTACCAAATAATGGAATTTTTAATCTTAAATAGTCAATTTTAACACCAATTTCATTATTAAATAATGATAAAACTTTCAAACAAATATATATCACAAGACAAAATATTAAAATAAAAAACCATTTAGTTTTGATGAATGTTGAAAAAGCTATCAAAGCTTTAGTATATATAGGAATTTTAGTGTCAAAATAACTTATAAAATCAATTATCTTTGGTAAAATTACTGTCGACATTGTGATCATTATAGCAATCATAAAACAAAATGTAAACATTGGCCCACGAATAGCTCGTTTTGCGCGAATTTTAATATCAAAATTCCATTTAATATAATCTATTATTTCTGTAAAAATCTTATAAAATTTTCCAGTTTGCTCTGCGATCTTTATTAATCCGATTATATCATGCGTAAAACTGCTCGAAGCTTCTCTACATGCATCAGACAATGGCGTTCCTGTTGCAACGGAAAAATATATCTTCTCACAAACTTTTTTTAAATTACCATTATCTGCTACATCATTTTTTATCATTTCAAGAGCGTATAAAATATCAATACCAACTCTATCTATTGCAGCAATTGAAGAAAAAAAATTTATCATTTCTTTCTGGGAAAGTTTATAGCCGCATGATATATTAAAAAATGATTTTTTTACCTGTATAACTTCATAACCAATCTTTTCCAACTTTTCTTGAGCATCTTCGGCCGATAAACTAGAAATTTTTCCAGTAAATATTTTACGCTCCAATGAACCATTAATCGATACATCCTTTGCTACTTTATAAGTAAAATATTCCATGAATAAATTCTATCAAAAAAAAACATTTTTTGCAATTAATTGTTTTTAACAATATCTTCAACTAATTTAGCAACATTAGCAAAGATATTATCCATTTCTCTACGTTCGCTTGTTGTGAACTTAGACAACACATAATTAGCTATATCAAATTTATTTTCGTCTGGTCGTCCAATACCTACCCTAATTCTTGTATAATCTCCAATGACAACAGAGTTTATTGATTTTACACCGTTATGACCAGCAGCATTTCTCGACTGCGATGTTTTAATAATTCCAAAATCAAAATCTGCATCATCATGAATAACTATCAAGTCATTTGAAGATATTTTATAATAATTCATTATTTTAATAACACAATTGCCAGATAAATTCATATACGTATTTGGTTTTACTAAAACGCATTTCTTGTTAAATATTTCACCAATGGAGAAACCATAACATAGCATTTTTTTATTGTCCGTCCAAGGTTCAAAAACACCAGAAAATTCATGTAAATAATCGACTGCCTTAAAACCAATATTATGACGAGTAGTATAATATTCTTCTGAGCAATTTCCAAGCCCAACAATTAGTTTCATAAAACACTTTTTTGAAATGTAATAATCATAGTATCACGTACATCTTTGGAATTTGCGGCATGTTTATCATGCGATAACTTTTGAAAACTAACATCTGTCTCATAACCAATTTTTGACAATTTCTCTTTTATTTCTGTCTCTATTTTTAAAAGTTCATTAACAACAAATTTAGCAGAAGAATTAATATTAAATAACGCAAAATCAATATATAAAACATTTTTTTTTGTAACATTAGAATTTCCTTGCTCAAGCTTATTATGCTCAAACGTATAAGACTCAACAAAAAATAGTTTTCGATGCTTTCTAAGAATATTTGAAATAGATTTTAGACAATCCATGTGTGAATTATTTTCAGCATTTTTCTCAAAATTAGTTGAAATTATAGCATACACATTATCGTCAAGACCTATGAGCTTTTTTTCTCCATTTCTTACATCTTGAACCGCTTTAACATAATGCTTTTCAACCTCTTTATCACTGTTTGATAGTTGCGTTCCAGTAGCATATCTATATAAACCATATATAATTGAAAAAAACAACAATCCAATCGCTATCACGCGAAATATCTTTATAAATTTATAAATTTTCATATGTAATGAAATATCTGAATTAGTAAGATTTGCTATATATTTTACATTACCTATTGCAAGATTTAATAATTGTATTTCAGCAATATCATCGGTAAGTTCCTGCTCAATTTTTAACTTTGGCATTTTTAAAACATTCGAGTTAATTGATGTAGCATCAAAAACTGGATCTAATAATTTTATTTTATCTACATCTATTTCAGAAACAGAAAATATAGATACTTTTGTCTCACTTTGTAAAAAAGAATAAGTAGTTCCTATGTATTTTAAAGTCATTATAAGCATTTTAATTGCAGTTTTTGTAATAGATTCATTGTTGCGTTTTTTAATTAATCTCCCAAACATGTAATTTGTATAATTTGAAGTTGTAATTAAAGCACTATCCTCTGTTATAAAAATATTTACATTTAAGCAATGACTTAAATTTAATGCGGAAAAGGAAAGACCAAGCGTATTCACAGTCTGATCGAAAGAATAAATATGTGATAAATTTAAATCAGTTTTTATCAGCTCATTCATAATTTTCTTCATATGTAGTTCTTGTTCGCTGTTTTTAATAACTGTCATAATTATATCTTTTTTATGTACGCTACCTTCACCATTTTTAAATAAGTAATTATAATCCGCAAAAACAACATCTGGCTTAGAAAAACGATCTTCAATAAAATTTTTAATATCTTGTTTCTTTGCACTTATTGGAAAAGTCTTATGTTCAGATGTGCAAAAAAAACTATTTACAAAAACATATAAACTATTTTTACCAATAGAACTAATCAGTTTACTATAATTAATTTCATTTTTTTGTGCCTTATAAAATATCTTAGAAAAATTTTTATCAAATAAATAAATATTGTCATTGCCAATATATAATATCATATAACGATATATAAAAAATAAATAAATTAAAAAACAACTCTTAATCCAAACATTATAACATAACCTCTATTAACTGGTGCTTTGTAGACCGTGTTGTTATTCGACAAAATTTGCACATTCTGTGTATGAAATATATATCCAACATATTCTGCATACGGTTGAACACGTAAATAACCCAAATTTAATGTCTTAAAGTCAGTTCCGATAGACCAAACATCTAGTTTATATCCTGAAAAACTACTGCACATATAAGTTGCACCAAAACGGACAATACCATAATCTGCACCAATACCAATTGTATGATAGTATGATTTTTTTGTTTTATTTACAGAAGTGTATTTTCCATCTTGAACAATCATGTACTTATTTAATAAACTATTTCCCCAATCACCATATGAATATGCAATCGAATAATTTTTATAAAAAATTTGCGCTCCAATTGCGTAAGCATTAAGGTTATAACGATCATAATAAGATACATTAGACAAAACAGATGTTTGTTGCCGCGAACCTCCTGTATTTGTATATTTTAACGGCGAGCTCTCCCCATATTCGTATGTAGCAGATAAAGCAATGCCAAGACCATAACGATCAAATTGTTTACGATAATCTAAACCAATACTTGTATAATTTTTTACAAAACCACCACTTAAATTTGAATTTTTTTGCACATCACGATTTATTGCATGAGTAATAAAACCAGTATTTGCCGTTGTTGGAGAATAGCTTAAACCAAAACTAAAACCATTTATTCTTTTTGAGTATAAAGAAATTTTATTGCTATATGCACCTTGAGTTGGAAATCCTTGAGCTAATGAACCATTTATTTGATTGTTTCCATTGATAAAATTATTACCTGAAATTGTATTAATGTTTACAGAATGATTTGACGTAAAACCAGCTTCATTTGGTAATGTAGGATATAGTATATAAACTGGAGAAAAAGCATTTAAGGCACCAATACTTTCTGTATTCAACCCAGATGTATTAAACATAGGGAAAGAAACATATTTCCACCAAGTTCCATAAATACCACCTGCTCCGCTTGCTATTTTTTGCGAATCAACTCTCATTTTAGAGCCAGCACTGTTAACGGAACCGATTTGAAATTGTAAATATTTTGTCTTAACATATACATATTCTTGAGATGCAAATCTTGGATCAACGTTTTTAGATGCGTTAAAAAATGGTTGAGATATTTTAAATCCGACAGAAAATATTTTTTTACGTTCTTCATTATCTACCGTATAATAGTTAAACTCTGGATTTATATCTATCTTTCCAAGTAAATTCAATGCATTGTGACCATCCTGCATTATGTGACTATTTTTCATTTCAGAAAAATTCCTATGCAAACCATTTGGCAAAACATCTCTTTCATACTCATTTGATTGCTTTGTGTAAAAATACTGAATATCATTTAATCCGTTTATGTTAATATCTATCTTATAGTCATTTTTTTTAATATGTGTATCATTCTTTTTTTCTGTAATTTTATTATCATATTTTTTATCATTTTGTTTTTTATTTTTTTTTGCACGATTATTAATCTTACTAGATTTAATATTTTTTGAATTAGTTGGTTTATAATTTTCTGCATTAGCAAAATATACAGCCAAAGATATAATTAAAATGAAATTAAAAATAGTAATTTTTATTTTTTTGAATAAATCCATATACTTATTTAGCAATTGCATTTACATAATAGCCATAAGGCACAGAACTAAACAAGTCATCAAAAAGCATTTGTTCGAGAGTTAAATAAGCCATTACACGTGTACGATGTGTTGTTATATTATTTTTATCAACTAAACTATGATCTACTATAGTTTTTTTTTCCGCTTCCAAAGCATCCATCTGGTTAAAATCATCATCATTTCCAGCTATGTATTTATTGTTTATTTCGTTTCCAGTAGTTTGATTAACAAAAACATCCCATTCTTCTCCTGTTTGAAAATCATCTCCAACTATATTAGCAAAACCATCGTCAAATAACATTTTATATTCTTCTTTTTCATCTTGCGGAAAATCTGGAATATTTGCAGGCTTTGGACCAGTTTTTAAAATACTGTCATTGCTATTATTATTTTGTTTGTTATTAACTGTTTTTTTCGTATTAGTAGGAATATTAACATTACTACTGCTATCAACACCTACCAAAGAATAAACGGAACTGCTATTAATTAAAAAACAAAATAATATTGTAAGCAATAAAAAACGCATGTTTTATATATGAAAAATAAAAAATAAAAAACAATAAAAATTGCAATAAATCAAGCTAAAATAGGAAAATAATACTTGCAATTTATTTTTCAAAAATCTACTATATTCGTGTATTCCGCAGTAGCTCAGTGGTAGAGCAGCTGGCTGTTAACCAGTTGGTCGTAGGTTCGAATCCTACCTGCGGAGCGTTGTAATTTAATAGACTAAAAAATAAATCTCTTCAAGATTTGATAGATAACTTATGAAGAATAAAAAAAGTAGAATATATTCAAGTTTTGAAGATTTTTGTTCTGATTTTAATTTAAAAAATATTAAAAATTTAAATGATTTTGAAGAAGCAATGACACATTCTTCTGTGTCTAAAAAAAAAAATTATGAAAGAATGGAGTTTTTAGGTGATGCAATTCTTAATTTTTGTATTTCACGTATGATTTTTGAAAAAAATAAAAATGATACAGAAGGAAATCTAAGTAAAAAAAAATCATTTTTATGTTCAAGACAGGTATGTAAAATTGTAGCAAAGAATATCAAACTCGATAGTCAAGTCATAAAATCAAAAAATGTTAACATAGAAACTATTATAGCAGATATTGTTGAAAGTTTATTGTGTCTAATATATTATAATTTTGGAATTGATAAAACATATGAAATAGTTAAATCTTTATTTAGTGAATACTTAAATTCTCCTAAAATATTGGATCAAAAAACACGTTTGCAAGAAATAACTCAAAAACAATTTAAACAATTACCTGTATATTCATTAATTTCAAAAGAAGGAAGTGAACATGAACCAGTATTCAAAATATCAATATCTTGTGGAGATCTTTATGCTGAAGGAGTTGGCAATAGTAAAAAAAAAGCAGAAAAACAAGCAGCAGAAAAAATGTTGTCATTACTTGATGAAAAAAATAATAAAAATTAATTAATTCAAACCATTAAGATAATCCTTTAACTGCATTGGTTTTTTACCTTCTTTTTGAACTAAAATTGGTTTAATTGTCCCATTTTTAAAAAAAATAAAACCACTTTTTCTGTCAAATCCATAAACTGAATTGCTACATTTTTCCATGTCGCATGAAATTATTTTTATACGCTGATTATTAAATACAAAATAGCAACAACCACAATTATTAAATGCACGAATTTTATTAAAAACATACTCCGCATCAGTATCTTTATTACTTAAATCTATTAAAAGTTCACTTTTATCTATCTTATTAGCATAAGTATATTCACCATTTTGTTTTGTAAATTTTATTTCATTTTTTTTACATTTTTTTATTGTATCAAGCATTAGTTCTCCTCCTATATTAGCTATATCTGGAATTATATCTCTTGCAGTTTTATCTTTACCAAATACATATCGTCTTCTAAGCGCTATATCACCAGTGTCAAGACCTACATCGACCTTCATTATACATATATCAATATCACTTTCACCAGCCTCAATTGCTCTTTCTATTGGTGCCGCGCCTCGATATTTTGGCAAACTAGATGGATGTAAATTTAGTATTTCAAATTTTGGTAAATAAATAATTTCTTTTGTAATTATTTTTCCATAAGCAACAACAACTATAAAATCTAAATTTTGTTGTTTTAACGTATATAATAAATCATAGTTGTTTTTCAATGTTTTTGGTGTCATTATTTTATCAGGTGAAAAACCATTATTTATAGCAAAATCATAAACAACATTGTTAGACATTTTTTTTCCTCTATTTTTTTCTGCAGGCGGTAATGTTATAATATTTTTAATATCAATATCTTCGTCATTTAGTAAAAACTTCAACGTCGGTATAGAAAAATCACTTGAACCAAAGAAAGCAACATTGATTTTTTCATTACAAAAAGATGACATATTTATAATTTTATAAAAAGTTTTAAATTAACACTTTTATCAAGCAATTTTTCAAGATTTAAAGATGCTTTACGTATAATTTTTTTTAAATTACAACCATTAGAGCCTAAAATAATTTTTTTATGATTTGGTTTACCTACTTTTACAACAACTGAAATCGCAACATCTTTCTCGTTATCCTCAAAAAATTCTGTCTCACAAGACAACATATAAGGTATTTCTTTTGATAAAAGGATAAATAACTGTTCGCGCACAAATTCCGATGCTAAAAAATCACTGTCCTTATCTGTTATAGCATCTTCATCATACATCCATTCTCCATAATGAGCAAGGTTAAATAAATACTTTAATAATTCATTACAACCCTTTCCTGTTAGTGCCGAAAGTGAAAATATATCAATAAAACGACCTGTTTTTGATAATTTTTCTGCAAGTAAAATTTTTTCATCCATTGATAAAAGATCCGATTTATTAATAATAGCAAGCATTGGTATTTTATTTTTTGATGTTTTTTCGAGTATTTTTTTAGTTGAACTATCTAAACCTTTTTTGGCATCAATTATTAAGCAAATTAACTCTGCGTCGCAAAAACCACGCCAAGCTTCTTTAACTATTTGTTTTTCAAGATCTGAATGTTTAGGACAAAAAATACCAGGAGTGTCTATAAAAACAATTTGCGTATCATCCTTTGTTAAAATACCTCTTATGTTAAATCTTGTAGTTTGTGGTTTTGGCGAACAAATTGCTAATTTACAATTTATAAGTCTATTTAATAAAGTAGATTTTCCAACATTCGGAACACCACAGAATGTTATAGTGATAGTTTTATATTTTCGTTTTTCTTGCATATATTTTTTATAACATCAAAAAATACAATCTTATTTTCTGAATTGTCGTTGTTATACTGCTCTTCAAGAATAATATTATTTTCATCAGCCATTTCCGACAAAGATTTATCGTTATTTTGTAAACATTCTATATGTTGATTAAATATCTTTTTAGCATCTTCTTTATTTGCATTAATTAACAATTCAGCAAATTTTCTATTTGAAACTTGAAAATGTTGATAATCTATTGGATAATCCCAATAACCTCCCCATACATCAAAACCATGTTTTCTAAATATGGCAATAATTTTATCATCAACTTTACCAAAACCATCTGGTTTATTTGGTCTTTTTATTTTTCTATTTAAATACATAACACCATCTTTTGGAACAACATTTATAATTTTTCGCTTTTCGTTATCTATAAAAATACAAGGATTTTGTAATACATTAATATCTATTGCAGTTCCAAATGAATGTAAAGACAACCTTTTTGTATGCTCTATGTTTCTACAAGAAAAAGAACCTGTAAAATTATCAGCGAACTCCTCATTTGTTTCAACTTTATTTAAGCCAAAAAAACCAAAAAATTTTACTGGTTTTATTGTTCTACCCATTTTTGGGTCAATTTTTGCAATTGGAAATTTAATCTGTTTTAAATCATTAAAAATTTTTACTACACTATCTGCTAAAACATCTTGAACGACCATTACTCCGTCGCTTAATAAATTCCCATTAAAATCATAGTACTCGATGTTCTTAATAACAGCATATCTATCTATATATTGATCACAAATATTTCTATAAACTTTATATTTTGTTAATTCTTGTAATAACTGTGTTTCGTTTGATAATGGTGAAATAACAACATTTGCATTAGCAACTTTTTCAAATACAAACAATGAAGATATTAAAAATAATATTTTACTAAACATACTCATACTATCTAATTTTTAAACTAGCTAAACCAATAAGCGCAAATAAAAGCGAAATTATCCAAAATCTTACAACAACCTGAGTTTCGGACCAACCACTTTTTTCAAAATGATGATGCAATGGTGCCATCTTAAATATTCTTTTTTTTCCATGACTAATTTTAAAAGACATAACTTGTAAAATAACAGATAAAGTTTCAATCACAAATAGACCACCAACTATGGCAAGTAAAAATTCACATTTTAGTATAACTGCCGCAACACCTATCGTTCCGCCAAGAGAAAGACTCCCTGTATCACCCATAAAAATTTGAGCTGGTTTTACATTGTACCATAAAAAACCTATTGAAGCACCTATTGTAGCACTAATAAATACACAAATTTCCTGTACACCAAACTGATAATTAAATAACAAATATTTAGAATATATTGCATTTCCTATTATGTAAGCAAATACTGAAAATACTGCATTTGTTATTATTACTGGTATTATAGCTAAACCATCAAGACCATCTGTAATATTAACAGCATTACTTGAACCAATAATTACAAAAATACGTAATAAAGTATAAAACACTCCAATTTCAAGAAAAAAATGACGAAAAAATGGAAAAGTAAGCGTTTTTGAATAAAAAGTACTACTTACATATTTATTCAAATACAAAACTACGATTATAGCGATAATACATTGAAAAAATAGCTTTGTTTTTCCACAAATCCCATCTGTATTTTTTTTGTGTACTTTTCTATAATCATCAATAAAACCAATTATACCAAAAGCAACCATTGATATCATCATTACAACAACATAGTTATTTTTTAAATCTGAAAACAATAAAGTTGATAAAACAGTTGATAAAATTATCATTACTCCTCCTGTAGTTGGGGTTCCTTTTTTTAAAATATGCGATGGTAAATATTTTTCACGAATAGGTTGGCCTGCACTTTGCCATTTATGACTAAAAGAAATATATTTTGGCATACAGATGAACATCAATAGAAAAGCAAAAACAATTGCAAAACCACAACGAAAAGTTATATAGCTAAATAAATGAAAAAAACCATTTACATTTGAAAAATACTCACTAAATAACGTAAACATACTATCTTCTCAAAAACAAATCATTAATAATTCCAATTCCCATAAGCAAAGCAATACAGCTAAAGCCAACAAAAACAAAAACTGCATACGCAAAATTAGAAAACCTTCTTCTTGTTATAAATTCAATAAAGTTAACAAAAATATGACCTCCGTCAAGTAATGGAATTGGTAGTAAATTCAAAGCACCAAGACTAACTGAAATTAATGCTATAAAATATAATAAAGACCAAAATCCATCCTTTCCTGCTTTTGCGCTTTCTTTTGCTATTGTTATAGGGCCACCAATATTTTTAAATCCATTTTGATGTACAACCATATTCCAGATAGATTGTATTGTCTTATTAACTATATCAAAAGTCATTTTACAACTTTCATGCATAGCATCAAGCATTGATGTTTTTATGTATTTAATTTTACCTCCAGAAATACCAAAAACATCGCCTTTTTTATATTTAGCGTCTAATGTTAGTTTTTTACTATTTCTTAATAACTCTATTTTAATCATATCAGAGTTATTTCGTGATATACAAAAACGTACATCATTAAAAGTAGAAATTTTGCAGTCATTAACTGATTTTATCCTATCACCAACAATAATTCCAGCTTTTTCAGCATAGCTATCTTTTAAGACTTTCCCAACAATCGGTTCAAAAATTGGTTTACCGTTAAAACTAAAGACGACAAAAAATAACACAACAGCCAAAACAAAATTCATAAAAGGACCAGCAAAAGCCACGGCAATTTTCTTTAAAGGATGTTTATAAATTAGCGCATATTTTAACTCATCTTCACTTGGATTGTCGCTATAGCCTCCAAAACTTGTAGCATTATCATCTCCATACATTTTTACATACCCACCGATTGGAAAACAACAAAACTTCCACAAAACACCATCTCTGTCCTTAAAACCAAATATCTTTTGTCCCATTCCTATTGCAAATTCTTCTATCTTAACACCACATTTTTTAGCAACATAAAAATGACCATACTCATGAATAAAAACAACAACAACAAGTACGATTATAAAATACAATAATGTTTGTAAAATAGAAAACATATAACAATGTTTTTTTATATTTATTTTATAAATCAAGATTTTTTTAAAGAATTTAAAAAAAATATAAACTTGCAAATTAATATACAATTTTTATTTTTCTATGTTAAATATCAAGACATGAAAAAAACAACATTAAAATCGTATTTAAAAAGTTTACTTAAATTAAAAAATGGACTTTTAGTCTCATCTAAAAAAGAGAGACACAAAGAAAATATAAGAAAAATGTTTCATTTATGCGGTATTATAATACCTTGTATGGTACTTTTTTTTACTCAAAAGAATGCAATTATTTTATTGATATTAATATTAATACCAACTTTGATAGCTGACTATAATAATTTTGCTTTAATTCTTAAAAAATTTAAGTATCTAAATTTAATACTTAAACTATTCCGCGAAGAAGAGTTGATAAAAGGTAAGCTCAGTGGTTTTTCTTGGCTATTGCTTGGTATATTATTAACAATACCTGTTTTCGATAAGCAACTTATTGCTTTATCAATTATGGTTTTAGTAATTAGCGACGCATCCGCTGCGCTTATCGGAAAAAACTTTGGAAGAATAAAAATATGCGACCCAAAAACACTTGAAGGAACTATAGCATTTATAATTTCAGGTATCATTACATCAATTTTGTTTATTAAATATGTTTTACAATCACAATACATGATTGATGTTTTCAAAATTGAACAAATGAAATTTAATTCAGCATATGTACTTATTTCCATACTATTTACTTCAATAACAGAGCTCGTAGCTAAAAAAATAGAAATTAATGATAATTTTGCAGTACCTATTTCGTTCTGTTTAATATATAAAATACTTACAATTTTGTTTTAATCATTTTTTTACTTTACAATAAAAAAAATACTATGTTATAGTGTTCAATGCAATAGTTAAATCTTTAAATTAAATGACTAAACCCAACTCTAATTATTTAGATTATATAGAAATTCGTGGAGCAAATGAAAATAATCTAAAAAACATAAATATTAATATTCCTAAAAACAAATTCGTTGTAATTACTGGACCAAGTGGAAGCGGTAAATCATCACTTGCATTTGATACAATATACGCAGAAGGAAGAAGAAGATATATTGAAAGTTTATCAAGTTATGCAAGTTATTTTCTTGGCACGCAAAATAAACCACAAGTCGAAAGTATAAAAGGTTTAACTCCGGCAATATCAATTGATCAAAAAACAACTTCTAGAAATCCTCGTTCAACGGTCGGAACAATAACTGAGACATACGATTTATTACGTCTAATTTTTTCACGCATTGGAAAAGTTTTTTCACCAAAAACAGGTAAACAACTTATAAAATATTCTAAACAAGAAATTATTTCATTAATCTCACTCCTTCCGCATGACACTAAATTAAGATTATTAACTCCAATTATAAAACATAAAAAAGGCAGTTTTGTAAATGAACTAAATCAACTCAAAAATAAAGGATATGAAAAAGCTAGAATAGACGGTCAAATTATAGACATAAGCCAAAAGATACCAAATCTTGATGCAAGCAAAGAACATACAATAGAAATTATTGTAGATAGAATAATAATAAAACAAAACATGGGAACAAGAATTCATACAGCAGTTGATAAATGTCTTAAAATATCTGGAAATATTGTAATTTTAAATGTTTTAGAATTGCCAGAAAAAAAAGAATTATTCAAACTAAATAATAAAACAACTATAAAAATAGGTGAATATGAAGAGTTATCAACACAATACGCTTGTATATCTGAAAATTTTATTCTTGAAGATTTAGAACCAAAAGTATTTTCTTTTAATAGTCCATTCGGTGCCTGTCCTGCATGTCACGGCTTAGGAACTGAAATATTTTTCAAAGAAGATTTAGTCGTCCCTGATGAAAATTTATCACTTAATGATGGTGCTATAGAACCATGGAATTATAACAACAGAAGATACCATAATCAAATCATGATATCTTTGGCAAAAAAATATAATTTTTCACTTGATGTTCCATATAAAGATCTGCCAGAAAATGTCAAAAAAATCCTAATGTATGGAACTGACGAAGAAGAAATAAAAATTGAAGTTGAAGAAAATATGAGAAAAACAACTAACAACATAAAATTTGTTGGAGCCATTGGAGAATTAAATTTAAAAATACAAAGCGCAAACGATGATCCAATTATTTTAGCTGAATGTGAAAAATATCAAACGTTAACAAAATGTCATAATTGTAATGGTTACAGATTAAAAGATAGTGTTTTGCAAGTTAAAATTAATGGTTTAAATATTGGAGAATTGTGCGAAAAATCAATAGATCAATTATCTAAATGGTTAAAAGATTTACATAATCATATAGATGGAAGTGAATTCAAAATAGCTGAACAAGCAATAATTGAAATAATTACACGCTTAAATTATTTATCAGACGTCGGATTAAATTATTTAACTCTCATGAGATCTGCAAACACTTTATCAGGTGGTGAAGCTCAACGTATTCGTTTAGCAACACAAATTGGAAATGGTTTATGTGGTTTAACATATGTTCTAGACGAGCCATCTATTGGATTACATCAAATTGATAATGATAAACTAATACATACATTAAAAAAATTAAGAGATCAAGGAAATACAGTAATAGTTATAGAGCATGATGAGGAAACTATGAAAAATGCTGATTACTTAATAGATATAGGTCCTGGAGCTGGGAAATACGGTGGTCAAGTAGTTGATGAGGGTAAACCAGAAGAAATTATGAAAAGAAAAAAAGGCATGACTGGAATATTTTTATCAGGAGCAATGAAGATACAAGTTCCAAAAGCAAGAAGAAAATTTGGAAACAATGAATATATAGAAATTACAGGATGTTGTGAAAATAACCTAAAAAATGTAGATCTAAAACTACCTCTCGGGAAATTTATTGCAGTTTCTGGGGTCTCTGGCGGTGGAAAATCAACATTAATACTTGATACTTTATACGCTGCAATTTCTCAAAATATAAATAGATCCAAGACAAAACCAGGAAAGTATAAGGAACTAAAAGGTTTAGAAAATATAGATAAAGTTATAAAAATAGATCAAGATCCAATTGGTAGAACGCCAAGATCTAGTGCGGCAACATATACAGGATTATTTACAATGATAAGAGATTTATTTACATCGCTACCAGAAAGTCTTGCTCGTGAATATAAATCTGGACGTTTTTCATTCAATGTAAAAGGAGGAAGATGTGAAAATTGTCAGGGCGATGGAATGATAAAAATAGAAATGCAGCTTCTACCAGATGTTTATATCAAATGTCCATTATGTAATGGTTGTCGTTATAATAATGAGACATTAGAAATTAAGTATAAAGGAGAATCGATAAATGATGTATTAAATATGTCAGTTAAAGAAGCAATTGATCTATTTGTAGATGAAATTGCTATACAAGAAAAACTAAAAGCTCTTTATAATGTAGGTTTAGATTATATAAAATTAGGTCAACCAGCTACAACTTTATCAGGTGGTGAAGCTCAACGTATTCGTTTAGCAAGAGAGTTATCGCGAAAAGCAACAGGAAATACGCTATATATATTAGATGAACCAACAACTGGCCTTCATAGTTGCGATATTAAACAACTTCTTAACGTATTACATACATTAGTTGATTATGGAAATACAGTTTTAGTAATAGAGCATAATCTTGATGTAATTAAAACAGCTGATCATGTTATAGATATTGGACCTTGTGGTGGAATAGACGGTGGTTATATTGTCGCAGAAGGAACGCCAGAACAAATAAGTAAAAATGAAAAAAGTATTACAGGAAAATATTTGAAAAAATTATTGAATTAAAATTAAATTTGTACCTCTGAATTTTGTGTTTTTTCATAAACTGGATTATAAATTTGCATCATTTTTCGATCATTATACATTGTATTCGTTTTGTTTCCAAAATTCCTTCGTTTAAATTTAATTATTTTATACTTTCTAGAATTATTGTCTTCCTCAACATTTACGCCATATCTCTTTTTATCATCGCTCATAAACATTACAAATTTATTATAATATTTTTTTAAAAAAATGCAAAAAAAATATATTAAAATTAAGATTCAAATCTTGTTATATAAACACCAACAAATTTAGACATTTCTCTTAGATAATCTCTTAAAAGAACTTTTTTTACTTTTCCTTGCGGTTTATTGAAACTTTTAAAACCAGAAGCATGTATAAAATATATATCATTATTTACAACATCTAAAATACCCAAATGCCCTATTATTTCAGCAGACTTACTTCTTAAACTTGGTTTTTTGACTAAAAACAAAATATCGCCAGTCTTAATTTTTGAAACCACTTTTGCATCATTTAAGATAATTTTTTCTTTCGGCATATAGTAAAATACATCATAAAAACGTGTCCCTTTCATTTTTTTCATTTCTTCGTTTGAAAAAATACTCTTACCCCATTTACCACTAAAAATCATATCTTCACTATAATCAAATCTATCATCATAGTTAACAACAAATGACTTTTTGTCCACAATTCCATGATGATGAAAACGTTTATCTAATCCAATTTGAAATGCCTTTTTATTATCTCCATCAGCAAAAGCAAGCTCTACAGTTCTAAAAACTAAATACATGCAATCCACTTCATTATCTGCTATAATACGTCTACTTTTAACATAAAGTCCAATCGGTATTCTATCATATGGAGTTCCTATAAAACTATTAGCATAAAAAGCTATCTTTTCACCGATTTTCATATTTAATGTCTTTAATGATTTAAAATTTTTTTCATGTTTTGTGCAAGAACAACAAAATAATAAAATAGTAAAAAATATAGTAATTTTATAAATATTTTTAAACATACTAAAACATAATGTGGTGCCCTCGGAGGGACTTGAACCCTCACATCCTCGCGGACAGCAGATTTTGAGTCTGCCGTGTCTGCCATTCCACCACAAGGGCTTGAAATAGAAAAATTAAAGTAAACTTTTTATTGTCAAGATTGATGTTAACTAAATTGTTTTCTTTTATCGGAAGATTATTGTTTTTTATTATCTGGTATTTTAGGCACTAAACTATCTGCTGTTTTAGGATCTATTTTAGGAGCTAAATTATCTATTTTATTCACTTTCTCATCGGTCACATTTTGTTTTGCTTCGTTTTTTGTTTCGCCCACATTATTCTTAACTTCGCTGTTATCATCTTTATCTTCTAACTCACTCAACTCAATGCTAATATAAATATCATCAATATCAGGTTTTTTCTCAAAGGATTGTAAATAATACCTTTTTTGTTCTTCATTTGCTTTCTTACAAGATAACTCACAAGACTTAACTTTTTGTAAACACTCTTTTTTATCTATTTGTCTTGTAATATAAGCTGTTAATATAATAGCAAACAACATAGTAATTGCTATATAAATAATTGTAATTTTTTTAGAAATTACATTCATCATTTTAGAAATTATCTTCATCATCATAATTAATAATATCTTTTTTAAAAAAATTTGCAAATAAAAACTGATTTATTTTTATAATGATAAACATATAATGCAACTTTATAATAAACATTTTTACGAATTACATATTGTTATTTGCGCTATTGTGTTACCATTAATAATAGCACAAGGTAAAAAATTTGAAGCTCAAACTTTAAGCTTAAAGGTAAAATATTTTTTACAAAAAAAACAAGAAAATATAATTATAGCAGAAAAAAACAACAAAATAAATGCTTTGAATACGCAAATAACATTATTAAAACAAGAAAACAATTTGATAAAAAAGTATAATTATCTATATGATTCTTTTAAAGAAAAATACAATTATAATATAAAATATATATCTGATAACTTTTATGTAACAAATTCGGCAAGTGAAAAATCTATTACGATAATTGCCGCAAATAAAAAAATTAAAAAAAATAGTCTAGTTATCGATGAAAACAATGTTTTAATCGGAAGAGTTGTAGAAAATAATAAACGATTTATTAAAGTGCAACTTCTCTCAGATAAACAATCAAATATACCAGCTTATGCAGGTAATAGTGATGGAATTATTTATGGTACAAATAATGAAAAATGTAAAATTATTTTCTCAAATTTATCATCCAATAAACCGAACAATGGTGATATTGTTATTACATCTGGTTTTGAAGATATGACGCTAAAAGGAGTGATTATTGGTACAATAAAGAAAAACAATAACATGTTTTGTGTTGAAAACAATTCAATAAATAATTTCAAAACAGCTATAATTATTTAATTATTTTATATTGTTGCAAATTATTAAGTTTATTACAATATTAATTCTATGAATTCTAGCAAAGAAATACAAAATAACGTAGTTTGTATTAAATGGGGTAAAAAATTTAATGCAGAGTATGTAAATCGTTTATATAAAATGGTCAAAAAAAACATAACAATTCCATACAGATTTGTTTGCTTTACAGACGATATATCTGGTATAAATCCAGAAATTGAAACATTTTCATTGCCACCAATTATAATCCCAGATAGTCCTGAAAGAGGATGGAGAAAATTGAGTGTATTTAATAAAAATCTTGGAAATTTAAAAGGTAAAGCTTTGTGTTTAGATATTGATATTGTGATAATAAACAATATTGATTGTTTATTTGAAGAAAATGGAGAATTTAGAATTATTAAAGATTGGGGATACGCAAATGACAGTTATGTTGGAAATTCAGCATGCTATCGTTTTGAAATAGGCAAACATTATGATGTAGTTGAATATTTTGAAGCAAATTGTGCAGAAATATGTAAAAAATTCCGTAATGAACAAGAATATTTGAGCTGGAAAATGAAAGAAAAAGGAATATTACAATACTGGAAACCACATACAGCAATTTCATTCAAACATGGTTGTATGTCACCTTTTCCTCTCAATTTTTTCTTGAAACCAAAACAACCAACAGATGAAACTAAAATTTTAGTATTTCACGGTAATCCGCTCCCACGTGAAGCTATTAACGGTTATTTTAGTTTTAAAAGACCGCAAAGAACTTGCAGAAAAACTGCTTGGTTAGAAAAATTTTGGAAAGTTTAATTAAAAAGAGATAAACTTGATTTTTATTTTTTCTCAAAAAAGAAATATTATGCACAATGGATACTGTTTGTGAACTTGGTCAGGACTTATGTAGCAGCCATAAACTTACGAGTAGGTCGTTGTGCTTAATTAGATATGAATTTGTTAAAATATATTAAATACTTTTTTTTAATTATAAATAATTTCGTTTTAACAATTAAAAATCTTTTAGTTGGAATATTAACAATATTAAAATGTTCTATTTTATTTGTAAAGGGCTCCGTTGATTTTATCTATAAAATATTATTTATTTCATTTTTCTGCTTACTAGCATATATAGGATATAAAGTTTTCACAAGCGCTTCAATAATAAACAAAAAACTCAATGAATTGCAAACCGAGGTTGTATATATACAGCAAATATCGGAAGAGTTATCAAAGACAATCAAAGATATAACAGAAGGCGTTAATAATAAAGTAAAACAAGCTGAAAAAATTGCAGAAAAAACAAGCAAAAAAACTTCAGAACTAACTGAAAAAATCAAAAAGTATGGAAAACAATAAACCAAAAATAACAATATATACCGATGGGGCTTGTAGTGGCAATCCCGGGAAAGGTGGTTGGGGTGCTATTTTAATTTACAAATCAAAAAATAGTGAAGGACATTTTAATGAAATCAAAAAAAAAATATCAGGTCATGAAGAATTTACAACAAATAATAAAATGGAACTTACTGCTGTAATAGAAGCATTAAAAAATATAAAAAAAACTAGCAATATAGAACTTTTTACTGATAGTAAATATGTGCTTGATGGATTTACAAAATGGTTACCGAATTGGCAAAAAAATGGTTGGAAAAGTTCAAATAAAAATAAAGTTAAAAATATTGAGTTATGGAAGGAATTATTTAATTTATCATTACAACATTCAATAAATTGGCACTGGGTAAAAGGACATTCCGATAATAATTTAAACAATGAAGTTGATAAATTAGCAGTAAGTGAAACAAATAAGTAATTATACTAAAAATATAAAATTTCAGCATTTTTTATATTAGATAGTGCATTTTTTATTTTTTTTTCATCGCCCTTTTGATAAACCATAACAACATTAGAGCCAGCATCTATTGTAGCATAAACAAATAAACAATTTTTTCTACACATGGAGACAAAATTTAATATCTTAAACGTCTTACTACTTAAATAATTAATTCCGGCTTCACGTATAGCTTCATGCATTAATAAAGAATTTTTCTCAATAATTTCACCAAAATCTTTCCAATTCTTTACATTTTTTAGCGACAAAATATCTTTTTTAGAGTGCCGCAACCATCTTCCATAAATATTATTTTTATTTTTTAACCAATGCATTTTTGTAATATTCATTGCTTCACGAGATGAAATTTTTTTTTGTTTTTTATCCAAAACAATGACAACGGCTCTCATATTTTTAGTTATTTTTCTTAATTCATGCTTAAACTCAAAAGGTTTAGCAAATCTATCGTGCCAAATAACAAAACGTTGTCTCGTAAATATAGAGCGACATGCGCTTCCGCTACCAATACGAGCTAGTTCTGATAGTTCTGTAGGAGTCAAATTTAACGAAAAAAAATCATTTAAAGCTAATGTTAATGCAGCAAAACCGCTCGCAGAACTTGCCAATCCACTAGCTGTTGGTATATTATTGTAAGTAATAATTTTAAGTTTACATTTTATGTTTAAAACATTCCTAAATAAATTAATAAATTCAAAAACACGATTAAAAAAAATTTTATCAACACTTAAATTATTTAATATAATTTCATCTTTTTTAGCTAAAAAAATTTGAGTTTTTGTTCCTAAATTTCTAGAAGAAAAAGATATACTTGTCGTCATAGGAATATTTATATCTTCATCTTTTTTCCCCCAATATTTTATTAAAGCAATATTTATTGGTGCAAAAAATATTTTACTTTTTTTTTTATTGTTTGAAAATGACTTATCATTTAATATCTTTTTAAATTCATTTTCTTTATTGTTTAAATTCATACTTAATACCTTCAAAATCAATTTTTAATTCAATTTTTTTATATTTTTTTATAATAAATTTTTTATTTTTTTCACAAACAGCAATAACGCAATCTCCAAGTCCAGATCCAGAAATTTTACAAGCAACGTCTTGTTTTTTACATTGTTCTATAATATTTATTATGTCTTTATCTGCAAGTTTTAACTGTTCTAAATATTTCTGATTTTCAGTCAATTTATCAAAAAAAAATTTAATATTGTTTTCTCCATTTGTTTTAAATATTTCAATAATTTCATTTGTAATTTTTTCAATTTTTTTATAAATATTTTTTCTATTTCTAACTCTATTAACTATACTTTGAGTATCACTCGTGCTTGTTTTATGACCAGTCCAAATTGCAAAAAAACTATAATTTTTAAGAAATGGAACCATAATATTTGCAACTTCTTTTTTGACATAATTATAACAAATTATTCCACCTAAAATACTAGTAGCAACATCTATTCCTGAATATATAAATTTATTATTTTTGCAAAAATCAAAATATATATCTAATGTTTTTCTTAATAAATCTCTTCTTTTCATTTTTGGATTATTAAGCAATAATAAACCACAGCATATACAAGAAAACATTGCCCCAGAACTACCAAAACCATAATCTTTTATGTCTGAAACAATTTCAATCTTTAAGCCATTATGGCTTATTCTTTGCAACAGAAAAACAATTGCATTACACCATTTTTGTATGTATTTTTTATTTTTTAAATTATTTTTTAAAAATTCAAAATGAATATCGCCAAATTTATCAGATTTTACAAAAACATCATTTCCGTCTGTTTGTGTTAATTTAACAAACATTCTCTGTTTTATAGAAAAAGAGATGGCGGAAGAACCGTAAAGCACTGCATGCTCGCCACATAAAACAACTTTACCAGGAGCAGAAATGCATATAGTTTTTTTATCTCTTAAACAAATGTTTTGTTTCATATTAGATTAAGAATTTTATTTTATTTACTAGATATTATAAGGCCAGCGTTTGAAATATAAATTTTTTTAACACTAAATTTATTCTTTTTACACATCGAAAATAAATACTTTTCCTGCTCTTTTGATAATTTTTGAAATATTCCAATAATTCCATTTCCACCATTCTTCTCACGTCTTGCTATCGTTCCAGCGCCGCAAACTTTACCATATATATCATTAGATTTTAAATTGTCTATAAATTTTTTAACATTTGGCTTGACAACACCAATCTTCTCTAAACAACTTTCATTATGTGCAATTTTTTTGAAAACCTTTTCCTTACTTAACATAATATCGGCAATGTCTGATGTAATTTCACCCATTTCTCTCCATAATTCATCATGAGATGCAAAATTATCAAAAACATTCATTACTACATTTTTTGTTGAAAAACTGGGGCAACCTGTGTTGACAATCCATATTTCATCAATTTGATGAGCTATTTTATTAACACTATTATGATTGACATACAACACTCCACCTTTAACAACCGTTTGAATATCAACGCCACTACTCTTACCATGAAATATATTTTCAATACTAGTTGCGGCATTAATTAACTCGGAAACACTTTTTTTCCCACCAAATAGTTCGTTGATTCCAAATACAATTCCAGCAACCAAAGAAGAACTCGAGCCAAGTCCACAACCAATTGGAATTGAATTTTTTATTGTAATTTTCATTCCACACAATGGAAGTTTTGCTTTATCAAAAAATCTACGTATAATTTCTAAAATTACATCACTATTTTTATGTTCTATTGATAAATCTTTTAAATAAACTTTGCGACAATCTTTACCATCATTTATAATTATAACTGATTTTGTTATTTTTTTAATCTCTATATTTAAAAAAATATTTACAGCACAAGTTACTGCTTTTGAATTATAAATAACGGAATGTTCGCCGCTAATCATCAATTTTGCAGGAATTTTAATTCTAACAGATTTTATTATTTTTTGATCATTCGTTTTATTACAAGATATTTTTTTTTTTCGCCAGAACAAAAATGGCATAAAAACAACAAAAAGTTATCTTAATAGATTTTTTATTTGCAAGAAAGAAATAAACAATTTTATTTTGTATTTTATATTTAAAATTAATTAATAGCATATCGTTATATGAACGACACTCTAAAAATAGTTAATATATTAAAATCTGGCGGAGTTGTGCTTATGCAAGTTGATACAATATATGGGCTTATTTGTGATGGTTTAAATGATTTAGCTATTCGTAAAATTGAAAAAATAAAACATAGAAATAAACCATCATTTAGTTTTTTTGTTAGAGATATAAATATTGCAAAAAAATACGCAGAACTATCTCTACTTCAAGAAAAATGTTTTCAAACTGTTTTCCCTGGATACTTCACGCTTATTTTACCTGCAAGCAACCTCGCAAAAAACACCATCCAAGAAAGAACTTTGGGAAATATAAACAATTTAAAAACAATTGGGCTCAGGGTACCTAAAAATAATCTTTGTCTAAATATACTTAAATATTTTGATACTCCATTATTAGCTACTTCTGCTAATATATCTGGTGAAAAAACTGCAACAAAATTTGAAGAAATAAAAGAAGAAATTATAAAATCTGTTGATTTTGTTTTTTACAATAAAAATGAAAAAATAGCAGGTTCAGGGTCTACAATAATAGACATAACTAATCCAACAAATGGTAAGATTATACGAGCTGGGAGTGGAGACGTTAATATCATTAATGAAATAATTTCTTTTCAAAAAAAGATCTAATTATTAGATAATATTTTTTTAAAAAATTATCGGCATCTTTAATGATTTCCTTACGATAAAGATCGCACCAATCCCTGTTTAAAATTAAATATTGCATAAAGACACACAATAAAACTGCAATACCTATAACACAAATTGATATATATCTAGAAATAATTATTGTATTTTCAATAAAATGAAATAAACGCAAAACAACAAAATAAGATATAAAACATTTAAATATATTTTTTAATGTTCCAGTATTTCTATTTCCATTTACACAGAAAAAAAATGACAAGAAACAACATAAAATAATATTAATTGAATAAATTATCTCACTAATAATATACGTTATTGCAACATTTTCAGCATCATTGACAATATAACTATATCTTTGTTTTTGTAATAACTTTAAATGATCATAAACATTTAGTAATATAGTTTTTTCTATTTTGCTACCGTTGTAAATTTGTACGACTATATCTTTTACAGACATAATCGACTTAATTTTAATGTTTTTACTTATATCCTGAATATTTTTACCATTAACAACATCTGTAATGTTTACATCCTTTAAAAAAAAGTATTTATCACTACTTAGTGATGCTTTACTAGCAGTATAACATCTTTTTAATTTTTTATTGTTATATTTTAAAAAAATAGCATTTTCAAAATTTAAAACCGTATCATTGTGATCAATATAGTCACCAAATATTATAATGTAATCATTTTGATTATTTTCACTAATTATTGCAAAACTAGTTCCTGTTTTTAACTTAATATTTTTTTCCTGTTTTGTTTTATCAGTAATCGAGTTACTAAAATTTTCGAGTTTTACATACAATGCATGTATGAAGAAAATTTTAAATAAACAAAATACAGTTAAAAAAACAATTATTGGTTTTAAAAACTGCTTGGTTGTTATACCGAAAGACTCGAGTATATAAACATTAAAACTTTTAGATTCTCTAATAAAGAAAAAAATACAACTAACAAGACAAACTATATTTATATTTTTATCCATCGAACTAATTGTGTTTACTAATGAAAAAAATAAATTTTTATAAAAATCGTAGCCATCATAACTACTAGATTGATTTATTGCAAATAATACTATAAAAAAAATAAATGAAAAAATAAAAAAGGTTTTTGCAAAATGAATTAAAATATACAAAAAATACTTTTTTGGTTTTTGTAAAAAAAATATTTTTTTAAATGTAAGCTTACTTTTATTTCTGAACATTTACAACGATTAAATCAACAATCAAAATCTCATTATTCTTGAATAAATCATAATTTAATATGTCTGTTTTTTTAAACATTTGTTTTGTTAACAAAATTTTATATCTTTCTCCAACTCGCATTTGTGTCATAATTTGCTCAATGTTATAATTCAATAAACCACTTCCTACTTTAACTTTTTCTAGTTTATTTGATGATAAAATGTTTTTTCCATTTATATCTTTAATATTTATAAAAAATTGAACAACAGACCCGCAGACAACGCTGTCATTAACTTCAAATTTTTTATCGCTTTTATTTATTGGCATATATAATGGAATATTCATAATCTCTGTGCTTGGTAAATATGGTATCGACATTTCATATATAACATGTTTTTGGAATTTAAATATTTTTTTTTCAGCAGGTAGAGCTATAAAAGTTGCTTTTTCACCAAATCTCAAACGAGTAAGTGCTTCTTTTACAAAAAGATAGTTTTCTAAAAGTTCTAATGGTTCTTCTCCAAGTTTAAAAGTGTAAGTTTTACCATTTATTGGATGACTATAAATATCATCTTTTTTTCCTATATTTATAGTGATATTACCACCACAACGAACACCTATTGTGTCATTAAATATTTTCTCATTATCATCTTTTACTGTTTTTTGTGTTTTTAAATCCTCACGATACATCATTAAGAGCGTATTTTCTTGGTTCACTTGCTTATTTTTAATAGGCATTGCACATTTCATAATATTCATTAAATCACCTGTTTGGTAAAAATAATACATTGTATTCCATGCGTCTTGAATTTTTTCTATACTACTTTCTATATCACTCATCATTCTTTCAGCTGTATCTCTAGAATCACGATTGTTCCTTAAATTACGAAATTCTAAATGAATTACGAAATAACAAAACAATATTACAAACAAAACAGAGCCAATGCGAAAAGACCATTTTGACAATGATGTTTCTTGATTTTTATCTTTGCTTTTATCGTCTTGCATATTATCTCAATAATTCATTTATAGAAGTTTTTTTTCTCGTCTCAGATGTTATTGTTTTTACTATAACGGCACATGATATTGAAATATTTTCTGTACTTTTATAAGCGCCAGAAACAACAACGGAATATGGTGGTACAAAGCCATTTAAAATTTCACCAGTATTTCTATTTACTATTTTAACACCAGATGAAATAGATACACCAGATGCAATAACGCTTCCAGTACCAATAATTACCCCTTCTGTTATTTGACTTCCAGAACCAATAAAACAATCATCTTCAATTATAACTGGGGTTGCTTGAAGCGGTTCTAAAACGCCACCAATACAAACATTTGAAGATATATGACATCTTTTTCCTATTTTAGCACAACTTCCAATTGTTGCCATACTATCAATCATTGTATTATCACCTACGTTAACACCAATATTAACAAAAGAAGGCATAATAACGCAACCACTTCCAAAATACGCACCTTTACGAACAAAACTTCCATTTACTGCCCTAATTTTTGAAAAAATAAAATCATCCTCCGTCCAGTTCTTAAACTTATTTTCACATTTATCAAACCAACAATTAATGTCATTTTTTTCAATATTATTTTTATTTAAAAAATATAATAAAATACCCTGTTTTACCCATTGATTAACAATCCATTTTTTTTCATCAATTGTTTTTTCAACAACAGAAATTTTTCCGCAATCAAGTAAATTTATAACTTCATTTGCTAACGAAATAGCATATGTTTTATCAAATTCTTTTCCTTTTTGTTTTTGAAGCCATATTTCCTCAATGTTGTTTTTTAATTTTTCTACATCCATAAAAAATTATTAGTTTCTTTTAATTGACTTGTTTTTTATAAAAAACAAGTGATTATAAATTATAAATTTAGTTTTAATTATGTATTTTTTTAAAAAAAATAAAAAAACAAGATATGAATTAATACCATTTCTTTTCTCGTTTTTTAACGACTTTTTGTTGTATTATTCGTTTTATGTGACTTTTTTTACAAAACACGGATTTTCAGATGGTCATTTAGCTATATTACTTCTTGTAATGAATGCTTCAAAAATGATATCAGATGTCCCAGTTGGAATTATTTCAGATATTTACAGCAGAAGAAATATACTTATTTTTGGTTTATTATGTAGGCTTGTTTTTTGCATACTTTGTTTATTAGAATGCTTACAGTCATCTTACATATTGTGTATAGTTTCGATGTTTATAGTTGGAATCGGAAACAGTTGTTTATGGACACATACATGGAACTATTTTTATGACTACTTAAAAGAAAAAAAAGAAGACAATAAATTTTCACGATTTATGGGAAAGTTTTACGCAATAAGTAATATAGCAATTGCTTGTGCTGGTTTTTTAGGTGGTTTTGTTTTTGTTAAAATTAATTTTGTTGGTATATTTTTATGCTCTATTGTGGCAATTTGTATAGCAATATTTTTTACATCAAAAATGCCAAATTATAAACCAAAAACAACAATAAAAACTGCAAAAAATATTAAAATTTCCTCACCATTAAACTTTCTATCATTGTTAAAAATTATTATAAAAAAACCATCAATTATTCGTTTATTATTGCTATCAACACTTATGGATAGCATGTTTATTGTATTTTTGGATATAAATACAGCAATAATGAATTATGCAAATATAAATATTTCAACTATATCGCAAATAGTTGGTATTGTAGCCTTTATTAGAATATTTAGTAATTATTTTTCCGGTTATACTGAAAGATTTATGTCATTTAGGCGTATTCATTCACTATTATTTTTACTAATGGTTTTTAGTTTTGTATTATCATGTTTTAGCAGTACATGGATGATTATAGTAGTATCTACATATTTATGTATTTATCCATTTTTCGACACATCGATTAAAACTAAAATAGAGCATAAAATTGATAGCAATACAAGGGCAACGATAATGTCATTAATGAGTTTATTTGTTTCGATATTAACTATTATTTTTAATTCAATTATCGGGATAGTTGCCGAGCAATATAACTATTTTTCAGCGCCTGTATGCATATTCATGCTAGTAATAATTGTATTATTCTTCGTGCGTAATATCGCTCAATGTTACAGATCAGACATTAATCTAAGGAATTTGTTATCAAAATTGCACAAGTGATAATATTCTTTTGGAATTGAAATTTTTCCATCCTTAAACAAGGTATATAAAACATTAAAACTTCCAACATCGAACCATTTAATTCTTGCCTTACAGCAAACTAAATTTTTACTATTCTCAATTATAATTCTATCTATTTGATTATTTGGAAGCTCTAAAAAATTTTCATTTGTTATATAAAGATCTTTTTGCTTTTTCTCAAAAAACTTCTTTGTCTTAAAAGCAAGAAACTCATTTGGAGAATGCTTTTTTATATCATCAACTAATTCGTCAATACTAAACATAAAATGACCACTATTCCAATAGCATTCATGTTGCTTAAATATTTTCCCAATATTCTCAATACTTGGCTTTTCCATAAAAAAATCAATATCGTAAAATTTATGTCTATTAATTTTTTCAAAACATTTATTTGTTTTTATGTAACCATATTTATTATCAACTTTTATAGGTTTTATTCCGAACAAAACATGTTTTTTAGATAAAAATGAATACAATAAACTATCGTACACAATTTTTATAAAAGTATCATCATTTTTAATATAACTATCACTTGGAGATACAAATAAAATATCAGATTTTGATACGAGTTTGCAAAACTGTAAACCAGCAAGAACTGATGCAAAAGTATTCCTGCCTCTTTCTTCTGCAAGAATAACATAGTTATCTTCATTTATACTTTTAATTTGTTTTTCAATTAGTGCAATATGTTTTTTATTACAGCAAATTAATATTTTTTCAGTGCAAAAAATTTTTCTTATTCTCTTGAATGTGCATTGAAACATACTGTATTTGCCGTCTATAAAATTTATAAATTGTTTTGGACATTCTGGCGCAGATAAAGGCTTTAATCTTGTTCCGAAACCGCCAGACATTATCATCGGACACACTTTCATGCTTCAACATGAAGTTAATTTTTATAAAAATCAATAAACAGATTAAAGTAAAAATATATAAAAAATTAACGGTCTTTCTTTTGTAAAACCTTCTTTACAAGCTCTTCAGTTGTAGTTATATTAAATTGTTTAACAGATTGATAAATATCTCTATAAGCTTCTTGTTTTGAAATACCAAGTGCAACCAAAGCATTAACTGCCTCTTCAAGATTAAGGTTGTTATCGGAAAATACACTGCTATCATTTAATTTTGTATTATTATTTTTAACTTTCTTATTAAGATTTTTTTTACCTATTTCAACATCTTGTTTTTTTAACTTTATCTCATTAAAATTTGAAAAATTAAAAATTCTTTCATTAATTTTATCAAGATTTTTATTCATTTCTTTTGGAATTCTATTTGCTATTTTAGAACCAATACCACTAACGGATTCAAAAAAATTACAATCATTCATAATTATTGCATTTGATATATCATCGCACGAGTATGCTGACAAAATAGCCAACGCACTTTTTGGTCCCAAACCAGATAATTTAATTAATTCCTCAAACCAACATTTTTCTTTAAAATCTAAAAAACCATATAAAAAATAATCATCTTCTTTTACAATTTCTTTTATATAAACTGTAACAGTTTTCCTATTTTCCAAACCAACTATATCGCTACTTTTCATTAAAATTTCATAACCAACTTTACATTCTCCAAAACATACATCTATCAATGCTATATTGCCATAATAACCACTAAAAATTCCTGTAATTTTTCCAATCATATTTAAATTTCTTCGTTATTAAAAATCCTACTATCTTTCACATGAAAAACAGAATTATCAACACCTTTATTTATAACAACATTTTTAAAATTAATGCCCATTATCGGTCTTATTTTTTTTCGCTTTTGTTGTTTATTATCAGAATCTGTTCCAGCAAAAACAGTTATTTTTCGTAGAGTATTATTTTCTTTATCAACTTTTAGACAAGCAATAAAGTTATCCGAAAATCTTTTAAAAGGTATGCACAAATCTCCGTATATATTTTTTTTTATTTTATCTGGTTTGATATTTTTAGTAAAAAACTGCATCAATTCACTATAATAATCATCTATATATGTAGTTTGTTTTATATTTTCATCAATAACCTTTACATTTCCGTTAATTGAAATAATTTTTAACTTCATTTTTCCATCATTAAACGTAACTAATACACTATCAGGCTTTTTTACAATAATTTTGCCTTCACTTAAATTAATGTCCTTAGTGTCATATCGTTCTTGTTCATAATCAGCCTTCATGTCATTAATTGATAATAAAAAATCAATTTCAGATTTTTCTGCGAAAGAAAAATTACTAAAAACGTAAAAAAATATAAAAAAAAACGATTGTAATATTTTTTTTCTTTGAAACATAAATCTAAAAACTATTCAGTAGGAACAGTGTTATTTCTTTGCGTTCTTACTTCATTACTATCTATTTTGCTAAAAGTTTTTCCATATTTCAAGTAAGATATCAATAAACAATTTATTATAAAAATTGCCACCAAAACACGTGTAATTTTTACTAAAAATTTATTTACACCACCTGGAGAAAAATGATTGCTATCAACTAAAATTGAACTTTCGGCCGAACGCTGAACTAACACAATACAAATTATTGCTGTGACTAATGTAAAATGTAAAAATATCAACAATCCTGCCATTTATTCTCAAATAAATAAATAGTTTTTATTGTCAAGAAAACATGCTAGTTATTGTTTTTATTTTGCTTTGCGGTTTCTTTTGCTTTTATTAAAATCTCTCTTATCATATCTACATTTAATTTTTTTTTAAAATGTTTATTTGATGTTGTTTCTCTTCTATTGCTATCGCTTTTTTGTTGTTTAAATTTATTATTATCAATTTCAATTATAGAGGAAAGTAAAGCTTTAATCGCATCATCCATTTTTGAAAAATCTATTGAAAATAATTTTTTATCATTTTTTATTCTTTTCATTACATCAATAATACATTTTTTTCATAAATTTGCAATCTTTTTTTGCTTGAATTCTACATTATTAAAATTTCTTAATTAATTCATCTAATTGTTTAAGTTGTATTAATAATTTTTCTGTCATTTCAAAATTCAAAGAATTCTGTCCATCACTAAAAGCATTATCAGGATCGTTATGAACTTCACAAAACACACCAGCAATTGGTCTACTCGATATCGCAGCACGAGCTAAAATTGGTGCCATTAATCTATTTCCGCCAGTTATCCCACTTAAACCATTTGGTATTTGAACTGCGTGTGTTGCATCAATAATTACAGGTTTTTTTGTTTGTGCCATTATTTCTAGACCACACATATCAACAACTAATCCATTATAACCAAATGTTGTCCCGCGCTCTGTTAACATTATATTCTTATTACCAAAATATTCTATTTTTTCTATTATTTTAGACATTCCACTTGGTGCTAAAAATTGCCCTTTTTTTACATTTATAGCTTTTTTTGTTTTCGATGCAGCTTCCAATAAATCAGTTTGTCGACATAAAAAAGCTGGAATTTGTAATATATCAACAACATCTGCGACAATAGAACATTGATCTGGTAAATGAACGTCCGTTATTATCGGACAGTTAAATGTTTTCTTTATTTTATCAAAAACAGCAATCGATTTTTCCAATCCTATGCCTCTTTTTGACATAATACTTGTGCGATTTGCTTTATCAAACGAAGCTTTAAACACATACGGAATACCAAGTTTAGAAGTTAAATTAACTAAAAAATCTGCAATCATTAAAGCATTGTCTTTACTCTCAATCTGACAAGGACCTCCTATAAAAACAAACTGTAGATTATTTGAAAATTTAACATCTCCAACACTTACGATATCCATAAACTACATGTATTATTTATGTTTTTTAAAAATCGAAAGTAAACCACTACTTTTCTTCTTAGATACTTTTCTACTATTCATATTCACACTCTGTTTCGAAGATTTAAAATTTTTGCTATGTTTTTTTTGATTAAAACTACCTCTTACACTACTTTTATTCGCATTAAAACTTCTTTTTTTTGGTTCTTCTTGTTTGTATTCTCCGTTTGAAATATCCTCACCTGTTTCTTGATTTACTGCTTTCAAAGAAAATTTAAATCTACCTTTGTTATCTGTGCCTATAAATTTAACTTTCACGATCTGGCCTTCTTTTATAATCATCGATGGTTCAATACTTTCATCTGAAAGCTCACTTACATGAACTAAACCAGTTCTATCGTATCCTACATCAACAATAGCTCCAAACGACATCACACTTTTTACAACTGCATCAAAAATACGACCAAATTCAATCTTACCAATACTAGCCTCAATCATTTCTTTTGCTATCATTAGCTCATCTTGATTGTTGGCAAATATTGTGACTTTCCCATCTTGTGATATATCAACTTTTGCCTTAGAAGTTTCACAAATTTTCTTAATATTTACACCACCCTTTCCAATTATATCAGAAATTTTATTCTCAGAAACAATCATGTTATAAACTTTTGGTGCATTTGTGTTCATTTCACTTCTTGGCGAAGACAAAACAGCCATCATTTTTGACATAATATGTTCACGAGCTTTTTTAGCTTTCATTAGAGCATTTCTCATTATTTCAATAGTTATACCAAATGTTTTTATATCCATTTGAAGAGCTGTAATTCCGTTGAGAGGACCTGCTACTTTAAAATCCATATCACCTAAATGATCCTCATCTGCCATTATGTCAGTCAATACTTCATAGTCATCGCCTTCTTTTATAAGCCCCATAGCGACACCAGCTACTGGTGCTTTTAAAGGAACACCCATATCCATTAAAGCCATGCAAGAACTACAAACAGTTGCCTGAGATGTTGAACCATCTGAACTTAAAACCTCACCGACAACACGAACCGAATATGGAAAATCTTCTTTCGATGGCATAACTGGATTTAATGCTCTGCGTGCTAAATTTCCATGTCCAAGCTCTCTACGTCCTGGTGCTTTCGGAGGAGTTGCCTCACCTGCTGAATAGCCAGGAAAATTATAATGGAGCATAAATCTATGGCTTACATCATTATCCGTTATGCTATCACATTGTTGTTCGTCTTGAATAGTTCCTAATGTTGCAACGGCCATTACTTGCGTTAACCCTCTTGAAAAAACAGCCGATCCATGTACAACTGGCAATACACCAACACGAACATCTATTTCTCTAACTTGATCAAGACTTCTTCCATCTATACGAGTTTTATCCTTCATTATTTGTCCTCTAACTATCTCCTCTTGTAATTTTTCATACATTAATTTTATATCAACTTCGTTTAATTCAACTGGTTCATTGTTTTGAAAAACTAATTCTTCGCATTTACAATCATCTTGACAACTCTCACAACAACAATCATCGCAAAGCAATTCATCTTTTAAAGAACCATATATTTCATCTAAAACTTTATGTCTTTGATGTTTATCTTGCATCTTAAATGCCTCAACAACATTATCTTTTGATAATTTTTTTATTTTAGCATAAAGTTTATCACGATTTCTTGGATAAAATACAACAGCAGGAGCTTTATTTACTTTTTTCACAAAAGCACTAATTTGCTCAACAGATTTATTTATCGCTTCTTGTCCAACTTTAATTGCTTCAAGCATTTCATCTTCGGTTAAAATTTGAGCTTCAGACTCAACCATCAAAACTGCATCAGTTGTTCCAGCAACAACTAAATCTAATTTACTATTTGCAAGTTCCTCTATTGTTGGATTTACAACATATTTACAATCTATATAAGCAACTCTACAACCACTAATTATACCTTGCGTAGGTAAGCCAGCAACGGCAACAGCGGCTGATGCTCCAACTAAAGCAACCATATCTGGTTCTGTTTTTCCATCATATGAAAGTAATGTGCATATTATCTGCGTATTTCTATAATAACCATCAACAAAAATTGGACGTATTGGTCTATCAATTAATCTTGAAATCAAAATCTCACGTTCACTTTGTTTGCTTTCACGTTTAAAAAAACCACTTGGTATTTTCCCACATGCATATGCTTTTTCAATATAATTAACAGTTAATGGAAAAAAATCAACATCTGGACTATCTTCCTTTGCCGTACATACTACACATAAAACCGAAGTTCCACCACAACGTGCCAAAACTGAACCATCGGCTTGATTAGCCATAAAACCTGTTTCTAATATGATAACAGAATTACCAATATTAATATCACTAGTAAATGTTGTAAACATAAAATAAAAATATCAAAAACTTTCCTTATAATTTCAATATTCTATTAAAGGTTAAAAAATAAATTGCAAGGTTAATATTTTACTTGAAAGATATTTTTATATCATCTTTACTGATATTATGTTAGCTCACATTATAACATATTTTAGAGTAAAAAAAAATAAAGAAGATCCAACGAGAATAAATGAAAAATTTGGAATAGCGAGCAATGAAGCTTTAAAAAAATTGGAAAAATACAAACAATTTTGCAAAAAAAATAAAACAAAGAATAAAATTGCATGGATACATGCAGTGAGTGTCGGAGAAAGTTTATCTGTAATTGAATTTGTTAATAAAATTAGCAAAAAAGGATATTTTATCGTATTTACAACCACAACAATTACAGCAGCAAGAATAATAAATGACAAACTACCAGAAAACTCAATTCATCAGTATAGTGCATTTCAAACAACAAGATATTTAAAAAGATTTTTAAAATTTTGGCAACCAAAGATTGTTTTCTTTACGGAAAGTGAGATTTTTCCATCATTAATAAACATCTTACACAAAGATAAAATTCCATTTTATTTACTAAATGCACGTTTGTCGGAAAAAAGTTTTAAACTATGGAAAATAGTAAAATTTTATATAAAACCTTTGTTGAAAAAATATTCATTTATCTTTCCTCTAAGTGAACAAGAACAGGAAAAATTTAAAATTTTAAGCAATAATCAAGCAAAAATCAAATATTTTGGAAATTTAAAATTTGACGCAGCTATATCAAGCAAAAATATTATCGAAAAAAACTTCAATAATAAAAACAACAATAAAATTGTAAAATGTAATTTATTATCAAAACTATTTAATGACAAAACAATTATTGTTTTTGGTTCAATTCACAAAGAAGAATACGATTATATTTTGAAACAATATTTAGAAATAACTAAAAAAAATAATTGCATTGGTATTATAGTTCCAAGATATATTGAAGAAAGTGAAAAGCTAAAAAAACAAGCATTAAATATTGGGCTAAAACCAATTTATATTGATGACTTAACTAAACAAACAAAAAACAAAAACTTAGTGATAATAAATAAAATGGATATGTTAAAATATCTGTATAAAATATGTGATGTAGCAGTTATATGTGGAAGTTTTGCGCATGGCATAGGTGGACATAATCCAATTGAAAGTATAGTTATGTATAAACCAACCTTTATTGGCTCATATTGTCATAAAACTCAGGATTTAATTGATTATCTAAAAAAAAATGAGGTAATAATACAAACAATGAATTTGTATAACGAAATATTACTGCATTTAACAAATAAAAATAAAAAAATGAAACTAAAAAAAAATATACAAAATCTCATTAAAAATCACAAAAATGTATCTGATAAAATATTAAATTTAATAAAAATATAAAGCAATAAAGATAAACGCTTAATTTATCATTTATTGCCTATATATTTTTTTATTAAAATAACTCAACACCTGCTTTTAGCAAAAAACTATGTGTGTTCTGTTTAGCATTCCCGCCAAGGAGTTCGTAATTACCATAATTAACAATACCATAACGATATTCAAAGCCAACAACCACTCTATTAACAATTAAATCTATTCCAGCTCCAACTGTCTTGCCTACCTTCTTTTTACTGATATTTCGTTCAATTGATTGCCAATCTCTATTCTCAACATGATATTTCATCTGCGTAATGTTCAATCCCGCCAATGCATATGGTTCAATTGCAACATTTTTAGAAAAATTAATTCTTGAACCAAGTTTCAAATTAGATCTAAAAAACTCATTAAATTTAAGATTATAAGCAACAGTTCCTTTTATATTGTAAGAAATAGCTTCTTTTCCTATCACGGCAAGTCTACCTTGTGCTTCAACACCAATAAATGGATTAAAATACTTATGCAACCTGAGATATAAATTTCCACCAAGACTAATAACTGGTGCAAAATTAAATTTATTTATTTGCTCAGAATATGTAGAAGCGCCACCAATATAACGTATATTGCTAATAATATTCCCTGAATTTTCTACATATTTTTGCATTTCGTAACCAACGCCAACTTTAACCTTAGCAAAAATTTTACTTTCTTTAGCAAAAGAAACATTACTACTCGCCGCAATAGCAGCACATAAACTACATAAAATAACTTTTTTCATAAAAAAACTAACATATATGTATATATTATACAAATACAATAACGCAATATGATTTTGATATTTTTTTACAAAATTTAATAAAATTTTTCTTGCTTTGATAACATTATTTAATTTCTACATTATTGTTTCTAATAACTTCTTTTGCAAGATTAATATAGGCTCTTGATCCAGAACAATTTATATCATGAACTATTACTGGTTTTCCATGAGATGGAGCTTCAGAAACTCTTACGTTTCTTGGTATAACTGTCTTGTAAACCTTATCTTTTAAAAAATTACGAACATCTGTTTCGACCTGTAAAGTTAACTTATTTCGTGCATCATACATTGTTAGTAATAAACCTTCTATTTCAAGATTTTTATTCAGACCTTTTTTTATTTCTTTATAAGTTCTAAGCAAATGCGACAATCCTTCAAGGGCAAAAAATTCACACTGAATTGGTATCAGAATTGTATCAGAAACACACATTGCGTTTATTGTCAACATTCCCAACGACGGAGGACAATCTATAAAAACAAAATCATACTGCTTGATCTCATTTATTATTTTATTTTTTAAACAAAATTGCTTATCTTTTGTCTTAAATAATTCTATTTCAGCACCAGCTAAATCCATTGTGGCTGGAACTAAATGTAAACCTTCAACATTTGTTTCATAAGTACAATCATCAAGAGAAAGTGAATTATCAAGCATAAGTTGATAAACGCTTCTTTCGCGTTCATTTTTATCAATACCAAAACCGGTACTTGCATTTCCTTGTGGGTCCATGTCTATAACTAAAATTCTCTGTTTTATTGCAGCGAGCGATGTTGCTAAATTGATAACAGTCGTTGTTTTTCCAACGCCTCCTTTTTGATTAACAACGGAAATAACTTTTGTCATTAATAAATAAATTAAGTATTTTTTATAAAAAGCAAATATTAAGGTTGATGAGTTTTTTTTGTTGAAAATAAATTTATATCGATGAAGTTATTACGGTATGTTAAATTTTAGTGAAAAAGACATTAGAAATGTTTTTGCTAAAAAACAAGGAAATCAACTTTATAATGGCAATAATATTGATATTTTACAATCATTATATGACAAAAACGGCGAGTTTGTTGATATGATTTTTGCCGATCCGCCATATTTTTTGTCAAACGATGGATTTACTTGTCAAAATGGAAGAATGGTAAAAGTTAATAAAGGCGAATGGGATAAAAGCAAAGGCGCAGATGAAAATCATAAATATAATATTGCTTGGCTTTCTGCTTGTCAAAATGTTCTGAAAAAAGATGGAACAATTTGGATTTCAGGCACGCAACATAACATTTTTGATATTGGCTTTGCCCTGCAACAACTTGGATTTAAAATTTTGAATATGATAACTTGGGAAAAACCAAACCCTGCTCCAAATTTGTCGTGCAGATATTTTACACATTCAACGGAATTGCTAATTTGGGCTAGCAAAAATGAAAAATCAAAACACACATTTAATTATGATTTAATGCGACAACAAAATGGAGGAAAACAAATGAAATCTGTTTGGAGTTTTACAGCGCCAAAAAATAATGAAAAAACTTTTGGAAAACATCCAACACAAAAACCGATTGACTTGTTAAATAGAATTATAAAAGCGTCTACAAACAAAGGAGATGTTGTTTTAGACCCATTTTTAGGTAGCGGAACAACCGCTGTTTCTTGTATTTTGAATAATCGCAAATACATTGGAATTGAAAAAGAAAAAGAGTATCTTGAACTTGCGGAAAAAAGAATTGAGGATGCTAAAATAAAGTTGAAAAGTGGATTATTTTATAATGGAGCGCAAAGAAGGATTTAAAAAATTAAAACTTTTAATCGGCAAAGATATAAGACAACTTGTGGATAAATATGGAGTTAGTTTTGAAGCAAATGGACACATAAATAAAGGTTGGTTCGGGCACACTTTGGAACATTATTTAGGATTACCAACAAATTCATCACAAAGTCCAAATTTTGGTTCTTGGGAGTTAAAAAGTATTCCTATGAAAAAACTTTCAAATGGAAAAATTGTTCCAAAAGAGACAATGGCAATTACAATGATTGATCCTTACGAAGTTTTGCAAAAAGATTTTTATAGTAGTCATTTATATTCAAAACTTTGTAAAATGGTTGTTGTGAGTAGTTTATTTGTAAATAAACAAGAAACAAGCAGAATTTTACTTGATGTGAAAGAGTTTGATTTAACAAACAAAGAATTGCTGAAAGATATTGAAAACGATTACAATATAGTAAAAGAAACTATCAAAACAAAAGGATTTGAATTTTTAACTGGCAAAATGGGTAAATATATCCAACCAAGAACAAAAGGCGCTGGTCATGGAAGTACAAGCAGAGCTTTTTATGCAAGGAAAAATTTAATTAGTATTATTTTTAATTCGTGATATTAGTTAATGTGATAAAAAAATATTTTAATAAAACAAACTGAAAATTAAAGTAACAACAAACACCAACCTGTTAAATCTACACAACAATTTCGCAACACAACACATTGGCACCAACGCTTATAATTTTAACTGGCAGTAATTTTCCAAGGAAAGATTTTTTTTCTTTTATTGAACTGCAATTATACACAACAAGATGCATAAATTCATCTCTACCGCAAACTTGTAGTTTATCTTGCATATTAATTTTATCAAACAGAACATTTACAATTTTACCTTTCAAAGATTTTGCAAAATCCATTCTTTGTTTTTCCAATAATTCTTGCAATTGCTCTAATCGTTTACTTGTAACATCGTCTGGAATTTGATCTTTCATTGTATTAGCTACAGTGTTTGGTCTACGTGAATACTTAAACGAAAAACATTGAGCTTTATAATTAACCTTTTCAACAAGTTTCATTGTGTCTTCAAAATCCTTATCTGTTTCACCAGGAAACCCAACAATAAAATCAGATGAAAATACAATATTTGGAACAGCTTTTCTAAATCTTTCAATTATATCAATGTAAAACTCGGCTGTATATTTTCTATTCATTCTTTTTAAAACATCATTACTGCCACTTTGAACTGGTAAGTGTAAGTATGGTGTAAGTTTTTTTTCTTCTTTATGTAAATCTATTAATTCTTGCGTGATATCGCGAGGATGCGACGTTATATATCTAATTCTCAAAATACTATCTATTTTTGCTATTTCTTCAATTAATTCTACAAGTGTCCAAGTTTTTTTGTTCTTATCTATATATTTATAACTACTAACGTTTTGTCCAAGCAAAACAATTTCTTTTGCCCCTTGTTTTGCAACTTCTTGCGCTTCTTTCAAAATGTCCTCAGCCTTTCTCGCAAGTTCACGGCCACGAGTATTTGGAACAACACAATATGTACAAAACTTATTACATCCTTCTTGAATTGTTATATAAGCCGACACACCATTAAAATTATTTCTCTCTTCTGCAAGAAAATCAAACTTCATGCTTGCATCAAGAGATAAATCACATAAATGAGTTTTTATTGCAATTGTATTTCCCTTTTGAATTTCAACTGTATTAAAAACCTCTCTAACAAAATGAAGTAATTTTAAATGCGATTGAGGAGATAATAATATATCAATAGCTGGAGCCTTTGAAAACATTTTTGTTCCTTCAACTTCCGGAACACAACCCAACACAACTATAACCATATATCTACCATTTTTGCGCATTTTTTGTTTCTCAATATTTATCCTACCTATTTCGGAGTAAATTTTATGTGTTGCTTTTTCACGTATACTGCATGTGTTCAATATAACAAGATCAGCATCATTATACATTTCAACTTTCTTCCAACCTTGTTTTTTAAGTTGCCCACATAAACGTTCGCTATCATATTCATTCATTTGACAGCCAAAAGTTTGAATATAAAATTTTTTATTATTATTCTTATACATTAAGAATTATGCTTAATTTTCTAAATTAAAAAATTATTTGCAAGAAAATCAATGTTTATCATGTCTATAAAAACATTGACATTTATTTTTTTAATAAATAACAAATTCAGTTTTATCGTTTTTTTATTACTTTTAACGTAAAAAACCACATAATTAAAAATACATTATACGCAATATTTAACGTAACATTTATCAAAATAATAATTATTCCATTTTTTCGCTCAAATAATATGGATCCATTACAAATATCGACTTTACAAACAACTCAACAAATTACATGGTTTATTTTTCTACTTATAAGTGGTGTATTTTTCGATTTATTTGGTCCAAAAATGACATTTTTACTAGGAAGAATTGCCGAAATCATAGCAGTATCATTACTATTAAAACCAAATTTTTATAATTTTGTTGTATCAATGATATTAATTGGTGTTGGTCTTGGAATAACATACGGAAAGTATACATCTTATATTTATAACTCATTATCATTAGCGAGCAAACTTAATATATATCCGCGAATTGCGTCTGCATATTATTTAGCGTGGGATATTGCTTTTTCTACAATGTCATACATATGTTCTCTCGTCTTAAAAAATCATGGATATGAAGCCGTAATTTATATTAGTATTGGTTTGAAAGTTTTTGCAATACTTGCTGTAATTTTACTAATACCAAATAATAAAAAAAGCAATATGGACGAATTTAAATCATCTTCTATAAAAGAGATTTTTTCGTCGGTTAAAGAATGTATAAAAAGAAGTAATATTTTTATATATTTATTGATATTTTATGGTGTTGCTAATTTTTTCACATATCCGCTTTGCATGACAATTGCAGATATGATTTTAGTCGATAAAGGATGGAATGCAGCAGATATTGCAAGATATATGACGATTATATCTTTGACTATGGCAATTGGTGCAATAATACCAATTATATTTTTTCCGCAAGGAATAAGTATAAAAAATTGTGTATTACTTTCAGTATGGCAGATAATTGCACTTATCTTCGTTGCAATAACATATAACACAATATCTTTTGTAATAATTGCTAATTTTATATGTGCAACATTCTCTCTTGTTGAAGTATCTGTAGAGCGCAGATTTGAAGAATTCTCTAATAAAAAAATTCGAGGCAGTGCAATGTCGGCATCAATTGCATTAGGAACATTACTTACGACATTTAACATTATGCTTATTGGTGTAGTGGCAAAATACTTTTCTTATCATCTTGGACTTATAATAATTGCGATACAAATGTTAACAATTTTACTATTTTTATTTTTGAAATTAAAACATCTAACAAATTAGTGTAATTCATTGGTGGGTCCTGTTGGATTCGAACCGACGACCAATTCGTTATGAGCGAACTGCTCTAACCGCTGAGCTAAGGACCCAATATACGAAACATATATTTTATATCAAATGTAATTTGCAAGTTTTTTATTGACTTTTATCATAACATAAGTAACTTACTATTAGTTTTGTGTGAAAATTTTTTTTAAAATTTTGTTTTTTCTTATTGTTTTGTTTTCAAGAATATCTTATTCTAGTCAAAATTATTCTAATCAAAATGAACAAAAGCATATTCCAGTTTTTCTTATCGCAGACAACAATTATGCTCCATTCGTTGCAACAACAATGGCCTCAATTCTAAAAAATACAAAATCATTTATAGAATTTTACGTCATAAACAATGGCATATCTGAAAAAAACAAACAAAAAATAGCAAATGAAAAAAAATGGTTTAAAAACTTTAGTTTAATTTTTGTCAACATTGATAATAAACTGCTAAATAAATTAAACGAGAAAAACGCACAAAAGAGTATATGGCCAAAAATTGTCTATGCGAAATTTTTTATTCCCGAATTTGATGTTTCTAAAAAAATCAAAAAAGCAATTTATCTTGATTGTGATATTATAGTCAAAAAAGACATCAAAAGTTTATATGATATTGATTTAGAAAATTATATAATTGGTGCTGTAACAGAAGATCTTATCTACAATAATAAAATTTATAAATTAGAACATTATAACTCTTATAGGAAAAAAGAAATTAAAAATATCAAAAAAATTACAAATAATAAACAACATATTTATTTTAATAGCGGCGTAATGCTGATTGATATGGAAAAATGGAGAAAAGAAAAAATAACAGAAAAAGCCGTCAAAATAGCGTCAATAATCAAAAATTATTTTCCGGATCAAACTGTCCTTAATGCTGTTTTATCTGGAAAAACTAAAGTTTTAGATAGTAAATATAATGAACTTATGCATAAATTTGAACTATATGGTAAACACGTTGATATGGATATATCAAAATATATCAGAGAGAATTATCCAAAAGCCGTTATAATACACTATGCAGGTAAAAAACCATGGAATTCAATGAATGTGATTAAACGTGATGAGTTTCAGAAAATTACAAAATACACAGATTTCAAAACAGAGCTTGAATACTATTCGAAATACGGTAGCAAAAACAATGAATATCGTGATAAAACGTATAAATATAAAAAGAAAATTATTAACATTTGCATATCAATACTGGTGCTTGGTATTGTAACATTGATATTATCATGTGTAATTTTATTTAAAAAAAGAAATAGTTTTTTTTGACTTTTATAAAATAAATATTCATCATTGAGATGATTGGGGTGTAGCCAAGCGGTAAGGCAACGGGTTTTGATCCCGTCATTCGGAGGTTCGAATCCTTCCTCCCCAGCATATACTAACTATGTCTTATAAAACAAGGCAATAAAATGGAAATTTCGAGTTGAATTTTAAATTAAATTTATTCATACATTATTATGTCTCAGACCGATAAAATCGAAATAAACGGAATTACTGTTTTTGAAAATGGAACATTAAATAGTGGTTTGTTAGCTTTTATCCTTTATGATACTTATGGTTTTCCATTTGATGTAACGAGAGATGTTATAAAAAATGAACTCAACATTGAAGTCGATAAAGATAATTTTGATAAATATCTTGAAGAACAAAAAAATCGTTCAAAATGCGATAGAATAAAAAATAGTAATATTGAGGCAAAAAATAATGAAATTTTCAAAGAATTGGCTCTAAAATTACCAATAACTGAGAAACTGTTTTATAACAACAATGCAACATCATGTGATGCTAAAATTATAGCAATAGTTTTAAATGATAAAATTGTTGATGAAGCTAACATTGGCGAAAAATGCTGGATTATTCTCGATAAAACTACATTTTATGCAACAAGCGGTGGTGAGATTGGCGATGTAGGAATAATATCAAAATCAAAAGTATTAGAAACAAAAAAACTATGTGGAGAAATCATAGGACATTTTGTCATTACAAATGAAAATCTAAAAGTTAATGATAATGTTTCTTGTTTTTCATTTAGAAAAAATGTATGTAAAAATCATACCGCAACTCATTTATTACAATCTGCATTAAAAATTGTTTTAGGCAATGAAGTGCAACAAAAAGGCTCATATGTTGATGAAAATGGACTTAGATTTGATTTTTCAAGCAATAGAGGATTGACGTCCGATGAAATAAAACAAGTTGAAGATATTGTCAATAATTGGATTTCAAATTGCATGCCTATTAAAATAACAGAAATGCAAAAGGACACAGCTGAAAAAATAGAAAATGTAGTAAAATTATTTGATGAAAAATACGGCGATAAAGTTAGAGTTGTTAGCGTTATAGACGATAAAGGAAATTCAATCTCATCGGAATTTTGCGGTGGAATACATTGCAAAAATACCGGTGAAATAGAAGAGTTTATAATTGAAAGTGAAAAAAGTATAGGTTCTAGTATAAGAAGAATAACTGCTACAACAGGAAAGGATAAGTGTTTATTAATTAATAATTTAAATAAAATAACAAAACAACTATCAACTTTAACGGAAGAATATACAAAATACAAATCATGTTCTGCGATTAAGGATAGATTTGAAAAAATTTATGAAATAATAGAAAAGCAAGCATTGGTAAATAATAATTTTATATATATAAACAATGATAAAAAATTAGATCAAGATACAATAAAAATCATATGTAGACATATTTCATGTAAAAAAGATAAACCAGTTGTTTCAATTACAGATATAAACAATGAAATGTATTTTTATTATATAACAAGTCCAAAAAATAGTGATTTTGATTGCAATTCAATTGCACAAAAAATAATTAATGAAAAAAATGGTAAGGGTGGTGGCAATAAAAACTTTGCACAATTTACATGTAATACTAAGCTTAAACAAGATGATTTTAATAATTACTTACATTAAAATTATTTAGCCAAAATATTCTCAAAGTTTTTATATACAAACTTCAACTGATTAGTAAAACGCGCACCATTTTGATCAATAATTTTCTTTAAACTTTGTTTTGAAAAATAATTAAATTCTACAATTTCATTATCATGCTTTTTTGTATCTTCAATTACATTGCATTTAAATAAACGAAAATTTTGTCCTTTAAATTCATTAATATAATCATTTATAACAACGCGTAAACCTGTTTCTTCTAATGTCTCTCTATAAGCAGTTTGAAAAGCTCTTTCGCCCATCTCGTGAGTTCCAGCTGGAAAACCCCATTTTTTACTTTTCTTATCTCTAACTAATAAAATTTTTTTATCAGAAGAAAATATAACGCATCCAGCATGAGTTTTTGCCGGAGAAAAACATTCCTTACACATAGGATTAACTGCCAAATCCATCCTAGTTATCCTTGAATATGACATAATCGCATAGCTACAACCAAAAACAACCAACAACGGAGTTGAATAAACAAAAAACTTACTCTTTTTCATAAAACAAACTAAAACAAAATATATCAATAATTAAAATTGAAAACCTGCTTTTGCAACAAGACTATATGCATTAAATTTAAACGCTTTTTGACCTATTGTAAATTCCGCATCAGAACCTATCCAGAGATATTCTGCGCCAACAAAAAATCTATCGTTAAATACAATATCAGTACCAACGCCAGTATTATAACCCAATCTTATTTGTGTTTTGTCTGGTGTTGAAGTTTTTATAAAACCAGCACCTCCAGTAATGTATGTTTCAATAGAAATATATTCACATAAAATAAGCTTTGCGCCAAATTTTAAATTTGCTTTAGCGAAATCATCAATATAAACATCGTCATTTACAGCATTTGTGCTTTCGGCAATTGTAGTTGCTTGAAATACTGGTCCTCTTCTATTTACATCAAATCTTAATTTAAAATCAGCGCCTGCAAGTAAATGTATATTTTTATACATTTTATAATACATATTATACCCTATATTAAAAATAGCAGCTTTATTTACTCTGTTCACAACGGAATTTTTACCTTCACCGGCAATTTCTAATAGCTTTTTATACATTTTATCATTAAATTTTTGTCGTTCAAAACCAACAGATATCTTAGTTCTTCCGTAAATTTTATTCTTGCTTTCAAAGCTATCATCCTTATATTCCTGTGCAAGAGCTAAATTACTAGCCAATAAAATATAAAAAAAAACAACAAAAATTTTCTTCATAAAAATACAAGTATGTATTTATTATATATAAAAAATGTCAAGCACTTTTTTAAAAGCTCAATCATAAGCCGAATTCTGTTTATCTGACTATTTATCTATAATTACTATTACTAATAATTTAAAGCTTTCTACCATGTTTCAATCAAAGAAAAAAAGAAACTAACTTGAAATTACTTGCGATAGGGTTTGCAATGCCGTAAATTTTACAATCTACACGGGGTGCTCTTACCACTCCTTTTCAACCTTACCTGTTCCAAATGGCCATCGGCGGTATATTTTCTGTTGCACTTTCCAGACATTACTGTCTATGGTTGTTAACCATTATCGTTTCTTTGCCAAGTTCGGACTTTCCTCAAAAATACAAAAATATTAATGTATTTTCGCAGTCAGTTGATTGAGCTATATTAGCTTCTTTAAGAAAAAAATAATTGTCAAATAAAACTATAAATAATAAAAATACGGATCTGTGATTTTAAATTTTAATAAAATTTTTTCTTCCAACATCTCCATCTCCTTGCGATCTTTATATTTAATGTGATTATATCCAAAAAGATGTAAAATCCCGTGCACAAACATATGATATAACCTGTCTTTAAATTGTTTATTAAACTGACTAGCTTCTTCTTTTATCTGTTCATAACACAAAGCTACATCGCCAAATAATATTTTATTATTATTTTTTACATTAGAAAATTTATCTTCAAAAGAAAGAACATTTGTTATATTGTTTTTACCACGATATTTAAAATTTAATTCTCTAATTAGTTTGGAATCGATAAAACTTACGTTTAAAAAAACATTTCTAATTTCTGAATTTGTTTGTATAAAACATTCATTAACTATCTTTTTTACTTCAGCTTTTGATAATGATTTTCCATTCCAAATTTTGTGCTTAAAAATATTAATTTCTATCATTTTTATCTTAAATTCGGACAAGCACATGTTATAATTTCATCAGGAGTATATTTCAATGCAACATCAAAACCATCTCCAGTTATACCTTGAACATATTCAGGCAATAAAAAAAGCGCAAACGTTTTTGGAGCATAAAAAATACCAACACCTATTGCAAGTGTTACCATCTCTTGCCATTTAAAATTACCCCCAACAAAGCTCCATGCTGCGAGCATTATTGAAAAAACAACCAAACTTCTAGCTATACGACCTTGTAAAAATGTAATTATATCACATATTGTTTTAATAGCAGGGTTTGCGTTATCACCACAACCAGAAAGCACACCTGCAAAAGCATTATTATATGCAAATAAATTTATAGCAAAGAACAATGCAACAAAAATTATTTTTTTAAGTAATTTTTGATTAAATTTAATTATATTTAGTGATATCATTTTTTTAGCCAAAAAAGTGATTCCAAGGGGAATCGAACCCCTGTTGTCAGGATGAAAACCTGATGTCCTAACCTCTAGACGATGGAACCTATACCGACAACAGTTTAAGCTAAATAATAAAAGTCAATATTATAAAAGTTGCTATGTTGAAATTTTTTAATTTAAAAATGCATTTTTTGCAACATTAATTAAATATTTTTCATTATGTTGTGTTAATAATACTGCACCTAAAATTTCACCAGCACGAACAAGATGATGAATATAAGCACGTGTATGATTTTGGCAAGCATAACAATCACAGTTATTATCTAATGGTCGCTCATCAACGGCAAATTTTTCATGACGAATTTTTAATTCACCTTCATTTGTAAAAGCTATACCATGTCTGCCATATCTCGATGGTAAAACACAATCAAACATATCAGCACCTCTGTCAATTGCTCCAATAATATCAATTGGTTTTCCAATTCCCATTACATATCTTGGTTTATTTTCTGGTAATAATTCTAATGCATAATCTAAAATTCTAAATAATTCTTCATTGTATCCAACCATTCCTCCAACCGCATATCCTTCAAAATCCATAGAAATAAGTTCTTTTGCACATTCAGATCTAAGTTGCTCGTCATCTCCACCTTGCAAAATTGCAAACTGACCATAGCCATCTCTATTAACAAAAGCATTTCTGCTTCTTTCTGCCCATCTTAATGTTCTATACATTGCGTTTTTTATGTTTTTAGAAGTAGCCCCATAAGGAGTACATTCATCTAAAACCATTGAAATTGTTGCATCTAAAACATTTTGCATATCGGTGGAACTTTCTGGCGTTAATAAATGCATACTACCATCCACATGAGATCGAAAAAAAACACCTTCTTCTCGAACTTTGCGCATTGAAGAAAGAGACATTACTTGAAAACCACCACTATCAGTTAATATCGGTTTATCCCAGTTCATAAATTTATGTAAACCACCAAGTTTTTCCATTTTTTCTTTTCCAGGACGTAAAAAAAGATGATATGTATTACATAAAATTATCTCGGCACCAGCACCATTAATTAAATCATTTGTTAAAGATTTAACAGTTGCCTGAGTTCCAACCGGCATAAATATTGGCGTATGAATATCACCATGTGCAGTGTGAATTATGCCACGTCGTTTTTTACCTCGTTTTTCTAAAAGTTCAAACTCAAACTTTGGCATAAAAATACAATTATTATTAATTTTTTGATATTATTTTAAATTAATCTCTTTTTTTCTTTTTAAAAAAAGCTCGTAATAATCTTTATCTTTAATAAAAAAAATAATATCATTTTTAGTTTCTTCATCAAGCTTTTTATTCTCAATTGCAGATATGAAATCATCCATTCTTTTTTTTACTTTGAATTTATCGCCCCTTCCAGTTGGTTGATTTCCCAGCTCATACATTTTTGAAATGTAAGCCAATCTATCTATTATATGATAATAAACTTTTATCATATCATTTTCTTCTGGACTAAATAAACCTATCATATATGGATTAAACCCATATTTAAAATAAATATCTCCAATTATGCCTTGAAGTTCTGGAAATTCATTTACTACGTTCGTCACCAAATCAATTTTTGTATCATAAATCAAATCCTCTATCTTTCCTAAAATTTCTTTATCTTTAATAAATTTATGTGCTAAATCGTTCTGATAAAGAAGATAATCCTTCCAACTTACGTTATTTACAAATATTCTAGATGATAAAATACTCTTTAATTTATCTTTATATTTTTTTTCATCTTTGAATGATTTTCTTTCATCAGCATCTAAAGCCCAATAATACATAGCATCTTTAAGTCGAGCATCAACTACTTTTTCATGACCTTTTTTGATTAAATCTCTTTTTTTTTTATCTTCTGTAATCTTGCTACAAAAAATTAAATATTCGATATCGATTTTATTTTTATAAACAACATATCGCTGGTTTTTTTGTAAAACAAGTTTAATTAATTCAAATGGCAGTATTCTAAATTTTTTATCAAGTACACATTTAATTGGTTCAGTACAACACTCATCCATGCCAGCTATTTCTTTCGCAAGATACATATAACGTTCTTCGTTTATTTTACAAAGTTTAATTTTTTCTATAACAAAATCCAAACGTTTATTATAATTAATTTCAATCTTATTCTTCTTTAAACAATTTAAATATTCTTCGTAGCTATTACACTTACAAACAATAAATTTTTCAACAAAAGTACATTTATCAGCTTTAATTCCATAAAATTCACCATCAATAACCGAATTATCTATACAAGCAAAAATACTACGTATTGGTCTAATCCAACGAACATCAGATTGTGGATAGCACATTGTCCTTGGAAAAGTTTTGGAAAAATCCTTTAATGTTTTGTTTATAAAACTTTTTAATTCATCTTTACCAATATCATAGTTATTTACTATCATTACTAAACGATTTAAAGTTATACCTATTAACAACTGACACTTGTTATCATTTTTTATTAGTTCTTCCTTCACAAATTTTTCATAATTTAATGCAATTCCCTCTTGTAAAGTTGCCGGAATTTCTTCACTAAAAATTTCAAAAACAATTGTCATAAGTAATCCCTTCAAGATATGAAGAAAAAGAAATTATATTAATTTGCAACAATAATTTATGACACAAATTCAACAATAGCAGTTTTTGCTGCATCACCATATCTCTGCCAAGTTTTTACAATCTTCGTATACCCTCCATTTCTACCTGCAAATTTTGCAGCAACTTCATAAATGTAAGCAACACTCTCTTTGTCTAATTCTGCAGCCAAAAATCTGGTATTGCTTAAAGATTTAGTTTTTGCTCTTGTTATTAATTTTTCCATATAAGGAGCAAAATATTTAGCTTTTGCTAACGTTGTCTCAATGCTACCTTTTCTTAAAATTGAACGAGCTAAATTACTCATAACAGCACTGCGCTGCGAACTTGGCATGTTTAATATCTTCTTACTTCTCCTATGTCTCATACACAAAAAACAATAAACCAACTATCTTAAGAATTAAGATATTTTTTTGCTTCAATTAACCTCTTTTGAAAATCTTTCATTGGCCATTCTATCTCATTCATGCCAAAGCTTAAATTCATATCAGCTAACATTCTTTTTAATTCGTTTAAAGATTTACGACCAAAATTTGGAGTTTTCATCATTTCTGACTCTTCTTTTTTTACAAGATCACCAATATAAACAATTCCATCATTTTTTAAACAATTTAAAGAACGAACAGACAATTCAAGATCTTCAACTTTACGGAACAAGTTATAATTGATTTCATCAACTGTTTCAGCTTCAATATTTGAATTAACACTTAAACAATTAAACATTTTTTCTTGTGCGTCATGAATTGACATCAAAAAATTAGTCAATATTGAAACTGCAGTTTTAAAACTATCTTCAGCCGTAATAGAACCATTTGTTGTTATTTCTAACGTCAATTTATCATAGTCTATTCTATTATTGACACGTGTTTGAGATACTGCTGTGCTAACATTCAACACTGGACTAAAATGTTTATCAAGCAATATTGCATCGATATTTTGAGAATTCTCTTGTGAAACAAAAACATCACCAATGCCAGAACATATTTCTATTTCAACATCAATCTTACGATCTGTTGTAACTTCAAATAAAAAATGATCCGGATTTATAATCTTGACATCACTGTTAAGTTTTATATCAGAAGCGTAAACTTTTTTTGCACCATTAACAGATAAAGTCAAAACACTTGATTCTAAATTTGAAGAAAATACAATCCTCCTAAAATTATAAATGATATCACAAACATTCTCCTTTACACCATCTATAGTGCAATACTCATGAACAACGTCTGTAATCTTAATTTTATTAATTGCTATTCCTCGTATAGAAGACAATAAAGTTCTTCTTAAAATATTACCAACCGTAACACCAAAACCTTGTTGTAAAGGAAAAACTGTAATTTTTGCAAAACTACCATCTTCTGATTGCTCTACATTAAATTTGTCTGGAAACACAATGTCCTTACTATAAACTTCACTAACCATAATAAAAAAAATCAAACCCTTCTACGTTTTGGTGGTCTACAACCATTATGTGGCGTAGGCGTTATATCTTTGATTGCATTTACTATTAGTCCGGCTGTCTGTAAAGCTCTAACACCACTTTCACGTCCACCACCAGGACCATTAACAATCGCTGTAACTGTTTTTAAACCATATTTTTCTATAGCTATCTTAGCTGCATTTTCAACTGCAACCTGTGCTGCATAAGGTGTACTTCTCTGCGCACCTCTAAATTTCATTTTGCCAGAAGACGACCAGCTTAAAGTATTTCCATTTTCATCAGTAATACAAACAATTGTATTATTAAAACCAGCATAAATATGTGCTATACCAACCGAAATGTTTTTTCTGTTCTCTTTTGCCATAATTAAACTACTTAGCTACAATTTTTTTATTTGCAATAGGTGCACCACGACCTTTTCTTGTTCTTGCATTAGTTTTTGTCCGTTGATGAAGAGGTAAGCGAAGTCTATGTCTACTACCTTCATAACATCCTATTGATATCTTTAATTTAATATTATATGCAATTTGTTCTCTTAAATCACCTTCAACTAAGAAATTCTTAACAATATAATTACGAATTTTTTCTACATCATCATCCGAAAGCTCTTCTACTCTTAGTTCATAATCAACATTTACTGCACGACAAATTTCTTTACCAGTTTTTCGACCAATCCCGAAAATATATGATAAACTAACATAAATTTTCTTTTTACTTGGTAAATTAACGCCTGCAATTCTAACAACAGCAACCATATTAATTATTTTTTAAAACCAATTCAACGTTATTCTCCTTTAATAAATTAACAACACCATTTGATGCTAAATCTAAAGAAACTCTTTTTAATTTTTTCAAACTTTCTTTATTAACATCCGAACCAATCAGTTTAACTTTACATGTAGTATTCTTAATAACACCATTGTTTACTAAAACATCATGATCAACACTATCAGTTCCGTTCTCAACAAAAGATAATACTCTTTTTAACGATATTGTTGTGTATGCTTTACATTTATTTGAATTAAATCCTCTCATTGGCAATCTACGATAAATTGGAGTTTGGCCTCCTTCAAATCCTTTGACAACAGAACCAGAACGAGCCTTGTATCCTTTGTGCCCACGACCACTTGTTCCACCACGACAGCCACTTCTTGCAACTCTTTTTTTTGCCTTTACTGTTTTAGTAAATATATTCTTTAAAACTACCATACAACCTTCCATCACTCGACGTCGCTATCCTTATCTTCCAACAATACATCATCATTATCTATGTCAGAAATATTAAAATCAAGTTTTTTGTTATCACTTTTTATAATATCGTAATATTTCGCCGATTTCAATTTCAAAAGCGCAATTATTGAAGCATATGAAAGATTATAACAATTAGACGATCCAATGCACTTAGCAACAACATCTTTAACTCCAAGACATTCCAATATTACACGTATAGCACCTCCTGCAATTATGCCTCTACCTACTTTTGCAGGGCGAATAACTACTTTTGTAGAACAATACTTTGCACAAACGACATGCGGTATTGTTTTGTTTTTTGTTAAGACAACTTGATACAAGTTCTTTTTTGCGTTATTTATTGCTTTTTTTCTTGCATCGTTTATTTCAAGAGCTTTCCCTAAACCAATACCAAAACAACCATTTTTATTACCTATAACAACTAAGACAGAAAAAGAAAAAATTCTACCACCTTTTACAACCTTAACAACGCGCCCGATAGACAAAACTCTCTCTTCGAATTCTACGTTATAAAACTTTTTGTTTAAAACTTTTTTACTAATCAACATATAAAACTATTTTTTATAAAAACCATCAGCAACTGCTTTCACGACGCCGTGAAATATTTTCTCAGCACGATTAAAAGACACGTTGTTTATTTTCCTTTTTTTACATTCAGCTGATAATTTCTTACCTAATTCAGCCGCTGTTTTTATATTTCTATGATTTTTTGTATCATTCTTATCACATGTACAAATAGAAAATTCTGTTACACCAGATTTTACATTAATAATCTGTGCATATATATTTCTACCACTGCAAAAAATCAATATCTCATGTTCTACGTGTCTACCAAATTTAGCTCTAATACGTCTAATTGCACTAGATCTTTTTTTTCTTCTAATCGCCAACATAAAAACTATTTCTTTTTACCATCCTTTTTTATTATCTTCTCGTCATTCAAGAATATACCTTTACATTTATATGGTTCTGGTTTTTTAATATCTCTAACCATTCTTGCAAACCTCATGACGCTACATCTGTTATATCCTTTAACTACAATATCAACATCGTTAGATACTTCTACAGTTAAATCACTTGGTATTGCAAAAAATATATCATGGCTCAACCCAACATAAACACGTAAAAATTTACCAGTAACGCAAGCCTTAAAACCAACACCTACCATTTTTAATTTCGCAGATACTCCATTTTTTAAATCATTCATCGCATTTTTAACCAAAACATAAAGCGTTCCGAGCATTCCGTCATCTTTTTTAACCAAGGACTTAAATTCTAATCCATTTTCGGTAGAAATAGAAGCCATTTTATTCAAATTAATTTCAACGCTACCATGCTCATTTGAAACAACAAACATTTCACCTTTTGTACTAAACTTTATTCCATCAACAATGTGTAACTGTTTTTTTATCATTCTTGACATAAACTAGAAAATTTCACACAACACCTCACCACCAATATTATTTTTAACAGCATCATTAATCTCAAGAACACCTTTTGACGTCGAGACTAACAATAAAATAAAAGGATTATAAGATTTTTTTTTCTTCAACTCTCTTGCAGACAAATATAATCTGCGTCCAGGTTTAGAAACTAACTTAAATGAAGTTAAGTTTTTATTGTTATTTACAACACGCAACCAAACATTAATACTTTTTTTTCCATCTTCTTCAAAGACAATGTAATCCTTAATATAACCATTTTTCTTCATGCTTTTTAATACATCTGCACAAATTTTACTATATACCACCTTAATAGGATTATCGTAAAAACAATTTTTGTTATGCAAAGCAGATAACATATTTCCAAGTAAATATTTTCCAGACATAATAAATCAACCTTTCTTAACACCAACAATCATACCAAAAGATGCATAATGACGTAAAGCTCCGCGCGATAAGCCAATACCACCTCTATAACCGCGTGGTCTTCCAGTTATTCCACACCTATTTCTATATTTTATATACGATGCACTACTTGTTTTATCTAAACGTTTAAATATATGAAAAATTTCATCGCCTTTTAACTCTCCAGATTTTACTTTTTCAGAAAGAGTCTTTCTAGATAAAAAATGCCTATTTATCTTTGCTAATCTTTTCTTATTTTTGTCAACCATACTTTTCTTAGCCATATTTCTTCTTTATAGGAAAACTAAAACCACTTAATAAATCAACTGCTTTTTCTATAGAATCAGCATTTTTAATTGTAAACATAATATTTAATCCTCCGTTTTTTACAACAGTATCATAACTTAATTCATTAAAAATCAAGCGATCTTTTATACCAAATGCAAAATTATTCCTTTTATCAAAAGCTTTATCTGAAAAACCTTTAAAATCATGAACTCTTGGCAATGCTAAAAAAACAAGCCTCTCGAGAAATTCATACATTATTTTTCCTCTTAGTGTAACAAATAATCCAACCATTTGATTTTCTTTTAAATTAAATCCGGCTATTGCTTTCTTTGACTTACGAAAACAAGGTTTTCTCCCTGTAATTCTTGCAAGTTCATCACTTACGCCTTCAATCACTTTTTTATCATTCCCATCTTTGCCAAGCCCAACAGACAAAACTATTTTACTAATATTTGGAATACAATGAGGGTTTTTAATACCATACTTATTAGCCAAATCCACAGATATCTTGCTCTTATATAAATTTTCAAAATACGTTACCTTCATAATATCACTTAACTTTACTCTTTAAACTAACTTTTTTAGTTTTTTCATCTTTCTTAGAACCTTTTTGTTTTGATAAATCTTTCTTCTTATTTTTATTGATAATTTTAATCTTTGATGAATGAATTGGTCTTTCTTTTTCTACAAAATGTTCGTTATTACCATTGCCAATTTTTAAAGCTTTCTTAAATTTATTTAAGCCATCAATTACTACAAGGTTTGTTTTGGTTAAAACACATTTTACAACACCTTTCTTACCTTTATCTTTACCGCAAATAATAACAACTTCATCACCTTTGCTAACTTTCATTTTTTTTATTCCAAATATTCTATTTTTATACATATAACATCATAATACTTCTAAAGCCAAAGAGGCAATCTTTGGAAAATCTTTTTTTATCTCTCTTGCTACTGGCCCTAAAACACGTGTCGCAATCGGTTCGTGAGTCTTAGGATCAACCAATACAACCGCATTATCTGAAAAAGAAACAAAAGATCCATCTGCTCTTTTTATTTTACCTTTTGTTCTAACAATAACACCATATTGTTTATCTCCCTTTTTAATTTTCGAATTAGGTTTAACTTCTCGAACTGATACAACAACAACATCACCTATTTTAGCAACATTATTTCCGGTACTTTTATTTATACCAAAACACTTCACAGATATTGCATCAGAATTACATGTTACATTTAATATAGTTCCCATTATTATCATACATCTATCTTTTTTACAACTATATGTTTTTTTGTTTTTGAATAGGGTCTACAAGAAGAAATTATAACTTTATCACCTTCATGTAAATCAATACCTTCAAATTGACAAGCAACCTTCTTCTTTTGTTTTATAGTTTTACCATAAAACGGATGTTGAAATATTCTAACAACACTAACTTGCGCTGTTTTGTTACCACTAATTTTTATAACAACACCTTCTATCATACACTATACAATCTTATCCAATAACCATTTTAATTGTCAATACTATCTACAAATGCAAATTTTCTTTTAATAATATGACAAGGAACAGATATTTTAGTTGCAGCTTTTTCTAATGCTTCAACAGCTACTTCTTTACTAACGTTATCAACTTCCAATATCACTGTTCCTCTATTAACTGGTGCAATCCATTCCTCTACGCCACTTTTACCTCCACCCATACGTGTACCTACTGGCTTTTTTGTCCTTGGTAATTGAGGAAAAACTCTTATATATAGAGCACCATTTCTATTCATAGCTCTACTAACAACTTTACGGATTGCTTCAATTTGTTTGCTTGTCATTTTAATATTTTTTTCTACAACCAAACCGTAACTTCCATACGCAACAAAATTACATGTCTGAGCTACACCTGATAATGTAATTTTTCTAAATTTTGCAAATTTTGTTTTCTTAGGCTGCATCATATAACTATCTCTTTGTACAAATCCAAACTTTTATCCCAATTGTTCCATAAGTTGTAAATGCTTCTTGATATGCATAATCAATATTAGCACTTAATGTATGCAATGGTATAACTCCTTGTCTAAATTTTTCACTTCTTGCTATTTCTGCGCCATTCAAACGTCCAGAACAACTTATTTTAATACCAACTGCATTTGATTTCATCGCCTGTTCTATTGCGCTTTTAGCAGCTCTTTTAAAAGATTGTCTATTTTCAATTTTATCAGCAACAGTTCTTGCTATTATATTTGCATTCAAACTTGGATGTTTTAATTCTTTAACATCAAAAGAAATATCTTGATTATTTAACTTAGATTTAAGTTGTTTTTCAATATTTTCTATATTTTCACCCTTTTTTCCAATTACTAAACTAATTTTGCCAGATTGCAAACAAATTTTCATTTTTTTATTCTGTCTTCTCTCAATATTAACTACACCAACTGAATACTTACTTGCATTTTCATGAAAAAAATCCTGAACTTTTAAATCGGAAATAACATTTTCAACATAGTCTTTCTTGTTTTTCGCAAACCAATTAGAAAACCATGTCCTACTGTTTCCGTTGCATATTCTAAACGATATCGGATTTACTTTTTGTCCCATACTCCAACTAATTATTAACACTCTTCAAAAACTCTTTTCCAGTTTGTTTTTTTTCACCAAGAATAATTCTCAGATTTGAATATCTTTTTTCTATTCTCGTCATACGTCCTCTACCACGAGGCATTGATCTTTTTAGCACAAAAGCTTTACCAATATCAATACGTAAAATCGACAATCTTTCTTTGTTAATTTTAAAGTTATTCTCGGCATTTGCAACAGCAGATTTAAGAAGTTTTCTTACTATAACAGCACATCTTTTCTCGCAAAATGCAAGTTGCATGTCTGCCTCAGCAACAGTTAAATTACGGATTAAATCCGCAACACAATTTAGCTTATAACAACTAACCTTAATATATTTTAACGACGCTTCTATCTCTTTCATACATTATAACCTCTCTTTTGTCTTGAATGCTTTGGCAATTTTCTCGTAAAAGAAAACTGACCCAAATTTCTACCAACCATATTTTCTGTAACAACAACAGGTATAAATTCCTTTCCATTATATACACAAAAAGTACGTCCAACGTAATCTGGATAAATTATTGAACGACGCGACCAAGTTTTAATTGGTTGATTTCTGAATTTTGGATCACGAACTTTTTTCATCAAAGACCAAGATGTATACGGCATTTTTTTTGAAGATCTAGTCATAAATCTAACCCTTTTTTCTCCTTAAAACAATAAATTTATTTGTAAACTTATTTTTTCTTGTTTTTAAACCCTTAGCGCATTGTCCCCATGGAGAGCAAGGATGTCCGCCTCTTGTTCTACCCCCTAATGGATGATCAACTGGGTTCATACATTCACCTCTGGTATGAGGTCTAAACCCTGCCCATCTCTTACGTCCTGCTTTGCCAAGTTTTATATTTTGAATTTGAACATTAGATACAATACCAATTGTTGCCATACAGTCAAGCGACACAAGTCTTGTTTCACCAGACATAAGTTTTAAAACAGCCATTCCGTTTTCTTTACCAGCTAATTTCGCGAATGAACCAGCAGATCTTGACATTTTAGCACCACAACCAGGTTTCAATTCAATACAACAAACATTCAATCCTATTGGTATTTCACCTAATGGTAATGAAACGCCTGGTTTTAAAGAAATATCATTTGCTTTCTTGCTGTTTATAACCGTATCCCCAACTTTTAAACCATCAACGGCTATCATATACTCTTTTTGACCGTTGTCATAATTTAATAGCGCAATCTCTGCATTACGATTTGGATCGTATTCAATAGAAACAACTTCTGCGTTTACATCAAAAATTGTCTTTTTGAAAGCAATAATACGATACTTTATTTTATTTCCAGCGCCACGAAAACGAACTGTTGTATGACCCAAGTTATTGCGACCACCAGAACTTTTTTTTACAACCGTTAATGACTTAAACGGATTATTCTTTCTACTTGTACTTCTTAATAGAATCGTCCCTCTCATTGAAGGTGTATACGATTTATTTACCTTTAATTCTGCCATATTTCTTACTTTTTAACACTTTCAGACTCTATTTTCATTCCTTTGGCAAACCTTATGTACGCCTTTTTATATTGCGTCATACACCCAAGCCTACCGCGAAAGCTTTTCATTTTTCTACACAAATTAACAGTATTCACCGAATCAATCTTAACAGAATATTTTTTCTCTACTATTTTTTTTATTTCGTCTTTTCTTGTTTTTTTAGGAAATAAAAACACATATATCCCGCTATCTTGTAATTTATGAGACTTCTCTGTATTTATACTTTTTACAATTTCACTAGTCACAACACTCAGAATTTAAAACCTCAGAAAATTTTTTAACAGATCCAATATCAATCAATATAGAATCAGCATAAAATAAATCATTAGCAGTAACCATATCATTTGATATAAATTTTGTACCTTTTATATTACGTACAGCCAATAAACTATTTGTATCAACACTGCCATCATTAATTATAATAACATTTCTATCTGAAAAATTTGATAATATTTTCTTTGCATTAGATGTTCTAACTGAATTAAATTGAGCTTTTTGTATAACAAAAAGTTTCTTATCACTTAATGCTTTCGATAACAACATCGACTTAGCAAGAATTGCTTCGCCTTTTGGAATTTTTATATTTGATTTAAGTCCGCGTGGACCAAATGCAACACCGCCGCCTCTCATTTGTGCGGATCTTGTTGAACCCTGTCTTGCATTTCCAGTATGTTTTTGTTTATATGGTTTTCTTGTAGTTCCAGATATCTCTGAAATATTTTTTGTTTTATTCGTTGGTATAAAGCCAACTTTTTTCATTCTTGTAAAATACATGCTCATAAAATCATTGTCATACTCAATACCAAAAACGGCATCGTGCAATTCAGCATCCTTATCAAGAACTTTCCCGCTTTCAAGCGAATAAACTTTAACCTTCACAAACTAAACCATTGACAATATTATTACTTTCTGTGTATTTTTTAACTGCATTCGTGATATACACAATAGAATTTTTCTTTCCAGGAACAGATCCTTTAACTGCAATTATATTCATATCCTTATCAACTTCACAAATAACCATATTTTGAATACATACATTCTTCACACCCATATGACCAGGCATTTTTTTTCCTTTAAAAACACGCCCTGGTAAAGTTCTATTTCCTGTTGAACCGAGAGACCTATGTGTTAAAGAAACGCCATGTGAAGCAGGCAAACCACCAAAACCCCATCTTTTTATTACACCTTGAAAACCCTTTCCAATAGAGCAAGAACGAATATCTACAATTGCGTCATTTAAATAATCGCCAACTGCCATTTCAGTATTAGGAGCTATATTTACTTTACAACTCAACACAAATTCTTTTAAATCTTTGCATGCACCTATATTCTTTTTAGAAAATTCACATCTCTGTGGTTTTTTTACTTTTTTATCCTCAACTTTTCCATTTCCACCAAGAAGAATACTGCACTTATTCTTATAATTTTTAACATCAACAACAACATTTGGCAACACCTTAATCAAGGTAACTGGAACAATATCTCCATTACTAAATAATGTAGTCATTCCAAGTTTTTTTCCAATTAATGCTATTTTTGACATATTTTGATATTGATAATAGCTTTTTTTATTTGCAAGTTTTTTTTAACTTAATCCTAATGTTAAAATAAAACTCACATAACAATATGCTAAAAATACAAAAACATTAATTATTTTTTGAGATTACAATTTAATATTATTCAATTTAATTTTCTGGCAATTTTATAGAATAATCTGCTACTTTTAAAGTGGTTCTTCTGTATATCGTTCGGCGTTTGAGCCATAATTTCCACTTAACGAATTAAGATAAGTGTCAATATAAACATCTCTGTTATACATATCTGCACTTATTGTATCAATTTCATTTTTTTTTCTTTCACCATATTCATTATCATTAAATGCAAAAAAATCGGTTTTTTTATCGTTATTTTGTTCGTTCTTTACGTCTAAATATTCATTCATATAATCTGGAAATGCAATTTTATTATGTTCGTCGTTTAAAGCTTGCATTGTGCTAATATTATTTTTAATTGGACGTTTTGGCAGAATTCCAATCTCCATCATATCAAAAATATCTTCTTTTTTTTTTCCATATTGCTCTTGTTTTAATAAAAGTTCAAGTTCATCTGGATCAATTTTTAAAAAATTTTTGTAATTATTTATGTATGTTTTTGCTATTTTATAATTTAAAACATTATATTCCTCAATGCTTGAAAAATATACAGAATTATTACGCGTTTTTATATTATCTAAATATTTCAAATTCCCTTGTGCATACCTAACATCATCTTTGTTAAATTTTGAGCCAAACAAAGATGAACCATCGACTGGACCATTTGGATAATAAGCCTTTTTACTCATGATGATACCATCACAACCAGTGCAAAGAAATAATACCAAAAAAAATAGAAATACTTTTAACTTAGACATCCAGTAAATTATACACAATCCCTGATTAAATGCAAAAAATTGTAGTATAAATTACATAATTATTATTACTTCAATTGTATTATTTAGATAAACTTTTAATGCTGCTGTTAAGTCCTTTAACTGCACCAGTCCAAAGTAATACAACAACTAAGAAAATACCAAATGCTATAGCTGTATATGCACTTGCAACTGTTGTACCCATTACCATACAAATTATTGATTGAATTGCTGCACCAGAACCTTTTCCTAATCTTCCGCCAGCAACTTCAACGGCTGCTTTACCTTTTGATTTCAACTCAGTATCAAGAGGTATATACGCTTGCTCCTTTGTTGTATCAAACAATGAATACTTTGTTGCTTTTGTCATTATAATAGCACCAGCACCAACAAAGACAGCAACTGCAATCGGATTGGTTATAATATCATTAATCATGTCTATTCTTCCACTTAAAATTAACAAGAAGAAAATAGTTCCAACAATCAATAAAACAACAGGTGTTAAAATTGCACCAAAAAACCAACCAAACTTTCTCAAAATTTGACTTGCTAAAAACCAACTAAATACTATCGTCAAAGCACCAGTTGCTGCTGAATAAGAACCCATAAAGGCATTCATTCCAGCTTTATTACCAGCGAAATAATTCTTCAATTGTTCTTTCCATTGAACTTCAAGTAAATTAATTGAAATACCATAGCAAATAACAAGTAAAGCTATAAAACCTAAATGTTTAGACGTGAAAATTATTTTAAAACTTTCAGACAAACCTGGTTTCTTTTTCTTTGCTTTCTTTTGACTTTCATCTAATGGTTCTTCAAGAGGAAGAATTTTACGGTTTAATACCCAATTACAAAACATAGATAAAATACCTGCTCCTAAAACAATAAGCATCTCAATTTTAACAACCATATCCCAATCTTTTATTAATTGGAGTAATTTTGTTATAACACCAACTAAAATAAGAGAAACGTTTGAAAATACAACAAATAATGGGAAAAATCTCTTTGATTGTTCCATGGATACAACCTGATTTACAAATTGCCAAAACAATATTTGAATACCAACAGAGCCCCATAATTCCGCTAAAATATAGAATAAAGAATAAGACCAATAAATTCCTAAATCCATAAATCCCTTTGAATGTGGATAATTTCTATGTATTGAATCTATAACATCCTTACTTGGATGAAACATATCAAAATTTGGATTTATTATAAAACCAAAAATAATAAAATATAATAGGAATGGTATAATTATCACATAAAATAAATTCTCCCTACTAAATTTATTGCTTAATTTTACAAAAAGCATAAAAAATAAAATAGCAGCAGGAGTTACGCAATATGTTTTTAAGAATGTAATCACACCCGCTCCAGCAGCATTTACAACCAATACATCTTTCATGTTTCGGAGCAATGTATAATTCATAATCATACAGAACATAATACCCGCAAAAGCAAAAAACTTCTTAAACTCATTACTATAAACAGGAAATAAAAAAGATCTTATTTTTCCGAAACTTTCAGTTGACATAAATAAAAAACACTTGTTTTAGAAAATATTTTTTTTAATTTGCAAGCAAAAAAATACTTTATTTTTTTCATAAAAAAAATTGACATTTAATAATCAATTATTAGTTTAAATTATTTATTTACTCACAAAGTGATGCTTAAACATATTTTTCCACATAAAATTTATGTCCACAAACATTTGCTGTTTTGTTTATTGTTGTTAATAATAATTACAATTAACGGTTTTATATTTTTAAATAAAAACAATAGAGATGGAATTATAGTTGAAGTTCCAATTAATGCTTTTGATTCAAATGGTAATTTTATTGACAAACGCTGGGAGACATATCTTAGAAAACAAAAACCAGTCGGAATTATATTTTTCAGTGAACACTTCAAAAACAGGGAATTTGGTAAAAAAATAATCAAAATCATACGAAATACAATTAACGATGAAGTTATTTTATCAGCAGATGAAGAAGGTGGAAGAATAAATAGATTTCATTGGCTTAATATAGATTCTGCAGAAGAAATTGCCGAAGCATATAAAACAATTAAAAAAAGAAGTGGGACAAATAAAGCAAAGGCATATGTAAGAAATAAATACGTTCCTATGTTTAAAGAAATGAAGTATTTAGGACTAAATACGACTTTTGCACCAAATCTTGATTTAAATAAATATGCTTCATTGGATAAAAATACCGAAGAATATAAAAATTACAAAAAATGTGTTCAATATACAAAATTCATAAGATTAAATAAAAATAAGATAAAACCAGAAGAAAAAAACGATTACAATAATTCTTTATTGTTTTTTGCATATCTAGATGAAATAGGCATAAGAAGTTTGTCCGTCATGAATCGTATCATAGACGAAAAAGATGTTAGAAATAAATGGACAAAAATAAGTATCAAAAAAAAGAAAAAACTTATCAAGCAATTTGAAAAACTTAAAAAATATGCAAATTATACTAATGTAATAGGCGACAGAAGTTTTGGTAATGATACAGAAATTGTTAGCGAAGTTGCGGAAATCTTTGTAGATACGGCAAAAGAATTTGATATTAATTGTGTAGCAAAACATGCCTTAGGACACGGCAGAGTTGACGGCGATACTCATGTTGGAAAACAACATTCAAAGGCATCTATTGACGAAATCTTACATGACATTGAACCATATATTTACTTAAAAAATAAAATCAATTTAATCATGCCATCACATATAGTTTACGATTCGATTGATAATAAAAACACAGCTATAAACTCAAAAAAAGTGCTAGATTTTATACGTGAAAAAGTTAAGAAAGATTTACTTTTCATTACTGATGATATCTCTATGAACGGTGCTGAAAAAAACAAAAAAAACCCATGCGATTTATCAATTGTAACACATAAACCAATAGATGAAGTTATAAAAATAGGTAAGAAAAAAAAAGTAAATACAAAACTTATAAAAAAAATTTTAATTCAAAAATAAAAATAATATATAAACCGTAGAAGTAAAAGGTAAAAACCAATTACTTCTTTACGATTTTTTAAAAGTGTTTTATTATTCACCAATAAACAAAACTTTAATTGCTCGTGTATCGATTACATCGCCTCCGGTGCGTTTTGTTGCGAAGAAAACAACAAATGGTTTCGAGGAGTATGGATCTCTTTGAATTTTGATATCAGAACGATCAACTATTTGATAGCCTTTTTTGAGATTTCCATATAAGACAAAATTCTTTCCATTTTCAGCATCACTAACTGAAAGTATTGGAGCACCATAAATATAATCATGTTTTCCATAAACTGCACCTGGTGTCAATATATAACGTCCACTACCATCTTTAATTGAACGTATTTTAGCTAACATAGACTTAGATACTATAAAAGCTGTTTCGCCTGAATGTTCATATTTACCATCTAACAATGATTGTAATCTTAAAAGATTTTCAAAATTAATCTCAGTATCTTTAATTGTTTCTATGCTATTTGAATCTTTTCCTTCTGGATAAGAAAAAATTCCAACTGGTTTATTGTTACCATCTCCATAAAGGAATGCATCATCTTCTTTTGAAAGAAAAATATCACTTAAAAGTTCAGCAATCCAACTTTCATGATCTACTGCATCATCATCAATCATTTTTTGTGTAATCTTTGGCTGTGCTGTAAGCTCATTTACCTTAATTGTTTTTCTATTAAATGCATCAGTCTCGGCTGCAACGTTTCTTTCATCGCCCCATTCTGCTACAATGTCATTAACATAACCTGCAACATCTAAACTATCACGAGAAACATTTACAATTCTTGCTAATTGACGAAATGGAGAAGTCGACATAGCGTTAGAGATTATAGCATTCATAGTTGAAGTTAAAGCAAAACCAGTAGAATCATAGCTTAAACCATTATTATCGTTATTCAACAATGAAATTAAATCTGTATTTATGCCTTTTCTTAAATACTTTAAAAAAGCACTTTTATATTGATCTTGAAATTTTTGTTTCTTTTCATTGACTACATTTAAACTCGACAAAACTGGTCTTTGACGTATTTTTGCATCTAAATCATCAATAACAGAGTTTATAACTTCACGTTTTCCAACAGACATAGCGTCATCGCCGACAGTGCTTCTTAACGCAGATAGAGTATAGCCATATTCTTCTGCTATTTTTTTTAATTCTTCTAAATTCATAAATAAATAATTAAAACTAATCTATTTGTGTATTGCAAACAATTTTCTCTGCGGAAGTATGTAAAAAAAATAAAATCTGACAAATCATGGTGGGTGCTATAGGGCTCGAACCTACGACCTATTGCGTGTAAAGCAATTGCTCTAACCAACTGAGCTAAACACCCAAACGTGCTACCAGCGGGATTCGAACCCGCGACCTCTTCATTACCAATGAAGTGCGCTACCAGCTGCGCCATGATAGCTTTACAACAACGGATAAATTAAAAATAATAATTTTCAAATTATATTTTTAGTCCGAAACAATTAATTTTACAATTTCTCTAATTTTTAATATCCATTCCTTTCTTAAAGTTTGAGAAAGTTCATTTCTTGAATCAAGTACATTAAGCGTATGACTTGCTATAAGACACTGTTCGTATGCGACACATTTCATGTTTTGTTCAATGAGTTTTTCTGCATTTTTAAGAGAATGTTCAAAAAGTTTTTTTAAAAATTCTGTATCATGTGTATAATTTTTGTAATACTCGCACTCTTTTTTTTCAACATCATGACTATGAATATCTTTATACTTTACGCCATTCGCCCAATCCAATTCAAGATAATTATCTTTATTTTGAACATACATTGCCAAACGTTCAAGACCATACGTAATTTCACCAGCAACATTTTTTCTATCTATATTAACACCGCCTATTTTTTGCATATATGTAAATTGAGCAATCTCCATACCATCGCACCAAAGCTCATACCCAAGTCCAGAAGCTCCAATAGACGGATTTGACCAATCATCTTCCATAAATTTTATATCGTGTTCTTTTTTTGAAATGCCTATACATTCCAAACTTTCAAGGCATAAATTTTGTATTTCTTTTGGAGCTGGTTTAAGTATTACCTGCATTTGATAGTAAGCAGAAGCTCTATTTGGATTATCTCCAAAACGTCCATCTGTTGGACGTCGACAATATTGAACTTGGCAAAATCTTATTTTTTTATCATCTATAACACGTAATGCTGTATATGGAGCAAGTGTTCCAGCTCCGACATGTTGATCATAGCTTTCTATAATCGCACAACTATTATTTGACCAATAATTTTTCAAAATTGATATCATGTCCTGGAAAAATAATGGATTTAACATATTTTTATTAAGTTTATCGTTTTTCTCATTAGTCATTACTTTTGTCTTCTATAAACAAGACAAATATTTAATTTGCAAGTATACATTAATTAATTCTTGCAATTAATATTAATAATATACATTTTGACTATATTGTGCTGTTTTTTATGCCTAAAAAGAAAAAGTTAAGAATTAAAATCAATATCAAAAAAATAAAAAAAACCGAAAAAATTAGTTTAAAACAAAGATTATTTTTTATACCATCTTTAATTTCATGCGGTAGTATCTTATGCGGTCTTTGGGCTATATTTTTATGTATAACAACAACAAATATTGAAGCTGCAATTCTTCTTATAGTCTTAGCTGGAATTCTTGATGCATTCGATGGAAGAACTGCAAGATTTTTAGGTGTTTCTGGAAAGTTTGGTATCGAATTAGATAGTTTAGCTGATTTCATAAGCTTCGGAATAGCGCCCATGTTAATATATTTTTGTTATTTTAATTGGTCAGAAATATTGTTTTCATATGCAATTCTATCTATATTTCCAGTTTGTATGTCATTACGTCTTGCAAGGTTTAACACAATTGCATTAGAACCAATAAAAGAAAAAAAAATCACTGATTTTAGAAAAAATTTCTTTTTTGGATTAGCAGCACCAATTGGCGCAATTGCGTTATTGTTACCAATAATAACAAATATAATTAATTATTGTGGATTTTTAAACACAAATTATGCCATAGCATATGCATTTGCAATATCACTATTGTTAGTTATCCCTGTGCCTATTTTTAGTCATAAAATGTTTCATTTTGGTTTTAAAAAAAAAATGAATACGGCATTTACAATATTCGCTTTATTATTTGTCATATTCTTAATATATAACCCATTGCATTGTATATTAATTATGTCTGCTATGTATTGCTTAACAATACCATTTTCTATTATTATTTACAATAAAGGTATAGCAAAGCTTGAAAGTGAATTATACTATGCAAAATGACGACAAAATCAGAAAAGCTAAAATTGATTTAATTAAATCAATTTTAATTGACTTAAATAATATAGACACAGTAAAACTTCTATCCTTATTAAGCTTAGTATTTAAAGAAAATTTTCAAAATGATGAAATCGTACAAAATTTTGAAGTTTATTTTTTAAGAGAAAAAAACTATGCAATTACAACTCTTAAAAGTTTAATAGAATTAATTAAAAGTCACAATAAAAAAAAAGAAAATATCGAAAATAGTGAATTACTAGATATTATGTGTAATATAATCACTGACATAAACAATGAAATTTCATCAGAAAATATACAATGTTATGAAAAAATTATAGATACAATCGATAATTCTATTAAAAATAATTCTAATTTAATAAAAAAATATACATCAAAAACAAACCAACAAATTGAAATAGCTGTTGAGAAAAAAAAACAATACACAATTACACCAACAAGTGGAATTAAATTACTAAACAATAATCCATATTCTTTTTTTATTGAAAAGGTTTTAGGCCTGAAGTCAGTAAATGAATGGTCACATGACATAGATGCTAAATTATACGGTTCAATTGCGCATAAAATTATGGAAGAATTTCATAAAAAATACAAATACATGAATTTTAATGATAAAAACAACAAGAATGAACTTGAGAAAATATTTTTAAATACAATAACAGAAGTATTAAATATTGTTAATTCTAATAATATTTTTTTACAACAAAAACTAAAAAAAATAAAAAATATTGCAATCCAAATGGAGAATGATGCATATAAAAATAACCGCCTTGTATTTGTTGAATATCCTTTTTTTACAATAATTAATAGCATAAAAGTGTGGGCAAAAGCGGATAGGGTTGAAATAGATAACAAAAACAAAGAAATTTATATTTTTGATTTTAAGACTAGTTTGAACAAGGATAAGAAAAAAAATGAAGAAAATGGTTCAGATACCCAATTACTTATAATAGCAATGCTTATATTAAAACAATCATCATATAAAGATTATAAAATTAAACAAATGAAATACATCAATTTATCTGGCAAAAATAGAGCAGAAGATGTAGAAATTGATATTAGTTATCTAGAAAATACAGAGAATAACATCAAACGACAAATTGAAACATATTTTAGCAACGGAAAACCAAATGTTGAAAATATGATTTATATAAGGCAAGACAAATATCAATTATACGACAACGATATTGCCACAATGAAATTGTATAGAGAATTTTATATTTAAACCTCAAATTCAATAACACTTGGTGCATGATCTGAAGTTTTTTGTTTTGCTCTGGTTCTTATATCAACAAAGCACTCAGTTGTATTTTTAATTACATTATCAGATACTAAGAAATAGTCCAATCTCCAACCAATATTTCTATCAAATGCTTTTGTTCTATAATCCCACCAAGAATATTGAATTACATTTGGATTAAGAGTTCTAAATGCATCAAATAAACCAACAGAACAAATATCTCTCAATGCTTGTCTTTCGTATGGATGAAAACCGACACCACCTTCATTGGCTTTTGGATGTGAAAGATCGATCTCCTCCTGTGCAACATTAAAATCACCGCCAAAAACAACATATTCATCTTTAAAATTATTAGTCATATTTTTTATTTCTTCTATGCGTTTTTGTAAACGTTTATAAAAATTAAGTTTATATTTAAATCTCTCGCTATCTTCGAGTTTTTCTCCTGGAAACAACACACTGCCACCCATTGGAACGTATACACTAGCAACACGAACTATTTTTTTATTAAAAGTTATAATTGCCTCTATATATCTAGCTTCATCATCTTGATTAAATCCATATAATGGCAATTCATTATATTCTACTTCGATCGGATATTTTGAGAGAATTGCAACGCCATTATAACTTTTTTGACCTTTATAAGTATAGTTCATTCCAATTGTTTGAATTTCAGATGCAGGAAAATCTAAATCTTGACATTTAGTCTCTTGCAACAAGATAACATCTACATCATTAGTTTTAATAACTTCTTTTAAAAGATCAATCCTAACGCGGATTGAATTTATATTCCAAGAGGCAATACGCATTCTCATTTTTTTTAGATTATCTTTTAAATTATTAAATAAATATCAATATATTTGTTCAGAAGAATTACGCTAAAATATCTTTTTAGATTCGACATCAGTATTAAGTTTATATTTGTCTATACTAGGATTATTATTGTTAATTTCAGCAGAACTACTTTCATTACTTTCATTTTCTAATGAGCTGGTCTCATTTGATGATGGATCTTCGGCGCTTTTTTCCTTTTCTTCTTCTTCTTTTTTTTTAGATAATTTTTTCTTCTTGGCTTTTTCAAACAATTCTCGTAGTTTGTCGTTGCTCGAGTTTTCAACCAAGTCTTGAAAGTTCTCAGACTGTTTATCGACAAAGACATACTTATCTAGTGTGGGGTTATTTATCATTTTATTCTCATCGACAGACCAATAACCACCAATATTAATATTATTTATACGTTCTTTAAGACCGTTTATTTCCTTCTCTAACTTACTAAAACCATTTGCAAAAAGATCTTCTTTTCCACCCATCATTGGTTGATAATTTTTTTCCATTCTATCTGCTTGGTCCATCACATCATTTGTTTCTGCGAGTTCTCTAAGTTGATCATTCTCGACACTTACATCGAGCCATTTTCGTTTTACATTGGGTTTTACATTGGGTTTTACATAATAACCGTTAAATTTTTTTTGAAAATTTTTTTTATTAAGAATTGATTCTTTAATGATTTTTTTTTTGTTATTATTTTTTCGTTTTAAATTAAAACGATCATTAAAATTAATATCGTTTTCAATCCCTTGACTTACATATCCTGTTTCTAGTTCTTCTTGTGGAATATTGAATTGTCCTATTCTTCCTCTTGTTTTGGCTCCTTTTGTTAGTCCTTTTTTTTTGTTTTGGTCTTTTACAATTCCTTCTTTTGTTTGTTCTATTTGTCCTATTTCAACACTTTCCATAAACAATATACAATAACATTATATCATAATCAATAAATAGTTGCAAATAAATTTTACATAAGAATAACTCTTATTGAATTTAATGGTAAAAGTCTACGATCCACAAAAAAAATTAAGGCTCTTGCAAAATACGTTAATATTAACGTCTTTATATGGTTCAATTTGTTTTTTTATATATTACGTATATTCTGTAATAGGCATATATATAATTGAAGGAAAAGATCAGATTATAACATTATTTTCTCTAAACATAGTGCAACATTTATCGGTAATAGTTCAAACGATTGTATATTATCTTAAACTTTTTTACGCGAATATAGGTTTTATAGGAATTCAAGATTATAACTATTTTATATTAAAATGTGCAATAATATTAGTTCTAATGCCACCAATAACCATTTGCACACTTGCCGTTATCTTTAAAAAAGAAATATCTGAGTTTACTCCAGTAAAAAAAGATACATCTGTATATGGTGATGCGCATTGGGCTAACAAAAGAGAAATAATCAAAGCTGGTATGTCGAATAAGCGTGGCTTATTAATGGGACGTCATCCTTTTAAAAAAGGAAAATTTTTAATTACAGATATTCACGATTATCAACATACACTATTATTTGCACCAACAGGTTCTGGTAAAGGTGTTGGCTTTGCAATACCAAATTGCGTTTTCTGGGAAGAAAGTCTCGTATGCCATGACATAAAACTTGAAAATTTCGAAGCATCTGCTGGATGGAGAGAATCACGTCTTAAACAAACTGTTTATTGTTGGGTTCCGGCCGATGTAAATGGAAGAAGCCATTGTTATAATCCAATGGAATGGATATCAGATAAACCTGGACAAATGGTTGATGACGTACAAAAACTTGCAAACATATTATTACCAAAACAAGAATTTTGGACAAACGAAGCAAGAACATTGTTAGTAGGTATTGTATTATATTTAATAGCAGATCCGCAAAAACCAAAAACATTTGGTGAAGTTGTTAGAACAATTCGTAGTGATGACTTCGCATATCTTTGTGCAGTTGCATTAGATACACTTGGAGATGTAATACATCCAATAGGATATATGAACCTTGCTGCTTTTTTACAAAAAGCCGATAAAGAGCGTTCTGGAGTTGTATCAACTTTAAACTCAGGCCTTGAACTTTGGGGTAACCCTATAATCGACGCAACAACAGCAAAAAGTGATTTTAATTTTACAAAAATGAAAGAAGAACCAACAACTGTTTACGTTGGACTTACGCCTGATAACATACAACGTTTAAAGCCATTAATGTGTATGTTTTATCAACAAGCAACTGCGTTCATGTCCCAACATCTACCTTTACCTTCTGAAAAATATGGTGTTTTATTTTTGATGGACGAATTTCCAACAGTTGGTAAATTAGAGCAATTTTTAGCAGGTATTGCTTATTTTCGTGGTTATCATGTAAAACTATTTTTAATCGTTCAAGATGTACAACAGTTAAAAGGAACATATGAAGATTCTGGAATGAATTCATTCTTATCAAATAGCACGTATCGTATAACATTTGCAGCAAATAATATTGATACAGCTAAATTAATAAGTGAGTTAATAGGTAATCAAACAGTAGAAAGCACAAGCGGAAGTAAATCTAAATGGTTTGCAGTTAATTCAAGCGGTGGGTCAACAAGTATATCGCAGACACAACGTGCATTATTAATGCCACAAGAAGTTATAAATTTACCAAGAGACGATGAAATAATATTAATCGAAGCAAATCCTCCAATTAAAACAAAAAAAATCTTTTACTATAAAGTTGGATGGATTTCTTCTCGTGTAAAAATGCCTTTTACTCCATTACCAATTCAGGAACCAATTGTTAAAAGAAATAAAAGCCCTAAGAAAGGAAAGAAGAATTTACCAAAAGGTTAGTTATTATTAATAAAATAATTATGAAAATTTTTTTAATTTGCGGAGAAAAATCTGGCGATAACTTAATTAATCAAATTCTTGATAAAATAAATAGAGACAACGATGTATTCAATAATATTGAATTAGCAGGAATTGTTTCAGATGAAACTGCAAAAAAATTTAATATAAAACAGTTTTTTAATCCAAAAGAATTGGCTATTTTAGGCATAGGAGATATAATCTTCAATATTCCGAAAATTATAGATAGAATAACCGATACAGTAAATGAAATTAATAATTTTAAGCCAGATTTAATAATTACAATAGATGCTTATGACTTTTGTATTCGTGTTGCGAAAAAAATAAGAAAAACAAATAAAACTGTTCAAATATGGCAAATAGTCGCACCAAGCGTATGGGCTTATTGGGAATTTAGAGCAAAAATTCTATCAAAATATTACAATAGATTATTTTATTTATTACCAATGGAACGTAATTATTTCAAACCACTTGAAAAAAACAATTATAAAAATAGTAATAATTTTTCATCAACATTTATAGGATATCCTGCTTCATTTCAGGAAAAAAATACTAAAATAACAAAAAACAATAAACTCATAGGCATAACTATTGGAAGTAGAAAAAGTGAAGTAAAAAGACATAAAAAATTAATTGCATCCGTTATTATGAAACTAAAAATATTTGATAATAATTTAAATTTTGCAATTTTCACTACAGAAAACACTGAAAAAGATATTAAAAAATTATTATCTGATTTTAAAAATATTAATTTTTTTAACAAAAAAGAAGACAAGCAAAAAATAATTCAAGAATGTATCTTGGTAATAGCTAAAAATGGAACAAATAATGTAGAAATTGGAGCGCTTGGGGCACCGATGATAATATATTATAAAACATCTATATTAACTTATCTATTTGCCAAATGTTTTGCAAAAATTAAATCTATAAATCTATTTAACATAGTTCTAAATAAAAAAATAATTCCTGAATTTTTACAAAATCAAGCGACGGCCGATAATTTAGTTAATGAAGCAATACGTTTTATCAACGACGAAAATTTAAGACAAAAACAAATTGAAGAAATAAATAATGCTATATTTTTAATGCAAAGAAAAGACAAAAAACACCCTATAGATATAGTAAGTGAAGAAATTGTAAAATACTTAAATACACTATAATAAAAATGGCGGACAGAGAGGGATTCGAACCCTCGATACGAGAAAACCCGTATGCCGGTTTTCGAGACCAGTGCCTTCAACCACTCGACCACCTGTCCTTATTTTCTAATTATAAAGATTATATTTATTTTATTAAAAGCAAGAAACAAGAAGCCTATTCATGTAAATTCCCAGCTTTTTCTGCGAAACTTTTTAACTTTTGAATAGCACTCTCCTCTATCTGTCTAATTCTCTCTTTTGAAACACCGTATTTTTTTGATAAATCTTCCAACGTCGCTTTTGGCTCATTTATATATCTTGCAATTAAAATATCTATTTGTCTTTTATCTAAAATAGATAAACTCTTTCTTAAAAATTCATTTCTATTAATACTTTTTTCTTTTTCAGCCATCTTTAAAGCAAAATTGCCATCACAACTGTGTATTGTGTCCATTAGCGTCATATTTCCGTCGTTATCAATCGGTGTATCTAATGAAACATCTCTACCTTTTATTGAAGAAATAGCATTTTCATATTCACTAACAGATACTCCAAAATGCTTAGCAATTCTTTCACTTTGTTCTTTATTCGAAGTTGTATTATCTATGTGCAACATTTTTTTTAATCCACTAAAATTAAATAATAATTGTTTTCTTAGTGCAGAAGAACCAATTTTAATCATATTCCAAGATTTCAAAATAAACTCTTGTATTTTTGCTTTTACCCACAAACCAGCATATGTCGAAAATCTAGCTTTTTTTGTACGATCAAATTTCTTTAAAGCAATCATTAAACCAACATTGCCTTCTGATATTAAATCTATCATATTTATACCAAAATTTTTATATTGCATTGCAATTTTTACAACAAGTCTAAGATGACTAAGAACTATTGCCTGACCGGCTTTCTGATCTCCTTTATCTATATATAAATTAAACAATTTTTCTTCTTCTTCTTTGGTCAACATAGGAAAGCTTGAAACTTTTTTAATATATTGCGTTAAAGCTTCGCTATTACTAGTGACTAACATTCCCTCATTGTATGCATCGATATCACTGTTAATTTCATTATATTTTTCTATTTCACTATCATTGACAATACTCAAACTATCTTCTGACGAGTTTTTATCATCTACATTATCATTCTGGCTTGAAATATCTTCGCTTTTTTTAGACATTTAATTTTAAATAACTAATATTTTTTTAAAAAACAAGAAAAACATTATTTATTTTCTTTTTTAAAATTAACAAAAAAAATTGCAAATTAAAAAATTAAATGAAGCATATAAATCCGTTGAAAGAATGTCTAATCTTATTGAAATAAAAAAAAGAATAACAAGCATCGAGTCAACTATAAAAGTTACAAAAGTAATGCAAATGATTGCAACTGCTAAAATTGCAAAAATAAAACATACTATTACTATTTCCGATAGATACAGTAAATTATCAAAATCAATTTTGACATCTTATATACAAAATACATCAAATTTAGATAAAATTAATTTATTCATAAATAATGCAAAATATGATAAAAAGAAAATTTTATTAATACTCATGTCAAGCGACAAAGGAACATGTGGTAGTATAAATACAAATATTTTTAAAAAGCTTTCTTTTATTGTTGATGAATATAAAAAATATAACTCTATTATAGATGTTTTTGCTGTTGGCAAAAAAGCAAAAAAGTATCTTGAATTACAAGCAGAAAGGCTTAATGTAAATGAAATTTTACAAAATGTAAATGTATTTTCCGAAAATCATAATGAAAAAACAATAAATACTGCAATTAATTCATTTATTGAAAAATATAATAATGGAGAATACGATAAAATACTATTTATTTATAATAAATTTAAAAATATCATAACATGCGAACCAGTTTGTGAACAAGTTTTGCCATTAATAGAAAATATAGAAAATAATGAAAAAGAAAATTTCACAAATATATCTGAAACAGATAGTATATGTTATTCAATAATAAGTTTATTAATTAAAACAAAATTTTATAATGCATATGTATCAAATCTTGCATCAATTATATCAAGCAGAATGAATGCAATGGACAATGCTACAAAAAATGGTCAAGAAATAATAGATGATTTACGTATAAAATATAACAAAAGTAGACAATCAAACATAACATCAGAATTAAGTGATATTGTTTCTGGTTTTAGTGCAATTAGCTAAAAAATCATTTAGCATACTCCGTTATTATTTCTTTATATAAATTGGTTAAATCATTTAAATCTTCTATTGTGGTATATTCATCAATTTGATGCATCATTTTACATTTAAGACCAATTTCGCAAACACTTTTGCATATTTTTGTCATATACTCGCCGTCTGTGCAAGCACGAACAACAACAAATTTTGATTCGTTATTATATCTCTTAAAACATGACATCGCTAATTGTAAAAAATCATCATTCACATCAGTCGTATATCCACATCTATCGCATTGATATCTTGCATTATAACTATCAAAAAGCACTGCTTGACATTCATTTTCAATTTTTTGCTTTATTATATTGTAATAATCAATATTGCGATTTTTATTACAAAAAAATCTAACATTACCGTGTATCTTGACATCGTCAAGAATAACATTATCAGTATTATTTACTGCATTAAACTCAACAATTTCAAGATTTGTCATTTTTTCATCAAACTCAGTAAAACTAATTTTTTTAAGTCTATCGCATAATCTAACAGCTTTTGTAATTGGATTATCGAATTCCCCAGTGTACGCAACATGTCCGCTTTTACCTTTAACAGTTATCCAAAAATGAAAACTGCCACCGCGAGAATAGCACAAACCATTAAGTTTACAGTTATCTACATCTTTATGTGATTTTAAATCATAATAATCACTCGTTGGTTCTCCAACTATACATGCATCAATATTTTCTCCTTTATTTACTAAATATTTAACCATCTTATCTGTTCCGTTAATACCGGCTCCCTCTTCATCACCTGTTAAAAGAGTTATTATCTTAATATTATTCAATAATTCACTTTTTTCTTTTAAACATTTTAATGCAAAAAACCAACAAGCTATTTCACCAAGCATATCGACTGCACCACGACCGTAAACTCTATTTCCTATAATTTCACCAGATATTTTTTTTGTCCAATTTCTAGCAGGAACAACATCGCAATGCCCACAAAAACAAAGACTTTTTTTAGCATTTTTATTCCCAATCGTAGCACAAACATTCGCTGTGTTATCAAAAATTTTAAAATCACATTCACAACCTATGCTTTCAAGTTTTTCTGATACCCACTTTGTTCTTTCTATATCTGGTTTTTGACTATCTTCAAACTTTCCAGCAGATATTAAATTTATTAAAAAATCTGCAATTTCAGACATAGATTATTTAAGATTAATTTTTCCTATTTGAATTTGCAAAAACTTGCAATAAATGCACAAATATTGCTACAAAATCAATATATAATTGCAATGCACCAAATATACCAACTCTTGTCGCTAAATTTTGATCATGACAAACGCTATAATACATTTGTTTTAAATTCTGAGTATCGTACGCAACTAACAATGAAAATACAATTACGCTAATACATGAAATTCCAAATTGTAAACCAGAACTTTGTGTAAACAAATTAACAATTGATGCAATTAGCAATCCGAACACAATCATCATTAAAATATGTCCGTATCCACTTAAATCTTTTTTTGTTGTATATCCATATATACTAATGGAGCCAAACATTGATGCTGTAATGAAAAATGTTTTAGCTATTAAAATACCACTAAAAGCAAGGAATAGTGTTGATAACGAAACGCCCATTAAAATTGCATATAAAAAGTATAATGTCTTAATTGTGTTAATCTTTGCACTACCAATCTTTACAGACATTATTATAGAAACAATCAATGGTGCGAAACTAACTATAACACCAAATGGAGATTTAATCATTGCAATAGCTAAACCAGAATAAGCAGTTAGATACGCGACAACACCGCTTAACGCTAATGCCGATGTCATATAATTATAAACACCAAGCATATAATTACGTAAACCAACATTATATGTGACACTTTTTGTTTTGGAAATTATATTACTAAAACTAACCATATAAAACTAATTTAGTGTTAGATTTATTTTATAAAATGCAAGATAAAAAAAACAAACAATGACTATTTATAAATTTTAATAATTTTACTTATTTGCTTTATTTTTTTTTATCTCATTCTTAATTTGCTCATTCAGTTCTTGCACTCTTTCGGCAAGACGATCTTCGTCTTGTTTTTCTAATACAGAAGAAATACCATTTTTTATGGCAATATCAAAGAAATATTTAGCATTATCAATATTATTATCCCTGTCGAACAATATTCCAAGATCGTAAGCAATAACCGCATTCGTTGGAGCACTTTCATGAGCTTCTAGCAGTGTTGAAATTGCTTTTTTATTATCATTGATCTTCATATAAATAATTCCAATTTGTGCCAAAATATCAGAGTAGCCTAATATTTTATTGTCTACAGACAATAAAATTTTTAAAGAATCTTTGTATGATTTATATTTCAAACATAACAATAGGTTGGAAACTATCTTCTTGCGTGAATAATTATTATTCAATAAATTAACGTATAAATCAATAGCTTGATCGTACTGTCTTAATAATTGATAAGACACAGCAAGACCAAATTTAGCTTCAACACTTTTAGGATTATCTTTTAATGATTTTTTATAATATAAAATGGCAAGTTCATAATCTCTTTGTTTGAAAAGCGCATATGCTTCCTTTAAACTTCTTATAGCAATACCGCTGTTCGTTTTGTTTGCATCTATAACTTTTATATCAAGCTTTTTTGATAGTGTTTTTTTTCTAGAACTTTTTCTTTTAATATTTATATTATTACTAATTTCATTATAATCATCATCAAATAAAGAATATAAATTACTTTGTTTATTGTTAATCTTCTTGCCAATAACAACATCTTTATCTACTTTTTTTATCTTCCTTATATCACCAATAAGCTCTTCATCCACATCGGCACCATAACAACTAAACGACAAACAAAGGAAAAACAAACAAAAAAATGTAGACAATTCTTTAAATAACACTCTTCTTAAAAGAAGAAAAATAAATAATTTTCAAGTAATTTTTAAATTTATAACAAAACACAATTTGCATTTTATATTTTGCAATACATGTAATTAACATATTATGTCAATACACAATAATAAACAAATGACAATTGTGTTATTTTTTTTAGCAATAATAATCTCTGGATGTGGTAAAAGTAATGAAAGAAAAAAAGATTTTATAAAAGAAAATATACAAAAAACAAATAACAGAAATATACGCAAGCACAATGAACTAATTATACCTGATTTTATATTAAATTACGACGAAACAGAAAATACAAAAGATTAAAAATTATTCATCGATTTTAAAATCAGCAGATTTCTTCACTTTCTTATTTTGCTCTTCTAAATATTTAATTATGCTTTTTGGATTATTGTTATTTTGTTCAATATAGCTTAAAAAATCAGCTCTATAAGAAACTGCCAAATCTATTCCTTCAATGCATATATTTAAAATCTGAAATTTACCATTTTTTATTCTTGTTCTCAGAACAGCTTCATATATTGTTTTATCTTTTTTTAACTCAATTACAAGTTTTACATATTCCTCTGTTTCATTTATTTTTTCACTTTTTTCAAGTATTCTCATATCTACATCATTTATGTCATCTGGACTTAATTTTGGCAACCACGTATAAGTTATAAATTTTTTGTATTCATTAATATATTTCTTTTGTTCATCTGGCGATAATTGTAAAAACAATCTTCCAAGAGCCATTTTTGCATTCCAGTTAAAATCTATATTTTCAATATATCGTTTTATAATGAGTTGCTTTTTTTCTCTCTGTGTATTATCTTTTGATTTTAATAATTGTTCGGTTTCTTTAAGAAATTTTCGTGCAACAATCACGTGTTCACTGACAGAAATTGCAAATGATGTTCTTGAAGAAAATACAGCACAAAAAGTAAAAATAATACAAAAAATAGCTCTCAAAAAATTTGAAATAATCATAAAAAACATAACTTTTTAGTAGGCACATTTTTAAAAATCAAGATTAATACAAGAGCTTATTTTGAAAAAGTTGATTTTTATCATTTTTCTTTTCATTAATTAGTAATTAGGAATGAATAAAAAACATTTGTCAAAAAAACATCAAAGTGATGAAAAACGTAAAGAAATAATTTACGGAAAAAATGCTTGTTTTGGATGTATTCAAGGTTATGAAAATGGTATAAAGAATAGAGAAATATATGAAATATATATATTACAAAATAAATTTGATGATTTTTTTAAAAAAATACCACAATCGCTACGCAATTTAATTAAAAAATGTAATTCACATGAATTATTTTCCATAACACACGAGCAAGATAAGCATCAAGGTATAGCTCTAAAAGTTTCTAATTTTAATTTTCTAGAATTAGAAGATTTAATAAACGAAGATAATAAAATAGAAAAAAAAGCTATATTTTTACTAGAAGAAATACAAGATCCACAAAATGTTGGAAGTATAATTAGATCATCTTTTTGTTTTAACATAGATGGAATAATTTTAACTGAACATAGTTCGTGTCGCATAACATCAGCCGTAGTTCGAGCATCAGCAGGATATAGTGAATGTTCGCACATATATCAAATAAAAAATACAACTCTTGCAATCGAAAAACTTAAAAAAAATGGCTATTGGATAATTGGTTTTGATGTCAATACAAATACGCAAGAAAACATAACAGAAATAGTTAATAAATATGATAAATGTGTATTTATATTCGGTTCAGAAGGCAAAGGAATTAAAGATTCTACTAAAAAAAAATGTGATATAATTGTCAGATTACCAATAAACAAACAAGCAGAAAGTTTAAATGTAGCGAACACTGCATCAATTATTGGTTGGGAGATAATGAAATCAAATTTAAACAATTGATTATTTTAAAATTGACTATTAGTTTTTTACTTACAAAAAACTTCCTAATAAGATTTTGTTTTTATGGATTCTGAGTTTAATGCAAAGAACGAGCAACCTGCTGAATCCAGTAGTATAATGTATGATAATCTTTCTTATTTATCCGATATAGAAGCTGAAAAACAAGTGCTAGGATTAATATTAATCGATAACAAAGTGCTAAGATACTTAGAGCTAGAATTAAATGAAGATAGTTTTTATTACGAAGAAAATAAACTTTTTTTTAAAACAATCAAGAAGCTTATTCAAGAAGACAGACAAGCAGAACCTAAGACATTATATTACAGCATTATTGATAAAAAAAATGAATTACATTATACAGACGAACAATTAAAAGAAGTTATAGATAGTTTAATTGATTATGCTGCAGGCGCTATATGTAAACCAATAGAATTAGTAAATATATTAAATTTTTTATCTACAAAAAGAGCACTTTGTTTATATGGAAAAGATATAAATGATATCATAAATTCAAAATCATTTGAAAACATAGACGAATACATTGGTGAATTAGAAAAAAAAATTTATGAAATAGTAAACAAAAACCAATCAAACAGTAATATTAATCATCAACTTAAAGATTATGCAAAAATATTAGCAGATAAACTACAAAAAGCGCGTAAAAGTGATAAAACAATCTTAGGACTTTCAACTGGTTTAAAAGATTTAGATAATTATACAGGAGGATTGCAGAAAAGTGATTTAATTATAATCGCTGCACGTCCATCGATGGGTAAAACAGCGTTAGCAACAACTATTGCAAGAAATGTCGCAAGAATTTTACAACAAAATCATAAAAAAGCAGACAAAAACGAAAAACAACCAGCTATAGCTATGTTTTCGCTTGAAATGTCAGGAGAACAGCTTGCAGCGCGTATAGTTGCAATGGAAAGTGGTTTTTCAATGAAAACAATACATACAGGTCGCTATAATGAATATAACGATGAAGGAGATATAGTCGAAGAGAATAAAAAAATAAATGAAACAGAATGGAAAAAAATCAATAAAAGCATTCAAGATGTCTCAAATTTACCATTATATATAGATGATACACCGGCGTTAAATGTTTCGATTTTAAGAAGCAGAGCTAGATATATGAAAGATAGACATAATGTCTGTGCTATAATAATTGATTATCTACAATTATTAAGAGCATCAAAAAATTATGGCGGAAATCGTGTTCTTGAAGTATCCGAGATTACAAGTACATTAAAAGCAATAGCAAAAGAATTAAATATCCCAGTAATTGCACTATCTCAATTATCAAGAGCAGTTGAAAAAGAAGGACGTGAAGACAAAAAACCTCAACTATCAGATCTACGTGAAAGTGGAACAATAGAACAAGATGCAGATATTGTTATGTTGCTTTATCGTGAAGAATATTATGAAGCACGAAGAGAACCAAAAAAAACAAGCGAAGAAGATGAAAAACAAATACAAAAATATCAAGAATGGAAAGAAAGGTATGAAAAAATAAAAAATATTGCAGAAATAATTGTTGCAAAAAATCGTAATGGTCCGGTTGGAACAGCTATATTATCATTCGATAAAGAACATATGGTTTTTACTGGATTGGACAAACATTATTATAATGCAATGCAAAGTTATTCAACAGATGATAAAATTGAGCAAGATAAAGAATTTAATCAAACTAATAACGATATAGCCAAAGATAATTCAATGATTCCGCCATTTGATGAAGGTGATGATAGTGAAATTTAATAATATATGAAAAATGATGAAAAAAATATTCAAACAGCAAAAGAGACGCTAAAAACAGAAGTTCTAAATTTAAATTATCTAGTAGAACAATTGGATGATTTGTATTTTAGTAAAAAATTTTTACAATTTTTACACATTTTAGAAACATGTAAAGGGAGAATTTTAGTGTCTGGTGTTGGCAAAAGTGGAATTATTGGAAAAAAAATATCATCAGTTTTTTCATCAATAGGTTTTGCAAGTTTTTTTATACATCCAACAGAAGCAATACATGGTGATTTAGGTTGCATCTGCAAAAATGACATTCTACTTGTAATTTCTTGCTCTGGCGAGACAGTTGAAGTACGAGATATAGTGCAATATTGCAAAAAAAATAAAATAGATATTTTGTCTATAACTTGTAAAAAAAAATCATGGCTTGAGTTAAATAGTAAAATAAATCTTACGCTAAAAATGAACAACGAAGCAGTAAAAGATTTTCCAATACCAACAACATCAAGCTTATTAACATTGGCTATATGTGATGCAATAACATCTTGTTTGGTTAAAAACAGCAAATTATCATACAAAAAATATGGAGAAATTCATTGTGGAGGTAAAATAGGAAAGACAATGAAAAATAAAAAATAAGTTTATTTAAGTAATTCTATTATTTTAAATAAATCATCTGAATTGCTAAAAGAAATTTCAAACTTTCCGCTACCATCTCGTTTCAATTTTAAACGAACCTTAAACCCAAATTTATCAGAAAGTTGCTTTTCTATAAACTTTATATCATTTTTCATATGTTTTAACTCATCATTTTTATAGTTATTGTTTGTTGAATTATCTTTATTTTCTACATCATTTTCTTCGTTTTTATCATGAATTGCAGTAAATACAGAATTATTTACAATATCACTTAAATCATTAAAAATAATTGTTTCAAGTTGCCTAACTGACAAATGATCTTTAATAATTTTAGATAAATACTCACTTGGTTTATCGACGCCAAGTAATACTTTTGCATGACCTAATGTAATACTTTTATCTCTTATTGCACTTTGAACATCTTTTGGTAAAGTCAAAATTCTTAGTAAATTAGTTATATACGCCCTGCTTTTACCGACTTCACTTGCTAGCTGTTCATGAGTGTATCCAAATGCGTCAATAATATTTCTATATCCATTCGCCTCTTCTATCGGATTTAAATTTTCACGTTGTACGTTTTCAATCACGGCTTTTTTAATTATTTCCTGTTTTTGTAAATCCAAAACTATTGCTCTTATTTCTTTAAGACCTGCTAATTTACATGCTCTATATCTTCTTTCTCCAGCTACTATTATATATTTATCATCTCTTCCTTTTGAAACAATTATTGGTTGCAATAAGCCATTGTTTTTTATGCTTTCGCTTAATTCTCTAAGTTTTACTTCGTCGAAATATTTACGAGGTTGATCTAAATTTACGTCAATATCATAAATACTAAGTTTTTTTATTTCATATTCATTGTTATAATCGTCTTCTTTGCCTAAAAAATCTTTACTAAAAAAAAATTCATCATCTGTTTCTAATAAACTAGCAAGACCTCTTCCAAGTTGTTTTTTATTTGATTTTGAACTACTGTGATTTTGCTCCATAACCTTTTAAAAATAAAAAAAATATAAAAATCAATTTATAAAAACCAATAAAATTAATTTTGATTTTTTCAAAAAAAATGTTAATATACTTGTAATTATTATGGAAAAAGGTAAAAAAACAGGTATAATGAAGAAAAAAAAAGACATTAAACCAATGTCTAAACGAGAACAAGAACTTGCAAATGCTTTTCTAAAATATGAAAAAAAAGAAGATGATGATCTTAAATTAGAAGAAGAAGAGAATCTTCTAACAAAATTAGAAGAAGAAAATAAACATAACAAGACATTTTGTTGTGCAAAAGAAAATGACAAAATAAAAAATGACGATTTTAGCTTGAACAATAGCAAACTAAAAGACAATTACAAAGAAATAAAAATACAAACGTATAAAGACATTAGTACTCCAGTTTTTAAAACTGGAACAGTTCCGGCCTCCACATACACCAGTAATATAAATGAATTAAAAAATCTAATAGGCTTATATAAGAGAGACATTAATGATGCTGTGCGTATAAACGGAGAAAATATTATAATATTCAAAAACAATAAACAATACTTACAAACACTCTACATAAGAAAAAGAAATGAATTTCAAACTCTATTAAAAAAACATGAATTGATAAATACAGATTATAGAGCATTAAAAAAAAAACATACAGACACGATAAAACAACTAGATGCAGTAGAAAAAGAAAGGAATGGTCTTGAAGCAAAAATCAAAACATACGTGAATATAAAAACAGGCGAAACAATGGAGTTTCAAAGTATTTACAATCGAGCGATTGAAGAAGCTAAAAATAGAATAAAAAACAAAGATTTTAAAAAAAAGATAGAACAAATAGCGAAAGACCACAAAGGATTTGGAAGAGACCAGATTAAAAAACTATTAGCAGATACCAAGACATCAGAATCACCTGAGAGTTTTAAATACAAACAACTTATAGAAGTGCTGTCTACAATTTTTGCGGATTATGCAGAACAAGAAGAAACAGTACAAAAATTAGAAGCAAAAATAAAGAACATAGAAGAATCAACAGAACCCGTGATAAGCGATGAAGAATATACAAAATTACAAAAACAGCTTAAAATATCGAAAGAAAAATTAGACTCGTACCAAAAAGACTTAAAGTTATTGGATGACTATAAAAGAATGCTTGAAAATAGAATACCTTATATAAAAGAAAAATTAAAAAAAAAAGGCATAAATATAGAATGCAATGAATACCAAGATAAAGAACAAAAAATAATAATGGAAACTGATTATGTATTAAATGTTGTATTATCGCAACTTGTTTATAATACAGAATTCGAAGAAGAAATTAAAAACTTTGCTGAAGCAACCAGACCAATAACACAATATTCATGGGACATTGACGAAAATGAACTTAATAAAATAAAAGCAATAAATATTAAAGAAATCGATTTAAATACATTAAATAAACTGAAAACCAATGACGACAAACAAATTGGCGAACACTTTAAAACAATTGTTCAGAAGTTTCAAGCACTTGTTGTCAAACTTGCAGTAAATAGTCAAAACGACATTGGATATGTAAAAAAAATTATACAAAGCGCGAATAATTTAAAAACGGCAGTACAAATTATTGATAACATAAATAACGATAAAGTTGATTATAAACAACTTGAAGAGAATGTTAACAAAATAGATCTTGATGAACTAAAAGAAACGGAAACCATTCTAGATAGTGACAGCAAATTAACAAAAGAACTCAAAAAATATTATAACAATACTACTTTTTTTGACAACAAAACAAAACAAGCCGTTATTCAAGCAATTAAAAATGCAGGTAAAATACAAGAGGCCGAGCAAATTAAAAAAGATGTGCAAATAGCATCTAATTCACTTGGCATAATTGCCGACCGTAAAAGTCTTAAAAAAACAGATAAAGATGAAATAAAAGATTCAAATTTAAAAAACGCAGTCGATAAAGTTCAAAAATTTGCAGAAACAAGTAAAAACGTAATTAATAGGTTGTTACTAACAGACACAGACAGTAATAAAAATATCGATCTCTTAGGGAAAGATAATGTTGATGATGATGATGTTATTGTTAAATATTTTAATAAAAATCAAACCTTGATTAAAAAATATTTTAAAAAAATCGATAGTTGTGCTACAAAAAATAAAATACTTGATGAAATTATCGATTGCATGCATGATTCAAAAAACATAGACTTAAGTGACATAGATCTAAATAAAATAATAAAAAATGATATAAATGGAGCACCAGATGATGCTTTCAACAGCAAAGCAAATAAAACTGTAACAAAAATTAATGATTTAGTAAAAAATAATAAAGATCTTAAAGATCAAAATACAGATCTTGACAACAAAGTAAATGATCTCGAAAATGATAATCGAGATCTTAAAACAAAAACTGATCAATATAAAACTGTATGTAATGCAATAAAAACACTTAATCTTAATAGCGATGATAACCAAGCAATTAGCATTGTTAATTGTAAAATAGAAGATTTAAATAGCATCAATAATAAAATAGGCGACGTTAATAAGTTAGTAAAAAGTAATCAAGATCTTAAAGATCAAAATACAGATCTTGGCAACAAAGTAAATAATCTCGAAAATGATAAACAAAATCTTACAAATAAAAATAAAGATCTTGAAACAGTAGTAAAAAGTATAACAAACATTAACACAGCTACAAATAATAATAAGACAACTGTACAAAATAATCTTAATGAAATAGAAGGTAATATTTGTGAGGGTGTAACAAAAGATAATATTATAACTGTTGCAGGAAATGTTGACAAGTTAGTAGGCGAAAAAACAGATCTTGACAACAAAGTAAATGATCTCGAAAATGATAATCGAGATCTTAAAACAAAAACTGATCAATATAAAACTGTATGTAATGCAATAAAAACACTTAATCTTAATAGCAATAATAACCAAGTAATTAGCATTAATAATTGTCAAATAAGTGACGATTTGGATAAAGTCAATAGTAAAATAGAAGGCATTAATAAGTTAGTAAAAAGTAATCAAGATCTTAAAGATCAAAATACAGATCTTGACAACAAAGTAAATAATCTCGAAAGTAATAAACAAGAACTTAA
>DGWA01000004.1:128645-129910 GCA_002395105.1 Rickettsiales bacterium UBA4270
AAAAAAACAAAAATCTTGAAACAGTAGTAAAAAGTATAACAAACATTAGCACAGCTACAAATAATAATAAGACAACTGTACAAAATAATCTTAATGAAATAGATGATAATATTTGTGAGGGTGTAATAAAAGATAATATTATAACTGTTGCAGGAAATGTTGACAAGTTAGTAGGCGAAAAAACAGATCTTGGCAACCAATTAAATATTATCACAAATCAAAAACAACTTCTTGAAAAAGAAAATAAAAAACTTAATGAATCAAATAAAAAAATTAATGATATAATTAGTCAAGCTCTAAAACAAGTAAAATCAGACAACCCGACAACAATTGCAACAACACCAAACGATCAAACTCAAGCTATAAATAATATTAATGATATAATTAAAGTTGTTGCTGATCTTAAAAAGGTTAATCAAGAATTATTGCACCAACAAAAACTACTTCAAGATAAAATGAAAGAACTTAGTTTAGAAAACGAAATACTCAAACAACAGGTGTCTATGAGCAATACAAGTGCCGAAGAAGCACAAAAACAAATCAATAAGGACAGAGAGACAATTTTTGAAATTTTTAAACTCCTTCAACAGCAATTTAAACCAAAAACTGAAAATACAAATGACACAAATAACAACAATGGCACAAATAATAACAATTATAATCTTAAAAGTATACTCGACTTCATTAAAAACAATAAATTTCAACAACCATGGACATCCAAAGAACTAATAAAACAACAAGTAAATAATATTGATTTGAATTTAAATACAACAAATAATATTGATATTATCTTTAAAAAATTAATGAAACCAAACGAGACAAATGCAGATACAATTCAAAATACAATGTCCGATGGAGAAAAAATGGATAAAATAAATAAAAAAATTCAAGATCTACAAGACAAAAGTAAAGAAGCAGATACATTACAGTCACGGCTAATGGCAGAAAGTGGAACAAAAGATGCAATGAAACAAATAATTACAAACATGACAAAAGCATTTAACATTACAGATAATGATATTGAAATTAATGATATTACCGCTAGTATTATTAACAATAATATTACAAACAATGATGAAATATCAAGTATTATTAATAATCCTAGTTTGAATGGCGCAATAACAACTCATAATGATTTAGTAAAAAAAAACAAAGAACTTGAAGAAAAAGAAACAAATCTTAATAACCGATTAGATAATCTCAATAGTGAGAATCAAACCCTTTCAAATAAAAATAAAGATCTTGAAAAAGAAAAACAAAATCTT
>DGWA01000002.1 GCA_002395105.1 Rickettsiales bacterium UBA4270
AATGCTGTCAAGCTAAGATTTTTTTGATTTTTTTAGAAGCTGTCTTGGATGTTTGATTTGCATTTTTTGTGATAATATTTGTCTTTGTCTCTTTCTTCGTTTGTAGGTGCTTTTATTTTTGTGTAGACTAAGTCTTTTTTGGCTATGTCCAGTATTTCTTTTACTGTTCGATTTATTTCTTCTTGGTCGTTGGTCAGGAGTCTGGGCATTTCTTCTTTGATGTTTCCGATTAGTGTGTTGACGTTGGTTTTGTATTTGTATTTGTATTTTGTTGTTTCTTTTGGTTTTCTATTTATTTCTTGTTCTGCGTCATTTTTGAGTGCTATTAGTACGTTGAATAGGTATATGTGGCTGTAGAAGTCTTGTTCGATGATTATTTTCTTTTTTCCTGTGAATTTTTCTATGTGTAGTTTGTTTTTTAATCTGTCGTAGTTGGTTTCTATTTTCCATCTGTCGCCATATAGTTGTTTTAATTCTTCTGGTGTTGCTATTTTATTAGGTAAATTTGTGAATAATGTTTCTGATTTCCCATTTTTTAGTTTTACTTTTACTATTCTGAGTTTGAATTCTCGCATTTTTTCGGCGTATTTTTTGAGATCTTCATTATTAAATTTGTTTATTTTTGCGGCGTTTAGATTTATGTCGAATGTTTTGTCGTTTGTTTGTGTTTTTTCCATTAGTGATTGTTGTTTTTTGAATACACTTGTTTTTGCACGGATTATGAAGTATGAGTTTAATTTTATGGTTTTTATCATTAATTCTGTGTAATTGTAGCCTCTGTCGTATGTTGTTATTGTTTTTGTTAAATCCATTTTGTCTTTGGCGTCGTCTAAATGTATTATTGCGTTGGTTACTTCGTTTACTTTTTTGTTTGTTAGATTTGATGAAATTATGAAGTCCCAGTGTGTATCTGCCATGCAGGATATTCTTGCGGCTGATGTATCTTTTTGTAGTTGTGTTTTTTCAGGTATTCCAAATTCTTCTCTTGTTAATTTTGTATTTGGAATTTCTACAATTGAACTGTCTATTGCGCAGACATGAAATCCTTTGAATGAAGCCATTTCTTCTTGGTGAGCATATATTTTCGAAATTAAGCTGTTATTCATGTCTTCATAAACTATTGGATCAATAAATTGTCTTTTTTCTGAAATAGCTTGTTTAGTAATTGTAACACCCCTATCGTTTAATTCATTTCTTAAAAATCTATTAACTTCAATTGAAGTTGTTTTTTTACGATTACACAAAGGATATTTAATTATTGATGCTAAACTCAATTTTCCTTTTCGAGTAAAAGCACGTTCACTTAATACATATTTTCGTTCAACAAAATTATTAAAATTTCCGAATTCATCAGTAACAAAACCCTCAAAAAACATATGAAAACAACTCCAATTTAACCATATCAAATTAAAAATAATTAATATTCTCAAATAAATATTTATAATTACTTACAAATAAATTTAACTATATATAATACTTAAAATAAGATATAATTAAATTAAAAGTATTTTAAAAATAAATAGAATAATTAATTGAAGAATTAGAATAAATGAAGCAATAATCACTGGAAAATAAAAAAATTATGCAAAAAAATTAGAAAAAAATCTTAGCTTGACAGCATTGCTTATTTTTAAAAAGATTTATTAATGATATTAATCACATTTATAAATAATTAATTTATATGGGGGTAAAACACATGGTAAGTCCTATTGTCGCCGCAATATTATCATTTATTATTCCGGGTTTAGGTCAACTTCTTCTTGATGACAGTCAAAAAGGATTAAAGTTTATAGTTATATGGATTATTTTAGCAATTTTAGCTTTCTTTACTGCTGGAATATTAGGTATTCTTTCTTTAGCTTTCTCAATTTACGCTGCTTATGATGCTTATAAATTGGCACAGTAAGATTTTAGAATAATCTGTGATTCCAAAATTTATTTTCTTTTTTTTCTTTTTCTTTTTTGTTTGAGTCTATTTTTTCAATGCCGTCACGCTAAGAATTTTTTCTAATTTTTCTATACAAATACAAAACCAATATTAACAATCTCATCGGAAATATCAAAGAAGAAATGCCAAGACTACTGTGAACGATCAAAAAGAAATAAAGCAGAACTGTGAAAGAAATACTTGAAATTTCTAAAAAAGACTTAGTTTATACAAAAATAAAAGCACCAACAAACAAAAAAAAGAGAAAAAATTGATGGCATTGCTGTAATTCATAAATTTTATAAGTTATTGTTTACATAATTTATTATAATCTATAAATATGGGGGTGAAACAGTGGATTCTAGAACAGTTCTTGCAATAATTGGTTATATTCTTGCAGTATTTTTCCCGATTGTAGGTTTAATTTACGGTTTGGTATTGTACTTTGTTATGGGTGATGATGAATATATCAAAAAACACGCAAAATATATGATCATCATTGCAGTAATTATGCTGATAATTGATATAATAATAGTAGCTACATTTGGACTCACATTTTTCTTCTTCGGAACATCAGCATAATTTTTTAATTTTTTTCTTTTTTTCTTTTTTTTTGTTTGAGTCTATTTTTTTTAAAGTTTTTATAATATGATAACATAACTATTTATGTATAAAAATTTTATTAAGTGATTAAATGTTTGAAAATTATAAAAATAAATTCATTCCTTTAATTTTGCCGGTAATTTTAATATTGTTCTGGTATCTAATCACCAACGGTTTGGGATTATTTTCAGCATATATTTTACCGGGTCCTTTGGATGTTTTAAATTCCGCATGGGTTGTTATTGAGAATGGAAAGCTTTTGACAAATACTATTGATACTTTATTTAAAGTATTTGCAGGTTTGA
>DGWA01000005.1 GCA_002395105.1 Rickettsiales bacterium UBA4270
AGAAGTTTTTCTTCTGGCTTTTTTTGTGTTTGTGTGTTTTGTTTACGTTGACGATATTTTAAAATGCTAAGATATGTTTTGTAACAGAGTATGTTTTTGTTTTCTGTGTAATTTTATTAAATGAAATATTAATCTTATATAGGATGTAAAAAATATTTGTTTACCAATTAAGTCTGGAAAATCTTCGTAAATTTTTTTTGCATCATTTTTGTTTATTATAAATACCATACTATTCATATGTATTCCTGAAATTACATCACTATATCTGTCTCCAATCATCCAGCATTTTTTTTTATTTGTTTTACTATGTTTTTGAACTTTTTCAATAAAATCTTTTGATGGTTTTTGTAATTCATCAAAATCTAAAGTTCCATATGTGTTTTGAAAATATTTGTTTAATTTTGCCTTTTCTAGCTCTTCTCTTAAACCATCTCCACGTTTTTGACTTATTATAAACATTGGGATATTATATCTTTTAAGAAGTTTTATTATCTTCATTACATTTTGAATGAGGTTGAACTTTTGATTTGATATGTACGTATCGTAATCTTTATTGCATTTCGCAAAAACATCGGATGAGCATTTTTGTTTTATATATACCCATTTTTCACTGTCTTTCTTGATTTTTTTAATTTCCTTTAATATAAGTTTATCTTTTTTTTTATCAAAATTTATTTTGACTGCATAATTAAATGCCTTTACTAAATATTTACTATTATCACATATTGTGCCGTCATAATCAAAAAATACAACTTCTGGTAAAGTTGTAATTGTGCTTAAATTTGTTCTTGGTAAAGATTTTATCTTCTTTAAGAAACTCACAGTATAGTAAAATTGTATATTAATAATTGTCAAAAAAATTAAAAAAATATTTGAAAAATATAATTTTATTATAATCAAATGCTTGATGAAAAAGATAAGCAGAATATTGTGTATTGTTTTAGTTGTTTTCGTTATTAATTGTGTTTTTATTAATTTTGATGTAAAAGCAGAAGAAAGTAAGAAAAATAAAGAAAACATTTTTAAATCTTTTTTTAAAAACTATATCTTTAACGAAGAAAATCAAGTTTTTGGTAAAAAAAAATATGGTGTGTTCTTAACTTATGGTATCTCTATAAATAGAGATAAAAAAGCAAGCCCGACTGGTTACAGTAGTTTTGATGAGTATGATCCAGAAAATAAAACATGGAATAGTTACAAATGGAACGGAGAGTATAGATATCGCGCTGTTGGTACTTTTTCAATTCATTATTCCACACCAAGTAAACTTATGGGAATAAATGGACGTTTTTCTTTTGGTTTATTTTCATGGCATGGGCTTAATAGTGAGTATAGAAATAGATTTGGTTCGGTCGGTATTGAACTTATATATGAGTGGATTTTTGGTAGCCCTATGTTTTATATTACAGCTGGCGTTGGTCCTGCGTATGTTTTTCCGTTTTCTCCTTTTGAACATTATAATAAACATACAAATATGTCTTCACAATTCTTTTTTGCATTGGCAACCAATGTAGGGCACAGATTTAAAAATGGAATGATTGTTGAAGTCGGTTTAAAGCATTATTCAAATGGAGACTTAAGGGCTCCAAATGTTGGCCTAAACGTTGCAACTATAACAATTGGGCGTGTGTTTTAATTATTATTGATATGAGTGTTAAGATTTTTCTAAAAAAAATTTGCTGTTGTGTGTTTCTATTATTATTTTGTTTAGGTAGCTACTGTTTGTATTTAAGATACATTAAGTATAAAAATACAGTTATAATTCAGCTTAACGGTGGTTTAGGCAATCAATTATATCAAGTTGTATTTGGTATGACGCTGAAAAAAGAATATGGCAAAGTCGTTAAATATGATTTAATAAAATTAAAAAATGAAAAAAAAAGAATTTGGGTAAAATATTATTTAGATAAATTTAATATCGATTTAGACACATATTATAATCCAGTAGAACGTCTGATATTAACAACAATTTTTGAAGCAGAAAATTGTGAAAAAGGTAATTATTATTATAATTATAATCCATATTGTTTTAAGAGAAAAGGAATTTATTTTAAAGGTTATTTTGAAAATCCAAAGTATTTTAAAAAGTACATGCCAGAAATCATTAATGCTTTTACAAAACTTAACAAAAAATATGAATACGAACTGGATGAGAGAAATAAAAAAATAATAAAAGAAATGCAATCGCACAAGAATTCAGTTGTTATAAATATTAGGCTCGGTGATTTTCTAAAATTTAAATCACTTAATTTATGTAATTTTGATTATTACAGAAGAGCTATGAAAGTTTTTGATAAAATGGAAGATGTTCATTATTATATTTTTTCTGATGACATAGAAGGAGCAAAGAAATATTTTAAAACCGATAAACCACACACTTTTGTTGATATAAATCCTTTGGAAAAACCTTATTTAAACTTAATACTATCATCGAGTGGTAAACATAATATTTCATCAAATTCTACGTTTGCAATATGGGCTGCAATGTTAAATAGTAATCCTAATAAAATTGTAGTATGCCCAAAAGATTTTTTAAAAGCAGGTGTTTATGATAATGCATTTTATATTAGCGCAAGACAAATTTATCCAGATAGCTGGATAAAGATAGATGTTAGCAAAGATAAACCAATTTGGTTATCGGAAATAAAAACTAAATTTAATGATGAATTTTTTGCAGAAGAACTTAAAAAAAAGTAGGTTGCATTTTATAATTTAGTTTTTTACACTTAAAATGTACTTTTAAAATTTATGGCTGAATATACATTGGATAAATACAGAAATATTGGAATAATGGCTCATATAGATGCTGGAAAAACTACAACAAGTGAAAGAATTCTATTCTACACAGGAAAGACACACAAAATAGGTGAAGTTCATGAAGGCGGAGCAACAATGGACTGGATGGAACAAGAAAGAGAGCGCGGTATTACAATTACATCAGCCGCAACAACATGTTTTTGGAATGGTCATAGGATAAATTTAATTGATACACCAGGACACGTAGATTTTACAGTTGAAGTTGAGCGTTCACTTAGAGTTTTGGATGGTGCGATAACAGTGTTTGATGGTGTTGCTGGAGTAGAACCTCAAAGTGAGACAGTTTGGAGACAGGCAGATAAATATAGTGTTCCAAGAATTTGTTTTTGTAACAAAATGGATAGAACCGGAGCGAATTTTTTTCGTTGCGTAGATATGATTGTTGATAGGCTTGGCGCTAAACCATTGCCAATACAGTTTCCAATAGGAAGTGGCGATACTTTTACTGGAGTTGTTGATTTAATGCGTATGCAGGCTGTTTATTGGGACGGAGATCATTGTGGTGCGACTATGAGATTTGAGGAAATTCCAGCTGATTTAAAAGAAAAAGCTTTATCTTACAGGACAAAAATGATTGAGACCGCTGTTGAAATGGATGATGAGACAATGACTAAATATCTAAACGGAGACGAGATTAGTAATGACGAAATAAAGAAATGTATTCGAAAAGGAACTATTGGTTTTAAGTTTGTCCCAGTTTTATGCGGTTCTGCGTTTAAAAACAAAGGAGTTCAACTTCTTCTTGACGCAGTTGTTGATTACTTACCTTCGCCACTTGATATAGGTAGTATAAAAGGCACAAATCCAGATACAGACGAAGAGGAAGTGAGACATTCTAGTGAAAGCGAACCATTTTCTGGTTTGGCTTTTAAAATAGCAAATGATCCATTTGTTGGCTCTATAACGTTTTTGCGTATTTACTCGGGTAAACTAGACGCTGGAACTGCTGTGCTAAATAGTATAAAAGGTTCAAAAGAGCGCATAGGGCGTATGCTGTTAATGCATTCAAACAACCGTGAAGATATAAAAACTGCAAAAGCAGGTGATATAGTTGCTTTAGCTGGACTAAAAAATACAACAACTGGAGATACGTTGTGTTCGATTGAAAAACCAATTGTTCTTGAAAAAATGGATTTTCCAGATCCAGTTATTCAAATAGCTGTTGAGCCAAAGACGCAAGCCGATCAAGAAAAAATGGGAATTGCTATAAATAGACTTGTTGCAGAAGATCCATCTTTGCAAGTTGAAAGTGTCGAAGAAACAGGTCAAACAATTTTAAAAGGAATGGGTGAGCTTCATTTAGAAATTATTGTTGATAGAATGAAAAGAGAATTTAATGTTGATGTTAATGTTGGAGCACCGCAGGTTGCGTATCGTGAAACACTTGGTAAACCTGCTCAGATTGATTATTTACATAAAAAACAAAGTGGTGGTGCAGGACAATTTGCACGTGTTGTTATTGACTTTGAACCACTGCCTAGAGGCTCTGGTTATCAGTTTGAAAGCAAGATCGTTGGTGGCTCTATTCCAAAAGAATATATACCAGGCGTACAGAAAGGTTTAGAATATTCTCAAAAAAATGGTTTAAAATATGGTTATCAAGTAATAGATTTTAAAGCTATATTAATTGATGGTGCATTTCATGAGGTTGACTCTTCTGTTTTAGCATTTGAACTTGCAACAAGATATGCGTTTCGTGAATTAAAAGAAAAAGCAAGTCCAAAGTTATTAGAGCCAATTATGAAAGTTGAGGTTATTACGCCAGATGAGTACATGGGAGATGTTATTGGAGATATAAATAGTCGTAGGGGACAGGTTCATGGAATGGAGGCGCGCGGAAATGCGCAAGTGATTAGTGCATTTGTTCCTTTAGCTAACATGTTTGGTTATGTAAACACACTTCGTTCAATGTCTCAAGGAAGAGCTCAGTATACAATGCAATTTGAGCGTTACGATATTGTTCCAGACGCAATTGCTGCAACCATGGAAAAATAATTTTTTATAATACTTCCATAATTATTTTTATCGTACATAAATAATCGTTTGATTATGTTTTTTAGAGGTATAAACGATAATGTCGATGCTAATATAGAAGATGTTATTTTTATAGATGTGGATTTACATTTAGATTATGTAAAAAACTATCTACGTATTGATAATGAAAAAGATGATGAATTTCTTCTAAATGCAATAAAAACGGCATCAAGCTGTGCGGAAAAGATTGCAGGAAGAACATTTGGTAAAAAAGAGTATAAAGTAGAGTTTTATATAAGGAAAAGAGGTCTTTTAGAGATAAATTATTTCAAGTGGATTCACGATAATATTAAAATACACTATGATGAATTTATGGATATTGTCAGACTTGAATGCAATATGAAAAAAATTTCTACAGATGATTATTATACCAATAACGGATGTTTATATTTTAAACGTGAGCCAGATTCTAATGTGGTAGATGTTTTTTTTTTAAAACAACAATATAAAGTTCCCGAAGACATAAAACAGGCAATTTTGTTTCATGTTGCGGATATTTATCAAAATAAAAATGGAAATTGTCAAGTTCCGCCAGCATCAAAAGAAATTTATAATTGGTATCGAAAGATACATATATAAAATTATGTATATGATAAGAAAATATGAGTAATTATTTTAGTTTTAATCACAGAGTTTTTTTACAGAAAGAAAATCAAATCAGTGGTGAATTTGGTGAAATTGATAGTAAATTTGAAAATATAGCCGAAGTTTGGGCAAACATTAAACCGGTAGATTCAAAACAAGTTTTTTTACGCATGAAAAATGATATAGAAATTTCTCATGTGATAACAATTAGATACAGAGATGATGCAAAAAATTGCAAAAGAATTGTTTTTAACAATCGTTATTTTGATGTATTTGGCGTTGTTTGTCCAAACGAGGAACGTGATTTTTTGGTGTTTAATGTTAAAGAAATTTTATAGTTTATTATTTATAGTATGATTAAAAGTTTAGAACTACAAAAAGTTGTAATTAATAGTATAAAAAATATTGATTATTTACAAAAAAATGATGTTAAAATTTTTACATCTGTTCCGTTAAAAGCAAAACCACCTTATATAAAAATTGTAAGTATATCGATGGCAGAATGCCAGCAGAATGCAAATATTGATAGTTTTCTAATTGATTTATTTGTTGTTACGAATAGTAAAAATAATTCTAAAATTTTAGAAATAATGGAGTGTTTGCGTTTAGATTTTGAAGATAAAATAAATCAGTATATTGATGACGAAAAAGCCATTATTAATATTTTTAATATTCATGATGCAAAATATAACATTTTAGAAGATTTACAGAGTAATTTCTGGAATGGCCATTTTTACATAAACATAGATTTGTTGTAAACATGTTATTTTTTTGTGTGGTTTTCTAAAATCCAACCAATAAAATATAAACTACCAAATATAAAGATTATATTGTTTTTAGATTTGTCTGTATATTTTTTTATTTCAGTGAAAGATTTTATTATATTTTTATTTTTAATTTTATGCTTTTCGGCAAGATTAAGCAGATTTTTAACATCTGCAAAATTATTCACATTTTTTGGAACATCGAAAAATAATAAATTATTTAGCTTTACTGTTTTTAAAATTGGAAAAAACGATTTATAATCTTTACGTTCTAGGCATGCAAATATGCAAATAATGTTAGGTTTTTTGTCGTTTTTTAGGTATTCATTGTATGTTTGATTGATAAAATTACATAATACACGGATTCCGTCTTCATTATGTGCGCCATCAATATATATCTTAGAGATGCCGATTGTTTTTTTATTAATTTTTTTCAACTCTATTTGCTGTAAACGGCCATTCCACGTCGTTGTTGTTAATCCTTGTTTTATATTTTTCTGTTTTATTCCAATAAATTTACAAACCTCTCCAGCAAGAGTTGAGTTATATATTTGATGTTCGCCAGCTAGCGATGGAGCGATATTCTTATAAAGATTAAAGTCTTTATTTAATCTGAATAGTTTTGTATTTTTTTTGTCAGCAATACGTTGCAATTCTTTTATGATTTCTTTATTTGTATTTGACGTAAATACAGGTACTTTTGGTTTTATAATTCCACCTTTTTCGTGAGCAATTTTTGTTATTGTATCTCCAAGTTTTTCAACGTGGTCGAGTGATATTGAAGTTATTACGCTAACAAGAGGTTTTTTAAAAACATTTGTTGCGTCAAGACGTCCGCCAAGGCCGACTTCAAAAATAAAATAATCTAATTTTTTAGTTTTTTGAAGCTCTGAAAAGAACAATATTGCAATCAAAGTCGTTGCTTCAAAAAAACTAATTTTATTTGCATTTTTACACTTTGTTATAATTTGCTGTTTGTATTTTTTAATTTCATTGTCTGTTATAAATCTGTTATTTGCATATATTCTTTCATTATATTTCACCAAATGAGGGCTTGTAAATAAACCAACTTTATATCCACTACTTTCTAGTATTGTTTTTATATAACTTGCAGTTGAACCTTTACCATTTGTTCCGGCTATATGTATAACGCGTTTTTCTATGTTTTTATGAGGATCTCCTAATGATTTTAGCGCGGAATACATCACGGAAAGATTCCATTTTGTTTTTTGTTTTAAGGAATTTTCTTCATTTGAGTGCCAGATAAAATCTTTCATTAAACGTTCATTTCAGATGTTTATAATAAAAATAAAAAACAAGAAAACGCATGATTTATTTTTTTCTAAAAATTTTTATTAAGGTTAAAAAAAATGTATTTTATTTTTTTTGTTATTGTTTTTGCCTCTATTTTTCAGGTCATTTCATGGTAGACTTGACAAAGTCGAAAAATATGATATAATACGAGCATATGAAACCTGTTGAAGTAAAGTTATGTGGCGGAAAAGCCAAAATAAAAGAAGGCACCATGTTATATTGTTCATCTCATGGTCCTGGTAAAGTTGTATCAATCCACGAAAAAGAAGTTCTCGGCGAAAAACTAGTTTTTTGTCAGATAGAATTTCAGAAGGATGACATGAATATCTTAATTCCTATTTCAAAAATGAAAGAAATGGGTATTCGCACTATTATAAGTAATGATACTGCAAAGAGGATATTAGATACCGTTTTGAATAAGCCTGCAAAAGGAGCGAAAGGAATTTGGGCTAAACGCATTCAAGAGTATGAAACAAAATTATATTCCGGTAGTGCAATTTTTGTTGCAGAAGTTGTTCGTGATCTATTTGCAAGTATAAAAGATCCTAACAAGTCTTATGGCGAAAGGTGTTTGTTTGATAAGGCTTTTGACAGATTAACACTTGAAATGTCATTTGCTTTAGGTTATACAATTGAAGAAACAAACAAAATTATAATGGACATACTGAATTCAAATTGCAAAACTCAACACATTGATATATCTGTTGACGAAAACGAAGAGGATTACGATGGAGATTTTGATGATGGCGATTTTGACACCGAAGATAGCGATTCATGTGAAGACTTTAATGATTTAGATTTTAATAAGAAGAAAAAGAGTGCTTAACTTTTTATTACTATTTATAAATAATATAGATATTATGTTATAATTTTTCCTTGTGGAAACGTGTTTATTGCAGCCTGTAAGTTATTGTTATTGATTAACTTAAGGGCTTCAATTGGCGTTGGGAGAGTTGATGAATAGCATAATTTATAAATTATAACAGTTAAGTATTGTTGTGATTGAATTATTGAAATTTCTTTAAGAGAGTTTGATAAAACTTGCCACATTCTTAACAAACGAGGAACGTTTAAATTGTTTGTTTTTATTAATTTAACTAAATTATCTTGAAAATCATTTTGTACGTCTTTAATTTCGATTACATTGCTTGCTAATTTTAAGCTATCTAAAATTATATTCATAATTTCTGAAACTATTTGCATTTTATCTGCATCATTTGATATGAAACATTCGATATCCTTAATTGCATTTTTAATATCTCCAAGATAGCAATTATAAAATAAATTTGAGATTATCTTTCTATCAGGAATTGCGAGCATATTTTTTATATCTTCGTTTTTTATACAATTTTTACTTATAGCAATTGCCTGATCCAATAGAGAAAGACTGTCTCTTACTGATCCGTTTGCATATTTTGCTATTAACTGCAATCCTTCTTCTTCAAAGGAAATTTTTTCTTTTTCACAAATATTTTTTAGATGTGAAAACAAAACATTTTCCGGAATGTTTTTAAGATAAAATTTTTGACATCTTGATAAAACAGTTATTGGAACCTTATTTATTTCAGTTGTTGCAAAAATAAATTTTACTCTTTCTGGTGGCTCTTCAAGTGTTTTTAATAATGCGTTAAATGCGCTTTTTGATAACATATGGACTTCGTCAATTATATAAACTTTATAACGTGACATCATTGGTGCAAAATCGATTTTATCTATTATGTTTTCATGAATATCATCTTTTCCCGTATTGCTGGCCGCATCAAACTCTACAACATCTGGATTATTTCCTTCTAAAATTCCTTGACAACATTCACATTTTAAACATGGGTCTATGGTTGGCTTGTCGCTTTTTTTACAATTTAAACTTAGCGCCAATATGCGCGCAGACGATGTTTTTCCAACACCACGAGTTCCGGTTAATAAGAAGGCATGGTGTATTTTATTCATGTTTATTGCATTAGAAATTGTTTTTACAAACACTTCTTGTCCAATAAGTTCAGATAGTAATCTTGGTCTATACTTTCTAGCTAAAACTAAATGTTCGCTATTTTTGGTTGTCATAGAAATGATTTAATCTTTTATTTTTTGCTTTTCTTTTTATTAATCTTCTTGTTGTTTTTTTGACTATTATTCTTTTTATTATTAATCTTTTTATTCTTTGTTACCTTATTAATTTTTTTTACAACTTTATTCTTTTTAAGATTATTTGTTTGTTTTTTTACAGGCTTTGATTTTGCTTTTTTTTGTGAATTTTCTACTTTTATTTTTTTACTTTTTTTTCTCTTGTTGTTATTTTCGTCTTTTTTTGCTTTTTTATTTACGGCATTAATGATATCATTTTGCGAACAAAAACCTAAAATAACCGGATCTTTTGCTATTAGATTATTGTAATCCGAATATTCTTTATTTCTAATTAATTGAACCATATTTTTTGTTGTTCTTAAAAGTTTCATAATTTGAGAATCTTCTAAGCTAGGAAAATAATTTACCAGCCAAAGGACGGCATTTGGCCTACTCCTACGTTGCAACATTGGAATATATTTTTTCTTTTTTTGTATTTTTATGTTAAAACCATCCAATGCCTTAAATGCATTATTTAATGGTTTTCCGTCTTTTTCACGAGCCCTAATTTCTTCATTCGTTAGATTTTTATTTTTTATTGGATCGGCTGCTGAAATTCCTTTTCCAATAACACCATCTGCTATGAGTTGAACTTCTGTTTCTGTAAAATTACAAAAATCACCAATCTGTTTAAAGGTCAAAGATGTATTGTCTACAAGCCAAATAGCGGTAGCCATTGGAGCTATAATTGTATTATTTGATGAAATTTGCATAACAAAACATAACTTAATTGTTTTTAAAAAAATAATTTGCAAGAAAAGATTTAATAATGCTATATCTAATCGATACTTTGATGAAAAATACTAAGCTTGACAATAATTTTTTGACACTTATTTACCTAAATCTTAATGTGCAATGCAACAGGTTTTCTCTATTTTCTTTACAATTTTTTTCTTTTGTCAATGCAGTTTCTCTGCATTTAGTGAATATAGTGGTAAATCTACTAAAAAAGGAATGATTTCAAAAACTAAAAACAGACAAAAATCCATTTCCGATGCTTACAATTTAATTGAACGTGTAATTGATCCAAACAGTCCGATGTGTAAATATGCAGTAAAAAACGATATAGCTGCAATAAAAAGGATGCTTTTGAGATCGAAAAATATAAAAGCAGATGTAAATACAATTTGTAAACACAACGAGAGTTTATTCTTAATAGCCGTTAAAAACGATAACTATCTTGTTGCTGAATTTTTATTCAGAAAAGGAGCAAATGTTAATATTCAAAATGAAGCTGGCGTTTCGGCATTACACATTATTGCACAAAAAAAATCAGAAAACGCAGATAGAATTTTTAATTTTTTAATAAAATCCAAGCGCTTAAATGTAAATTTGAAAGACATTGAAGGTTATACTCCGTTAATGAGAGCTGTTGAGTTTGAGAAAATACCAATGATTTCAGCTTTGGTTGAAGCTAATTCTGATTTAAATGTAAAAAATAATTATGGTCACAATGTTTTTGATTTAGCAAATATGTCCCTTGATGGTAAAAAAACAGACAAAGAAAGAGAGATTAGTAATAATATTATTAATATTTTAAACAAAAATGAATAGAAAAAGAGTATTATGTTTTGTACAGCAAAAAAAAATATTTTTTTATGTACTGGTTACAATGTTTTCTGTTATTTTATTTGCTATAATAAATATAACAATAACAAATCGAAATATTTTTACAAAACAAGTAATTGAACAAAAAAAGAACGATCTTAAAAAAAAGAAAATCGAAATGGAAAAAATAAACAATGCTATAAGTTTTATGGAAAATCACGAGATAGATAAAAATTTAAGCAAAGAATATGGTTTTTATTCTATATTTAATAAGCAAGAGTTTATAGATGCGATTGTTATAAAAATGAATGAAATTAATGGTGGCGTTGAGTATTTGGAAAATAAAAAAACAAATCAGATAAATCTAGATTATTCAAATTTTTCTATTAAGTTAAAGCCAATCATAAATGATAATCTTGCTAACATAATTACGCAATTGAAGCAAAAAATGATTGTTAATGAAAATCAAAAAATTAATTTCTCGCTTGAAACAAACTTGTTAACAGTTGATTTTCAAGCCGACTATGAATATACGGTATACCAAATTTTGGAAGTTATGAAACGAATATTACCAGGAAATGTTGTCGTGAAAAAGATTTCTGTTAAGCCGGCCAAAGAAAGTCTTAAAAAAATGCTATATGAAAGACGTTTTGTTTCTCAAAATAAAAACGATTTTACATTAGAACTTAACAATAGATTATATTGTTCTATAGAGCTTGAATGGGAATACCTATCAAGTGAAAAATTTAAAGGTGGCGTAATGTGAATATGATAAAAATTAGCAATATACTTTGTTTTATTTTTTTTGCAGTGAATATATTTAGCAGTATGTGTTTTTTTGTCAACGCAGACAATGATGGAAAAAAATCTACCACGGAGAAAAATGTTATTAAAGTTGTTAGTAGTAAAAAAGATAATCAGAAAATAATAATAGACAGAATAAATTCAAATAATGTCATTAAAAATAAAAAAACTAACTCTGTAAGCGAAACAAAATCAAATACTAACAATAATAAAAAAGATGAAAAAAAAACTTACGATGATTTATTAAGTTTCATTAACAACGGAAGATTGGGTATAAATAATTTATTTATAGATTTTGACGCAAATAAGGCATTGGATTTTAATTATAATGATGTTAAATTTTACAACTTTGCTTTTTTAGAGGATAACGAAGAAATAGAAATTATAAAACGTATATTGGCTGAGCAACAAAATCCTGATCTAAAAAAAATTCTTAACAAAGATGGAATACGGCAAAATATTATATTTGACCAAAATTTTAATAAAAAACCAGAGCATTCATTAAGAGTTAGTAGTTTAGTTTTTTTTAACAAAAAAAAATGGAATGCAAAAATTAATAGTGACTTAATCAATCAAGCTAGTAAAAAAACATTTTTTGAAGCAAAAATAGCAACAGTAAACAAGACAAATATTGTTTTTTTGATACAAAATCCAAGTAAAAAAATTATTGAAAAAGTTCGTTTGATTAAAGATGAAAATTTATCTTACAGCAATAGTTATTATGTGATAAAAAAAGGAAATAAAACACAAATAGCATTTAAATTATACATAGGACAAAAAATTGATCTTGATACAATGAAAATTGTTGGTTAATTTTTGCACAAGCAAAAAGTGCACTCGGCGCGATTCGAACGCGCGACCCTCGGCTTAGAAGGCTGATGCTCTATCCAACTGAGCTACGAGTGCTACAAAACAAATGTCTTAGATTTTTTTTTATTTGCAAGATTATTTTATTAATCTTTTTTATACGTTGTTTTAACATAAAAAAAAAGAACTCTTTGTGGCTAATTATTTTTTTATTGTTTTTTATAAAATAATGTGTTATACTCATAATATAAATATATAATATGCCTAGTTTTAATGATGGAACGTTATATTGTTCTTTTTGTGGCGAAGCACAACAAGATGTTGATAGGCTGATTACCGGGCCAAATGTTAATATTTGCAACAATTGTGTTAAAACATGTCTTGATTTACTAGGCGAAGAAAGCGTTCCAAAAGGAGAACAAAAAAAAAATATAAACGAGATTGAAAGTAAAGACGTCGTTCTTTCGTCTCCGGAAAAAATTAAGTTATTTTTAGACAATTATATAATTGGCCAGGATTATGCCAAAAAAATATTATCTGTTGCTGTTTATAATCATTATAAACGATTAAAATATTTAGAAAATCGTAACGACAACGATGTTGAGATTTCTAAATCAAATGTTCTCTTGGTTGGCCCAACTGGATGTGGAAAAACGCTTTTAGCACAAACGTTAGCAAGACTATTGAATGTTCCTTTTGCGATAGCTGATGCTACAACTTTAACTGAGGCTGGTTACGTAGGAGATGATGTTGAAAATGTGTTGCAAAGACTTGTACAAAACGCTAATGGAGATATTGAAAAGGCTCAAAAGGGGATAATTTATATTGATGAAATTGATAAAATTGGTCGTAAAAGTGAAAATCCTTCGATTACAAGAGATGTATCCGGGGAAGGAGTTCAGCAAGCGTTATTAAAAATCATTGAAGGAACAGTCGCGAGTATAAGCAAAGAAGGCGATAGAAAACATCCAGCTGGCGATAGAATTATAATAAAAACCGATAATATTCTATTTATTTTAGGTGGTGCTTTTGAAGGAATTATTGATATTATAATGCAACGCTGTCGAGAAACAACGATTGGTTTTATTGCTGATGTTAAAAGTAAAACAAATGAAAAGGAAAATGCAAAATTAATTAAAAAAATTACTAGCGATGATTTGATTAAGTTTGGTATGATACCAGAGCTTGTTGGTCGTATGCCAATCATAGCAGTATTAGACCCATTAACAGAAAGTGATTTAATGAATGTTTTGACAAAGCCGAAAAATGCAATTATAAAACAATATAAAAAGTTGTTTGAAATGGACAATGTTGAATTGAATTTTGATGATAGTGCTTTAAAACTTATTGCAAAAAAAAGCTTAAAACGTAAATCAGGTGCTCGTGGCTTAAGGACTATTGTTGAAAAAATATTACTTGAACCAATGTATGATATACCAAATGGTAAATGGAAAAAAGTAACTATTAAAGACGATGGTTGTTCTTTTAGAATTGAAAAACAAAATGATCAAAAACAAGAGGTTATAAAAATCGCAGGCCAAACAACAGACGGGCATTTTGGATCCGATAAAGCAGATAAAAGCTATGATCAAAAAACTGGATGAAGTTTTTTTATTAAAAGCGTAGTGAAGATTAATAATTTATAAGCATAGTTGTTTTTTATTTTTTATATTTTAAGTCTAGACTATCGTAATTTAATTTGTTATGATTATATATATTATAGTAATTTTTGTTATCACAATATTCATTTATGCATTATTTAGTGCAATTAATGTTTATAATAAAAAAAATCATAAATTTCATGGCTACAAACATGCTAGCAAAAAACTTTTAAAAAATGGTTTATATGACGGAATTGTCGCGTTTGGATCTTCTAGAATATCAAACGATGACTCTCATATTCGTGATATTGAAAATATTTCAGAGTTGTGTGCAAAAAGAATAATTAATAATGGGAAAAAAATTAGCTTTATAACAGGAGATGGTCCATCTGTTATGACTGCATGGCTAAAACCAGCAGCAAAGATTGGAGTTCAGACAGCAGGGTTTTCAATAACTTTACCATTTGAAGAAAGTGTTTCTGGTTATAGTAATGAAAAAATATCATATACATTTACAAATTTTCCGGCCAGAAAGCAAGTAATGTTTGATCACGCAATTGCTTATGTTGTATTTAAAGGAGGTTTTGGAACAATGGATGAATTATTTAATTTGCTTATTTATATAACAACAGGAAGAGTTGAGAAAAAACCAATTTTTATTTATCCGAAAAGTTTTTATAAGGATGTTTTAAATTTTAGTAAATTTATTGAAGACAAAACAATTGATGAAGACAGTGCAAAATTATTAACTTTTTTTGAATCAAAAGATGAATTGCTAAAGGCATTGTATAAAGTTATTGATGAAAATGGAAATTAAAATTAGCTGTGTTAGTTTAATCAAAAGAGCTTGTAAAACCAAGCAACTCATTGATAAAAAAAATATAATTATAATACCGAAAAAAAATATAAAACAAGCTAATAAACGGAATAAAATTCGCCGTCAAATTCGTGCAATTTTAACAAAAAATAAAGAAATGTTAAATAAAAGAATTATTATTAAATATTTGGATAAAAACGAGAAACCAATCTTTAAAAAGTTAGAAGATTCTATCTTGACAAATATTAACTAAACTAGATCGTAATAACTGTTTTTATATTAATGAATTGTCTTTCTAAAAAAAATATATATTTGGTTTTTGGTATAGGCAAAACAGGTATTGCAATAATTGATTTTTTACAAAAACAAGGTAAAAATTTTTATGTATCAGACGATGATGTTGAAAAACTAAAAAAGATTGTTGTTGGTAAAAAAAAATTAGAAGAAAAATATAAACTTTATAACATAAACGAGAGAATAATAAAAGAAAAAAATATAAATTTTTTAGTGCTTTCTCCGTCTGTTCATGCTCAAAAAGACCCGAATAAGGTTGTTGTTTTGGCTAAAAAACTACACATTAGGATTATAGCAGATATAGATTTATTTTATAGATATCTACGTGAATATAATAAAAAAAACAATACTGATAAAAAGATAATAGGAATAACTGGTACAAACGGGAAAAGCACAACAACGGCGCTAATTGCATTTTTACTTAACAAGTTAAAAAAAAAAGCAATAGCATGTGGAAATATTGGTTTAAATGTTTTATCTGTTGATGTAAAAAAGTATGACTATTTTATAGTAGAGATGTCGTCTTATAACTTATTTTTATTCGATAATGTCTCATTTTATTCTGGTGTATTGTTAAATATAACAGAAGATCATTTAGCTTATCATGGCACAATGAGTAATTATGTTGCGGCAAAAGCAAAACTTTTAGAGAGTTCAAATATAAAAATTATTTGTATAGATGATAAATATACGTTTCGATTAATAAAAAATAAAAAGAAAAATGTTAAAAATTCTCAAAAAAATATAGTTTGTGTGTCGGTAAAAAAAATTCTGAAAGAAGGTTTATCTTTTTATAATGGTATTTGTTATTACAACGGTTTATCTGTGTTTAAGGATAATTTTAAAAATCTTCCAGGTGAACATAATTTAGAAAATATCCTTTGTTCTGTGGCTTGTGTTCTAAAAATAAATAAGACAGCTAAGAAAGAAGAAATCTATAATATTTTTAAATATGCTAGTTTATTTCATGGCCTTCCGCATAGAATACAATTTGTTAAAAAAAAAGACAATGTAGTTTTTATCAATGATAGTAAAGGAACTAACGCAGATTCGACACAAAAAGCTTTAAAAGTTTTCTCTGATAAAGACATATATCTTATAGCAGGTGGTGAAAGAAAAACAGCTGGTTTTTTCTTTTTAAAAAATGATCTAAAAAATGTAAAATGTGTATTTTTAATAGGTGATGCTACGGATAGTTTTGCAGAAGAATTGAAAGAAATGAGGATAAAACATATAAAATGTTATAATATGAAAAACGCTGTTTTGAGTTCTTTTAAAGAAGCTAGAAATAATAAAAATAAATCAATAGTACTATTGTCACCACTATGTGCTAGCTTTGATCAATATAAAGACTTCGAAGACAGAGGTAATGACTTTATAAAAATAGTTAATTCACTTTAATTATATTTAAGCAAACAATTGCAACTATCTTATAATATATAAAATATTACATCCATTCTTAGTTTCTGTGCTTGAAACGTAATATCCGTTTGAAACATCATTTTGCAATGTGTTGTAGCAAATACGTTTTTTACCATCTTCATTGTCTACACTTTTTACATATCCATTTTTTAGTCCAATTAAAATTCCAGTGCCTGGTCTTCCATCATCGATTTTAACATCAATTTGATTAACTATGTCTGCTGTCAAAATTCCAGTTGCCAATGGACCTGTACCATATGTATCATCAGCGCCAGCTGGTGTATTTTTATATAAGATTAATACATTTTGTGAGTTAACATTTTTTTGAACTTCTGTGTCATAAAATTCATGTTCATTAACCGCACCTTCAGAATTATTTGATCCACGTATAAAATTCAGATTCAAGCTTTCTGTTTTCTTTGGATCAATTAGAATACCAGCTAATGTGGCAGCTCCGTTGCTATCAAATGAAGTTTTTGCTTGGGTTCTTTTCACATTTTCGTAAGATATACAATCTTTACATACTTCATCCCAAGGACCTTGATTGGCCTTGCTAGCAGGATAAGAACCATTAGCCATTTCATCATCGGCAATAGTTGTACTAACTGTATCTGCATCGATGATTTTGGATGTTCGCATAAACCTCATTGCGTTTAAAAATGAAATCCATCTTTCTGTTGTAGCCATTAAAGAACTACCAGCAAAACCATCATTCACTTTTCCTCTTCCTCCGGCTTGTGCACGATTATTGGTACAATAATCACCAAGGCTTACACCCTCTTTATCTAAATTTAGCTGTGAAAATTCTGCCCATTTTCTACAAGTTTCTTCGTCGACATTTCCAGGATAAACATCGTATGAATCGCGAAATATCATTATTGCTTTTTTATATTTATCTATTTCAACAAGTACTTTTTGAGCCTTTGCTCTGGCAATTATTTTTGCTCCCGATAATACAGTAAATGTTAAAAGTGATAAAACAATTAAAACTATGGATAATTCTAACAAAGAAAATGATTTTTTTAAACAACTGGACATAAAACATGTTATATATAAACGCAACGATGTTAAGACATTAATTGCAAATGTCAAGTGAAAAATAAATATTTAATACTATATTTCGACAAGGAAAAACTCTTTTTCATAAAAATTAATTTATTTTAATTTTTCAAAGATTTTTGAAATATTTTTTGGATTTTTATTATCATAAATAAACAATTAATTGTTGAAATGATTTATTTTTGGCTGTTGTCAAGCAAATATTGACATTAAATTTTAATATTATCTTTAAAATAAAAGATGAACATGAGATTTTCAAATTCAACGAAGGGAGCTATAATTTATTTGAGCGCGATGTTTGTGACTGTAATGTTAAATATTTTTGTTAAAAGTGCGATTGTTAAATTTAATCTTCCAACCACAGAGGTGTTGTGTTGCCGTCAAGCAATAATAGTATTTTTTTTAATTCCTTTAATGATAAAGAGGAAATTTAATTTTTTTGATAAAACATCTTTTAAACCAAATGTTTTTCGAAATTTATTATTTTCAGTTAGTACGTTTGTAATGTATTTTGGAATGGCAAGAGTTCCGTTAAACGATGCAACGGCAATAACATTTTTAATACCAATTATAGGCAGTGTTTTGGCGGTTAAAATGCTTGGCGAAAAAGCATCTAAAGCAATTTGGCTTGCATTATTTTTGTCAATTATTGGCGTTTTTGTTGTAAAAAAACCAGGATTTGAAGATGAAGAAATTTTACTTGGATATGTTGCTTTAATTTTTACAGTTATTATTCGTGGATATGTTGTTGTTTTAAATAAAAGACTTGCGAGTAAATTTGATACAATGACTATGTTATTTTATACACATATTGTTATGTTGTTGATGGGATTATTGTTTATGCCTAAATTTATATCAATTCCACCTGAAGCAGTAAAGTATATTGCCGGCTCTGGTATTTTGTTTTTTTTGGAGTACTATCTGATTTTTAAAGCATACAAACTTTGTAATGCAATAACACTGCAACCTTTAGACTTTTCTAGATTATTGTATATGATGATAATGTCGAGCTTGTTGCTGAATGAACATGTTGAAAAAAATCAAGTAATCGGTGGTTTAATTATAGTTGGCAGTTATGCTATAATGTTATTTCAAAAAAAAAGCAAAAAACAGAAAGCGTAATTATCTATCAATATTAAAAAACTAATTGTTATAAACTAGTTTATAAAAATAAAAAAGTTATCTTGACAATAAAAAAATAGCACAATAATTCTTGTGGTCGAATTAAAATGTATGATTCGTGCTGTTAAGATTATCTTTATTGTTATTGCTGTCTTAGCAATAGTGGTTATTAGTTTTAACTATAAGAGATTTTTAAATATTGGTGGTGGAAAGAATATGAAGAAAGTTTTTAATGTCGTTTTGGTTGGTGCTGCTGGTTCTGGGAAAGGAACGCAAGGCGATCTTATTAAAAATACGATGAATTTATTGCAAGTTTCCGCTGGAGAGGTATTACGACAATATAGAAGCAACAAAGATGCTAAGTATACAAAAACAATAAATGAATACATTGATAAGGGGCAACTCGTTCCTTCTTACATTACACATGAATTAATTGCAGAATACATTAAGAAAAATGTTTTTTGTGATGAATGTAAGTACGATGGAGTGATATACGATGGTTTTCCAAGACAAATGGAGCAATTGGAGTTTTTAGATAAGTTTTTAGACGAAAACGATAATAAAGTTGATGCTGTTGTTTATATAGATGTTCCAATGGATGTCTTAGCTGATAGACTGAGTGGACGTTTTTCATGTTCGAAATGTGGTACTTTATATCATAAGACAAAAAAACCAACGAAACTTGCCGGCGTTTGCGATGTTTGCGGAAGTAAAAAATTTAACGTTAGAGCAGATGATCAAGATGAAGATGCAATTAAATCAAGATTTAAGATATTTAAAGAAACGACAATGCCGGTTCTTAGTAAATATGAAGAAAGAAATATTGTCATAAAAGTTGACGGGACAAAATCTCCAAAAGAGATAGGTGATATTGTGATATCAAAACTTCAACAAATTAAAAGCAGAAAAAGTTAGTTTAAAAATATTGACTTTTAATTTTGTGTATATATTTATCTGATAGGATATATGGCTTTAAGAATAAGATTGGCGAGAGGTGGATCAGTTCATGATGCTCATTATAAGATAGTTGTTATTGAAAGTACGAAACAAAGAGATGGTCAGGCTGTTGATATAATAGGTCATTATCATCCTAATTTTCACAATGAAAAAAGATTACAGATTGATGTTGAAAAATTAAGTAAATGGTTAGGCTTTGGCGCTAAACCGACCGATGTAGTGGTTAGATTAGGTTTAAACCAAGGGATAAAAATGTTTGAAAAGTTTTCTATAAAACACGTACAAGGAAAGAATTACGGAAAATCAAAAAAAGAGGTTAAAGCACAAAATGCAGCGTCTTAACGTTATCCCAATCTAATTTTAGTTCTGTTTTCATAATGGATTATGAAAATATTATTACGAAAAATAAAGCTATTTGTAACTAACTTTATTGATATAATTGTACCTAAATGTTGTTTATCTTGTGGTAAAGAATTAGATTATAAAAATAAGCAGGATTTTATATGCGATGAGTGTGCAGATTGTTTATTTTGCATAGATCAAAAAAACTGTTGTGAAAAATGTGGCTATCCTTTAGATTTTTATAATGATAGTAATAAAATAATGTCTAATTTTTCAAAAAATAATAGTCATTTTTTATGCCATAATTGTATATCTTTTAAGAACAAATTTAATATAGCACGATCTTGTTTTCAGTATAAAGGTTATATACGACGTATACTTATGAATTTTAAATTTTATTTTCAGACAGAATCAACTGATTTTATTGGTGAGTCTTTATTGAAAACCTATTCATTTATATCAAATTCAGATGTTTTGTGCTGTATACCTGTCACGAAAACGAAATTATTTTTAAATGGTTATAATCATGCCAGTTTGATTGCAAGTAGTTTTTATAAAAAACTGAAAAATAACGAACCGAATTCAAAAATGATTTTTTTACCAGATTTATTGCTAAAAAACATCAATTCACAACAATCAAAGACACTTTCAAAGCAAGAAAGATTACAAAAGAAACATCATTTTATTGTTAATGATAAATATCTTTCAGATGAATGGAGGAACTTTTTCTCTAAAAAAACTATTTTAATAATTGACGATATTATGACTACTGGCGCGACATTGAATTCTGCCTCATATGTTTTAAAAAAAACGTTTAAAAATATCAACATTGAATGTCTAACATTTGCAAGAACAATGCTTTATTAAAACGATAAATTGGTTGCAAATAAATGAAATTAATTCACTTAAAAGTTATGAAATTAATTCTTAAACAAGATTATATAGATTATAAAGATGCTATGTCTTGGTTTGATGTTATTAAAAACTACAACAAAAACGGTAGTTGTGATGTTGAAAGGATTTTTATTTTAGAGCATAATAATGTATATACAGCAGGGAAAAGCATAAACGATACTAAACAAAATTTAATTTGTAATATTCCAGTTGTTTATACGGATAGAGGTGGGCTTTGGACATGGCACGGGCATGGTCAAATTGTTGTTTATTTTATATACAATTTGCGCAAAAGGAAATTATTTTTAAGTGATTTTATTGAAATTGTTGAAAAAACAGTCATTGAACTAATAAACAATGAAATTGCGAGAATTACTAATAAAAGCGTACTAGATAATATAAAAATTTATGCAGATAGCAAAAAACGAGGGTTTTGGGCAACAAAAAAAAATAAGAATGCAGAAGATAATTTAAAATTGGGTTTTATTGGTTTAAGAGTGTTAAATGGTTTTGTCTTCCATGGAATTAGTATAAATTATAATAATGATTTAAGTTTTTTTAACAACATAGTGCCATGTGGTCTTGAAGGTGTAAAAATTACATCGATTCAAAATTTAATTGAAGGTAATAACAAAAATAATTCTCTTGACATAGAAATTTTTAAAAAGCATATTGGCAATGCTTTGTTTGAAAAACTAGATACATTGGTTGGTGTGAAATAAAATAATATTATGACGTTCAAAGCTTTTAATAAAAAACTAGGTTTTTTTTCTAAAATTCATCTTTTTCAAAAGAAAAATATACTAGATTGTTTAGTTTTTTGTAAAAAAAAATGGCAAAATTTTATTAATGATGCCATAACAAGCAACACAAAAAAACATCTGTTGTTAGTATTTTGCATTGGACTGCTGAACTTTTTTGCTGTTACACCATTTTGTTTTATTATCATTCTTCCTTTGACATTTGGTAGTCTTTTTTATATTTTTGAAAAGCGACATTATTCGTGGATTATTTCACGATTATTAACAATTTTTGCTTTTTTATGTGGATATTTTACATCTATTTTTTGGTGGCTTTCCGTCCCGTTGACTGTTGATTTTTCACATTTATTTTGGCTAATACCGTTTGCATTGTTTGGCATACCTGTTTTGCTGTCTACTGTTTTTATAATATTTTTTACAATATGTTTTGTTGTACTAGATAAACTTTTTTATTACAACAAGAATATCTCACAGAATGTAAAAGATATACTGTTTGTTTTTGTATTTTTACTATGCTGGTTTTTAGGAGATTATGTTAGAGGTCATTTTATATTTGGTGGTTTTCCATGGATGTTATTTGGGCATTTTATTACTTATCCTTTTGCATTACAATCTGTTCGTTTTTTAGGTATTGATTTATATTCTATTTTTTGTCTATATTTAGCGTTAATACCATATATACTTTTATTTAAGAGAAAAAATAAATTTTTAAAAAATATATCATTCTTTGTTTTAATTTTTTGGTTTTTAAATTGTCTTATTGGCTGTATTTATTTGTCATGTAAACAAACGAATAAACTTGGTATAAATGTTTTTGCATCACAACCAAATGTTTCGGCTTCAGTTCAAATGAATATAAAACAGATAAGAGAGACTATAAATGAAAATGCAAAAATTTTGTCAATTTTTTCAGGAATATCTAAGCCATCATTAATGCTTATGCCGGAAGGGAGTATAAATTTTAATATCGATAGTGGCGATATATTGACAAAAAACATTGGTCGTCTTATTCCAAATGACGATTCTTTATTGCTGGTTGGTGGAATCGATGCTCATGGTGTTTCTCCGTATAATGTGATTTATGCTATAAATAAAGACGGATATATTTTGGATGTTTATAAAAAACAAAAACTTGTACCATTTGGTGAATATATACCATTTCGTAGATTTTTTCCTCATTTAACGCGTTTAATTACTGGTGGAAATTTTGATTTTTCGACAAGTAAAATCAATGATTTGTTTGTTTTGTATAGAGATCTTCCGATTATTTATCCTATAATTTGCTATGAAAGTATTTTTCCAGATCTTGTCAAAAAAAATATAGAATTAAGCAGAAAACAGATAAATTATGATATAAATGAAATATATGCAAAACAAGTTGGGGTAAAGACATTAAATGAAAGGGGCGAGATTATAGTAAATTTAACGAATGATGCTTGGATGAAATGGAGTACTGGAGCATATCAACATTTTTTGATGGCTCGTTTTTTAGCAATTTCAACAGGACTTCCAGTTATAAGAGTGTCAAACAACGGTTTTTCTGCATTTATAGATAGCTGTGGACGAATTATAGAAAAAACAAAATTAAACAAGAAAGATTTATTAACAATTAGTAATTTCAAGAGATAAGCTGTCTGATATCTTGTATTTCTGGTACATTTGACAAATCTGGCGGTAACTCTGTTGTAAATTCACTTCTAAAATGAATAACTTTAACTCCAGCTTTTAGCCCAGCGTAAATGTTATATATTCTATCATCTATTAAAATAGTTTCGTCTGCTTTTAGGTTATACTTTTTAAGTAAAGTAAGAATTTTTTTTCTTTTAGTGTCGCCATTATGCATTGCTTTTTTATCGTGTAGTACAACTTCTAATTTAATAAAAGGAAAATTAGAAAAGAGCTGTGTTAGTAATTTTTTTTTTTGTTTTATATTAAACCCGGCTGATAAAATGAATTGCTTATACTTCATGTCATTAAGTTTATAAAGAACATCATCTGTGCCGTAATATAGTGGGCGATCAAAATAATATTCATCGCTTTCGCAGAATAATTTATCAAGCTGCTTTCCGAGTGTTGGATGAGTTTTTAATTCTATTGAACCATATTTATTATCAATAGGAAGTGCTTTGTCTAAATCTTTGTATAAGAAGTTTTTAAAAAAAGTATTAATTTTTGGATGGTTTTTGATAAAGCAATAATACGCATGGTTTATATTTGCTAATGTTCCATCTACGTCCCAGATTATATTTTTAACACAGAGTTTTTTGATTAACATCTGATTAAAATTGAATTTACAAAAATAATAGTCAAATAACATTATCGATTAAATTTAAATGAAAATTTTTTTTGAAAAATTTTGGTAAAAGAATATAATGATTATATGGATATAGATTTTTCATCATGTTCTGATAAAAAAAATGATATTTATCATGTTTTAAACAAAGATGTTGAGTTGTGTGGCGATTATTTCGACGTTGTTCCGGATGGAAATTTATATACAATGGATGATGCGCCAATTTTTGCTATTAGAATGAGAGCAATGGGTGTTCGTTATATTATGGATTCATATCAACAAAAATATGGTTTTACAACAAAAGTGATGACATATAAAATTCACACAAATCAGTATATGCTTTATTCTAATAATGTTTCTCAAATGTATAATACACAGAAAGAATATTTATTGAAGTGTTTTGACTTTGATTGCTGTAAAGATAATGAATTTAAAGGAGTGATTATTGTTGTTATTAATGAAGATAATAGAATGATACATTCAATACCATATGTTTATGGAGTTGTAAATGGAAGAAAAAAAATAATTTTTTTGGATCCATTTTTTGCATTGAATACTAAATCTGGATGTATAATTGGAGCTGATTATTTTTATCAAACATATAATGGAGAAATAGATTGTTATTGCCATGGTGAAAGAATTCAAGCAGATCATCATTCATGTGGAATTTTAGCATGTGATTTTATTAAAAATTGTTTACAAAACAATGGAAAAATTATTAAAAAAATTTTAAACAACGTTAAAATGAGGGCTGAAGTCGAAGGAATGGCAAAAACAAAAAGTTATATAAATGTTTATAGTCTTCCGTCTGAATTGTTAAGATTTACGCAAATTAAACACAATGAAGCATTTGAGATTAGTGTAAAAGGTGCAACAAATTTACGAGAAAAAGAAAAAATGCATAATTGGTTTACACGGCATATTAGAACACTGATATATAGAAGAGATCCTGAGCCATATGATCCAAATGGCGAAGTTAAACCTTCCGAAAAAGGAGAAAAAAAATTAATAAATACATCATTACTTGAAAAAGGTCATAAATACGCAGGTCAAATTGTAAAAGGTTTAAAACAAGATACTGAATATAATTCCAAATATTGGTTGTCATTAATTCGTGAACAAAAAGAAGGAAATACAATTAGACGATTAATAAAAGCAACAAGAATTGTTTTAAAAAAATATGTTTTTGAAAAATAATGTATTTATATTTACTTGTTTTTAATCTTTTTTGTTTTCCAAATTACTGTTGATAATTGATGGGTAAAACAAATATAAAACAAAATCTTCTTTTTATAAAAAGAAGATTGGTTCTTGTTAAGTTTTTTTATTTCTTCATTACTTTGATATTGGTTTTTAGACTTTTTAAATTACAAATTATAGATTATTTTTTTTATAAAAAAAAGTCAGATAATAATTATTTAAGAAAAAAAATTCTTTTACCAAAAAGAGGGATAATATTTGATAGGAACATGATAAAAATTTGTGATACAAAAGTTAATTATAAACTTCTGTATTTTATAACAAAAAAAGAAGATATTAATGATATAAAAAATGTTTACAATTTACTAAATCGTGATAAAAAAAAAATAAAATCAATGTTAAACATCATAGAGAAGAAAGTAAACAAGAATATCGGAAATTTTTTTGTTTTAGCTTATGATTTGTCGGCCGAAGAAATTAAACGTCTTAAATTTAATAATGTGTATTTTCCTAAAATGAGAATTGAAAACTACTATGCTCGGAAATATTTTTTTAAAAATTATACATCCACTCTTATTGGATATGTTGGCAGAGATCATAGTTTTAAAACGATAGATTTTAGAAACGGTTCTGCTGGTATAGAAAAAATCATGGACAAAAGTATTACTGGTCATGTTGGACTTCAATATAACGTCATTAATGCTGCTGGAAAAAGGGTAGATAAAATTATTGTTGATAAGCCGATTGACGGCGCAGACGTAATTACATCGATAGATCAAGATTTGCAAAATGAGCTATCGAGATTGTTTCTTGACAGAAATGGTGCTGCAACTTTAATTGATGTTCGCACGGGTTTTGTTTTAGCAATGGTTTCTTCTCCAAGCATTGATCCAAATTTGATATCGTCAAATATTTCAGATGAAAAATGGAAAGAAACTATAAAATCGGAATTTAGCTCCGGTTTGTTTATAAACAAAAATATTAGTTCATTGTATCAGCCTGGTTCAACTTTTAAGATTGTAACGGCGTTAACAAGCATCATTAAAGGGATAGACCCTAAAAAAAAATATAAATGCACTGGAGAATATATAATAGGAAATCGTATTTTTAGGTGTCACAATGAAAAAGGACATGGCTTAATTGATTTAAATACTGCCATAGTTAAATCTTGTAATTGTTATTTTTATGATTTAAGTCAACAGATTGGTAGTAAAGATATTTGCGATACAGCAAAACAATTAGGATTATGCGACAAGCATTTACAAGATTTTAATAATGAGTTGTCTGGGTTTATTGGAAATTCAGAGTTATTTAATAAAAAATATAATAAGAAATGGTGGTCTGGTGATAGTGCTAATTTATCAATAGGACAGGGTTATGTGTCTTTAACGCCTTTGCAACTTGCTGTCATGATAGCAAGAATTGCTACAAACAAAAAGGTTGAACCAAAATATTTATTTAAAAATGAAAATGAAAAATTTATATCATTAGGTTATAACGAAAAAGATTTAATGATTATTAGAAAAGCCCTTTATTCATCTATAAATAATTTTAAAAATAATTCTTTTAGTGAATTTATAAAAAAAAAATATCAAATTTGTGGTAAAACCGGAACAGCACAGGTTGTTTCAAAAAAAATTAGTTTATCGGATATAAAATTAAATAAAGTATCTGTTAATCAATTGAGCAATGCCATTTTTGTAGGTTATGCACCGTTTAATGATCCAAGATATGCCGTTTCAGTTGTTGTTGAACACGGAAATAGTGGAGCAAAAAGCGCAGCACCTATTGGTATACAAATATTATCTAAGGCAATTGATCAGGAAGGTAAGATTAATTGAATTTAAAATTGTAAAATGTGTATAATCTAAAAAGAAACTATTAATGAACTTGACAATAAAAAATATAATTGGAATAGTCAGTTACATGACAAAAATTAAATATGCAAAATTTAGACTAAGCCGTAGGATAGGTAAAAGCGTACACGGTCATTCTCAAGATGCAATTAATTTTAGAAACTATTTTTGTGGACAACATGGACAAACATCCATACGTAAAAATTCTGAATATGCTGTTCAATTAATAGCTAAGCAAGCAATAAAATATCATCACAATATTACTGAGAAACAATTAAGAAAATATTATACAATGGCTTCTAATATGAATGGAAATGCTAATGAAAATTTGCTTGTTCTTTTAAATAGAAGGTTGGATATAACTGTATTTCGTCTTGGAATTACGCCAACTATGTATTCTGCTTGTCAGTTAGTTTCTCATAATCATGTTCTTGTTAATGGTAAAAAAGTAAATATTCGTTCGTATCTTTTAAAAGAAGGGGATATTATTACGTTAACTGAGAAGGCAAAGAAATTTGATTTTATTAACGCGAGTATATCAAATGCTAATAGAAGTGTTCCAAGTTACTTGTCTGTTGATGATGAGAAAATGGAATATAAGTATGTTCGCAATCCGGCTTTTGGAGAAGTTCCATATCCATTTAATGCCGAATTTAACTTGATAATCGAACTTTATTCAAGATAATTTTAAATAAATAAAGATGGTTATTTAGCTCTTTTCCATTTTTCTGCCAAATATATTGCTTCAATTGTTTTTACTGTATTTTCAAGATTATCATTGTAAACCGTATAATCATATTTTGACGCAAACGACATTTCATGTTTTATACTGTTAAATCTTTTATTCACTTGTTCTTTAGTTTCGGTTCCTCTGCCTTTAAGTCTTTGTAAAATGTTTTCAGGACTAGCTTGAATAAAAATTGTTACGAAATCCATTTTTTTATTTTTTATAGCATTTTTCATACCATCAACAGAAAGAACAAATGCAACATCCTTATTTTGTTTAATTGCGTTTGTATAATTTATTTTTGGCGAACCATAATAATTATCATAATTTTTTGCATATTCGATAAACTCTTTTTTATTTAATAGTTGTTTAAACTTTTTTTTGTCTATAAAATGATAATCTTTTCCATTTACTTCGCTTTTGCGTCTTTGTCTTGTTGTCATAGAGATTGAGATTAATAATTCAGGGTGTTTTTTTGCTAATTTTTCTACTATAGTTGTTTTTCCTACGCCAGATGGGCCAGAAAATATAATGCCAAAATGTTCGTAATTAAATTGTTTTTTTTTTGCGCTCGAGTTTGCTTGTGTGCAAAATAGTGACATTATGCAAACACATATAATTAAACTTTTTTTATTCATATAATTAAAATAAATTTTTTTTCAACAAAACATCATTTATATAAGATATATTATTTTCTTTTGTATATTTTTGTATTTCAGCATTATATATGGCTTCAACATCAAAACATGTTTTGTTTAAATCATCATTAATGACGACATAGTCATATTCATGCGCTTTTTCAGCATCATTTTGAAAACCAGCAATCCGTTTTTCCGTTTGTTCTTCCGTATCTCCTCTGCCAAGTAAACGTTTACGTAATATATCAATAGAAGGTGGTATCAAAAAAAGTGTAGCAATATTAAAATTAAATTGATCTTGCTTTTTTTTGATACTTCTCATTCCTTGCCAATCAATATCGAATAATATATTTTTGTTTTCTGATAATTTTTCTTTTACAAAGGATACAGATGTTCCATAATAATTATCAAATACATTTGCATATTCTAAAAATTCATTATTTTCTATTTTAGATAGAAATTTTTCTTTTGTGGTAAAATAATAATCTACACCATCTATCTCTCTTTCTCGTGGCTTTCTTGTTGTTGTTGATATAGATAATGCAAGATTTGAGCATCTTCCAAGGAGATAGCGACATAACGTTGTTTTACCGGTTCCAGATGGTGCAGAAATTATGAATAAAAAATTTTTGTAATTAATATTATTCATAAAAGATTAAGTTTTATTTACAGTAGGTTCTGCTTTATTTTCAGAGTTTTGTGTGTCTTTGATTTCTAGTTTAACATTTCCAGCTCTTTCACGAATTTCTTTTTCGATTTTTTTGACAAAATCTTGATGATCTTGCATATAGTTTTTTAAATTTTCCTTTCCTTGCGCTATACGTTCGTTTTTATATGAATACCAACTTCCAGCTTTTTCAAGAATACCGACTTGTTCAGCTAAATTAATAAGTTCACTTTCTTTTTGAATTCCTTTACCGTAAATTAAATCAACCATAATTTCTCTGAAAGGTGCAGATACTTTATTTTTGACAATTTTTACTTTTGTCTCTGCTCCGATCGGATTTTCATTGATAGATATTGTTTTTGCCTTACGAACTTCCATTCTAACTGATGAATAAAATTTTAATGCATTTCCTCCAGTTGTTGTTTCTGGGTTTCCAAACATAACACCAATCTTCATGCGAATTTGGTTAATAAAAACTACAATGCATTTTGTTTTAGAAACACTTCCTGTGATTTTTCGCAAACCTTTACTCATTAAACGAGCATGAGCTCCGACAACCTGTTGGTCCATATCGCCATCAAGTTCGCTTTTTGGCACCAATGCTGCTACGCTATCTACAACTATAAGATCAACTGCACCAGATGATACTAAATCGTCTACTATTTCTAATGCTTGTTCGCCGTAATCTGGTTGTGATATTAAAAGGTTATCAACGTCAACACCAAGATTTCTTGCATAAACAGGATCTAGGGCATGTTCTGCGTCAATGAATGCAGCTGTACCGCCAGCTCTTTGGCAAGAAGCTATAAAACCAAGAGTAAATGTCGTTTTTCCTGAACTTTCTGGACCATAAATTTCAATAATTCTTCCTTTTGGTAATCCACCAACGCCTATTGCCATATCTAATGAAAGACAACCTGTTGGCATAGAATCAATATGTATACTTGTCTTTTCGCCCATTTTCATTATAGAACCCTTCCCAAATTGTTTTTCAATTTTTTTTATTGTGTTATCTAATATTGCGGCTTTTTCATTTGACATAAAAATATATGTATTATAAATTAATTTTTAATATAAATTGCAAGTAAAATTTTATTTAAATCTATGGTCGGAGTGGTGAGATTTGAACTCACGACCCCCTGTACCCAAAACAGGTGCGCTAGCCAGGCTACGCCACACTCCGAATGGCGGGGATGACGGGGTTCGAACCCGCAACTTCTGCCGTGACAGGGCAGTGCTCTAACCAGTTGAACTACATCCCCAAACTGGTGCGTCTGGATGGACTTGAACCATCGACCTTTTCCTTATCAGAGAAACGCTCTAACCAACTGAGCTACAAACGCGTTACTTTGATTTATAAGAATATTATTTTTAATTGCAACTTATTTTGTATTTTTAAGGTATGTTTGCATAATGATGCTTTTATTGCTTTTACTATTTAGATAAGTTTTAATTGATTTTTAAAAAAATTGACAAGATCTAACAATTAGAATGAATGTTTTTAAAATTTTGATTATTTTATGTTGTTTGTCGTCTTGCGCTCCAATAGCAAGGATTGTTTCTACTCCGACTTATTCGCAACATAGTGATGATGTTATAAATTTTGATAATAAAACCGGAATCAATAAGATTTTTATAAAGAAAGGTTTAACAAAAAATAGTTTGCAAAAAAGCATTATAGACGACGTTGAATTAAAACTAAAAAACGAAGGAATTGAAATTGTTTCTGATGTTAATGAAGCTAATTATATTTTATCATTAAATATACGTAATATTTCTTATGATTTAGATTATAATTTTGCAAATAGTATGCGAAATGCACTTACTTCAAAGGAAATTAATTGTTCATATAGTTTTGATAACAATAACATTCCTCATGTTAATAGTGGAAAAGTTATTTCTTTAGCAGACAAAAATAACAGAATGATATATAGAAGACTTCTTCCGTCGGCATTATATTCTATGCTTGGCGGTAGTGTTGGTTTTACACTTGGTTTTACACTTGCTGGTGTTAATATGCCGTTTTTGTTTGGTACCGTCGGAGCTGTTGCGCTTGGTGGAACTACATATATAATGTATAATACTTTTCGTAAAGCAGGAATTGTTGTTAGTTATGACATAAGTATAGACGAACGTAAATCGCAGACTTTAAATCATAGTCGTAAAACATTAACAAAAAAGTCATCAAATTCAAGCGATGAAACATATTATTCATACAAGGACAATTGGGATAATATGACGGCTAAAAATATAATTATAGCCATAGGTTCAAGGGCTCTCAAAAAAGATATGATTGAAAAAATTCATCCAATGATTGTTGGTAATATATTGGAGATTTTTAATTTTGATAAAAAATAAAATATCTAAAAATTTAGTACTTCCACTGATTATTTTTTATAATACATAATACATTGTTTATACAATGATATGAATTATTTAGATATTGATTTTCCTAAAAATTTATCTTTATGTTTTAGTGGCGGGCCAGAATTTACAACTGTAATATCTGAAACGAAAAATAGAGCAGAAACTCGCAATCAAATTTGGGATAGTCCAAAATACAGATATAATTTAATTAATAAAATATGCAATAGAAAAGTATATAATCAGTTATTGAATTTTTTTTTAATTTGTAGAGGTCGAAAAATGGCTTTTAATTTTTTAGATTATAACGATTGTAGACTTAGTAAACAACAGATTGGCGTTGGAGATGGAAAAAATTTGAAATTTGAAATTTATAAAACTTATTCTCAAGGGGAATGTTCGTTTAAACGACGAATTTTTAAATTAAAGGACGTAAAAGTTTTTGTTGATAATGAAGAAATTGAAAGTAAACATTTTATAATTGAAGATGGTATTTTGTTTTTTGCAGAAGATTGTGTTCCGCCAGCTTCTTCTGTTATAACAATTGATGCATTTTTCTTTGTTGTCGTTCGTTTTGATAGTGATTTTCTTTCAGTCATACGTAGATCGCAATCAATTGAATTACTAGATTTATGCTTAGTTGAAACTCAAATTTAATTATGATTTTTATGTTTTTTTTATGTTTATAAACCAGCAATTTATAGAAACTTTATCAAATTTTGATAGTGTCAAATATTTATTTGATTTTACGACTTTAAATTTTACTATGTTTTTGGCAACTGGAGATACAGATACTGTATTATCTGATAAACTCTACGAGCATGGAGTTAGTATAAAAAATATTTCCATAAATAATTTATCAAGCACTAATGACATTATGATTCAGACACTAAATATTTACAATAAAAAAACAATTTGTATTGAAGCTCTATTGCGTTCAAAAGTTGTGATTAAAATTTTTGTAAAAAACTCAAAAACAGAGCAAATTGCTACAATTTTTAATGGTTTTGTTTCTAAAATATTAGAAGATAATGATGTTCTTAATATAACTATATCTCCGATAATATCGTGCTTAAATCAGTCTGTTGGTGAGCTTTTTTCTCCAATTTGTCGTGAATGTCTTGGAAGTGCTAAATGTGGAGTTAATCTAAATGATTATAAAACAAGTGGCTATATAGTAAATTTGATTTCAGATGATTGTTTTTACGGGTCTCATCAAAATGATAAACAAACACAAGTTGGTTATTATGATTATGGTTTAATTAAGTTTTTAAGCGGTTCATTGAGAGGAATTTCTATGCAAATTAAAAGTGAAAAAAAAGGAACCGTATATTTATTGAGAAATACTAAATTGTTAAGTGTTAATGATAAATATGAAATATATGCTGGTTGCAATAAGACAATAACTACTTGTAAAAACAAATTTAACAATGTTGTAAATTTTAGAGGCGAACCATATATTGAAACAAATAATTAATTTTAAAACAACAATAAAAAACTTGCATTTTATAGAATATAAACAAGAAAATACTGTTGTTTTTTTTGATGAAAAAATATATATCATTGATATTTTTGTTTTTTAGTTATTTTATATTGGGTAACAAAAGTATTTATGCTTCTAATGTGAAGGTTACAAAACTTGATGGTTTAGTTAATTGGAGTAGCGACGATAATTATATTGAGGCAAAAAGAACATTAGAAATGGCTAAAGAGATAAAAAAAGAAGGGCAAAGAAGGAAAGAACTGCATGACGCGGGGATGTCTGATATTGAAATTCAGAAAATAATTAATAACGAGAGACTTGTGTCAAAAAACGGGAGAATAAATGTTGATGTTAATTCTAAAAATGAAATTCTTAGTGATAACGAAAATAAAAAAAAAATTACAAAAGAAGATGATGATAAAATTACAATAAACGATTATGATACATATAAAAAGAGCGAAAAGGAAAATAATAAAATTGTTGATGCAGAAGAACTTACAATTGATTTATCTGCTATACCTGAGCCACCAACAATTGTAAAAAAACAAGATGTTATTTCTTATGATAAAAGTTGTTATAACGAGTTCGAGCTTGCAAGAATGCTACAAAAAGTAGGTGAAAATACGAATAATTTACAAAATTTTAGTTTATTTGCAAAAGAAGTGGCAAGAATAGCAAACGAACCAATAGCAAAACAGCAAGTTATTTCAACTCCAAAAATAATAAAAACTGACAATATGTATTTAAATGAAAATCAAGGACTGATGTATAATGCAGATAAAAATAGTTTAAGACATAAAGAAAAAAACACGAACAAAGAAAAAAAATCAGGCATGCATAATATTTATGCAATCGCGAAGAAGATAAATAAAGAAAAAAATATGAAAAAAAATCAAAAACACGATTATTATGCAGTGAACAATGAGAGCTACACGGAAGACGATGTAGTTGATAGTAATATGATTTCAGATAAACAAATACAAGCAGGCGATGTTGGTGCTCCTTTTCCTATAAGAAGGGATAATAAAAATCATTTGAGACAATATCAACCACAAAATATTTCACAAGTTGCATACAATGAAGATAATAAACATCTTAAACCAATAATTTTTGAAAAACACGTTATTAATCAAGTTATTGATAATTTAGGTTCTGATAATGCAGTTCAAATTACTCGTGCATTAATAAATAAACTTGGTAAAGTAGATATTGCCGATGATGATGGAAATACAATTTTGATGCATGCAGTTGCGCGTAAGAATAAATCTTTGATATCTATGTTGTTATCTGAGGGTGCAAATCCAAATGTTTTAAATAAAGATGGTTTTGCTCCAATACATTTAGCTTCTTCCAATGGAGATAATTTTGCCGTTTATTCACTAATGATGAGCGGTGCTAATGCAAATTTAGTGGATAAAAATGGCAATACTCCGCTTATGTATGCTTCAAAAATGTGTAGTCCTAATTCAATAAAAATAATGGTTGCGCTTGGAGGTAATCCTCTTCTTGAAAATAAGTTTAATAAAAAAACGGCTTTTGACTTTGCTGAACAAAACAGAGATAGCTCTGTGATCTCAATATTAAGAACTACTAACAAGAAGATGTATGGTAAAAGAAAACCAGTAGTGTTAGATAGTTTATGATATGCCCATAATATCTGAACGAGAA
>DGWA01000008.1 GCA_002395105.1 Rickettsiales bacterium UBA4270
ATAATAATATAATTAACTTAACTGTAAAATCATTAATGTTGATAAAAAATAATTATATTTTTCTGAATTGATAAGTTAAATTGAAGTTAATTAACAGAATATAACTAGGTTATATATTTGACTTTTATATTTAATATGCAAGTATATAATGTTGTTTATGCCGTCATTAAGTCGTAGAAAAATACGATATATTCGAAACAAGTATTTTTTACCAATGAATTATAAAGGCAGTAAGGAATTTAAAGCTGGTGAAAAACCTTCTGTTGTAAAATTTATCTGGTCTATAATAAAAGGTCATCGTATATCTTTAATCTTGATTTCACTTATTGGTGTTGCTGATTGTCTTTCGAATTTTGCCATGGGTCCTGTTTTTGTAAAGGCAATTATAAGAACTGCAAATGAGTATACTGGTGCACGAGAAGAAATATTAAAAATATTAATAACACCAATAACTATAATGCTTGTAATTTGGGGAACAACAGATACTTTACAGAGAATTGCAGGATGGGTTTATAATACAAAAATAGATCCAACAATAGATTCAAAACTAAAACTTACATTTTTATCTCGTATAATGAAGAATTCTTATGAATTCTTTGTTTCAAATGCTACAGGAGATTCAGTAGGTAATCTTTCTGCTATACTTTGGAATGTTAGATGCGTTATTAAAAGAGTTTCTCGTGAGATAATTCCGCAGTTTGTCACGTGTTGTTGCTTACTGATTAGTTTTTTAGTAATTAATTGGCAGCTCGGTGCTATAATGCTTGTTTATATAGTATTTTATGTTGTTTTGTTGTTATTAACACTTGGAAAAATGCAACATCTTCAAGACAAAAGAATGAAAGCATATAGAAGAACTATAGCAAATATAACCGATGTTATCTTGAATTTTGCAAGTGTTATTTTCTTTTCTCGAAAATTGCAAGAATTTGAACGTGTCAAGAAAATACAAAATTTTGAAGCAAAACGTTTATCGAAAGTCCAAGTATTAGTTGAACAAATTAAAATAGCAAGAGCAAGTGTATCATTTATTTTATGTGGTTTAATCTATACTTTTTTAACATTTTATTATTATCAGATTGGTAAAATTGATTTATCTGATGCTATTTATGCAATCACTGCAAGTTATGAAGCATTAGCTCTTATAGAGATAGTGCAAGAAGTTATAGTCGATGTATTTTCTGATGCATGTTCTATTAAGCAAGGCATAGAATCATTGAATTCTGGAAAAATGGTTTCAGATAGAGTTTTTGGAGGTGAAGATCTTTTATGTAAAACGACTGATATAGAGTTTAAAGATATGTCTTTTAGTTATGAAGATAATAAAATTTTTGATAATTTAAATTTATTAATTCATTCTGGTGAAAAAATTGGATTAGCAGGTCGTTCTGGAGCTGGAAAAACAACACTTATTAACTTAATCTTAAGAAATTTATATGTAAGTGATGGAAAAATTTTAATTGGTGGACAAAATATTTCATATGTAAACGAAACTAGTTTAAAAGATAAAATTTCAATCGTATCTCAAGATACAACTTTATTTAATAGATCTGTTTTGGAAAACATAAGATATTCAAAGCAATCTGCTACAATGCAAGAAGTAATCGAAGCAGCGAAATTAGCGAATGCACATGATTTTATCATGAATTTAGAATACGGTTATGATACAAACGTTGGTGAAAGAGGAATGCGTTTGAGCGGAGGGCAAAGACAAAGAATACTTATTGCACGTGCAATTCTTAAAAATGCTCCAATATTAATATTGGATGAAGCTACATCTGCTCTTGATAGCGAGACAGAAAAAATTATAAATAAAAGTCTTGATATATTAATGAAAGGTAAAACAGTTATAGCTATAGCGCATAAATTAAATACATTAAAGCAGATGGATAGGATTTTAGTTTTAAATCATGGTGTTATAGTCCAAGAAGGAAAACATGAAGATTTATTACAAGAAGATGGTATTTATAAAACATTATGGAAAATTCAATCTGAAGGAATGATTTTGGATGATTAATTATGGATACAATTTTTGCCCCAATCTGTCCTCTTGGCGGAAGTATTGTTAGTGTAAGAATTTCAGGAAAATCTGTTTTTGATATATTTGATTTTTTTAAAATTTCTGAAAATCTCTATAAAAAAAAAGATATTTTTTTTACAAAATTAATTCACAACAATGATGTTTTAGATGAAGTTGTTATAAAAATTTTTCGTGCACCAAATAGTTTTACAGGTGAGGATGTGATTGAAGTAGATCTTCATGCAAACAATTTAATTTTAAGTGATTTTTTAGAGTTAATATCTACAATTCCAAATTTTAGATTTGCAAAAAATGGTGAGTTTACAAAAAGAGCATTCTTAAATGGGAAAATTGATCTAATAAAATGTGAAGGAATTAATGCAATTATTCGAGCAGAAACAAAACAACAACAAAAACTAGCAAACTTAATGTTTAGCGGTGAAATTTATAAGAAGTATAATAAAATACGTGAAGATTTATTAAATGCATTATCTCTTGTTGAAGCAAATATTGATTTTTCCGAGGAAGAAGTTCCACAGAATATTGTCAACGATGTAAAAAAAATAACTGAAAATTTAATACATGAATTGTCTATTTGTATTTCTGATAAAAAAAATATAGATAGAATAAATAATGGAATTTCTATTGCAATAATTGGTAAACCAAATGTTGGTAAATCTACATTATTTAATTGGCTTGCTAAAAGGGAAATAGCTATAGTTTCGCCAATAGCTGGAACAACAAGAGACATATTATCTCTCAATATAGACTTAGATGGATATAAAGTTATTTTTTATGATACAGCAGGTATACATGAAAGTAATGATATAATTGAGAAAGAAGGTATAAGAAGGGCAAAAGATGTAGAAAAAAATGCAGATTTACGTCTTTATATATTTGATGAATATATTTCAGATGAAGAAAAAAAACAAATTGATACCGAAAATTCGATTATAATCTTAAATAAAATTGATTTACAAGAAAAAATAAAAACAGATAACGATATATTACAGATTTCATTATTAAAAAAACAAAATCTTGATATTTTAATGAAAAAAATTAAGCAAAAGGTGCTTAAATGTGTTGAATTAAATCATAATCCAATTGTTTTAAATGATAGACATAGTGTTTTATTAAAACAATGCTGTGATGCTTTAAAAAATATCAATTTTGAATATTCTTCTATTGAAATTATAGGCGAAGAATTACGAATTGCATGTGATAGAATAGGGCAAATAATAGGTAAAATATATACAGAAGATATTTTAGATAATATTTTTAGTAAGTTTTGTATAGGTAAATAATGTGTAAAATTTTATTAACAGATCAAACAATTTTTGATAAGTTGGAGGCACATAAAAAAGGATTAAAACACTTTGCTTTTTCTATATTTATGTTTAATAGTAATGGTGAATTATTATTGCAAAAAAGAGCAAAAAATAAATATCATTCTAGTGGTCTATGGAGTAATACATGTTGTAGTCATTTTACAAAAAAAAATGATATAAAAAATAGAAAACAAGTTGCAAAGAAACGTTTATTCGAGGAGCTTGGAGTTAGATTTAATGGCGAACTAAATGAAATATTTGTTTTTGAATACAATGCTATGGTTGGACAAGATTTAATAGAAAACGAATTTGATTATGTTTTTAAAGGTAAATTAAATGATGATGAATGTATTTTTTCAATAAATAAAGAAGAAGTTGAGGAAATAAAATTTGTAAACATTGAATGGCTGAAAAATGATATTAAATTAAATCCCGATAAATACACAGAATGGTTAAAATTAATTGTTAAAGAAAAATATAAAATATTATTTTCCTGATGAGTAATGTTTATCTATAAACATTACTATGAATATTAGTGATAAATACAGAAAACATTTTAATAGTGACAAAGTAATAGTTGTATCACAAAAATTGCCTTTTGCAATTAAATTGCAAGATGTTATTATTGTAAAGTATGCACTTATTAAAAAATAAATAACACTTATTCCTGTTGTTTTTTTAGCGAATATTATTGTGAATATTTGAATTAAAATTTTAACAATTCCAAGTGGAAAAAATAAATAATCAATTATGTAATTTACCACTCCGCTTATTTGAGGTTTTTGAACTAAATATTCATGAAATGGCTCAGTATAAGCCAAACAAAGTAAAGAAATAGCAATTAAAATGAAAAAAGTTATGCTTTTTCTAAGTTTTTTTATCTGTCCAGTATATTTACATGTTGTTGATAATGATATTAGATAACAAAACATTTTAAATAATTTACTTACTATAAATTGTAAATCTGTATTTCTTGATATATCAAATATACGTTTTCCCGCAAAAGATAACATACCTATTGCAGACATTTGATCGTATACAATAGATACTTCTTTTGGTTGTTCTTTTTTAGATATTCTTTCATCTGTTAGTGCTTTCATTTTTTTAAGAAATGTATTCATTTTTTTTAAATGTTCTGCTGATATTGTAAAAATTAAACAACATAACATTAAAATGAACATTGAAATTAATAGCATGCCAATTGCGCTTAATGGATTTATTAATTTTTTCCAAAATAGCAGTATACTTAAAGATGTAATTGATATAAGAATTTTTATTATATATATTTTAATTTTTCCTTGAAGCAGTAAATCGAAAAAATTACCATATTTGCACCAAACTTTCATTGCTTTTATTAGGCTATACCATGCAAATGCATATAACATATAGTTAAGTGTATGAATTGTAAATATTTTCCAATTTTTGACAAATTTTTCACATAAAAAATATGTTAACAACATGATAAGAAAAGCAAATACTGAAGTTAAAAAATTAATAATTTTTACATTTTTTTCTGTTGCAAATAGTTTAACTATTTTATTAAAAAAATAGGACAACATTGCTACAAATAGGAATAAAATAAAATAAACTAATCGGCGATGTGTTAATGTTTTTAAAAAACTTTCATAAATTTTAAATAAAAAGTTAATGTTGAAAATATACCAGCAAGAAATAAATCCAATTAAGAAGCATAAAATATAAATGTTTATTTTACAATTCTCTTTTAACATAAATTTTAAATTAAATAACATGTTTTTTTTGTTGAATAAAAGTCAATATTAAAAAGTTTAAAAGCTTGTTCCCATTTTTATACCAAATTGAAGTTCTGTATCATATGGTTGTTTTATTAATGGTCTTGCATAGTAAAAACCTATTTCGCCAAACATAGTTGATTGCCATGTTATGGCCACACCAGCAGATAAACGCATTTTTGAACTATCTTGTATTACTTCTTCGTAATCAACATTTCCGCTTTTGTAAGACGATTTTTGCTTTCCACCCGCAAAACCCCAAACGGAACCAGCATCAACGAATGCTGAAAAATATATACCATAATCTTTTGGTATAAATAACGGAGTACGTAATTCTGCTGAAATATAATAAAATTTACTACCTTCTGTTGCATAATACATTGAATTAGACGTGCCATCACTTCCTTTTTTGGATATACGTGGACCAATACCATAAAAGTCAAAACCACGCATTCTTGTATAACCACCCAATGAGAATAAATTCTCCATTCCTATTGTAGTATTTTTTCTCATATTATTAAGTATACCTCCACTTGCCTCAATATGTAAATAAAGATCGTCATTAAATATAGGTATGTTTCCAGTTGCATTTATATTATTCTGAATAAACTGCTGTCCTGGTAATAATCCACCCATACCACTTAAGTTAACGCTATATTGTAGAGTATATCCTCTTGTTGCAAATCTTATTCTGTTCATTTGATTATACATCAAAGATAGTCCTATTGTTTGCGCATTTCTTGAACCGAGTAATTGCTGATAAAGGTCATAACCAAAAGATCCAAGCATTTTATACACAAATTTCGATGTTGATGCTGTGGCCGTTAAAATTAAACGATTTATAATTTCAAACGAAACATTGAAACTTTGGGAAAAACTATAACCTTTATATGGCAAATAAGATATGTATGAAGTTCCACCACCAAGATCACCAAAACGACTAAATACTGTATTGGATCCAAAACCTATGTTGTATTTATCGCCAAACATATATGGGTTATAGAAACCAATATTATAGCTTTCCATGAAACCAGATCTGTCTATACTCATGTTAACGCTGTAGCCTCGTCCTAAAAAATTGTTTATAGATAAAGCAATATTGCCAACTATACCGTAATAACCGCTATATCCAACTGAAAAATTAATGCGTCCGAAAAATTGTTCATCGACAACTATTTCAAGATCTACAAGATCTGAGTCTTGAATTATATCCTCTTTTATCTCAACATTTTTAAAATAACCAAGCATGTATACTCTATCATGTGATAGATCTATTTTGTCTTTATCATACACATCGCCTTCATGTATCATCATTTCGCGTAAAATTACATTATTTTTTGTTTTATTGTTTCCAGAAATTCTAATTTTATTTATGTATGTTTTTTTTGAAATGTTTAAATTGTATTCTATATTTGCTATTTTTTTTTCATCATTAAATTTTAATTTATATGTTGGAGTAATATTGCTAAATCCTTTTGTTTTTAAATATGTTGTTATTTTTGCTATTGTTTGTTTGATTTTTCTTAATGAAAATTTTTTTCCTTGCTTTGTAGTTATTAATTTTCTAAGTTTTTTATCATTTTCGAATGTTTTAATTTTTGTTATAATTTCTGATTTTCCAAAATTGTACATTTTACCTTCGTGTATTATATAATTTATCGTAAAATTATATTTTTGTTTATCAAAATTAGCTATTGTTGTTTTAACACTTGCCTTTGCAAAACCTTTATTTTTATACATCGATTCAATTATTTTTATATCATTTTCAAGATTATCGTCGATAAATATACTTTTTGGTGAAACATTTATTGAATTAATTTTTTTAGAAATGATGCTATCATTTAATTTTTTTGATGGGAAAAATTTATTTCCTGTAAAAATTATATCACTTACATGACTTGCTTCTCCTTCTTCTATATTAAAAATTATATCAACTGAATTATCATCAAGAAAAACAGCTTTTGGAATTATCTTAACATTTAAGAAACCAATTTTTTTAAATGTTACTAATAATTTTTCAACATCAAGCTTTATACGGCTTTTTGAATATACCTGCCTGGATTTTGTAGATAAACTTTTCTTAGCCTCATCTGAACTAAATTTACTACTTCCTACAAAAAAGATATCACCGATTATTGGAGTTTCGAGTACTTTTATTATTAATTTATTTTTGCTATCTTCTATTGATACATCAGCAAAATTTCCACTTCTATAAATTTGTTTTAAAGCATTATTTAGTGTATATTTATTAACATTTTTTCCAATCATCAATCCAGAATAGTCAATTATTGTTTTTGAGCTAATTCTATTATTTCCTATTATTTCAATGTTGTTTATTACTTTTGCATTTATTTTATTTGCGCAGATTATAAAAATAAAAAAAATAAACAGAAACCTGTTATGCATGAAAATGTATTGCATATTAAAAAATAAATTCTTATTTTCAATATGATTTTTTTTGGACAGATGGCTGAGCGGTTGAAAGCACCGGTCTTGAAAACCGGCGTACGGTTATGCCGTACCGTGAGTTCAAATCTCACTCTGTCCGCCATTTTTTTAAAAAACATAAAAAAATATATAAATAACTTTTATTTTTTGACATAATTATAAAAAATATTAAAATAATGTAACGTAATTATGTTATTTGGTGATCATTTCTTAGAAGATTTAAAATTACAGATAGAAAAAGCACTTTCAGAAGCCAAAGATACTGCCAATGGAAAGATGTTTTTACTAAATACTAGTTTGTTTGACGAGTTAATATCTTTTGTTCGTAGAGATAAAAATGCAGAAGACATTGATGTTGTTCAACAATATATTGTTAATCATAATTATAGAATTGATGTTGAAGATCTGCTTACAAATAAAGATAAATGGATGATGGAACAAAATTATAGAGATTTTTTAATACAGATATTATATAATGCTTCAATTTCTAACAAAGATAAGGAAAATTTTGAAAAACTAATGATTGAAATGTTTAGAACGTCCGTGTCTGACATAGAAAAATCTCAAATAGTTGGTGTTACGATGAAGAAGATTGATATCAAAAATAAAGAATTTGCAAAAAAATTTTATAGATTTTACAATAATTTAGATGACTCAAAAGATGGATTAATTCGGATAAAAACAAACGGTTTTTTTTCTGAAGATACTTCAAATGCTTATTATAAATCAAAAGTTCAAGAAAAACAAGAGATCTTGAGCTCTATACTAGAAGGAACAAAAAATATTGCGACAAGTGCCCAAGGAAATGAAATAAAAGCAATTTTTAATGAATTTGACGATACAAAAGATAATTTTCATGAAATGCAATTAAGAAAAGTAAAAATTTATTTATTGTTGAAAACAATAAAGTCTGAAATATATGAAAAATCCGATATTTCAGTAAAGAAAGAACTTATACGAAACGTTTTAGAAAAAAAATGTTCTGATTTCAAGGAAAGCATTTTAAGCACTTTTTGTGAAAAATGTGATTTTGGAATTATCACATCTTTTCAAAATTATAGTAAAGATAAAAAATCGTTATCAACTATCGATGGGTTGGATATAGTTAAAAATATTAGCGATGATTATGGTACAATAGAAAAGCAAAAAATCAATGAAGTGTTTGAACGTATTAATTCGTTTGATAATATTTCTTTTTTCGAAATAAAAGATTCTAATGATTTTGCTGATGATTGTGTTTACATCAATAATTTTATATCAAGCAATGGTAAAAGTAATTTATTATTATGTTTTAGATCTAATCAAAAAGAACAAATACTGTCATCAATTTATGCCAATAAAAATTGTTATGAAAAAATTGCAAATAAAAAATATGATATCGACTCTGCGTCAGATATTTATAGTTTTGCTAAAATTTGTAAGGATGTAGACAATGATCCAATGCCAAGTGATAACTATAAAGAAGTATATAATAAATATTATTTACACGAAAGTTATAAAGGTATTGGTGGACTTAGCGAAGATAAACAATTTTCAATCAAGAGTGATAGTAATGAAAATTTTATTAGAAATGATTTATCCAACAATGTAATATCGACAAATGAGTTGCTTGAAATTCTTAAAATACAAGCAAAGAGTGCTAGACCATTACACGAGCTTAAGTTGACTATTTCTGATATTAAAAATTTGCCAGCAATGATTAAAAAATACTATAATTTTATCTCTTATCAAATGGATACGCTTTGCAATAAAGGTCTAACACCAATTGATAATTTAGTGATAAAAAATATAGATATTTTGTCTATTAATGAGATAAAACAATTAGTCGGAGAACTTGACAATAGCAAGGTTTGTTTTAAATTATTAAAGATAGATGATCCAAATGTATTTGATTATGTTGTTGAAAATGTTGCTGAAGAAACTGTTCAAAATAATCATATAATATATGGAAAAAATGATAATTTTTGTCACGAGATCAATAGAGAAAGACTAAAACAAAAAAAAGATGGAGATGTTTTTAATTCTAGAGAAGCAAAATTAGTATATTCTAAATATTCTAGAATTAGCGAAGATGATTTTAAAATTGAAGATTTAAATAAATTGACTGTAAAAAGTGATCCAAAAGAAGAATTTCAAGTTTTGAGTCAAGAATTTGAAAAACGCTTAAAAGATAATACTGGTCCAAATAATGAAATTGAATTGAATGTTTCTGTATCGACAAATGTAGATAAAAACATCGAATTTGTTATGAATATGAGTAAGGAGCCACCATCTTTAGATGATCTTAAAGAAAACGAACTTATATCATATGATAATGTCGATGAAAAGATGAAAGATTTACTTAGCGCGAAAAGCAAAAGATTTTCTGAAAAAACTAAATTATTTTTATTACATGTTAGGGAAAAACTTAAGGGTTCTTTTAAAGAATTGTTTAATGAAGTTACAAATAGAAAATATTTATCCAAAACTTTTAGAGATGTACAATTCAGAGATAGCAATTTTTATTTAACACCAGAGGCTTTTGTTTCTTTAATGGAAAATTTCCTCTATGGTGGTATGACAAAATTTAATGGTCGAATTGGTGATCAAAAACTCTCAGTTTTTAAAATATGTAACGGCAAGAAGTATGTAGTCGGAATGACGGCAAAAAATATTAATTATGATTACATTAATCCAATAGAGGAGATGTTTACTTTTATACCAACAAATACAGTTGGTCTTAATAGAGAGCAATTGGAAAAAAAATATGAAAAAGATATAAGTAATATAATAAACAATACTGGGAATATTGGAGAAAAAATAGATTCACTTGGAGACAATTATGGGTTTTTGAAAAATGTATTATTAAATAATGCTTTAAGTAGCGGACTAGAATATTCGAAATATATTAGTGATAATGCTGATGAAATATTAAGTTTTTTAGATTATTTAAGTGAAAAACAAGATTTTGTCGAAATATGCGATTCTGTTTGTAGTAATTTCTGCCAGACAACACAAATTGGAAATGTTAAATTGTTGTTTTCATTAATAAATCCAGTTAATTTTACTAGAGGAATGCGACAAGTATTTACATTAATTGACAACCTTAAAGAACATGGATTTATATCGGATAATTTTATAAAAAAACTTCCAAATATTTTGAATAAGAATAAATATGCTATTCAAGTTCTATATGAAAGATTATTGAAAAAAAAAATAGACGTGGAAAAAATAATTATTGCAAATAGAAATTACAATTCTGCTGAAGAAAAAACAAGTGTTGATGTAAATGATATACAAGATGTAGAAAGGTATTTCAATCAAAATAAAAATGCTCTTGATAGAACAGAAAAATATTTTTCTGAATACAGTTTTTCCGGTATTTTATACTATAATGATATAAACAGAGGATCAAAAAAGTTTAATTATTGGAATGACGTATCTTATCTGGATGATTGTTTAGAAAGCGGTGGTTTCTTACAAAATTATGTTCCGGCGGATATTAATATTGAATTAAACATTAATGTATCAAAAGCGCAAGGATTGACTGGAGTCAAATATCGCACGGAAAACAAAGATCATGATATTTATGTAGATTATTTAGATTTATGTTATTTTTTAAATAAAAGACATAATAGATTATCAGATGGTTCGATTGATGAACCAAACTTATCTAAAGAGGAAGAATTTCTTATCAATAATAAAATTGATATATTATCAAATATGAATAAATTGCTCGAAACTGGTGATGAAGTAAGTAAAATGAAATTCTATATTGTTGTTAAGCTATATAAAGATTTAATAAATAAGAAAAATTATGGATTAATGCCGAAAGTAAAAGATATATTTGATAATATCGATAGTGATCCAGAAAGCATCCAACAACTTTATACAAATATTATAAATAATCAAGATAATGCATTTTTAGAATATATATTAATGACTGGCAGTGATGATGAACAAGTTAAAAAAGCAAAAGAAGTATTACTGCAAGAGTTAAAAAAAATAAAAAGAAAAGAAGTATCATATATACAGCAAGGAGACAACGGGAAGAAATACGAAAACAAATTTGCGGCAAAAATGTTTAAATTATATTGTGATACAAGTAAAAAAGGAGATTTTGGTTTTAAAGAAGGACAAATAACAGCATGTATTGAAAATTATAGTAAAGAACATGAACGTTCTTCAATAAGTTGTATTAAAAATATATGTAATGATTTTGATGACGAAAAAAATATAAAATTATATATATCATTTCCAGATGAAATGTTTAGTATATTTTTCAATGACAATTATGCTGGTAAGCTATTAGATAATAATAGAGATGCCATGGTTATTGATGCAAATTTAGAAACATTTGTTAAATATTGTTGTGCGCCTGATAACTATGGAAAATATTCTATATTGTGTGATAAAAAAAGGAAATATTATGAGAATAATGATAATAGCGAAGCAGTTAAAATTTTTTGTGGTTATTTGAAAAAATTTAATAGACAGGACACAATTTCTGTTATAGAAATGGCAAATCAATGTTCAATAAAAGGATTAGATTTAATTGACCTAATAAAAATAATCAAAAACAAAAAAGACATTAACGAACAAGAAATGTTTAGATATATTTATGTTTTACAAAAAATATATCTAAGTTCAGTTCAGAAATCTCAAAGTATTTCATTAAATAACCTTTCTTCTGTTTTTGATATTTTGAAAAAAGTATATTTTAAAGAACAAAATCAAAAAAATGACAAAAACAACGATACGCTAACATATATTGTTTCACAGGTTGAACGAGATATTGACTATATTGTTAATATTTTGTCATCCAATGTACAGAAACTAAGTCAAAAGGTACGTATTTTAGAGGATAACTGTGGATGTAGACAATGTTTTTCTACGTTTTTAGAGAATTTTTCATCATTAATTTATAATTGTGAAAAAATACTAAAAGAAGAAGATGAAAAACAACAAATAAGATTCGATAAATCAAGCGTTGAAAAAATAATTGCAAAGGCATACTCAGAATATAATGAAATTATAAAAAAAAGTAAAAAAGAGTCAGGAACACAAGATTTTAACATTATAGGTAAAAAATTCAATCGTGTAAATGAGAAAGTTAATTTATTTTTCTCTAAAATAAATATCATGAAAATGTGCTATGTCGATGCAATGAAGAAAAATGACAGAACAAAACAAGCAACAATGATTAATCTTTTTGGAAAAGCATTACTTTTAATTCAAAATTATTCAATTGAAGATATCTGTCTTATTTTTAAGATAATAGGTGACGATAACTTGGTGACTGATTCAGATATATTAAACAAGTTTAGTTTTATTGTTGAGCACATTGAAGAATATAGAGGACAACCTACAGATAATTTATATAAACAAATTAGCGATTTGTACGACTTATCAAAAGGAGAAAAATATTTAAATACAGGATTAAAACATAAAGATTTGATGAAAATTTTAGCTCGTATCAAAACACAAAATAATGATACAAAAAATGTAATTAACTCTTTAAAAATTGTCAAAGATCAAATAATGAAAGATTTTAAAAATAATGTATCTAATAATGGTGGATTTTTAAAGAATAATATCATCGATAGAGTTGATGGTGCATTACTTAAGGTAGTTAATGGTTGTTCCGATTTAATAGATAAATTGTATAACAAAGATGATGGTAGGGCGACATTGGAAAAAGTAAATAAAATACTTAGTCAAAAAGACGCTCCTATTGAAATACTTTTTAAAAACGAAAGTATATTATTATTAGAAGAAAATATTGCCGATATGCAAGCAGTAACGTCATTAATTAACAATATGTTTTCACAACTAATGCAAGATCAAGGAACAGTTGAAATTATATTAGCTGATTATGAAGATAAAATGAAAAAAAAACAACAAATCAGTGATATAGATAGACTTAAATTTATTGCTGCTTTTCTAGTTAAACACACAAGAGAGCAAAATAAAACATTGCGTTGGCATCAGTTGACAGCCATAATGTTAGAAAATTTCCAAGCATTAAATTCTGCTTTGTCATTGAATGATGAAGAAAATTTACGTAATATTAACTTAATTCAAACCGGTGGTGGTAAATCGCTTACAATATTATTTGGTTTATTTGCGATGTTTGATCTAACCGCGTTTGCTGTAACTACAAATATGCTTCTCGTTAATGAAATGATGAACGATGCAGAAAAAAATTCTTTATATAAAAATCATATTTTTTATTTAGATGATAACCAAAATTTAATTGAAAAATCTACAAATAGAAAGGTACCAATAACTGAAATTTTAGAGATATTAAAAGATAAAAGAAATAAATTTTTTACAACGTATAAAGATTTGAGTTTCTGGCGACAAAAACTTTTGCGTGAGAGATCTGGGCTTGAGATAGTTGAATATTTAGAAAATCATGGTTGTCTCTTCTTGGATGAGGTAGATAGTGTTATAAATGCAAAAACATCTAATAAAATTTCCATGTCTTGTAGTGTTGATATAAAAAAATATAATGTAGCGCTATACATGCAGAAGTTATATGATGTTTTGAGTAAAAAAGGCGATATTGGTAATTTTAAGAGCATTATAGAAAATTTTGATCCTAAAAATAGTACTTCTTCTAATAAAGAAGAACTTGAATTTATAAGCGAGATTATTAAAAATACAAAACCAGAATTAGAAAAAATACCATCATTTAATGATTTAGATGACGGAAGTAAAGCATATATAATGAAGATGGCGATTGCGTGTTTTGATGCAAACAGAATGAAAGATGGCGTAGAATACACTATTACTACGAATGCTGAAACTGGTTCAACTACTATTTTACCAATAACAGGTGGTGAGCCAGATGAAAGTGGTTCTAGATTTGATCCACTTACGAGCATGGCATTGAAGGTAAAATTAAAATTAAATAATGGTTGCCATTTCGATGATATGTTAGTCAATACAATGATTGTATCAGAAGGAAACAATGCAGCAGTGGTAGATTATTTTAAGAAATCTTTTGGTTTTTCTGGAACAATATACGGAGCTAAAGAAATTTGGGGTAAAAAAGGATTTAAAGTTCGCAATATCAAAACAATGAGCGTTCCAAATATAAAAAAACTAGATTTGCCTTGTTCGATAACAGATGATAATAACAAAAATCCTGTTCTTGATTTTATATTCTTATGCTCTGCGCTTTCAATTAAAAATAATTTATCCACTTGTAGAGAATATTTAAAAGAAAAAATATATAAAATGGCAAAAGAATATTTCGCCGATGAAATAAGAATAGGAATAGAACAATCAAGTTATGAAGGTTTTGTCGACTTAATAATTAATAATATACAACAAGCGCCAAAAGACAGTTATTTTCTAACTTTCATGAGAGATAGCAATGAACTTGAAGCATTTCAAAAAAGACTGAAGAAAAATCTCGATGAAGCCAAAGAATATTTTAAACAAAAAAAAGTTAATTTTAATTGTCCAGAAATAATGGTTTTAGATAAAAAACAATATTTATTAGATGATCAAGTTATTAAGTCTAAATTAGGGAATAATGAAGATAATAATTGTTTTGTTTTTGCTTTACAAGATAGAGCAAGAGGTTTTGATTTTCCAGGATTTCCAACAGTATTGAACCAAGGTGGTGATAGCAAAGAAGGTACAAGGCAGAAGTTAGGAAGAACTGGAAGAAATGGGAAACCAGGAACTATCATTAATGCTTATGCCATTAAACAAGAAGATATATATTTATCAAAATATAAACTTAATTTAAAAGATAAACACGAAAATTATAGTAGCTATTATAGTTTCTATATGAATCAAATTGTGTTACAAGATGAAAAAGCAGAAGAAACAAGTAACTTATTAAAAGAAATCGCACAAAAAGCAGAAGATGAACGTTCAAAAAGATCTGTAAAAGATTTTATAGAAAAAGATCATTATTATAAATTAATAACATTTGTATCGTCTGCAATGTCGATATTTTTAAATATTGCTACTAAAAATTTAGACAATGATACACGTGATAAAGTATTCGATGCTTCTAATCAGATTTGTGGTAATTTTATTGAAATGATTGATAAGAAATTTAAAAATTTGCAAAAAATGGAAGATCATGAACGATTATTACAATCGTTTACAAACAGTGTTTATAGAAGTGATTTAGAAGAAATTTGTAAATTGTTATATAATAAATGTTGTGTTTTTCCAAACAATAGCGAAAGACAAAGTTTTCATGAATTATTTAAAAAGATGCTTGAAACGTACGATAAATTATCTGCAAGACAATATGAAGAAGTTAGAAGTAATTTAGAAGATTCAAAATATAGAGATATTGACCCACTTGAGGCATATAATAAAATGAATGAAGCTGTATTCAAAGAAAATAATTACAAACTAAATAATGACCAACGTTTTACTAACATTTCACAGAATAAACAAGAATGTTTATACACATCACTTGGTTGCGCGGACGCATGTGGATATAGTCTCAATCTTAGTTATAGCATTGAAAATAATAATACAATACGTATCTTGAAAAAGAAAATATTTGATAGTAGTTCTGCGCCATTTTCTTATAAAGAACGTTGTATTGTTTTGCTTGATGCTGGATATTTGAGAGACATTTCATCTATTTTGAATAGCGATAAAGTAAAAAAAATATTATCAACTTTACCAAATGATTTTTTGTTAATTGCTTCATCGCGTTGTGATGATTTTAACAGTACATTTTGTATACAACAAAGTTCACAAGCTAATGTTGATAACGTACTATATAATAATTTTGAATATAATAAGTCTACAAATTTAGTTGCAGAGGCCATTAAGAAATTCACTGAAGATGGAACTTTTGATGCAAGATATATTAATGATTTTGGTAAAAAATATGGAGAAGAATTTAAAAACAAAGTTAGTAATATTGAAAGTGTAGATTATTATTTGTTATTAAATAACGATACAGTGAATAAATACATCGGGTATGTTGAACGAGGTTTAAAAAAAGATGAACAAAAAACATCAATCGAGTTTACGGATGAGATAGAAACAAAAGCTGAAACAAATTATACTGACTTTCTAAAAAATATCGTAGAGCTTTCTAAATTTAGTTTAGAACCTTCAAAAGACGATTTTAAAAAGATTATTGCAGGAGAAAAATCTTTATTGTTCTTTTTAGACAAAAAAATTATGTCTTTTGTTGGACAAATAAGAAAATTAAAAGATGATATAGAAAATTGCGATGAAATTGAGTATATTAGAAAAGTAGAGTTAATGAAAGAAATTAACAAACTTGATTCCAAAGATAACATAATTGAGCTTTTAAAAAGGGCAATGCAAAATGTTGCATTTTCATCTCACATACAAGAGACTTTAAATGAATTTGATGTATTAAAAGGTGAGATAAATATAGACAATGTTGACGGTCCTGAAATCGAATTGCAAAAATTAATAGATAGTACAAAAAATAGTGAAGATTTTGCTGACAGTGTTAAAAATAGCAATATTAATGAAGATGTACATTTAAAGAAAACTTTATATTCAGGATATAATGATATAGTTAGTAATATTAATTATGCACGTAATAAACTTGATAAAATAAAATTATATAAAAAAGAATTGGAATTTATTAAAGATAATGAGTCATTTTTTAACGGTTTTTCAGAAAAAGAAATGGTTATAACATCTGATAAAATAAATAATTGCATCGAAAATTATAAAAACATTATGAATAATATTAATGCAGAAAATAAAGATTTCTTTTCCGAACGTCAAAAAGAACAATTAAGAGATGATGCTATAAATAAAAACATAAATAACGCAATTAATATGTCGTTTAACAAAATCAATAAAGTGTTGAATGAATTTACCTTGACATATAAAGATGATGCTGATTTCTCAGACATTGGAATTAACAAACGTGATATTGCATTAATTAATAATATTAAAAAACTTTATATCAAAACATTTAAGAAAATTAGTAAAAATGACGGTTTTGATTGGTTGGAAATAATTAAAGAAATGTATGATAAAGAAGATGTAGTCGATTACGATGATGAAGAAGATGTTAAAAAAAATATTAAAAATAAATATGATGCAGATTTAGCGTCTTTTAAAGATGAAGTAAAAACGTTATTACTAGGTTATCAAAATGATATAATTACCGACAGTAAAGAAAATGTTAGTGATGTTGAAAGAAAACTGCAGTTACCAATTGTTGCATATAATTTCTTTGAAAAAATGTTTAAATTCTTGCAAAAAAATTATAAGGAAAATTCCAAAGCTCATAATAAAGTAAAAAAAGAGATAATTACAACAATTGTTTCAGTATTTAATGTAATTAAATCAAATATTTATAATATTCACGATCAATTTAAAGATGAGTTGTCTGCTTTATTACAAAAAAACATACCGGAGTTTACGATTGATAGCTTTAATATTACAAATGAAACTATTAATGAATTAGATCAAGCTTTTGATAAATTAGATATAGCAACTTTAAGAGATATTCAAAAGGATCTTAGCGGTCTTGTGAGCGCTGACATGAGTAAGACAAAAGAAGCTATCAAGAAAATGGAAGCAAACATTAATGAACCTAATGTTGCAATGAAGATAGTTTATATAATATGCACACTTGGTTTGATATTATTCACGAAAAATGGTAAAAATATGTTTAAAAAAAAGGAAATCATAAAAGAGAATATAAAACTTAAAGAAGATATTAAGCCAAAACTTTATTTTGTAAAAAACAGTAAAAAACAAAAAGATATTAACAATACGCTTTCTACATTGAGTGTATCGATTGATAATGTAGATGTTGTTGATATTGATAATATTGGCAAAGATAATAAACAAATAACAAATAATGTTCAAGATAGCTTGAATACTAGCTATAACAGCATTAATTTAACTTAATTTATATTATGCTGTGTTTTTGCCCAATAATATGGTTTTTTAAAAATTTCAAAAAATGCAATAAATGCCGAAATGGTATGTAGCAAAAAGTAAAAAGGATATATTGCTAATATATTTATTTTGCTAATAATTGGTGTTTTTTGTTTTTGTTTTGTGATTAAAAAATATAAACATACACTTATAATACTGTAAATTATGCCAATGAGCAGACAAATATATGAAATAGTATATTTATGTAAAGACATTAAACTAAAAGATAATACAGGTAATAATAAAAACGATAAACCTGAAAATCCAATAATTACATGAAAAAAAATCATTTTTTTGATATCAAAAGTTTTATATTCTCCAATATGAGTAAAATAGGTTAGTAAATAACCTTTAATCCAACGAGTTCTTTGTTTTATAAATGATTTAATATTTGAAGTACACAATTCTTCGGTGTCACAATATAAATGTTTTATTTTAATTTTATTTTTGTCATATATAACAGATAGTTCAAGGTCTTCTGTTACGTTATAACTATCCCAATATAATTTTTCAAAATCAGATGTATATCTTATATAATTGCTGGTTCCGCCAAGAGGTAGAGTTATATTTATATCACTTAATGTTTTTAAGATAAATTTAAACCATATTGAATATTCAATATTAAAACATTTTGTTAATATATTCTCATTACTGTTATAAAACTGTAAACATGATTGTAATATTTGAATGGTTTTGTCTCTATTTAATTTTTCTGTTGCATACAAAAGTTGTTTTTTATCTGGAATATCTTCGCAGTCAAAAATAACAATTATATCACCAAACGTAAATAAAGCAGCTACAATACATGCCTTTGGTTTTGTTCGAGGTTCGAAATATGGTATAAAAATTAAAGTGAACGAATCAGGTACATCGATATTTTTTAAAATCTCTTTTGATTGATAATCGTCTTCTTCTAAAATTAATTTTATATCTAGTAAATCTTTTGGATATTCAATTGAATTAATAGAATTTATTAATTGTAGAATTGTATTTTTATTTTCATGGAATATTGGTATTAAAATTGTATATACTTGTAGTTTTGCTTTGTCTGAGTTGATATCTATTGATGGTGGTTCTTGGATTATATTTTTAAGGTTTTTACACGAGTAAAGAAGTAATGTATTTTTTATTGTCATACAGATGATGTAATATGTAATTACTAATAATTTAATACAAAGTGAGTTTATGAAACAAAGCGTAGAGATGAAAAATACTAAAATGATGCAAGTTCTTTTAAATTTTTTAACATTAAAATATTTTACACTTCTATGATTTTTTCTTGTATTTAAGCAGAAAGTTTTTATATAATCTTTATACAATTTAATTATTAAATTTGTAAAATCAGATTTTGATAAAACTATTATATTATCAGATAATGATTGTTCTTGGATACGATCTTTGTATGTAAAAATTGTTTTTTCACGATTATAAAAACATTCAAGTTGTTGTGTAGCAATTTTTCTAAAAGAATTATAATCGACATTTTTGTTATAATCAATTAAATTGATATCTATTTCATCTAATGTTTTTGTTTGCATGGTAATTTTTTAAGGAATATTTCACAATATGCAAACATTGCTGCTCCAATACATATACACATATCTGCAATATTAAAACATGGCCAATGATATTCTTTTATATGAAAATCAATAAAATCACGCACATAACCATAGTAAAATCTATCAAAAAGATTACCAATTGCTCCACTTAGTATTAAACAAATTGAAAATACGAAAAAATATGAGTATTTATAAGTATGTTTAGCTCGCAAACAATTTAATAGATAAAATATAACAAAAATGTTTAAAATAATTATAAAATATATTGCTACATTTGGATGTCCGCTTAATAAACCAAAACTCATACCGTAATTTTTAACTTTTAAAAAATTTAAGACTGGTATTATATAATATGCGGCAAGTTTTGCTTTAAAAGCAAAATATTTAGATATTAAATCCAATATTACAAAAAATATTATATTTGATAATATAAATATGATTTCATATTTTGTGATTAAAAATAATGATTTTATTTTTTTTATTTTAGTCATAATTTTAGTCATAAAAATATATAGTTAGTTATAAACTTTTAATTTTAAAACATTAAACTTTCTTGGTAAATTATTATTTTGAATACTATTTGTAATTAAAATTTCTTTAATTTTTAAACTATTTATCAAATTAACACTATTTGATGAGAAAATACCATGAGTTGCGCAAACGATTATATTTTTAGCTCCAAGTTTTAATAGTTGTTTTACTAAACAGATTATTGTTTTTCCAGTGTCTATTATGTCATCTAAAATTATTATGTTTTTATCTTTTACATTTCCAATGATAGATATTTCTACTTTATTTTCATTTATATGTTTTTTTTTACAACATATTATGTCTATATTTTTATTTTTTACTATATCGCTAAATCGTTTTGATGCACCGATATCTGGAAATACAATTACCGTATTGTCTAAGTTATAGTTTTTTTTTATGTAATTAATAAATAGTGGAATGGCACTTTTTACTATTAAAGTTTTTTGTTTATTATAATAAGTAATTTCTCCTTCTTTTTCTTTTACTGAAATTTTATTTAGTTTGCAATGGAACAGTTGTTCAATAAAACACTTACTGTGCAAATCATATGTGTATATATTTGATATACCGCATTGATTTATTACGTCTGCAAACATTTTACATCCAAGTGAAAGTTTCTTGTCATCAGTACTATCATGTCTTGTATATGGTAAAAATGGAGCTATATAGTTGATTTTTTTAACTTTATTTTGTTGCAAAACATTACAACAAAGCAATAATTTTAGTATTTCATTGTTAATGTTTCCGCGACTAAAACTTTGATATATCGATATATCATCATTTTCTATTTTATTATCTTTTACAAAAAATGCATTTTCACCGCATTTTAAATGTAGAAAATCATAATTTATTTTTTTACTTTTTTTAAAAATTTCACCATAATAATCGAGTAAAATATGTTTTTTCACTTTTCTAATAAATCTAATATTGAATGAAAACATTATATGTCAATAATTTTTAAATGTTATTTTTTAAAAAAATTATTTTTATGATTAATTAGTTCAGTTAATGTTTTATATACGCAAATATCATCGAAATCTGAGTTTTTCTCACCTTGATAGAATGTTATTTCTTTATTTTTTGATGATAAAAATTCATTTCTACCTATTATATTAAGATATGAATTTGAACCTATATTTATACAATTTTGAGCTTCATATTTTGTACTATTTGTTGCATTTGATGACGTTAGTTTCATTATTATATTTGGTTTTGATGTGTTATCATGTGGTTTACTAATTGAGCATGTTGATTTACCATTCTTACCATGAGATAAAATCACGTATGCAAAATCATTATTGTTTTTTACATAAAGGTCTGTTTGTGTATTTTTTACATTTATACCATACGGAGGAATATAATATTCTATATATTCTCTTTGCTTTTCTAATCCTTTTATGAACTCACCTTCGCCAATATTTGAGTAGAATGAATTATTTACTATATCATATAATCCAACTTGATTATCATCTTTTCTCACACATGGAACATAGTCTCTAACAAGAATACCATTTTGATATATTTTTAGATAATGAAGTCTTACACTGGAATTGCATGAATTATCTTCATTTGAGAACAAATATATTTGATCGTTTGGAAGATCACCAGTATATTTAGCCTCATCATTGTAGTTTCCTTTTATGGCTAATGTATCATTTAAATATGTTATTTCATATTCATTATTTCGTTGCGCTAATAATGTTTTATGTTTTGCTAAATATTTAGTTTCTCCAGCATTAAAATATGCAAATATATTATTATCTATATTTGAATACTCAAAAGAAAATCCATCTTTTTTTGTACTAAAAAAGCAATTTTTTTCGCTATTATCAAGAAGTTTTATAGGCGTTATATTGAATAATATTTTTAATTCTCCATCTCTTGGATTTATACCAGTATTTATAAATTGTTTCCCAGATGTTTCGATATAAGTTAGACGATTATAATTTTCTGGTATTTTATATTGTATCAATTTAATATTGTATGCTATATTATCCGTTTTTTCACAAAGCATTTCCGGATTTTGCGCTGATTTTGAAGGACAAAAATATTTATCATATGTTCCATTTTTTTGTGTTTTTTCAAAATATCCAATTTTTATAATTTCTTTTTCAGAATCGTTATGGTGATTGAATATACTATTCTTGTTTTTGGTAGTCATTATTTCTGGAACATAATATTCTATATAGTTTCCATATACATCTAAAACATCTTCTTCGTTTAATTTTAGTTCCTTAAAAGGGATTATACCGTAAAAAATTTTTGTATCTATGCCTATCTCATAAAGTTCCTCTTTCTTTTTATTTGTATTTTTATCAAATGTAAAATTGCTTGCGTAATAATATGTTTTTTTCGTCCAATTGTTGATGTTTTCCGTAATTTCTTTTCCGAAGTTTGTATCATTCCTTGTTATGTCGTATTTTGCTGGTTTTGGAAGACGTTGATATATTTTAAAATAATTATACAATGCTTCTTGTATTAATAGTATTTTTTGATTATTTTGCTTATATTTAAGGTTTTCAATAATTGAACGATAATTAGTTATAGATATTGATAATAATATTCCTATAACGGTTAATACGATCGATAATTCAATTAATGTGAAAGACTTTTTTATATTTTTTAAAAAAAACATGTCCACAATGAATAAAACATTTATAATTATAGTCAATTTACCCTTTTTTTCTTAAAAAAATCTACTATCATTTTTTTACAATCTTTTTCCATTATTGGATAGAATATTTCAGGTTTATGGTTATAGTTATTTTTATTATCATTAAAACACTCTTTATTGCTAACTATATATCCTGTTTTTTCACTTAAACAACCTATATATATTTTTTTAATCTTCGACAATATTATTGCGCCAGTGCACATCAAACAAGGCTCGAGCGTTACATACATACTGCAGTTAGTTAATCTATCTTTTTTAATTTTTTTTAATGCTTTATTTATACAAATAATTTCAGCATGTTGTATTGGATTATTTGTTTTTTTTGTTTTGTTGCAACTTTTTGCCAAAATTTCACCTGTTTTGTTACAAACTATTACGCAACTAACCGGAACTTCGTCATTTATTGTTTTTTTGTTACGTTTTGCCATATTTAAAGCGATTTTCATGTAATTATTAAATGTTTTATTATTTTTCATAATATTAAATTAAAATATATTTGTCCTTGTTCTTTTCGTTCTATCGATATTGTAATTTTCACTGTTTTTTATAATTAATTGTTTTGCGTTGTTTTTTTTGTTATTTTCAATAACGTCTAAAATGAATTGCTTATCTACTTCGTCTACTTCTTGTGCTATTTTTTTAAGTATTTTATAAACATTTTTTTGTTCATCTTTCTGATAAAATATCGTGTTCTCATTGAATGAAATTGTTGTTTTGTTGTTTGTGTCGTAAATATAAAATTCACCATCTGAACTATTATTTTTCGAATATAAATATACATTTTTATATAAAATTAACATATTTTTTTCGATATCAAAATAACCAAATTCGGATGTAGCTGAATTTTTACCATTAGTTGCGTTTATGTTGTCAGAGATAAATATATCGGTTGGTTGTTGTTCGTCATTGAAATAAACTTTTGCAAATTGAGATTTAATTATTGTATCTCCGTCGTTAAATACAACATTTTTGTTGAAAGTTGAATATTTTTCATCAAAAAATACTTCCATTTTATTTGACTTTATGTCATATACTTTTTCTTTTTTTTTATCTGCATCATTTTTTATATATTTTAAATGTGGTTTTTTCGATATTTTAAGATAATTTTTATCATGCAAAAATAAAAAATTATTCCCAGACAAAAATATGTTATCATCATTTATAGAGAATTTTTTTTCACTACTAATTTTTTTAGAAAATATTCCATTTAATTCTAATGTTGATATGTAATTATTTTTACCTTTATCTTTGTTTGTTAAAAACATAGGTTCTGGTACTGAAAAACTATTTTTAGTATTATCGATTAAAATTGTATTTGTTTTTCCTCGGTAAATTTTTTTCCTCAAATGTGGCGTTGTGATAAAACAATCATTTAATATGTTAAAAGCATTATCTTTTGTGTCTCCATCTTTTCCATCAATTATTAACCGTTCTTTATCTTTTAGAAAATAAGATATTTTTATCAACTTGTATATTATTGAAGAATTTTGTCTTTTTAATGACAAAGTTTTTTTAAAGTTTTTGTATATATAAATTTTTCGCGTTGTAAAACCTGTAAATATTAATGAAGATGATAGAAAAATGAACATAATTGTATTGACAATTATACATTTTTTCAGGAAATGATTCCTTTTCGTTATTTCAATAATATCTAAGTCTGACATCTATTTAAAATAAATTTCTTCTTGCTTTTTCAAAAGACTACTAAATAGTCAAGTAAAATTTGTGATTTTTAATAAAAATAAATATATTAGGTTTATAGATATTTATCTAAGCATAAAGCGGAAATGTTTTTCAAAAAAAATAAGAAGTAGCATTAATAATAATTATACAATGTTTATGATCGTAAAAAATATTACATGTAATAATGAAAGCAGGATAATTATTGATTTTGCAAATAATTTAGCATTAAATAATATTAATATTACTATTTTATGCAGATCAGTTGATACATATATACCATTTAATAAAAATATAAATGTAATTGAAAGTAGATTTTTTTATTGTTTTAATATTATTTACAGAATAAAAAAGTTTAGTTCAGCTGTTGTATGCGTTTTTGATGAAAATACATTATCTATAATGAAGTATATTAAATACTTTGTTAAAGTAAAAATTATTTATTTTGCAATCAGGGCACCAAAAATAAATAAGAGATTTAGGAAAAATATTAAAAATGTTGATCTTGTATACTCAATGTCGGAAGATATTAGTGTTTTTTTTATAGAAAAATTTCTAATTAGGACAAGACATATACGTCAATTTAATATTCCAGTTGATACTGATGTTTTTGATACAAAAAAAATAAGCCATGAGCGTATTAAAAAGATAGTTAAAAAAATCGGTTTAGACAAATGTGAAAAAAAAATATTATTTTACAAATGTAATAATTTAAAGTGTATTGATATAATGATACAAGCTGTTAATAAAATAACAAAAAAACGAGATGACTTTATTTTTATCTTTGAAGTTGAAAAGTTAAAGATGACTGAAATTTTTGAAAAAGACTATTCAAATCTTAACTGCATAAAGTTTGTTGATGGAATTGTAGATGAGTCTGCAATGCTTTCAGTATCTTATGCTGTTATATGTTTGTTAATAGATAATGATTATTCTTGTGAAAACACAATACGTAAAACAGAAATTCTAGGAGTTCCTTTGATTATTTTAAGTAAAAAAGATTTTTTGCCAGATGTTATTGAAAATAAAATCGGTATGTATGTAAATTATGACAATGTAGAAGATATATGTTTAGTGATTGAAAAAATATTGGATTTATCTGAATTAGAATACAATAAAATGTGTCAAAATGCTATTTCATATGCAAAAAAATATTTTATATCATATGACGTATATAAAGATGTTATTTCTGATATTAAAAAATTAACAAAAAATACTGAGATTATTAATTGTTGACAATAAATTTTTAAAAAAGATTTTCTTATAAATTTTTATATGTCTGTTTTTTTGTCAGGTATTCAACCAAGTAGTTATAGTTTACATTTAGGAAATTATTTGGGCGCTATACTAAGTTGTAAAAAAATAATAAATAACCTTAAATCAAATGATAGATTTTATTTTATGATAGCTGATCTGCATGCTTTAACGAGTGTGCATAATTCAACGTCATTAGCTAATAATATACAGCAATTAATTGCCACTTATATGGCTTGCGGAATAGAATCTAATGATAAAATAATTTTTTTTCAGCAATCTACAATTCCGGCTCATTGCGAATTGTGTTGGATTTTATCAACAATAGTTCCTCTTGGGCATCTTGAAAGAATGACGCAATTTAAAGATAAAAAAAATAAAGTCACTTCTGATGAAGTAAATTCTGGTTTATTGTATTATCCTGTATTAATGGTTGCAGATATTGTGCTTTATAAAGCAAATTATGTATTAGTCGGAGAAGATCAAACTCAGCATTTAGAATTTACTCGTGATATAGTCCAGAAGTTTGAAAATATTTTTGGCAAAGATAATAATGACAATGTTTTTGTAATGCCAGATAAAATAATTGATCAGACAAGTAAGCGAATTATGTCTCTCGGGGATGGTACAAAAAAGATGTCAAAAAGTGTTGGTGAATTTAAAGATAAAATTTTTCTACAAGACACGGACGATCAAATTGCGAGCAAGATAAAAACAGCAAAAACAGATAGTATAATGGGTATTTATTATGACAGAGAAAATAGACCAGAGGTTAGTAATTTAATTAATATTTTTAGCGCAATAAGTGGGCGTAGTATTCAAGACATTAGCAACGAGTATAAATCAAAGAATACTAAATCTTTTAAAGACGATTTAACACAACTTTTAATTTCAGAGATATCTCCAATTCGCAATAAACAAGCAGAAATTTTAAAAGATAAGGATTTACTGCATAATATTTTAAAACACGGAAATGAAGTAGCAAGTGATGTTGCTAACGAAACTTTATCAAAAGTAAAAAAAATGGTTGGATTGATATAGGTAAATGTTAATTACTTAGTCAGGCTTATAATTGAATTAACAAGAACAAAAATTGCAAATCCTGAAATGAATGTTGCGGAAAACTTGTTTATGAATGACAATATTTTTGTATTTATTTTTGTTCCTATTTTACCAAAAATTAATACCATTAAAGTATTAACAACACAACTTGCAAAATATCCACCTGTGCACGAAGATAGTAAGTACTGCGAACTATTAATTACTTGTGAAAAAATTATTCCATAACCAACTATTGATATCGGTGATGACATTTTTAAAAAAAATAATGTTATCGCTAATGATAAACCATTTTTTTTATCGAGATTTCTTGCTTTAAGGCTATTTATGTCTGTTTTCCAAAATTTTATAGCCATATAAAATAATAAAATTACAGCAAAAAATGACAAAGCAACAGATATTGTTTGTGGAATTTTTTGTACTGCTTCTCTTGCGCATAATGCACCAAGTGTTATTAAGATACAATCTCCCGTAAAACATCCGCAAACTGCTATTGCAGAAGTTTTATAGCCACGTGTTATTGCTATATTAGCTATTGTTATAAACCCAGGTCCGACAGATGCAAGTATTATAAATACAAGATAAAATGTTTGAAAAAAAACGTATAAATTCATAATTCATTTTTTTAAAATATCTTTAAAATCGACAATTTGATTAACGTTAGAAAATTGCAATTTTAATCTGTTATTTGCTAATTCTCTAAGGTTTTGTATATTGTATTTTTTATTAAATGCAACTTGCTTCATTGATAAGATATTTTTCTCATATAAAACATCAGCTTTTAGCTTATTTATACCGAGCAGTAAATAATAAGTTGAATTTTTTATATAAAAAAAACAAGATATATTAATAAAAGTTATACAAATTAATAATAATATAAACATATTTTTATTTAGGATTTTTTTTTTAAAAAAACTTCTTATCATAAAAAATTATTTACACATTTTTATTGCAGTGTTTACAATATCTTCTGGTTTTATAAGAGCTTCTTTTTCTAAATTTGGTGAATATGGTAATGGTATATCTGTTAAAGATATTCTCCTTGGTTCGCAATCAAGATAATCAAAACAATTTTCATTAACTTCTGTTATTATTTCGCTTGCTATTCCAGAGAATTTCCAACAATCTTCGACAACTAAAATTTTATTTGTTTTTTTTACAGAATTAAAAATCATTTCTGTATCTAATGGACGAATAGTTCTAAGGTCTATAAAATCAACGCTTATATTATAATCTTTTTCAAGTTGTTTTACGGCTTCTGATGTTGCTTTCATCGAGTATGAATACGAAACTATTGTGATATCATTTCCTTCTTGTACTTTTTTTGCTTTTCCTATTTCAATATATTCTTCCGCATTTTCATTAATTTCCATTTTTTCTCCATATAAAAGTTCGTTTTCAAGAAAAACTACTGGATTATTGCTTATAATTGCTGATTTTAAAAGTCCTTTCATGTCCTGTGCAGTATATGGCGCTATAACTATTAAACCTGGAACATTTGCGTACCAAGGTGCAAATGATTGAGCATGTTGCGCAGCGACTGCTTTAGATATTCCGTTAGAGCCACGAAATACAACAGGGCAATTAAGTGCACCACCTGACATATATTTTCCTTTTCCAGCAGTATTAACGATATGATCTATTGCCTGCATTGCAAAGTTAAAAGTCATAAATTCAACTATAGGACGTAAACCTTTATAACTCGCGCCAATCGCTAAACCAGTAAAAGCATATTCTGTTATTGGAGTATCTATCACTCTTTTATCACCAAATTCTTCCCAAAGTCCATTTGTGACTTTATAAGCTCCATGATATTGCGCGACTTCCTCTCCTATAACAAAAACATTTTCATCTTTTCGCATTTCTTCTGCCATTGCTTCGCATAGAGCTTCCCTTACTGTTATTATTCTCATTGAGATGAAGACACGATTTTTATTTTTAAAAGCAAGAAAAATTTTTCTATTTAAATATACAATTTTTGTTATTTATTTACCGTCTCTAACTTTACCACCGGTTTTTGTTTCAACAGACTTTATGATTTTATTCATTAAATCATTGATTTGTTCTGTTGTCATTTGTTTATTTGGTTGAAAAACGTATCTTACTGCCATTGATTTTTGCTCAGCTCCAGGTTTTTGATAAATATCTACAATATCAATATCTGTAATTAATTCATCTTTATATGCGTGCAAAATTTGTTCTGCTTTAATTGAATTATCGACTATATATGCAATATCTCTTACTATTGGTTGTAAATTATTTTCAATAAATCGCTTATTTTTTATTTTTTGTTTAGGTAGTAAGTCAGTAAATACTTCAAAAAAACATACTGTATTTTTAATTTTAAAATGTTTTAATACTATCGGCGAAATTTCACCAAATCTTGCTATTATAGTATTGTTTCCATTGTTTTTTGCTATAACATCAAAAGACCTTGTTGGATGTGTATATTGTTGTTCGCATTTTAAAATTTTTAAATTTTTGCTATCAATACAATATATTTTTTTGAGTAATTCAAATAATGTTTTTTTTGCATCAAAAATATCAAATAATCTACTTTCTTTTAAATGATTATTTTGAATTGCATTACCATAATAAACTCCAGCTATTGAATTATGTTGCCATTGTTTTTCTGTTGATGTAAAAATCATTCCTTCTTCGAAAAAAGCAAACTGATTTTCAAGTATTGAACTTTCATTATTTGATATAACATCAAGTAAACTTAAAATTAACGAAGGACGCATGTAGTTTAACTCATCACTCATTGGATTTGTAAGCAATAAATTGTTATTTATTGAAGTGAACAACTGTGCTTTATTTTTATTGCAAAAGCTCATTGATATACATTCTGTTAAACCTTTGCTTGCTAGGAACTTTTTTGCTTTTATTTTTTCTCTAAAAATATTTTTTGTAAATTTGAAGCATGATTTATACTGCAATGTTGGTATTTTATCATAACCTTCTATACGTGCAATTTCTTCAGCAATATCCGCTGGAACTTCTACATCATGACGAAAACGAGGAATTGTAATCTCCAATGATGAATTTGAGTTGTTATTTACTTTAAATTGTAGAGATGTCAAAATATCTATAATTTTATTTTTTTCAACATCAAAACCCAATATCTTTTTTGTAAAGTCTATTGGATAAATTATTTTTCTTTCGTCATTAACAGAACCATTACTTACTATATTGCTGGCTTGTCCGCCACAAATTTCTAATATCATGTTTGTAGCTAAATCTAACATTTGTTCAGTTAAATCTGGGTTTATTCCACGTTCATATCTAAATCTTGCATCACTAACTATATTTAATTCTTGTCCTGATATAGTTATTGGTGTTGTTGGAAAATAAGCACTTTCGAGCAAAATATTTTTTGTTTCGTTTGTGGTTTTACTGTTATTTCCGCCTATTATACCAGCAATACATATTTCACCATTATCATCATTAACGGCTAAAACTTTATCTTTATTGTATTTTATGTTTTCACTTTTTAATGTTAAAAAAGTATCATTTTTAGCATAATCGATAACTATGTTTTTACCTATTTTGTCACTATCATAAGAATGCATTGGCTGTCCATATGTAAACATTATATAATTAAGAATATTTATAACTATTCCATTATTGCCACATCCATTTATTGAATTTCTTTTTAAGATATAGTCTGGTGTTTTGATGTTAACATTTACATTTTGTATTTCACGGCAATAATATTTACAATTGTCTATATTTACTTTAACAGTGTATTTATTTTGAATTGTTTCTTGTATTTTTTTTATTTCTATTTTTTTTAATTTACCTAAACCACTTGCACTTAAATCTCTTGCAATTCCGTAAATACTTGTTGCATCACCTCGATTTGGAGTAATTGAAATTTCAACAGGAATTTTTTCTAAGGCCCTATATTCATCAATCCAAGGTTCTCCAATTTTGCAACTTTGTGGTAATTCCATTATACCATCATGATTATTGCCGATACACATTTCTTTTTCACTGCACATCATTCCACAACTATCAACACCTCTGATTTTTGATTTTTTAATTTTAAAATCTTTTCCAGGAATATATGCACCTATTAACGCAAGTGCTACTTTAATTCCTTGTCTTACATTTGGAGCACCGCATACTATTTGATATGTTTCTTTACCATCACTAACTTTACATACATGTAAATGATCGCTATCTGGATGATTGATGCATTCTAACACTTCTGCAACAACTATGTTGTCAAAACAATGTCTATCTGGTAAATCTTTTTCGACTTCAAGTCCAATACTATTTAACTTTTCACATATTTCGTACGTGTCTGCTGTTGTTTCTAGAAAATCATTTAACCATTCTTTATTGAAAAACATGATATGTTTTTTGATGGCAAAATTTTATTTGCAAGAAATTAAAATAACAATGTTCTAATACTAAGCAATCTCATCCAATTTAGAATAACTATACAGGCTACAAAAACTTGACAATAAAAATATTTTTAATTTTTAGTATTAGTTAGTAATTATATAGAATATGTCTATAACGATTTTTATACAAGCTTTTGTAGCAACATTTGCTATGTTGTGTGTGGTAGGTCCAATATGCATAACGGTTATAAATACAACTATAATTAATGGTTTTCGCGTTGGTTTACTGGCTGGACTTGGTGTTTCATTAGCGGACACATTATATGTAATTGGTGCAAGTTTTGCAATATCAGCATTGGAGAGTATATTACAAAGTAAAATAGTTGTATTAATTGGATTATGTGGTGGTTTATTTTTATATTATATAGCTTATAAATTTTGGACTATAAAAAAAGTAAATTCAGATGAACAAAAGATTTATAATAATGGATTGAAAAGTTTTATAACATTGTTTTGTTTGACATTAACTGGTCCAACAACGATGATAACATATTCAATTGTATTTGGTAGTTTCCTTGGCAATAAGAATTTTGATGCTTTTTCAGCTATTTTTGGTGCTTGTGCTGGAATATATTTATTTTATTTCTTACTTGTTTCTATAATTTCAATCATTAGAACGAAGATAAGCGATAAAACAATTTTTATTTTAAATAAATGTGCAACTGTAATAATTCTAATTTTGGCAACGAAGTTGGTTTACGACGGTATTAAAACATTAATTAGTTAAACTTTTATGAATAATAAATGTAATATTTCAAATGATAAGCTTAAAAGTATATATAATGAAATGGTTTTTATACGTAAATTTGAAGAAAAATGTGCTTTTGCTTATCAACAGGGTTTAATTATTGGTTTTTGTCATTTATATACAGGACAAGAAGCTGCAATATGTGGAATTAAAGCTAGTATGTCCGAAGGCGATAATGTAATAACATCATACAGATGTCATACACAAGCATATTTATTTAGTAAAGATCCATATAGAGTAATGTGTGAATTGTTTGGACGAAAAGATGGATTATCAAAAGGAAAAGGTGGTTCAATGCATATTTTCTTTCCAGAAGGAAATTTTTGGGGAGGTCATGGAATAGTTGGTGCTCAAATTCCAATAGGAACAGGAATAGCATTTGCGGAAAAATACAAAGGGACAGACAATATATGTATAGCTTTCATGGGTGATGGTGCAGTAAATCAAGGACAGGTTTATGAAAGTTGGAATATGGCTTCATTATGGAAATTGCCAATACTTTATGTAATAGAAAATAATAAATATGCCATGGGAACTGCTGTAGAAAGACACTCTTGCAATAGAGAAAAACTTTATGAACGTTGTAAACCTATGGGTATAGATGGAGAAGAAGTTGATGGAATGGATTTTTTTGCTGTTTATAATGCAGCGAGTGAGTTAATAAAAAAAGTTCGATCTGAAAAAAAACCATATATCTTACAAGTTAATACATATCGTTATAGAGGCCATTCAATGTCTGACCCAGCAACATATAGGACAAAAGAGGAAGTAAATCAATGGAAAGCAAGAGATGCTATAAAAAGTTTTGGTGAAAAATTAATTAAAGCTGGCATTTTAACAAGTGAAGAAATTGAGGAAATTGATGATAAAAAAACAGAAGAAATAAATGAAATTTTTAATAAAGCAGTGTCTTGTGAATTTACACCTATTGAAGAATTAGAAACGGATGTTCTTTAATTTTTATTGCAAATAAAAAAGTATATTTTTTAAATCAAACTATGTTAATTACTGTATCTTTTCCTGATGGTAACAAAAGAGAGTTTGAAGCTGGTTGTACCGTTTTGGATGTAGCAAAAAGTATTTCTCATTCTTTAGCAAAGAACTCAGTTATTGCAGTTGTAGATGATAAAGCCGTTGATTTATCAACAAAACTTGAAAAAGATTGTAGTTTAAAACTTATAACTCTTGATACAAAAAATACAAAAGAAAAACGGCTCTTACTTGATACAATGAGGCATTCTTGCGCTCATTTATTTGCTCAAGCAATGCGAGAATTATACGGAGACAAGATACATTTTGGAGTTGGCCCTGTTGTTGAAAATGGATTTTACTACGATTTTGAATTAACTGATGGGACAAAAATTACAACAGAAGATTTTACAAAAATCGAAAAAAAAATGCATGAACTAGCGGAGAAGAATTTTGAAATTACAAGAACAGACAAAACAAAAGAAAATGCAATTAAGTTTTTTAAAAACATAGGAGAGAATTATAAGGTTGAGTTGTTGGAAGACAAGATTGATACTGCTTTTATTCAAATTGTTGAAAGTTTTATCGCAAATATAGTAGAAAATATTAAAAAAGGCATAATGCCACGCATAAAAGCATATAACTTGGAATTTGGAAAAATAATAAAAAAAGTATTGAACGAAAAAAACAGAAATAATGGCAAAGAAGACATAAAAAACAGAGACAAATTTCTTTTAAAAAACTTTGGAAGATTATTTGATAAACTTGATATTAAAATTGAACTTACAGGTAATGATCATAATGATTACGAATTGTATGCTAATATGTTAATGAAAATATTATTAGGAGACATCATACGACAAGATCTATCTGCAGAAGAAAATAAAAGATGTGTAGATGAAATTATAGAAACAATAATGGATTTTATAGCCGATCAACACATCACAACTTACACTCAAGGTTCTTTTACCGACCTTTGCCGTGGGCCTCATGTTCTAAGCACAGTGGTTTTGAAACACTTTAAGTTAATGAAAGTTGCTGGAGCTTATTGGAGAGGAGATAGTAAAAATACGATGTTGCAAAGAGTTTATGGCACATGTTGGGCTACAAAAGAAGAACTCGATGGTTATTTAACAATGCTTGAAGAAGCGGAAAAACGCGATCATAGAAAATTAGGGCAACAACTTGATTTATTTCATCTTCAAGAAGAAGCACCAGGCAGTGTTTTTTGGCATCCTCGTGGATGGACTTTGTACATGATTATTCAAGATTACATGAGAAAAAAACTTCAAGCTCATGGATATGTTGAGGTAAAAACTCCGCAAATTGTATCAAAAACACTGTGGGAAAAATCAGGCCATTGGACAAAATATCGTAATTATATGTTTATAACTCGTGTAGATGAAGAAGATATGGATTTTGCAATTAAACCAATGAATTGTCCTTGTCATGTTCAAATTTTTAAAAATAAAATTCGTAGTTATAGAGATCTGCCAATTCGTATGGCAGAATTTGGAAAATGTCATCGTTATGAACCAAGTGGTTCACTTCATGGATTAATGCGTGTTCGTGGGTTTGTTCAAGATGATGCGCATATTTTTTGTTCCGAAGATCAAATTGCAGATGAATGTATAGCGTTTTACAAGCTACTTCGTGAAGTTTATGATGATTTTGGTTTTAAAGATGTAAAAGTTAAATTTAGTGATCGTCCAGAAGTTAGAGTAGGTAGCGATGAACTATGGGATAAAGCAGAAAAAGCTCTTCGTGAACCAATGGAAAAAATTGGTATAGAATTAGAATTGAATAGAGGAGAGGGTGCATTTTACGGCCCTAAACTTGAATTTACATTAAGAGACGCTATTGGACGTGAATGGCAGTGTGGAACATTTCAGGTAGATTTCAATCTTGGTGAACGTCTTGGTGCGGAATACACTGATACAGATGGTTCTAAAAAAGTTCCTGTTATGTTACATCGTGCGGTTTTAGGTTCTTTTGAGCGTTTTATTGCAATTTTAATAGAAAACTATTCTGGTGTATTTCCATTATGGTTAGCGCCAGTTCAGGTTGTTGTTATTGGAGTTAGTAATGAATTTGATAGACATATTATTGATTTAGCTGATAAACTTAAACAAAATGGTTTACGTTGTGAATTTGATGTAAGTAAAGAAACTGTTAGTTATAAAGTTCGTAAGCATTCAGAAGAAAAAATACCATATATAATTACCGTTGGAAAAAAAGAAATAGAAACTGGCAAATATTCTATTCGTAAATTTGGTAGTCAAAATAATGAAAATTTAACACTTGATGAGTTTATTAAATTAGTTAAAGGTAATTAAAATCAAAGATTATTTTAATACTGGTTGTTTTTTATTATCATCTAAATTTACATCAACGTTTTTAAGGATTTCTTTTTCTTCATTATCTGTATTTTGTTCATCATTTTTGATATCTTTTTTATCATCTTTTTCAAACATTTTATCATATATACAATATAAACTTTTTGCTTTATACACGTCATTTTTCTTATTATTGTTGTTTATTCTATTACGTATTGTTGCATTTAAACCAGTTCCAGCAATACTGCCAGCAGCTAAAAATATAGGATTACCAGTAAGCGCTGTGGCAATGATTACACCAGCAATGTTAAATGTTAGTGTGGCAAATAACATTAATTGTTTTTTGTCAAAAAATATTTTATTTTTTTTAACATCAATATTGCTTAATGCTTGTTCATTTTTTTTGTCACAAGTGTCGATCAATTTATTTTGAGATTTTTTTATTTCATTTTCATGTTTATTGGTTTTTCTAATAATAGAATTATTTATATTTGAATTTTGTTTTGAATTTTTAAATAAATCTTCATTGTAATTATTTGTTATTTTAATAGCATTTTTTATATTTTTATCAAAATTTAATATTTTTGTTTCTAATTTTTCTATATTTTTTTTCGCTTGATTTTGCATATTTTCAACATCTGTTCCTTTGTATTCAGATATTGCATTTAGTATTTGAGTAGCAAAATTGTCTATATTACTATATTCTTCATTGTAAAATTCTTTAAGTTTTGAGTTTTGTTTGTTTTTATTGAGTGTGAAAATTTCATTCCATTCTTTCTGTTTTTTTATCATCATGCTTTTTAAGCTATTTATTAAAGTATTTTTTGCGTTTAATATATTATTTTTTTGTTGTTTTTTATATTCATCAATTTTAATACGTTTATTATCATACAATATAAATCTATTGTATGCATCTCTCAAGGTTTTAAAATGTTCTTCAAGTTCAAACAATTTTTTTGTTATTTGACCATTACTATCAGAAATATCGTCGTATGCATAATTTTTTGTTATTTGTTCATTAATAAATTTAATGGTTTGTTTAATCTCTTCTGACATTGTTGTTAATGTATGATTATTCTTTGAATCTAATATTCTTTGGTTGATTATTTTCTCGGCACATGTAAACTGTTTTTCTACATTTTTTTGCAAGTATGCTGTTATTTTAAATAATTCATCTTCTTCGTTCAAATTTATATCACAAGATTTATTAATTTTACTATATAAAATGTTTGCTTTTTTTATTGTACCTGCTAATTCACTATAGCTGTTGTTAAAATCAATATATCTAAGACCATCTGCTAAATCTTTCATTAGTATTGCGGCATCAGTTATTTTTTTTGATGCTCTTTTCCCTACTGATATTGAAAAATCATATTTTTGTTTTCCTATATCGGAGAGTAAACGTAATCTTTGTTCATGACTATTTGTCTTACATTTTATGCCGGCATATTCAAGTGTGTTTTGTAGAAACTCTTCTTGTTGTATACCCCACAATTTTATTAAATTTTGTTCTTGCTTATTCAAAATAGTTAAAGATTCTGTTACAATTTTTCTTTTAGTGAAAAAATTTGTTTTTGCTAAAAGAAGAAAAACTCGTGCTGATTCTATATTATTTATTGCGGAGCTAAAAACATGAGCAAATGATTCTTGTAATTTTTCGTTCCCATTTACCATTGTTTGTGCTCGTTCGATGATTTTTTCTAAAAACTCATAATCTTTTATTGCTATTTTGTTGTCATATCTGGTTTCGTTTTCAGAATCTTGTATCAATGAATTTCCAACTGAATACATTTTTTTATCATTGTTGTAGTCAATGTTAGAGATTATATTTGTTATGTTTTGGATTATTTGTTGTTTAAGGTTGTTGGTTGCGTTTTTGTGAAAATAAAGTTTTTTTGCACACTCAATTATTGTTGACATTTCTTTATTATTGCTATCAATATAATCAGAAGAATATGGCTTGTCTTGTTCATATCTTATCTTCGAGAAAGAGAACCATATTTTTTCAATTTGTTCTGTTTTAAGATCTGCAAAACTTTCCATATTTAATATGTTAGACAAAACGTCAAGATCTTGTGTTTGAAAATTTTCAAAAAATACATCTGAAAGTTGCTTTTTTTCAATCGCGTCTGGATTAATTTTTGAAAAATTTGTTTTAAGTTTTGAGCAGTATGGTACATAATTATCGATTTTTATTTTTTTAAATGCGTTACTTTTGATAATTTTTTCAATCATTTCTTTATTTTGTTCATAGTTAGCATATCTTGTGTCTGTTATTTTGCTTTTTTTGCCATCAATAACTTGACTAATTGAGAATTCTGTTTTGTTTCTATCATCAATTGCAAACGTAATTTTATTTGCATCTGGTATGTCGTTTACTGTTTGCATTATATTTTTATTAAAGTTTTCTTGATTTAGCTTTTTTTGTCTGTCGCTAACATTATCATATTGTGCTTGTTGTATATCGGCAGCATACATATTATAATATCGTAGATTACCTTGAATAATGTTATTAGCTTGTACTTCTTCGCTATATAGGCCAAATGTGCTTAGAATTCTTTCAACAGACGCAGGCTCGAGATAGTCTAAAAAATTATCAACAATTAGTTGCGCCCACGTTTTGTCATTGTAATCCGTTTTTATATTTGCGGAAAAATATAATTTATTGTTGTATCTGTTTTGAAAAAATGCTAAAACATTGTTGTTATTTATTTCACGACAAGTATCATTTGCGTCTGTATAATACATATTCGAGAGAATTATGTTTGAAATTTTTTCGAAATCTTTTCCTGTATCATTTATCTCTTCTTTTTCGTCTTGATCTTTAGCAATAGAAATCTTATTAATCAGCTTATTTGAATTCAATTTTATTGCACATACATCAAGTCCACAACAATAGTCTTCATAAATAATTCTATTGATTATTGATTTAAAATTAAACTCTTCATTATTAATTCCATGAAGTTTATTTCTTATTTTAATTAATGCTTCTATTCTCTCTTTAGTAGCGACTTCGTCTTCTGTTATTTTATATTTAGATGATAAAGAATGTAATATTAATTTTTCAAAAAAATCTTGATTTTTTAATATAAAGTTTAATTCAATTTTTTCAATTGCATTTGCTAGTAATGTAGGTTTTGCCTGAATCTTCTTTATTAATTCTTGTGTGCTAAATGTATTACTTGATAATGTTGAACTGAGAGCTGTGAAAAGATCTTTGTTAGCGTTTTCATCACTATAAAAAAAATAATTAATGCAATCGATGATAAATTTACTAAATAAGTCGTCATTTTCTATAAGTTGTTCTTGGTGCTGTATATAGTCTTTCCACTTTGATATAATAGCATTTTTTTGACCTAAGATATTAATCATCGATGCGTCTATCATCAGCATAAAAGTACATATATATTTTAATAAAATTAGATTTAATATCAAATTTATCTTGAAAATAATAATTTACTGACAATTTAAAGACAATTAGTTTTTGGTTTTATGGATCTTTTTGTAGTAGAGTCTCCTGCAAAGGCAAAAACAATAGTAAAATATCTCGATAAAAATTTTTCAGTTATTGCATCAATGGGGCATATTCGTGAATTGGTGCCAAAAGACGGTTCGGTTGATGTTAATAATGGTTTTAAAATGAAATTTCAAATTATCCATAAAGCACAGTCTCAGATTACAAAAATTGTTGATTTAGCAAAAAAATCTAACAAAATATATTTAGCAAGCGACCCGGATCGTGAAGGTGAAGCAATAGCGGAATCGCTATATGAAGTTTTGATTAAAAAGAAAGTAGCAAAGTCTGAACAATTTTACAGAATATCATATACAGAAATAACAAAAAATGCAATATTGGGAGCTTTAAAAAATCCAAGAAAAATTGATAAAAATCTTGTAGATGCACAACAAAGTAGACAGATATTAGATTATTTGGTTGGTTTTAATTTATCTCCAGTTTTATGGAAAAAATTACCAGGAAGTCGTTCTGCTGGTCGCGTTCAATCGGTTGCTTTAAGGATGATAACTGATCGTGAATTTGAAATAAAAAAATTTATACCAAAAGAATATTGGACTATAAATTGTTTTTTAAATACAGGTAAAAATGAAAAAGTTGAATGTAGAGTTGTTAGTTTTAATGATAAAAATTTTGATATAAATTATCCTACAAATGAGAAAATATCTGATGATATATGTAAAAGCATTAAATCATCTAAAAAATTTAAGGTTATTAAAAACGACATTAAAGATGTTAAACAAAATCCATATCCTCCGTTTACTACCGCACTTTTACAGCAAAGTGCGTCAAGAAAACTTGGTTTTTCAAGCAAGAAGACAATGACAATAGCTCAACATCTTTATGAACAAGGATTAATAACTTATTTAAGAACAGATGGCATGACGATTAACAAAAGTGCACTTGAAGATATTAGACATGAAATAAAAAATCAGTTTGGCGGTGAATATTTGCCAGATAATTGCATTGAATATAAAACTAAACAAAAAAATGCTCAGGAAGCACATGAAGCTATAAGGCCAACACATATAGATAATAAACCAAGTGATTTATCTTCAAAATTAGAAAATGATGCTTTGAGATTGTATGAACTAATATGGAAAAGAACAATTGCATGTCAGATGAAACCTGCTATATTTACGCGTCAATCATTGGATTTAGAATGTAATGATAGCTCAAATCAAATAATTGCACGAATAAACGGTAGTTGCATGAAATTCAATGGTTATTTAGTTGTTGATAATATTAAAAACAGTGTTTCTGACCAAGAAGACGATGACGATAATATTGATAAAATAATTCCAGTTATGAATATTGGAGATACATTGAACTTGTGCGATGAACCAAAAAAACAACAACATTTTACCGAACCACCTGCGCGTTATAGTGAAGCAAGTTTGATTAAAATGCTTGAAAGTTATGGAATAGGGCGTCCATCAACATATGCTACTATAATTTCAGTTTTACAGGATAGGGAATATGTTAAACTTGAAAAACATAGATTTATACCAACTTCAAAAGGTATTACTGTTTCTGTTTTTTTAAAACAGTTTTTTGCAAAATATGTTGATTATAATTTTACAGCAAAATTAGAGGAGGATTTAGATATAATATCAAACGGTAAACTTACAAAATTATCTTTTTTGAATAGTTTCTGGGAACCATTTTATAAAAACGTGCAAGATATAATGAATACGGATTTAAAATTTATATTTCAATATTTGAACACAATATTTGCAGAATATTATCTTAAAGATAATAAGGATAGAAAGTGTCCAAAATGCAATAATGGAACTTTGACTTTAAAGAATGGAAAATTTGGAGTGTTTTTTGGTTGCGATAATTATCCAAATTGTAAATTTATCTTAAATTTAAATGATTCTCAAAATTTAAACGAAAGTAACTCGGAAACAGTAATTGAACACAAAAAATATGGAAAAATTGAAATCAAAACAGGAAAGTATGGAAAATATTGTGAATATGAAAAAAATGGAAAAATAAAGCGCTCTTCATTGCCTAATTGCGAAATAACGGATGAGATATTAGATTTTTATCTTTCTCTTCCTTTAAAATTAGGTCAAGACAAAGATGGAAATGATATTATTACAAATATTGGTAAGTATGGACCTTATGTGCTTTGTAATAATAAATTTTTTCCATATAAAAATTCTCCATATTACGAAATTAATCTTGAAAAAGCTATTGAAGTAATTAATAACAGTAAAGTAAAAACTAAAAAAGCAAAGAATACAAAGAAAAAGCCAAGTAATAAATCTGAAAAAAGTAAAATTTCCAAGAAAAAATAATATTTTATTTTTTTCTACTAAAATATTGTTTTAATTTTTTATACATACTTGTCTTGTTTTTCTCTGTTTCAATTATATTACTTTCATACTTTTTAGCAATTGAATGATAAAGTTCAGTTGCAGTTGTTGCATCTTCGTTTAGATCTTTTATTCCGCGTAATAAGTATTCTTCATTTGTTTCAAAATGACGTTTTGTTGTTATTACTTTCACGCCATATTGTTTTTGAATTTTCTTAATTTCATCAATATGTTGTAATACTAAGTCATCTATAACATCTGGACATGCGACAATTTCTAAAAATTCTTGTTTATTTGTTGTTCCAACTAAATATTCATTTATGCTATCTAATACATTAACAGATATAACAGAAGGCGCTTTTACTATACCAATACCTTGACAATGAGGACATTTAATTGCTAGCATCTCTGCTATGCTACTACGCATTCTTTGTCTTGAAATTTCAACTAATCCAAATTGACTTATTTTGGTAAATTGAACTCTTGCTTTATCTGAAATAAATACTTTTTGTAATTCATGTTCTAATAGATGACGATTTTTTGGATTTTCCATGTCTATAAAGTCTACAACTATTAAACCTCCTAAATTTCTCAAACGCAGTTGTCTTGCTAATTCTCTAGCAGCCTCTATATTTGTGTAGACTGCAGTCTCTTCAACATTTTTTCCATGTATTGATTTACCTGAATTAACATCAACAGATACAAGAGCTTCTGTTGGATTTATGACCAAATATCCACCAGATGGAAGTTTAGCAATTGGGCTTAATAATTCATCTAATTTTTGATCAATTCCGTATTTTTTAAATATAGCAGTTTTGTTTGTATATTGTTTTATTTTTTTTAGTTCATAAGGCATTATTTTTTCAACAAATTCTTTTACATTATTATAACACTTTTCACCACTAATGACTATCTCAGATTTTTCATCACTTTCATAATTATCTCTTATGACTTGCTCGACTACATTAATTTCTTTATAAATAGGTTTTCCATCTATTTTTGAATTTACTGTTTTTTTTACAATTTCGTTCCATAAACTCTTTAAATACTCATAGTCTTTTTTTAAATCAGATGTATTAACTTTCATACCTGCCGTTCTGACTATTAAACCAGTTCCAGGTTGAATATTAAATTCTTTTTTAATAGAGTTTAAAACACGTTTGCGTTCTTCGTATGAAAATATTTTTTTAGAAATACCAATCCCAAGTGGACTATTTGGCATTAATACGCAATAACGACCAGGAATAGAAATATAAGTAGTTAATGATGCTCCTTTATTACCTCGTTCATCTTTATAAACTTGCACAAGAACTGGTTGACCACGTTTTATAACTTCTTGAATATTGTATTTTTTGTATATTCTGTAAGAATTTTTAGCTATCTCTCTTGTATTTTCATTGTCAGTTTCAATTTCATCACTGTCTTTATTACTATTTGCTTCATTTTCATTTCTAATTTCTTCATCTCTGAGCATATTAGACATTTCTTGTTTATCTTTTATTGGTAATTGGTAATAATTAGGATGAATTTCACTAAATGGCAAAAAACCAGCTTTTTCACCTCCGTAATCAACAAATGCTGCTTGTAATGAATGTTCTACGCGCGTAATCTTTCCGAGATAGATGTTAGATTTAATGGTTTTCTTCTGATTATTCTCAAAAGAAAAATAATCTAGCTTTCCTTCATTATCTATTATTGCTACTAAATAATTCTCCTCTCTTGTTGCATCTACTATAACTTTTGACATATAACAAATTTTTTAAACAATAAAATTGTAATACAGAATTATATATTTGTTTTTTTAAAAAAATACTTTTCAATTTTAATATTAAAATAAAAAGATAAATATTCTGCTCATTCATAAGAATTTTTTAAATCTCACTATTTAATAAGCAAGAAAATTTATTAATAAATAAACAACTATAATTTATTTAAATGCTCTATGCATTTTAATGTTAAAGTTCTTCCTCTTGATGTTTTTTCAATTAAACCAGATTGTATTAAAAATGGTTCAATTACTTCTTCAATCGTCCTGCAGTCTTCAGATAAACCAGCAGATATAGTTTCAATTCCAACTGGCCCACAGTTATAATTATTTTTAATGAAAAATAGGTATTTTTTGTCTATATTATCAAGACCTAATTCGTCTATTCCTATTTTGTCGAGTGCTTCATTAACTAGTTTTTCATCTATTTCTTTTTGTTCAAGATATATAGCTATATCTATTATGCGTTTCATTAAACGAATAGCTATTCTAGGAGTTCCTCTGCTTCTTTTTCCTATACAAAATTTTGCTTTTTCATTTATTAAAATGTTATGTTTATCGGCATATCTTCCTACAATTTTTGCTAAATCATCAATGTTATAAAATTCTAACTGCATAATTATACCAAATCTATCTTTTAATGGTTTTGACAATAAACCAAGACGTGTTGTTGCACCAATAAGTGTAAACGGCTCTAAATGTATTTTAATAATTTTAGCCGTTGTACCTGTTCCTATTATTGTGTCTAAACGATAGTCTTCCATTGCTGAATATAAAATTTCTTCGACAGAAATAGGCATTCTATGTATTTCATCTATGAATAATACGTCACCTTTTTTTAAATTTGATAGAATTACTGCCAGATCGCATGCTTTTGTAAGCATTGGTCCAGATGTCGTTCTTATACGCACACCCATTTCTTTCGCGACAATGTTAGCTAATGTTGTTTTTCCTAAGCCAGGAGGGCCATAAAATAAACAATGATCCATTTGTGAATTTCGTTTTTTTGAAGATTGTATGAAAATTTTTAAATTTTCTAAAATTTTCGTTTGACCAATGAAATCATCAATGTTTTGCGGACGTAATAACGATGCAATATCTTTATCTAAAACAGTTTCTTCTAAATTTCTTAAATCTGTCACATACGTGAAAATGCAGAATATTTTTTTATTTTCAAGCTTAAAAAGCTTAAATTATTTATAAAATAATAATAATAATATCTAAATTTGTTTTTATAAAAATTAATCAAAACGTGTATTTGTTATGTCTTTTTTTTAAAAAAGGTCAAAAAATAATAGATATTAAATTTTAAATAGATTTTTTACAAAGAGTCTAGTTTTATGAAAAAAATTTTGTTTATTTATCTGCTTTAACCATTTTTGCACTTATTACTCAAAAAGTAAATGCTTTAAATCTGTCTGATAAAGTTTATTTCAAGGCAAATGTTTATACCGGTGCGACGTTGCAAGTATATACAGGAGATATAGAATATATTATCAATGAAATGAAAGATTATAATAACTGGCAAACGCAAAAAATGAATTATGGTATTGTTTCTGGTTTTGGTGGTAATGTTTATTATAAAGCAAATAATACAACTCATTTTTTTATTGGTATAGATGCACAAGGTAGATATCTATTTTTGCATTATGATGTTTTTTTTATTATAAGTATTATAGTTATGTAGCCAAAAGTTATAAAGAGGTAATGTTTAATATAAAAGAACTTTTGATATTGAGTGATAAAATAGGTACAAAAACGGTTTTTAATAAAAATTTTGCATTAGAAAAATATGTTTTGCTTGGAGCAAATATGATTAGTTATAGTTACTGTGAATATGGCGTAAAATATAGACAAAGATTTGGTTAAATTCTAATAATAGAAGTTAAAATTGTTGTGTGAACTGTTATATAGTACTACAACTATTGAATAGAGGTAATTTTAAAAAACAGAACAAGGATTATATTTACTAAATAAAATATTAAAATAATTAAAATGGCGGTGAAGCAGGGATTCGAACCCTGGATACAGGTTTTGGCCCGTATAACTTCTTAGCAGGAAGCCGCTTTCGACCACTCAGCCACTTCACCAAAACATATTTGGTTTGTTTATTGTATACATTATAAAAATCAAGTATTTAAAGTTTTAAAAAAATTTAAATCATATTATATTTTGTCAAAAAAATTTTGAATATTTCTGTAAATATAATATAATATACTATATAAGCTTTATGCAAGAAAATTTACAGTCAGAAAATGCATTAAATGTTGATGAAGACGCTGATGAACGTGATATTTTATTTGGTAATAATAATTTATCAAATGATAATAATTTGCAGTCTTTTAAAAACCAGATTGAAGATATAACTAAAGATACAATGCTTGAAAAGAAAAGCTTAATTAAGGAAGAATATAAATTGCAATTAGAAGGAAAACTAAATAGTCTTGATGAGCAATGTGCTCAAAAAATAGAACAAAGTGAACAATATCAAGATGCTAAAAAAGCACATAAAAAAGCAATTGTTGCAATTGCTGGTGCTGCTTTGTTTATTGTATCTGCTCCATATTTAGCTCCTTATTTAGCAACCGTAATTGGTGTGTTAATTGCTGTTGCGGCTAAAAAACATGCTGAAGCAAAAAAAGTATCAGAAAATATTAAAGATGATTTTAATAAAAAAAAACGTCTTGTCCAAGTTCAAGGAAAATTAAAAGAAATGAACGATCCAGAGCTAAAAGCATTGGATGAAGAAATTAGAAGAACGTATGAACCTGTAAAGATTAATAAGAAAATTAAAGAACTTGAAAAAAATAAAAAAAAATTACAGGAAAAATCATCTATTTTTGATAAACTATTAGGTAAAGCAACAAAGAAAGAACAACAAAAAAAACAAAATGACAAAAATATTGTTAAAGAGCAAAAACAGGAAAAACAAGAAGATAGAGATATAAATCTAAAAGCTGCTATTAAAGAAGAGAAAAATAATAAAAATGTTGAAATAATTGATAATAAGATAAATAACAATAAAATAATAAATCAAGATAAAGTTGATGGTAAGATTAATGATATAAATGTAAATAAATTATCAGAAAATAAAAAACAAAATAACTCAATTAATAATAAAAACGATAATATTGTTAAAAATGCAATCAACAGTAAAAATATAACAAAAGATGATGTAAAAGAAAAAAATAATAGTAAAGATAATAGTAAGTTGAAAATTACAAATGTTTCGAAAGAAAACGTAGAAGGCGTTAGACCAGTAAATATAAATGTTAATTTAAAACGTGAACATATTATAGAACATACTATAGGTTAAATTATATTGACAAATATTTTGCAACTACAATTAATTGTAGTGATTTAATTTATGCTATCTATTGATGATGATTTTCCCGAGTTCAATTTAATCGCAACTGTTTCTACTGATTTTGGAAAGGAATTTAAACAAATAAGTAATGATTATATAAAAGGTAAATGGTGCTGTATATTTTTTTGGCCAAAAGATTTTACTTTTGTTTGTCCGACTGAAATTGCTACATTTGGGCAAAAAGAGAGAGATTTTAATGAAAGAAAATGTTTAGTTCTTGGTTGTAGCATAGACAGTGAATATGTTCATCTTGCGTGGAAGGAGCAAAATAAGATGTTAAAAGATTATGTTAATTTTCCTATGCTTAGTGATATTAAACGAGAATTATGTCAACAATTAGGAATTTTAAATAATAGTGGTGTGGCAGATAGAGCTACTTTTATTATTAATCCAGATGGTAAAATAAAATTTGTTTCAGTTACTGATGGTAAAGTAGGGCGTAATGTTGATGAAATTTTGAGAGTTCTGGATGCATTACAAACAGATAAACTTTGTCCTTGTGGTTGGAAAATTGGAGATAAAACTTTAAATTAAGGAAAGATTAAAATTTTTAAAATAAAAAAACCATCCGACATAATTATTTATAATGACGTCGGATGGCGCAATAAATATTATATATTATTTATTATTGGCTTTTTTTATTGCAACATTTGATTTTTGTTTTTTTGCAATTTCCATTTCTAATTTTTTAATAATCATTTTTTTAATCAATTTGCTTTGAAACATTTCAAAATCCATTTGTTTCTCTACAAAATTTTTCATCATTGCATGTTTCACAACACATGGCGCAAATGCTTTAACTGTAAACAATGATACTATAAAACTAACACATACAACCATTAAAAATGTGCAAAATTTACATTTTTTAGCGCAACATTTTTTTTCATCGCAGCATTTTTCTTTACAACATTCATTTTTACAATTTTTTTCACAATCATTACTCATAATTAAAAAAATAAAACTGATATATAATAGTGAAAAAGCAACAATGTGTCAAAAAAAAATTAAACTTTTAGTTAAAAAATGACAAAAACAATAATTCTTTTTAAAACTTAGTCAAAAAATGTTTTTATAATTAAACAAAATAACTAATCTACGTTTACTACTAATGAACCAGTAGTATTACCACTTTCTAAATCAGTATGAGCTTGAGGTATTCCTTCTAAACCGTATTTTGAAATATTTGGCATTATTATTCCTTTTGATAGAGCTTCAAAAACATTTGCGGCCGAAAGTATTAATTCATATCTATTTGCCATATATAATTCAAGAACTGGTGCTGAAAAAAATAAACTTTTTTCTCTTAGTCTAAACACATCTACTGCATCAAGTTTTCCACCTGAATAGCCATAACTAATATAAAAACCAAATGGTTTTATTGAATTCAATGATGCCTCAAAAACAGGTTTGCCTATTCCATCATATACCGCTCTTACACCTTTTCCATTTGTATATTCTGCAACTTTTTTTAAAATATCATCTTTTTCTCTATTAATAACATAATCAATTCCTGAGGATAATGCTATTGAAACCTTACTATCATCACGTACTGTACCAATTACATGTAATCCTGAGTATTTAGCCCATTTTGCAAGTAAATGGCCAACTCCTCCTGCTACTGAATGTATCATTATCCAATCGTCTTTTTGAGCTTTGAATGTTTTAAATAATAAATATTCAGCTGTTAAACCTTTTCTTAAAACACCAGCTGCAGTTGTTGAAGTTATATCGTCTGGAATATGAAAAATATATCTATAATCAACTAAATTTTGTTCAGCATATGCGCCAAGACGACAAAAAGCATATCCAACTCTATCTCCAACTTTAAAACCATTTACTTTCGAACCTATACGTAATATTTTTCCAACTGCCTCAAAACCTAAAATTGGTGTTTTTCCGAATTCTTCAGGTATTATATAATCTCCACGTCTATACATTATATCATCAAAATTTATACCAACAGATGAATGTTGTATTAGAACATCAGTTTCTCCTATGTTATTAAAATCTTGAACTTCTTGTATCTTTAACTTTGTGCTGTCCCCAACGCCTCCAACAAGAACACACGCTCTCATAATGGTTTTTTAAAACTTGTATTATATTTTGTCATTTTTGTTTTTTCAATTTTGGTTAAGGACATTTGTTTAAGCTCTTTTGCAACTTGATTTTCAAAGAAAATACACATAAATTGATAATTTGGTTTAAAAAAACGATTAAATGAAACTCTTTTTCCTTCTGCATCTATATAACAAATAATATCATTCATTGGATGATTTATAAAACTTGGTGAGCCAAATTTATCTATTATTTGTGTCATTGTTAGTTTTTTTTCTACGGCAGTTTTTATGTCAATTTCATCATTTTCTTCAAATTTGTATCCTCTATGAACGGAAAGACAACCGTTTAGTAAAATACATATAATTGTAAGCTGAAAAAAACTTTTCACCATTTTAATGACAATGATAAACAAATCATTATTTTCAAGTATTTTTTATTGTATTGATTTTTATTTTACGGTTATTATCAATGAGTTTGGTTTTGTGTATACATGTCTTTTCTTAAGAATATAATACAGTTTTTTCAACAAAAAGAACAAGATAAAAAAAATGGTTTAAAATACAATATAATATTCATGCTTTTATTATTGTGCATGATTTTTGCTGGAGATATCTTCTTGGTAATGATAAAGAGAAATAGTATTTTAATCGATAGCATTGTAAGTATGATAATGTTATTTTTGAGTGTTTTTTCATTATCATTTTGCAGTAAATATACAAAAATTATTGTTGCAACAATTATAATTATTCCACTGGCAATTAGTTTAAATTATACAACATATTTTGAAAATCCAATTAGACCAGATGATGTTATTGAAGCTTTTTATGCTAGATCACAGTCAGATATTGTTGATTGTTTTTCATATGTTTGGTTTATAGAACCATTTATAATTGTTCCGTATATTATGGTTATATGTTTTAGTATTTTTTATGATAAAAAAATGCGTCATTGCAGATTTTTTACTTTAATTATACCAATTGTATTATGTATTATTTTCGTAAGTGCTTATAAAGGAGATAAATTTTTTTATGCTACTCCTTTAAAAGGAAGAGCTAGTATATTTAATTGCTTTAAAACGTTTCCTTGGGTTATTATTCATTATAATGATCATATTGTAGAAAATAACTACAATATTTTGCCAAGCAAAATACAACAACCTTATAAGATAACAAAAATACAATCAAAAAAACTTCCGAGAGTAGTTTTTTTAATATGGGGAGAAAGTACTAATGCTGATTATTTATCATTATATGGTAAAAGTAGATTTATAAATGATTTTAAATCTACACCAAAATTAGAAAAGATCGCATCCAAAGAAAAACATAAATTTACAATATTAAAAGCTATATCAGGTGGATGTAATACTGTTGGTTCGACAGCTTTGTTTTTTAATCTTTTAAACGAACCTACTAATAAAAAATCTAAACAAGATTTATTTGCTTTAGCTAAAAAAAATGGATATAAAACATATTTACTTTCTGCTCAAGAAACATGTCTATTTGAAGAAAAGATTGTAAGAAATATTGATCAAATTGTTTCAAAAGACACACATATTGCATTGCCTAGATCGTATAAAGATGATTATCTGTTAAAACAGATTAAAAAACTTGATCTTTCTAAAGGTAAGCACTTTATTGTAATTCAATTTCGTTCAGTACATGAACAGTATCACGCTAATTACGCCAGACATAAAGAATATAAACATTTTAAGAAGAACAGTAAAGATGATCGTAAGACTGCGTCAAGAAAAACATATATCAATAATGTTCTTTATCTTGATTATTTACTGTCAGAAGTTATTAATTTTGCAAAGAAAAATAATGCAGATTATATTATACACACATCAGATCATGGTGAATTTATCGGTACTAATATCAATGGCGATGAAGATGGAAACTTTTTCGGTCATTGTCGTCTAGGTTTTGGAGACATGACTGTTCCATTTATGTTTTATCAAAAAAATCCAGATAAAGCTTTGCAAGCCGAATTAAAAAAAAAGAAAATTATAACACATTCAGAAATAAGCCTTTTAGTTGCTAAAATACTTGGATTTGATGTTAAAAGACAGAGCGATGAAAAAGATATGTTTTTTATGTATGCTTCATGTGTAGGCACAGTAAATTGTGAAATAATGAAAGTAAAACGTGAAAATGGTAAATTTAAACAAATATACAAAGGTTCTGCGATTGAATATTTAAAGAAAAAATATAATTTTTAATTTTAATTTTAAATTAAAGTAGTATTTATTTAATTTTTAATTTTTTCAAAACCATTGAACTAATGATTATTATTGATACTCCAATTATTTGGTAGATTTCAAGATGTTCATTTAGAATTAAAAAACTAAATATTATTGAAAATACAATGTTAAAATATCTTAATGGTTGAACTTCGACAACAGGAAGTGTCTTGAATGCAAATGTTATTAATATTCTTTCAATCAAATATCCTAATGTTGTTAATGTGATTAATGTAATAATTTTTATATTAATTTCTGGGATTTTATGGATAATAATCCATGAAATTGGTGCCAAAATTAATAGACGTATAAAAACTAGAAAACTAGAAGAAAATATTTGTAATTTTTTAATTAAAATAGCAATAAAAGCATATAAAAAAATATCAATCAATATGAGTATATATCCAATATTAAACTTGTTGAAGGAAAATTTATAAATTATAAATACAGCAATTGAATTAATTAAAAATGATATTTTTATTTTCTTAGTTATTTTTTCATGTAATATTATACTTGCAACAATAGATGTTACAATTGGACTTAAAAATAATATAATTATTGCATTATTTACTGGTACAGTTTGAATACTGGTAAACCATGCATATGTATCTAAACTTGAGAGAAGACCGAAAGTTAAAAGATATATTACTATTTTTCTATTAATTTTATTACTATTTTTAGTTTGTATAAACTCATAAATACCTGGTTTTAATAAAATAATTAAAGATAATGTGGATCTTAAACATATAATTTCAGGAATTGTCAAAATTTCATTCAATCCAATGTATTTTACAATATTTATTGTTAAGATGTTTATAGAAACGCCAAATAAATAAATTATTTTTTGATTTAAAAAATTTAGCATATAAAAATCTATTTTTAGTAAAGCTTTGTAATTTTAATTTTTATCTTGCAAATTATATTTAATAAAAGAACACTCGTATGTTTTTTTTGTGCCTATTTTTCGAGGAATTTTTGATTTTATTAAACATAAGAAAAGTAAATTATTTATATGTGGAATAGGTGGTATAGGTACTAGCGGATTGGCTATTTTAGCAAGATCTTGCGGATATGATGTTTATGGAAGTAATGAGGAAGAAAATAAGAATACTGAAAAACTTAAAAAACTTGGAATTAATGTAGTAATAGGACATAAAGCTGAAAATCTAGGTAATTGTGATATTTTTGTTTATTCCAGAGCGATTGATTTATCAACAAATATTGAAGCAATAGAAGCAAAAGCAAGACATATCCCAATGCTTGAAAGAGGTTTAATGCTTTCAAATTTAATGTCTGATTATTATAATATAGTTATAGCTGGTAGTCATGGAAAAACAACAACTACTGGACTTATTGGCAATGTACTAAGTAAGCTCAATGAAAAACCTAATATTTTAATAGGAGGTGTTTTAAATGAATATGAAGCAAATTGTAAAGTTGGTAATAAAAAATATTTTGTTGTTGAAAGCGATGAAAGTGATGGTAGTTTTCTTGAAATGCCCGCAAATATAGGTGTTATAACTAATATAGATCCAGAACATATGGAGTTCTATAAGACAGTTGATAATTTAGAATATTATTTTTTTCGTTTTGCTAAAAAAATTATAAGTAATAATGGTTCTATTGTTGTGTGTATTGATGATGAAATTGGACGAAAAATAGTAGATAGTGTCAATCATAAAAATACAATAACTTATAGTGCAAATGATAAAAATGCTGACTTTTATTGTGAAAATATAAAACTTGAACGAAATGGCATTATTTTTGATGTAATTAATAATATTGAAAATCTTTCTGAAAAGAATGTTTATTTATCTAATATGTTTGGTAAAATTAATGCAGCAAATGTACTTGCTGCTTTTGCAATAGGTTTTTTACTTAACAAGAATAGTAGCGACATTGCGAAAACATTTTCTAAGTTTGAAGGTATACAAAAACGTTTTACAATAGTTGGAAAATACAAAAATACAATTATCGTCGATGATTATGCTCATAATCCTCAAAAAATTAGTTGTGCAATTGATTCTGCTAAACATTATATGACTTGTAATGACTTAAAAGGTAAACTTACTGTTATTTTTGAACCACATAGATATACTAGGGTTAGAGATAGTATTGATTTATTTTCTGAAAGTTTAAAAGTTGCAGATAATGTTTTGGTTTTACCAATTTATGCATCTTCTGAACGTGAGATTGATGGTATAAATCAAGAATATGTTGTAAATAAATGCAAAGAAAAAAATAATAATGTTTTTATGTGCAAAATGAATGTTGAAAATATTAAATCTAAACTTTCAGAAATTAATGCATTTGGTGAAGACAATTTAATAGTATTCATGGGAGCTGGTAGAAGTTCTAGAATAGCACATGAGATAGTTGAATAGTTGAAATGAATTGATTTATGGGTAGTAGAAAAAAATATAATATTGCAGTTGTTGGTGCAACTGGAAATGTTGGAAGAGAGATATTGACAATATTAGATGAACGTGAATTTCCAATTGAAAATGTTTTTGCTTTGGCTTCAAGTAGATCTGTTGGCAAAAAAGTATCATTATCATTAACAAGACATATTGAAGTAGAAGATCTTGAATTTTTTGATTTTAATAAAAATAATGTCGATATTGCTTTTTTCTGTGCTGGAGCCGAAATTAGCAATAAATATGCAGAAAAAGTTGCAAATTCCGGTTGCGTTGTAATTGATAAATCAAGTTTATTTAGAATGGACAAAGATGTTCCTTTAATTGTTCCGGAAATAAATGGAAATCAACTAAAACATTTACCAAAAAGAAATATAATAGCAACACCAAACTGTACGACTATTCCTCTTGTTTTATGCCTTAAACCTCTTGATAAAAAATATGAAATAAAACGTGTTGTTGTTACAACATTTCAATCTGTTTCTGGAACTGGGAAAAAAGCAATGGATGAATTGTATAACCAAACAAAAGGTTATTATGAAGCAGAAATTCAACATATTGAAAATGATAATTTAAAAGGTAAAATTTATCCAAAACAAATCGCTTTTAATTGCATTCCTCAATGCGATATTTTTTCTCATGATGGTTTTACAAAAGAAGAAGATAAGATTATTAATGAAACAAATAAGATTTTGAATAAAAAAATTAATCTATCTGTTACTTGCGTTAGAGTTCCTGTTTTTCGTTGTCATGCAGAAAGTGTGAATATTGAGTTTAAGAAAAAATTTGATTTAGAAGAATTAAGAGAATTGTTAAGTGATTCGGATGCTGTTGTTGTCCAAGATAGGCAACAGGATGGAGGGTATGCCGTTCAAACAGAGGCGATAGGGACTAATTGTGTTTTTGTATCTCGTTTACGTCGTGATTTTAGTGTTAAAAATGGTATAAATTTTTGGATTGTATGTGATAATTTGCGGAAAGGTTCTGCATTAAATGGAGTGCAGATAGCTGAAGAATTAATAGAAAATATATAACATTATCTATCAATTGCAAAACCATCAAATGTTTTTTCAACAATTTTCGCACCTTTGTTAAAGGCCATATTTCCAAGATTTGTTCCAGCTGAATATGCTTTATTTGTATTAGCATTTATATGTACAACTTCATTTATTTTTTCACAAGTTTGTTGTAATCCAGTTCTTAATAGAGGTTTATTTTGTATAAAAGCAGTTGAGAATTGATTTGCATCTTTTAGCACTGGAGTTGAAAATACACCTGAAGTTTGTGCACCAATTGTTTTTGCCGCATCTCCGATTGGAAAATTTATTTCTGCCATACTAATCAATTTTAATTTAGTATATTTTTTTTTATAAACAAAAGCAAAAAAAATATAGTCATTAGATATTGCAAATTAAAAAAGTTTTTTTAGGTAAGATTTATGGTTTCTAAAGAAGAAGTTTTGAAGTTTCATTCTAAAAATAAAGCAGGTAAAATAGAAATATCTTTAACTAAGAAGATAGAAAATGCTAATGATTTATCGATAGCATATTCTCCTGGTGTTGCATTTCCTTGTTTAGAAATTCAAAAAAATCCTGATTTAGCTTATGATTATACATGTAAAGCTAATACTGTTGCTATAATTTCGAACGGAACAGCAGTGTTAGGACTTGGTGATATAGGTTCGCTAGCTGGAAAACCAGTTATGGAAGGTAAGGCAGCATTAATGAAAGCATTTGCCGGTGTTGATGGTGTAGATATTGAAGTTGAAACGAAAGATGTTGATGAATTTGTAACTGTTGTAAAGAATATCGGTCGTACTTTTGGCGGAATAAATCTTGAGGATATTAAGGCTCCTGAATGTTTTGAGATTGAAAAAAGATTACAAGAGGAACTTGATATTCCTGTTTTTCATGATGACCAACATGGTACAGCTATAGTTGTTGCTGCTGGTCTTTTAAACGCTTGTGAAATAGCCGGGAAAAAGCTTTGTGAGACAAAAATTGTTGTAAGTGGCGCTGGTGCTGCTGCATTGGCATGTTGTAATTTATTGTTAAAATTTGGAGTATTGAAGAATAATATAACTATTTGTGATTCAAAAGGGGTTGTTTATAAAGGGCGTGAAAATATAAATAGTTATAAAGAAGTCTTTGCAAAAGATACAAAAGATAGGACATTATCAGATGCTGTTAAAAATTCAGATATTTTTCTTGGTATGTCTTCTGCTGGCGTTCTAAGCAAAGAAATGGTTAAGACAATGGCCGAGAATCCAATAATTTTTGCACTTGCAAATCCAAATCCTGAAATTTTACCAGAAGAAGCAAAACTTGCAAGAAATGACGTAATAGTAGCAACAGGCAGAAGTGATTATCCAAATCAAGTAAATAATGTTTTATGTTTTCCTTATTTATTTAGAGTTGCTCTTGATATGAGAGCTAAAAGGATCACAGATGAAATGCAAATTAACGCAGTAAGAGCACTGTCTGAATTAGCAAGAGAAGAGGTTATAGATGATGATTTAAAAAAAGCTTATCCAAACCGTGAGTTTAATTTTGGACGAGAATATTTTCTTCCACTTCCATTTGATAAAAGACTTTTAGAACAATTTAGAAAATTTATAAAATAGAGAAAATTTAATGAAGTGTTTTAAATTTTTAATTTCTTTTTTATTGCAAATAATAATTTAATGTATAAATTCCATGTGGTCGGCTTATTATGGCAAAGAGTTCATGTATTGGTTTTTGTAGAAGTAGTGATAATGCTAAACTAGGCCAAATGATAGATGGTTATATAGCTGGTTCTGTTAGTGAACAAGAACTTAAAACTTATTGTAAAAAAGTAAGATTAGAGAATTTACAAGCACAAAAAAATATAGGAATTGATATAATTCCAAGCAATGATTTTGCAATGTATGATCATATGCTTGATGCAACATGTCTTGTCGGCAATATTCAACGTAGATACTATTGGGAGGGTGGAAAAATTCCATTAGAAATATATTTTTCACTCGCAAATGGAGCACAGAAAGATAAATTTGATGTAGTCCCATTAAAACTTCAAAATTGGTTAAATACTAATTATTTGTATCATGTTCCAGAATTTGTTTCACCGATTGAATTTTCTTATTCAGATAATAAACCAATAATTGAATATTTAGATGCTAAATCGATAGGCATACAAACAAGGCCAACAATAATATCGCCAATTGCATATCTATTGCAAGGAAGGTCATTAGAACAAGATATAGAACCAATTGGCTTAATTGATGAAATTTTACCAGTTTATTTAGAATTGTTCTTAAATTATAGAAGAATAGGTGTTAACCAAATTCAAATAGAAGATCCTATGATTTGTTTTGCAATTGATAGAGATTTAAAAGAAAAATACACATATTGTTATAATGAACTTAAACGTTATGCTGATGATATGGAAATACATCTAGTTACATATTACTGCAATCTTCGTGAGAATTTTAATTTCGTATGTTCTCTTCCTGTTGATTCAATACACATTGATGTTCCATATAATATAGATTATTTAGATGATTATATTGGTAAATTACAAAAAGGCATGAAAATCTCGCTTGGAGTAGCCGATGCTAGAAATGTTTGGAAGAACAACTTAAGTAATTCGATTGAAATTGTATCGAAATTTTGTGATAAAATTGGAAGTGAAAATGTTGTTATATCAAACTCCTCTCCATTATTTTTATGTCCTTATTCAGTGCAATTAGAGAAAAATTTACCAGCCAATTTGCGGAAACAATTATCCTTTGCTGTTGAAAAATTACAAGAAGTTGAAATTATAAAGACTGCCATAAATAAAGGAAATCATGCAGTCGATAAACAATTAAAAGAGAATAAAAAATTATTTAATGGAAATAATGTTTGCATGAATTATTTTTTTAAAACAAAGTTTGGCGGAAATTCAGAAAGGAATGTTAGTACGAAATGGAATGAATTTATAAAAAATAACAATATAAAAGATAATCCTTTAATGTTTTCAGGTAATGCAGATATTGGTATTCAAAACGAGCAGTCAATTGACATAGCATCTGTTGGTTTTGCGAAAAAAAGCTACGATATATCTGACTATAAAGATTATGTAAAAGGAGTTTTTGTTTTAGAAAATAACGTTATTCCAAGATTTGGCAGTGAATATTATCATCCTCTTATAATATATGATGATTTAAAAATAAAAAATAGCAATATTTTTGAGAACTGTATTAAGAATTTTAAAAAGACAATAAAAAAACCGTTAAAATTTAATGTTTGTAGCCCAGTTCATTTCATGAATTTTGCATTTATTAGTCCATTTATTAATTTTGAAAAAAATTATCAATCTTTTTCTGTTGATTTAGTTAAATGTATACAAAGGATTTTATCAGATATAGATATATTACAAATAGATGAATTTACTTTTACAACCGGGAGAAGTTTGAATAATTATAAGAATATTAACGAGATTAACAATTGTTTTTGTCAGTATTTGAATGATTTTATTGAAAAAGTAAAAAGTACAAAATGTATTATTTTACATAATTCTTTTGGTAATATAAATGATATTACAGAGTCTATCTTTGAAATAAAAACAGATCTTTTTATGTTGTCGTCTGTTAGATCTGGACATGAGATATTAAACGTTTTTACAAAATTTAAATTAAATAGCCCTGTTTGTCTTGGCGCCATAGATCTATGTAGTTCTAGAACATCAACAAAAAACGAATTATCTTCTTCAATTAAGAAGATTTTTACAAGCGTAGATAAAAATAATCTTTCTTTCACAATGGATGGTGATTTTTATTCAAGAAAGAAGAGTGTTGAGAGCGTTACTAAGAGTTTGAAAATTTTTGATATTTGCTTAAAAGATACTTTAAAATGGTTTGAGAAAGAAGAAAAGCAGGATAAAAAAAATGTTAAAAAGGTAAAACAAATAAAGAGTAAAAAGCATTCTGTAAAGAAGATAGGTAGTATTTAATGTATTGTTTATGAATAGGTTTTTTGAATTTAGAAAAGTTGGTTTAACAAAACAAGACTTTTTAGATGCAGATGAGAATATTGATTTGTCAAATCTTGAAGATGGTTTTTGTATTCATTCGTTGGCTCCACTTGATGATGCTAAAAATGGTGATTTGAGTTTTTTTACAATTACACTTGTTAGTGGAAATAAATATTATAGATCACTGGAAAATACAAATGCTTCTTTTTGTATTTTAAAAAAACAATATGCAAATATTAACAAAAAGCTTAAATTAATTTTTTCAGATGAACCTTATATAACATTTATGAGGCTGTGTAATAAACTTATAATGAAAACAAAAATATCTGACAATATTGAATATCACGCCGGTCAATTTAATAATTCAATAATTGGCAAAGGAACTCATATTGGAAACGGCACAACTATTGATGAATTTGTAAAAATAGGCGATGGAGTTGTTATTGGTGAAAATTGTATAATAAAATCTGGTGTTAGAATTGGTGATAACTGCGTCATTGGATCAAACTGTATAATATGTGAAAATTGTGTTATTCAGTATGCTGAAATTGGTAATAATTGTTGTATTCAGGCAAATGTTGCAATAGGGCAAGATGGTTTTGGGTATTCATTTGACAGAAGAACAGGTTTAAATGAAAAAATAAATCATTTTGGATATGTTAAAATTGGAAACAACGTAGATATTGGTGCAAATAGTTGTGTAGATCGTGGTGTATTTAACGCAACAATTATTGAAGATAATGTAAAAATAGATAATTTAGTTCAAGTTGCGCATAATGTTAAAATAGGTAATGGAACAATGATAGCTGGGCAGAGTGGAATTGCCGGAAGTGCAACTATTGGTGAAAGTTGTATGATTGGTGGAAAATGTGGAATATCTGGTCATATTGTTCTTGGTAAGAAATGTATTTTATACGGCGCAACTAATGTATCAAAATCTTTTCCAAGCCATTCGAAAATAATAGGTACACCAGGAATGTTATATCATCTTTGGATAAATAAATATTTTAAAGATAGAAGATATAAACTTACGAATAAAAATAAATATCGTAGCTTTTTTTCATATTTACGTGATTTTATATCAAAAAATAGCATCTATGCTTATTGGAGTATTTAACAAATTCAACATAACTATTTGTGTTTGCTTGTTTTATTTTTTTACAGCTAATAATGCGAAAGCAGATTTTTTTTCAATATGTAAAATAAACGAAAAAGAATTAAAAAATATAGAATATGTACTGAATTACAGTAATGATAAATTTATTACTTATGAAATTGAAAATGTAAAAAATAAAACGTTTCAACATTCATTATATTTATTATCTTTTTATAAAACTGGAATTATTCCAGATGATGTTATAGATGCAATTGGTATTGATTCTGTCAAACGAGTTTTACAATTCAAAAATTGTGCAATAAACTATATCCTGAAAAATAGTAATGGAGATGATGATGAAATTAAAAAGCATTTTAAAGAAATGAATTTAGGAATAGATGATTTTTTATTTATATTGAAAAATAAATATTTTCAAGCAGATTTATACAGTGAAGTTATTTTAACATATCTATTGAAACGTGTCTTTGGAGAAAAAACATTATCTTATGACGATATTGTTATTTTAGTAAAAAAATTTGGTAAGAAAAATATAACAGATAATTTAATTTTAAATCAAATCCGTTTGAATTTATGGAATTTAAATTATAATAATGCAGTAAAGTTAATAAAATTTATAAATAGCCAAACCATAAAACATAAAGCAGAAAAAATTAAAGAATTTAGTTTTGCTATAAATAAAAAAACCGAAAGGATTATAAAAACAAATAAAGGAAAAAAACAAAAAAAAATTGTTGGTCTTACTAAAGGGCAAAAACAAAATATTTGCAATACATGGATTGGTTATGACGAATATGTTGATTTAATTTGTATTGAGAACAATAATCGAAATATTGAGTATATAAGAAAGATATTAAAAAATAATTTAAATCCGTTTTTTATGCCTCATATATGGTTAACTCATCGTGCATTCTTTGCAAGAGAAATGATAAATAGAGATAATTTAATCGATAATGAAGCGTATAAGATAATAGTTAATGGTGATAATTTATATAAAGATAATTTTTATACACAAAAATTTCTATCTGGTTTTGTGTCTTATTTACGTGGAAATTATGATGATGCGATTGTTTTTTTTAACGAATGTGCTAAAAAATCATTTTTTTCAGAATATAAAGCAAAAGCATATTACTGGTTAGGTATTTCTTATCGTCGTTTTGGAGAAAAAAACATGGCAAATAAAGCTTTTAACAAGGCAAAAAAACATATTTTTACTTTCTATGGTCAGCTTAGTGCATCCGAGGTTGATGAAGATCCGGAAAAAAATATTGAAAATTACATTCTCTCTTTCCGAGATAAACCGGACATTTTATGTAATGATATTAATTTTGTGCTTGGATATCTTCAACAATATAGATCAAGTAATTCTAACAGTTTATCAGAAGTTTTGTTCTCATATATAAATAAAAGCACAGATAAAATAAAATTATTTAATGCAATAAAAGTATTAAAAAATGATTTTAAAAGCGAAGTATCTAAATCATTTGCATTTTATGCGTTGCGTTTAAACGTAATGCTTGATGAAATTAATTTTCCAATAATTGAATATACAGATGATAGTCTTGTTAATGCAGTTATAAAAAAAGAAAGTAATTTTAAACGATTGATTGGGAGTAGCGGGGAACGTGGAATTATGCAAATAATGCCGTCTACTGGAAAAATGTTAACAAAAAGTATGGGAGTAAAATATAGCGCTAAGAGTCTATTAGAAAATAATGAATATAATGTAAGCATTGGAAAATATTATTTAAAAAGTCTTTTGGACAGTTTTGATGACAACAAAGTTCTTGCGTTAGCGTCATATAATGCAGGTAGAGGCAATGTAGAAAAATGGATAGCTAAGAATGGCGATCCAAGAGATATGAAAACAAATGAAGAAGTTGTAAGATGGATTGAAAAAATTCCTTTTATTTTTACAAGAACTTATATTCCTCAAATATTAGGTTTTGAAATGGTTTACGATGTAATTAAAAAACTTAACACAAATTAAACAATAATGGTCAGATTGACTATAAATATTTAGATTTAAAAAAGTTACTATAAATTCTTTTATTTTTCTTTAATGTATTCAATTTTTTATAGTTTTCATGCAAACTATTTTGTTTATTTTTAATGTTTTTACATAAATTTATATTTATATTTTTTGGTCTTCGCGTCGCATTGTAAATATTTTTATATTTTAAACTATTATCATAGTTATATTTATTTATCGATCTATTCTGTTGATTTTTTATGATTTTATTGTTTTCGTGGCAACAAGAAGAATATGAAATTGGCTTATATTTCTCATATTGTTTGTATCGTTGTTGTGTAAGATTTCTGTAAGCCGTATTTCTTTTATATTCTCTATATTCTTTTATAGTATTTTTTATTGTTTTAAAAATCGTTAAAAACAAGAAAGATACAACGCCCGCAAGTGCAACAATACCAACAATTCTCCAAAATGAAAATGTTGTAATAATATCTGTAATTTTTCCAGGCAAAGAAAGACCTTTTAAAAATTCACTTGATTTTGAAATTTCTTGGACAACAAAACCAGAACCCCAAAATATTGTTCCAATACCGACAAGTGCGATAGTTGGGGAAAGGCATTTTAATAAATTGTCTGCATATCTATTATTTAACCATTTTTTTGAAAATGAAATTCCTTCCATTTTAGAACCATATTTTTTCTCATTTTGATTATTAATTTTGTCGTATATTTTCAGCATATTGTCTATTTTTTTTTGTCTATCTTTTTCTTTTTTTTCTTTCGATAAACTATCACTAAATATACCCATACGATATACATTATACAATAAAAAAAATTATTTCCTATTTTTTTAAATTTTATTTCATAGAAATTTAATTGACATTTGATTTTTTCTTTTTTAAAGAGATTGTATATATTGTAATTTGTGAAATTCCTTGATAAGATAAAAAAAACTAAAGATATAATAAGTAAAAAATCGAATAATAAAATTGTAAAAAATGAGCTAAAATTACAAGAACTTAATGATAATGTTTTTCCTTACTCTTGTTTGATTGCAGATGATGTAATGCTAACTAAAAATGGAGAAGTTTTGCAAATTATAGAGATATTATTGGATGACTTTAAACTAAATCAAGAAGGAGGTTTACGTGATGCAGTAAGAAAAGCAATTTCTGAAAATATATCTGATTTTAAAACTGCTTTTTGGATACAAACGGTAAAACGAAAAAAAAATTGTATAAAAAGAAAATATGTTAATGTAAAACATGAATTTTTAAAACGCATTAACAATGTTAGTGATTCATGTGAAGAAAAATTAAATAATTATACGACGACAATGTATATAACTGTGATTAGACAGGGTAGAAATTTTAAGTTAAAGTACTTTAAAGACTATATATCAACGGCATTTTTAAGCAAAGTACATGATAAATATATTGATAGATCGATGTCTGAAGTAAAAACAATCACAAATAGTATTGTTGATACGTTAAGTATTTATTCGCCAAAAATTCTTTCCACTAGAAAAGACGCAAATGGAAGCGAATTTTCAGAATTATTAGAAGTTTTGTATTTTTTAATAAATTTTAAAGATAAAGAAATTTTAATTCGTCCAGTAGATGCTGTAAAGTTATTAAATGAAAGCAAATATATCTTTAAAAATGGTATAATGGCTATGCAGAATAAAACGTCCAACGATTTAACTCTTGCTATGTCTTTTTCTTTAAAAGAGGTTCCTCGTATTAATATGTCAAATGTCTCTGATATTGTTAATAACACAAGAGCAGAAATGATTATAACTGAGTATGTTAGTTATGTTGATAAAAACGTTGCAGTTTCTAAGTTTAGGGAACAAAAATATTTTTTACAAGATAGAAGCGATAAAAGTTTTCAAAATAATGTTGGACTTAGTTTTTTAACTGGAAATAAGAATACAAAATACTGTCAATCATCATTATCATTAATTGTTTTAGCAAAAGATGTAAATGAATTAAATATACTTGTTTCGGATGTTATAAATATGTTTTCTAAACATGGTATAGTTATGGCACGTGAAGATATTAGTTTAGAAAGAAATTATTACGCTATGATGCCTGCAAATTTTAACTTTACTCATAGATTAACTATACATGATGCATCTGAGGTTGCTTGTTTTTGTTATTCGTATGTTCCACAAGAATGTGATACAAGTAGATTTTTAAATAGATCTATATTATTTAACATAGGAACATTAAAAAGTAATATAGTTCCTATTGGATTGGATAAAGAAAGGCCAAACGTTATAATAGGCGGAGGGCATAATAGCGGTAAAAGTGTTATGGCGAATTTTTTAGCTGCTTCTATTATAAACGAATTCAATGCAGATATATGTATAATTGAATTTAATCGTAAATCACGCATATTTATTGATGCTCTTGGCGGACAATGGTATAGCCTGTCAACTGAAAGGCAAAACCATACAGCATCATTTAATAGTATGAATTTAAATATATTTGAGGATGAAAAAAGTATAGATACTTATTTAATAAATGTTTTTTCGATGTTATTAAATGCAAATAATGTTCTTATTACACCAGATGTATCAAATGAAATAAAAAAAATATGTGAATATATTAAAAAATATGCAAAAACTAATAAAAATTTTGCATTACATGATATTCGTCAAATTTTTGAACAAACATCAATTGAGTATGATATACAATGTTGGCATTCTATTGGAAAATATTATCATTTATTTGATAATAGAAGCGATGTGTTTGATAATGATCATCTTTTAGCGTTTTATATAGATAATACTATAGTTGAAAATAGTTCAATTTTGGCGCTTGTTATAAACCATATATTTACTAATATAATACAACGAGCAAAGTTAAGTGCAAAGCCAATGTTGGTGATTTTGGATGAACCATTTTTAGCCTTTGGAAATAGTTTTTTTAAATCAAAAATTAATTCAATGATTGAAACTATGATGAGATATAATGTATATTGTATATTTAAAATTGGAGATATTGCTTCTGAAAGTTCTACGATAGTTGATTTCACACATATGATAAATTCATGTGGTATGCAAATTCATTTTGCAAATAAGCTTGCAGACAGCAACTATGGTCGTGTATTTAGGTTGTCGAATTTAGAATATATGGCAATCCATGCTTTATCTGGTTATGAAGGAAGAAATTTAATTGTTAAACAAAGAGATGATCTTTATTCCTGCTCTTTTGATTTATCGGATTATCAAAAAATGCTTGGTTTATTGTCAGATACTGATGATGTTCAATCTCAAATTTTTAAAATCAAAGAAACATTGCAGACAGATAATTTTGAGCGCTGGATACCAGCATATTTTAATGCATTTATTGATAATAAAAGCGAAGAAGATGAACGAAAACTAAAAAAAGAGATTAAAGCAATACAAGATATAAAGAGATTAATGGAAAGTTAACTTGTATTAAGTATTGGATTATTTTATAAGTAGGAAAATAAAAAAGTTTTTGCAAATAAAAATATTATATAAATATAGAAACTATGTTTTTGTTTGAAACGATAAAAGGTTTATTTAAACTTGGAAAAACGTTATTTAGAGTACTTGAAATTGTATTAATTTTAGGTTTTCTATGGGTAGTGTTTATTTATTTAAACAATAAAATTGGTATTTTATCTCCAATTGCTGCTATATTGAAGTCTGTTTTTAAAGGCATAAGAGGAGCTTTTTCTTTAATTGGAATAGGTTAGTTTTGATTTCATTAAATTATGAAAAATGATGAAATGGCAACAGATTATGTCAATGTATGTATCATTGGTTCAGGAGTTGTTGGGTTATTTCTTGCATCAAAACTATTAGCATCAAATATAAGCACAGTTGTCCTTGAAAGTAGTAATCAGATTGGAGGGCAAATAAATTTATATTCAAATAAAACAATATATAATATACCTCTCATTAAAAGCATAAGTGGTACTGAAATTCTTAGCAATTTAGTTGATGATATAAAAAAATTTTCACATGATATATATAACATAATTTGTTTAAATACGTCAATTATTAATATAACAAAAGAAGAAGATAGTTTTGAGATAACAACTAATTTAAAAAAGGTTAGATGTAAATATTTAGTTTTTGCCTTTGGTGCAGGAGAAATGGAGCAAAATAAAATTAAAATAGAAGGTTCTGAGATTTTGGAAAACAATAAAATGTTATTTTATAGTGTAAATGATAAAGAAAAGTTTTATTCAAAAGATCTTGTTATATGTGGCGGTGGGGATAGTGTTATAGATTGGACTTGTGAATTATGCGATATTTGTAAAAGTATTACTATTGTACATAGAAGGGAAATTAATAGACATGAAAATCCTTCATTTTTGAAGTTTAATCTACTACACGAACAAGGAAAAATTTGTTTTAAAATACCGTATAACATAACTCGTTTATCGGTTGATGATAAAAAAAATAAGCTAAATGTAGAGATTTTGTCTGAAAAAGATAAACAAAATATTGAATGTGATTATATATTAGCGCTTTATGGTTTTAAAGTTTTACCTGATAAGATAATTGATCTATGTAGAAATATAAATATTGATTGCGATAAAAATAAAATTTTAGTCGATTATTACAGTAATGAGACTAAATGTAAATACGCATATGCAGTTGGCGACTGTTGTAGCTACAATGGAAAAATTAACAATATATTCATGGGTTTTGCCGATGCAACTAAATGTTTTTATGATATATGTAATCGTGAATATGGAAAAATAGATATTTATGAACATAAAAGATAATAATTTTTTGAATAATGATGTTCAATGCTTAGAGCTTAAAATTACTGGTTTTTTAGAAAATGATTTAACTATTAATGAGGCAGGAAAATATGATTTAAAATTAAAAAATGGTGTAAATTTTTCTGATTTAATTAATATTATTATTTCGACAAAAAAACAAAAAAATAAAAAAGAAGAATATTATAATATTTTTTTAAATGATTTTTCTGTAAAAAATGACTATCTTGCGAAAAGATTTTTACAGCAAAATACATTAATTTTGGAGCAAAATATGCTATTAATTGATAACTTAACTGTTAAAGAAAATTTAAAAATAGTTTCACTTATGTTTTTAGGATATGATTTATCAGACGCATGTTTATCTTCATTTTTAATAAAAGATATTAAAGATAAAAAGGTTTGCAATCTAACTATTAATCAAAAGAAAATGTTAATTTTATCTTATACAGTTTGTTCTTCTTTAATTATTTGGTTTATTGATTGTAAATTGCTTAATGGATTATCAAAAGATGAATTAAGTATTTTTGAAAATGCTGTAAAAATTCGTGTAAAGCATGGAGGCATTGTCCTAATTGTAAAATATACAAAATCAATTTGATTTTTTGTATTTTTTTTATAAAATATATAAAGATATACATAAAAATATGGCTCAAGAAAACGAAAATAATGAAAAAAAAGATATTGAAGAGAACGACAATATCGGGCAAGAGGAAGATACTGAAGACGAAGAACAGAAACAAATAGAGCTCAATATTGACAATGTTAATGAACACATTGATTGGCTTGAAGAATATACTATTGATTGTATTTCAAGTAAAGGTTTTTACTTTGTAAGTAATGAACCTGTAAAAATTTACGGTACTAATGGAGAAGAAATTGAAGTAGATGAAGACGACGAAGAATACAAAGAGCATCAAGTAGTTAGACGTATTGGTGTCAAAGAACTATTTGATTTTACAAAAAAACCACCAATTATTCGTGGTGAATTTTGTGATACGAATTTTGTTTATTATGATGGAAGTGGCAATATATATTATGGAAATCTTAACATAAAGGAATGTAAAACAGATAAAGGGGAGGAATATGTTATTGTTCCGGATGGAAGAGGAAGAATTTATAATAATAAAAAATGCTTGTATGCTGGTTTTTTTGACAATGGAAAAAAAACACAAGGACTTGTACAAAAAGGTGAAGAAAAGTATTTTTTTGATCATAAAGGTAGCGAACCATTTATTAGTCACGCAAGTGGAGATTTACTTATTTCTTTTGAGCACGATGACAGTGATTTAGCAAAAAAAAGGAGGTCGTCCGACATGGAAAGATACAGTAATTCAATTTTTTTTGATTCAAAAGACGCAAAAAAAATAGATGACAAAGGGTATAAAAAGGACGCGAAAGTAAAAAATATAAAGATACAAATTGATAACGGGTATAGACCTGATTTTTTGAATAAAAATGATGATTTTTTGGATGACGATGGTAATAGAATTCGCTACAACCCAAAAGATATAAATAAAATGTATATTGATGTTGATAATATAGTAGACAAAATTGTAAAAATAGCAGAACAGAATAAAGATACCTTAAAAGTAATAGAAATTGTTGGAATTAGTAGTTATGGTTTACTTGAGGATAAAAATGGAAAAAAATTAATAGATGAAATTGCTAAAAAACTTAATAAGCTTACTCGAAAGAATGATATTAAAATTTTCTTTTCGAATACAAAAGATCCAGTTATTGTTCAAGATGAACAATATAAAAGCGGAAAAGAACTTACTACAATTGTTGATCGTAATAGAGAATATTATTACTTTAATAATGATTCGTCTTCATTTGATCCTTACGAAAATAAAAAAGAGTATAATGATGCACTTAAAAAAAACGGCTACTATGAAAATAATATCATATCTCTTGACAAAGAAAAAGTTGGCAACATTGTTTTGTTACAAAGTACAAATAAGGTATTTGAAGATAGAATTGATAAAATAGTTGAAGCAACGGAAAAAGACAGTAAAGAGGTTATCGATGAACTTGAGGCTAAAAATAAAAGTATTGAAGAATGTGAAGTATCTACAATAGATCCAAATGTATCTACAAAAAAGGATGGACTTTCAATATTTGAAATGTTTGTAACTTTCATTGGTGGAATAATAATTCCAATAGCTGGATGGAATCTGCTTTATAATTTTTTTCGTTCAAAGCATGGAGAAACTGATTTAATAAAGAATATTGAAAATGAAAAAAAAAGAATTGCCGATGAAAAGAAAAAAGATGCTCAAAAAAAAGATGAACAACAAAAAAAAGATGATAATGGTGATGAAAAGAAAAAAGATGCTCAAAACAAAAATGAACAACAAAAAAAAGATGATAATGGTGATGAAAAGAAAAAAGATGCTCAAAACAAAAATGAACAACAAAAAAAAGATGATAATGGTGATGAAAAGAAAAAAGATGATAGTTATTCACAACAACGTATGGACATAAAACAAAAAACAGACATAAGTCTCCAAAAACCTAATCAGATTGTGGACACAATATAAAACTTTAAATAAAAAATCTTTCTTGCATTTTAAACACAATAATTAATTTTTTGATTAATGCAGAAATATAGAGCAATAATAGAGTATGATGGTACAAATTATTGTGGAATGCAAAAACAAAATAGTTGCAACATGAAATCTATTCAAGGTGAATTAGAAAAAGCAATATCTAAATTTGCGAATACTGATATAGAAATAGAGTACAGTGGGCGTACAGATAGTGGTGTTCATGCTATCGGACAGGTTATACATTTTATATTGCCTCAATCGCGTGATATAAAAAATGTTTTAAATGGAATAAATTTTTATCTTTTAGATGAAAATGAAATTGTTGTTAAAAAAGTTGAAAAAGTTTCAGATGAATTTCATGCCCGTTTTTCAGCAAAAAAACGAAAATATTTATACAGAGTACTTAATACAAAAGTTTATTCTCCTCTTCTTAAAAATAGAGTTTATCACTATCAATATCAGGTTGACATCGAAAAAATGCAAGATGTAGCAAATAGTTTTTGTGGAAAAAAAATGGATTTTTCTTCATTTTGTAGCGCTGAAAGTGTTAAAAATGTGAATACAATGAAAACAATAGACAAAATAGAAATAAAAAAAAATGGCGATGAAATATATTTTTACTACGAAGCAAAATCTTTTTTACATAACATGATACGTATACTAACAGGTTTACTATTGGAAGTTGGGAGAGGAAAGATAGATTTTAATGAAGCTCAAAATATCTTGAAGCAAAAACGACGTCCAGATTGTTGCAATACCGCTCCTGCATGTGGTTTGTATTTTTTAGAAACTTTATATTAATGTTGCGCTCAATAAAGTATTGAAATTAAAACGATAACATAACCTTACATCGTTATTTTAATTAAGATTAAAAGAATGCTAATGTTGTCATAATAATAGAGAAAAAAATAAATTGATTGTTATGAATGATATTTTTTTTCTTATGTATGGTTACACAGGCACATCTTAATAAAATTGACACTATAAATTATGGTAGTTATTATACTCCAATAAATGTAGTAGATATTGTATATAATTTGTTGTTAAAATATATACATATTTACGATTATAAAATACTTGATACTTCCTGTGGATATGGTAATTTTTTAAGATATAAAAATTCAGTTGGCACCGATATTGATAAAGTTGCTATTGAAAAAGCAAAACAAAATACAGATTGTCAAATAATAGAACAAAATGGACTATTAAATGTTTGTAGAAAAAATTATAATATATACAATGATGATAAACTTATAATAGTTGGCAATCCACCATATAATGATACAACTTCAATCATAAATAATAAAATTAAAAAAGAAGTATTTAATATTGATAAAGACTTGAAGCATAGAGATATTGGATGTTCTTTTTTATTGTCTTATGTAAAGTTAAATCCAGATTATATTTGTGTTTTGCATCCACTTTCATATTTAATAAAACAATCAAATTTTAATTCGTTAAAGGTATTTTGTGACAACTATAAACTGATAGATGGAATTATTATAAGTAGTAGTGTTTTTTCAAATACATCAAAAATAACACATTTCCCAATAATAATTGCTTTATATCGAAAAAATAACCAAGGAATGAACTTTGAATATATTAAACAATATAAATTTAAAACAATAGATAATAAACAATTCTCATTAAAAGATTTTGATATAATAGATAATTATATTACAAAATATCCAAATCAAAAAAGTATAAATAAAGATGACACAATAACATATTTCTATACAATGAGGGATGTAAATGCTTTAAAAAGGTCAAAAACTTTTATAGAAAATGAAATTATAAATTCAATTCGCGTGAATAAAGAAGATTTTTTATATTATTGCTATGTTGACTGCTTTAAGGATGAAATAGGACATATTCCTTACTATTTTGGGAATTGTAATATACCAATAGACAATAAAGAATTTTTAAAAATTAAAGATTATTTTGTTAAAAAAAGTTGCACTAAATATAGTTTTTTAAAAAAATTAAATCAAAAAAATATACAAAATGATTTATTTAATCAAAATTATCAAATAGAAATTGACAAATATTTTAAGCATTTATTAGGAGAACATTATGTTTATTGAAAAAATTGATAACAAAAACAAACAATTATTTATTTCAATTCCACTTATAAATAGAACTGGTAAAACGAGAATAAAAAGTAGAAGTTATAGATCAAATATCCAATGTTGGTTCATAAATTTGATAAATACGAAGTTTTAACAGAAATAAAAATTACTGAAAAACAATACGCTATTGGAGTTCAACCAATGCTATATTTTTGTTTTCCAATTATGGAATTACATGCAAAATCTAATTTAATTTGCAGAGTAGCAGAAGCAAGAGAAACAGCAAATTTTGTCATAGATAAAAATAATATCAATATATTTTTAGAAATGTTAAAAATATTTGGTATTTTGTCAAAAACACATAAAAAGATATAACTATAATTATTGATACAATCATGAAATAATAATCTTTTAATCAAGCAAAATAACAATATTTTCTTGAATATTAAATCAATTTACTTATCCTTTATAAGATTTAATCTTATGATTAAGATTTATAGCGAAAGTGATTTTGAAAAAATGAAGATAGCAGGGCGCTTAACTGCGAAAGTGCTTAATGCATTAGATGATTTTATAGATGTTGGAACAACTACGCAAGAAATTGATGATTTTTGTGCAGAGAACATAAAAAAAGGAGGAGGTATATCAGCTTGCTTAAATTACAGAGGATATCCAAAAAATGTTTGTACTTCAATAAATGATGTTATTTGTCATGGAATTCCAGATAACACAAAATTACAAGATGGTGATATAATAAATGTTGATGTAACTACTATTATTGATGGTTATTATGGCGATGCAAGTAAGATGTATATGGTTGGAAAATCGTTTAAAGAAGGAAAATTCGAGGAACGTAAGAAATTAGTTCAAGTTACAAAAGAATGTCTTGAAATTGGAATAAAATATGCAAAACCAGGTAATAAATTATTAGATATTGGAAAACATATACAAGAACATGCTGAAAAAAATGGTTTTTCTGTTGTTAGAGAATATTGCGGTCATGGATGTGGAAAGGTATTTCATGATGAACCTAGTGTACTTCATTATTTACCACCAATTTTTGAACGAAGATTTTTTGATATAACTTTAAAACCAGGTATGATTTTTACAATAGAGCCAATGATAAATGCAGGAGACTGGAAATCTTATGTTGACAAAAATAATGGCTGGACAGCACATACAAAAGATGGTTCAGATTCTGCACAATGGGAACATACATTAGGCATAACAAAAGATGGTTGTGTAATTTTCACGAAAGAATAGCTTATAAGATATGTTTTAAGTATATGTGCTTTAATAATTGTTTACTGATGTTAAGATAAAGAATTATAAATTGTTTTTACTTTACTTTTATTTTTTTTAATTGAGATTATTTTGATTTATGCGATTGTGGTGGAATTGGTAGACACGCAAGGTTTAGGTCCTTGTGCCTTACGGTGTAAGGGTTCAAGTCCCTTCAATCGCACGCTATGTTGTTGAATATTTTTATTATGGGTGCAAAAATTACAAAGAAAATATCTAGAAAGATTGATAAATTAACAACTCAATGGACTGTATCTATGAATGTAGATGCCATCGAGGAAGAAATTAAAAGACAGTTGTACAAAATGCAATCAAAAGTTCATATTAATGGTTTTAGGGATGGCAAAGCACCAATTGAAGAAGTCGATAAAATTTACGGCGAAGATGCATTGTATAGAGCTGTCAATTCAATTATACATAATTCGATAAACGAGATTGTTAAAGAGGAGAAATATGATTTAGCAATGCAACCTGAAGTTGCTTTTAATGATGAGATAAAAAGAAAAAAAGATATATCTGTTAGTGTAAAATTTGTAAAAAAACCAGAAATTCAAGATATAAAATATGAAAAAATTGAAGTAGAAACGGTAGAATTAGAACTTAGTGAAAAAGATAAAGAAGATGAACTTTTACGTTTCAGAAAACAATTGGCTAAGCCAAAATTAGTGGAAGATACTAATAAACTGGTTGAGAATGGTGACGATGTTGATATAGATTTCGTTGGAAGAAAGGCAAAAGATAATGTTGAATTCGCAGGAGGAAGCGCAAAAGGATATAGATTAGAAATTGGTTCACATACTTTTATTAATGGTTTTGAAGAACAAATTATAGGTCATAAAAAAGGTGAAACTTTTGATATCAAAGTAAAATTTCCAGAAGTATATCCAGCAGAAGAATTAAAAGGAAAAGATGCAATTTTTAAAATAACAATTAATGATATCTATATAAAAGAATTACCAGAAATAAATGATGATTTTATAAAAGGTATTGGTTTTGATAGTGTTGAAAAATTGAAAGAGTTGTTATTTGGTAATATTAAAAATTACTATGATAATAACGCGAGATTGATGTTAAAAGATGAAATCTTTACAAAAATGATTGATAAAAATAAAGTCGATCTTCCTGATAGTATAATTGAGCAAGAAGTTAATGATAGTTTAGAGAAAGAAAAAGAAAACAATAAAGATAATAATACAAAGTGGAATGAAAAAGAAGCAAAAAAAAGAATAGAAGATGGTATAAGAAAAAGTTATGCTAGTTTCTATCTAACAGAGTATATTGCTAAAAAGAATTCAATTGAAGTAAGTGAGGATGAAATAAAACAATCTGTAACTGAAGATGCAATTAGAAATAAAATGAATGTAGATGATGCTTTAGATAAAGTAAACAATGATGAAAAAATCAAAAATTACATATATTTTACAATAAAAGAAGCAAAAGTTTTTGATTTTATCTATGATAATATTAAAAAGAAAATTAAAAAATTAGATAAAGAGTCATTCGAGAAATACATAAGTGATAAAAACAATAAGAAAAACTAAAATAATAATATATGATAATTAAGGGTAAAAAATGTGATTATAAAATTGCTATTGGACTTGAAACACATGCTGAGTTAAAAACATCAACAAAATTGTTTTCAAGAAGTAAAAATGAATTTGCAAGCCCTCAAAATAATAATGTTTGTCTATTCGATATTGCAACTCCTGGAAAGTTGCCAATTTTAAATCAACATGTAATTGATAAAGCAATTTTATTAGGTTTAGCATTTAATGCAACAATAAACAAATCAAGTCGTTTTGATAGAAAACATTATTTTTACCCAGATCTTCCACAAGGTTATCAAATAACTCAATTTTATGAACCTATTATAAAAAATGGATTATTAAAAATTAATCTTGACGACGGTAAGGAAAAAAATATAAGAATACGTGAGGCGCACATAGAACAAGATGCTGGAAAATTAATCCATGACAAAGATGTTAGTCATTCGTATATAGATTACAATCGCTCCGGTGTTCCTTTGATTGAAATCGTTACTGAACCTGATTTTGAAGATCAAAATGAGGTTGTTTTGTATTTAAAATATTTACAGGCAATTTTGAGGTCAACAGACGCCTCTCTAGCTGATCTTGAAAAAGGTACTTTTCGTTGTGATGTAAATATTTCTATTGCTCCAGTTAATTCAGATATTTTAGGCACAAGATGCGAAATTAAAAATATAAATTCATTTCGTTTTGTGGCACAAGCAATAGAGTATGAAGCAAAGCGACAAGTAGAATTAATTGATAACGGTGAAAAGGTTAATCAACAGACAAGATTATTTAACTCTAAGACAGGAAAAACAGAATTAATGAGAGATAAAGCAGATGCTGTTGATTACAGATATTTTGCAGATCCAGATTTACTTCCGGTAATTATTACTGATGAATATATAGAAGAGATGAAAAAAAAATTACCAGAATTACCAGAACAAAAAGCTGAACGATATAAAAAAATTGGTTTATCTCAAAAAGAAAATGATTTTTTAGTGCAAAATGCAGAATATGCAAATTATTTTGATATTTTAATACAAAAACATGACGTTAAATTATCTTCAACATGGATGCTAACTGAATTATTTGGTCGTCTTGGAAAACTTCAAAAAACTCTTGATAATTGTGGTGTATCAGCTGAAAATTTAATAGGATTAATGGATAATATAAAAAATGGCGTTATAAGTGGAAAAATAGCAAAAGATGTATTAGATGAGATGTTGGAAACTGGCAAAACTGCAGATGAAATAATAAATAACAAAGGTTTAAAACAAATAGATGACGTTGAAGCTATATCAAAAGTAATTGATGAAGTTTTGCAAGAAAACAAACAACAGGTAGATCAATATAGATCAGGAAATGAAAGATTATTTGGTTTTTTTGTCGGTACTACATTGAAAAAGATGTCAGGAAAGGCAAATCCATCAGTAGTTAATAAATTATTAAAAGATAAACTTAAATAATAGTTCTGTAAAAAAACTTGATTATAAAAGTTTTTTATATGTAAGTAATTGTTTTTTTGTGAGTGGAATAAAAGTTTTGGCACTATTTGGACAATTAAAACACAGTAGAATAGACAATGAACAAACAGAGACTTTGGCTCTTGAATTAGTTGGAGATGACGGTATTCTTTATAGAAAAAAGATTTTCTTTAATGCATTTATAAATTTGCCATCATTCATTCTTTTTATAATTCCAGTATGGCTTTTGATAAAATATATGGATGATTTTAGAGATGTTGATGAATGTGACGTAATAGTTGTTAGTGGAAAAAAAATGATAAGATTTGCACGTCATTTACGTCATTATATGTTTCCTAATACGAAAATAGTCCAGATAGGAAATCCAATGTGTAAAATTAGAAAAAATGATATATTAATAAGACAAGAAACAAGTAGATTTATATATGATGGTAAAAATACGATAAAAGTTAATGGTTTAATATGCGGAAAAATAAAAGATGATTTAGGAGAAGAACAAAGTTTGAAATTTGAAGGAATAAAAAGAGCATTAAAAGGAGAATATATAGGTGTATTTCTTGGCAAGAATAAATATTTGTATAAATTAACAGTTGCTAATGCTATAAAATTCGGAAGAATTATAAGTGAAATATCGAATAACATGAAAATGCCATTATTGATAGCAACGGATGGTAAAATTGACGCAGAAAGTATACATTATTTAAAAGAGAATTTAAATTGTAGTTATTATTTTTATGAAAAACAAAAAGATAATAATAAAAATCCAAAAGTTGCTTTTATGTACTGGTCTAAATATTATATTTTGTGCGGTAATTCAATTAATGATCAAAGTGAGTATATAGCTCAAAATATTCCAACATATGTTTATATAATGCCTGAAAACAAGAAAAGATATTTGCGTTTTATAAATATAGCAATTGAACGTAATAGTGTTAGAGTTCTTTCAGATAAAGATAAGGTGTTGAAAGATTTTGTTCCAAATAGCATGAATAATTTACAAAAAATATCTAAACAGATAAAGGAATTACTTTAATTTTAATTGTTTTAATTGTGAAAGCTGATTTTTATCTTAGAGCTAGAAGATGGTATAATACAATATATGTTAGTCCAGCAAGTGAAAGATTTATATATTCTATAATTTTTATAATATCTTTATCATGTTTAATGCAAGCATTTTTGATAATCAATAACATAAGGATTAATAATAAACAAAAAAATACATATGTTGTTATAATGGATCACAAAAATAAAGATGATTACATAAAAGTCAGTAGAATAACTTCAACTTCAAAAAATCATCTTTTGAGCTTTTTAAATGTAATTTTAAGAAAATATGTTATAAACATGGAATCATTAATATATGATGAAAATAAAAAGGGAATAGATGCTATACGTGATAAATCTTTAATTATAAAGAATCTATCAGGACAAAATGTTTATAATAATTATATTTCTTCATCTTGCTGTGAAGATGGTAGTGATATATCATTAGCTATATTAAACATAAAAAAAACAGTTACAGTAAACAAAATTAAGTTTATATACGAAGATGTGAATGTTTTTGAAAAAATATATTCATCCATTTCTTCAAATAAAATTCCAAAAGGTGCAAAAATATATTTTACCACAGAGACGACAGACGAAAAAAGTAAAAAACAACATATGGTGGCGACTGTTCATTTTAGTTTTTACTTTAATCTTGAAGAAAAAGAAAAGGCTATTATTGATTTTAAAGTAAATGATTATTACGTTGATATAGATAATAGCGTAAAATAGTTTTTAGGTTAATTTTTATGATTAAGTTCTTATTAAAACAATTTAAATTCTATTTATCATTATTTTTTATTTTTAGTTTTATTAATAATAATTGTTTTTGTGCCTTAATATATGCACAAAGATCTGGTTCGGAAGGTAGATTTAAATCATTTTTATATCATAAAAATGGTGTTTATTATTATGAAGGTTTTTACGAAATGCCATCATTTATTGAATTTGCTACAAATGAAAAAATAGCGACAATTTACATGCCTAAAAGAGATGCATGGGCAATTAAACCAAAAGATAATCGATTATTTTTAATGCCAGTTGGAGAGGAAGCAGATACTACAATGATAATAATGACAAATCTTAGAACATATTTTTTTGAGCTTCATGCAAAAGTAGCAAAAGGAGCGTTTGATAGAAATGTAGCATTTTTCACAAAATTTAATTATCCAGATGGATCAGAAAATAAAAGGTCAGAAAATGGTAATGATGGTTCTATAATTCAGTATACTTTTATACGAGGTCCAGATTTATCAAAACCTGAAAATTTTAATTTTAATTATACTGTATCTGGTGATTATATAATTACACCAATTAAAGTTTTTGATGATGGGCAATTTACCTACTTTGAATTTAAAGAAAAAAATGGCGTGATTCCTGCAATTTTTAGCGTAGATAACGAGGGAAATGAAAGTGTTATTAATTTTAGATTAATTGATAAATATATTGCAGTAGAAGGCGTTAATTCTGTTTACACATTAAGACACGGAAATGATACTGTTTGTGTATTTAATGAAACAATGCGTGATATTGTAAGAAATTTAACAACAAGAAAAAAATAGTTCAAAACTTTTTAATTCTGTTATCATGTCTTCCTCCTTCATATTCTGTTTTTATAAATTTAGAAAAAATTGAAAACACGATTTCATTATTTGTTATTTTTCTAGCACCAATACATAAAATATTAGCATTATTGTGCTTACGAGCTATTTCTGCATCAAATACATCATTACAAACAACTGCACGAATATGTTTAAATCTATTAGCAACCATACACATTCCGATACCAGTTCCACAAATTAGAACACCAAAATTTTCTTGTTTATGTGTTTCTATTTTTGAAATATTTTTTTTTAATTTAATAACTAATTTTTTTGCATAATCAGGATAATCACAACTATTGTCATTATATGTTCCAAGATCTATGATATCATTTATGCCAAGATATCTATTATTATCTTGTATCATTTTTATTAATCGTTCTTTGCATTTAAAACCTGCATGATCAGAAGCTATAAATATTTTCATAATAACATATCTATATTGCCAAACTGCCTCCTAATTTATATGTTGGATTCAATGTTGTTTCGTCTGAAATTATATAATACACTTTTAATGCTGAGAAATTCGGGTAACTGCGAATATCATACATGTTATCTATTTCACCATTTTTATAAATTATAGTTCCTTTTTTGATAACAAATCCACAACAAGCACACAAATTAATTATATCTTTGTGAGATAAATACCATGGATCTCGATTAAACCAAGCATATTCATCATCTGGAATAACATCATATTGATTTTTTACATAAAGTGAGCCACGTAATAGAAATTTTAATCGTTTTAAAAAACGGCCATTATTTTTTTGACACAGAACAAAATTTTTACAAATACGTACAGATGATTTTAAAAAATCACTCGGATATCGAGCAGATCCTAATCCTACTTCGCAAACGACGTAATCAAACTCTTTATTTGAAAATTTGTCAAGAACGCCAGAGTTAATATTGCCAGATACTATATTGAAACCAAAATTTCTTGCACGTTCAAGTTCTTCTATATCATCATTCAAAATTGTTGCATTTATATTTAAATGTTCTGAAATTTTCTGTATAGTTTCATAATTTGTCGAGTAAATAAATAAAACTTTCGCATCCTTTCCTAGCGATCTTGCTAATACAAATTCATCAATTTCCCAATCCGATGGAAGATCTACTTTTGTTCTTGCCACAATAATAATTAGTATATAGATTTTATTTTAAAAAATAAATGTAAAGTATATATGCATAATTTTATCTTGAAAACAAAAATATATATCTAATAGTTAATCTGATATGATTTTAGGTCATGGAGTTGATATAGTTAACATAAATAGGGTAGACGGTGTTTATAAAAAATTTGGAGAACGCTTTTTAAAAAAAATTCTTTCTGATCCTGAAATTAAACAAATTCAAGATAAAAGTGATGTTATTTCATTTTTAGCAAAGCATTGGGCTGTTAAAGAAGCTGTAAGCAAATCAGTTGGTTGTGGCTTAATCAATGGTTCTCCTCTGTATTTTAGAGACATCATATTAAGCAAAACGTCATTAAATATGCCAATTATAAAACCAACTAAAAAGTTATTAAATATAATAGCACAGATGTATTCATTTAATTTAGATGATATGCAAAAAATATCTTTTCATGTTTCTACGTCAGATGATGCTGGTATTGTTATAGCAAGTGTGATTTTAGAAATAAATGCTTGACATTTTTTGAAAATTAAAATTTGTATTAGTGTTTTATGTTCAAAATAAGTGCAATTTTAGCTATTGGAAAGGATAATGAAGTTGGTTTAAATGGTGGCTTACCATGGAAATCAAAAGAAGATTTAATTCATTTTAAAAGAATTACAAAAAATCATTGCGTATTAATGGGACTTAATACTTATAACTCCATTGGAAAACCTTTGCCAGATAGAACAAATATAGTTATAAGTTTTGAGAAACAAGATTTAAATGGATGTAAAAATTTTCAAACAATAGAAGAGGGAATTGAGTTTGCTAGAAAAAATGGAGAAAGTGAACTTTTTATAATCGGTGGAGCAAGTATATATAAATATTGCGCTGAAAACAACTTAATTGATAGAGTATATCTGTCTGTAATGCACTATTGATTTATACTTGACTTTAAAAAAAGTATTCTATATACTTGTGTATAGATTATTTATCTAATAAAGCTCTTTTAAAAAATAGTGTTTTTTATAATTTAACGATTTTATTTATTTTTTTATGAGCTTTCTTGAAAAGATTATCTATAACTTTATAGATAAACTAACGATTTTAGATGTTTCTAGCATTATAGCAGTTTATGCTATGTTTCTTTTGTTGATGCTAAACATTTGGACAAATTTTAAAATACTTAATTTGTCACAATTTGTACATACTTTTATTTTTATATTCACTTCTGCTTTTTATATAAGTTTGTATATTTTTAATCAAGAAGTGTTACATACTGTATTTAATAGCTCATTTTTGAAGTTTGCATATTTATTAAATATAGCTTTATTTTTACCATATATTCTTTACAGCAAGGATAAAACTAAGTGCAATTATAGATATTTAGAGAATGATTTTGTAAAAAATGGTACTTATGATGATTATAATTATTATTATAGCGGTAATGACGATAAATATGCTGAACCATATACTTCAAAATCAAAAATTAACAATAAATGCAGAAATAAGCAAGAAATAAATTCTTGGGATGAATATGAAAATAATATATCAGAAGATAGTGAATTTAATATAAATAAAATTATAGTTACGGACAATAATTTCAGCGATAGTGATAAAATATTTAATGAAAAAGTTAATGACGATACAAACACAGATTATTATGATTGTCATGATTATATAAGAGAAGTATCGGAGCAACCTAGTTTTAGAGAAATCGTAAATGGTGTAAAAAAAGTTATACAAGAAAATAATTCTACAATAAATGAAAAAGTTAATTTAATAACTGAAAATATGTTAGAACTAAAAGATGGATTTCAAGGCACTGTTGATAGAATTGCTAAAATATTTGAATTATTTGCAGTTGTTATAAAAAAAAGATAAAATTACCACACTTCTGTTGCAAGGTAGTGGTCACCCCTGAAATTTATAGTCTTTCTAGACTACGCATCTTAGCTTAATCAATTAAAACAATTAAGCAGCTAAACGCATACCTTCAAGCGTTTTTCGCCCAAAAGCATTACGGCCGTCGATGACGTTATTGGCTTTTTTGCCATTTATTAACGACTTATTATGGTCGGTCAAACCAAGTAAAATGTAGTATTTTTTTGCCTGTCGAAGCTAAATCATCCCCGTATTTTTTTTGGTGGAGATGTCGGGTACCGCCCCCGAGTCCAAACAAATCCATACAACACATTTATTACTATAGCCCGTAAAGGCATATGATCTTATTATTCAAATTGTAAAATGCAAGAGTTAGAATTATTCATCACAAATTGTTATAGCTAAATATTTAGTAATTTAAATATTTTGTCAAAATTTACTTTACCATCTGATGTTTGATAGTTTTCCATTAATGCAACAATTGTTCTTCCTATTGCGAGAGCAGAGGAGTTTAACATATATGGAAATGCTTTTTTACCATTTTTCTTTTCATAACGAATTTTAGATCTTCTTGATTGAAAATCTGTTGTATTTGAACAACTACAAATTTCACGATACTTATCTTGTCCAGGTAACCAAACTTCTAAATCATATGTCTTTGCCGAACAAAAACCAGTATCACCACCACATAAAACAACAACACGATAATGCAATCCAAGACGTTGTAAAATAGTTTCAGCACATTCTAACATACGTTTATGTTCTTCAATAGCCTCTTCAGGTGTTGTTATAGAAACTATTTCAACCTTGGTAAATTGATGTTGTCTTATCATTCCAGTTGTATCTTTTCCAGCACTTCCAGCTTCACTTCTAAAACATGGAGAATATGCGCACATACGAATTGGTAATTGTTCCTCTTTCAAAATAGTGTCAGCATATACATTAACGAGAGCTGTTTCTGCGGTTGGTATTAAATAACGACCGTCTGTTGTTTTGAATAAATCACTTTCAAATTTTGGTAGCTGTCCAACATTATATGCAGCAGAAGAATTTACCATAAAAGGAACATATACTTCGTTAAAACCGAATTCGTTACATATCTTTACCATAAAATTACGAAGCTCGCGTTCTAATTTAGCACATTCATTTTTCATTATAACAAATCTACTGCCAGACATTTTAACCGCAGATTCAAAATCAAGAGTATTTGTGTTTTTTCCAAGAATAGAGTGTTCAAGCGGTTGAAAATCAAATTGCGGTTTTTCTCCGTATTTTTTTAGTTCAAAGTTATCGTTTTCATCAACACCAAAAGGTACATCATTAAGTAATATATTAGGGATAGTTGATATTTTCTTTGATAATTTATTTTGAATACTTTGCATATCATCATCCAATGAAGCTAATTCGTCAGATATTTTCTTTCCTTTTAATACATATTCTTTTAATTCTTCCTTTGTTTTACCTTGTTTAGCTAAAACTCCGACTTCTTTTGCTAATTTATTTTTCTCAGCAGCAAGAGTTTCGAACTTTAACATTATTTTTTTACGTTTTCTATATAGTTCTAATATCTTTTTTACATTAATATCATTTACATTACGTTTTTGCATTGCTTGTAAAAATTTCTCAGGATTATTAACAATAAAATTAATATCTATCATATAAAAAAAAAATAACTATCAAAACTACAAGAGTAGTTATATATCAAATCTAATTTGCAAGATTTTTTAGTTAATTTATTAAAATTAGTTAATTTATTTT
>DGWA01000010.1 GCA_002395105.1 Rickettsiales bacterium UBA4270
TTTTATAATTCGCGCGCGCAAAAAAAACACAGGCGGTCTTTAGCCCCTGTGATGAATTGCGCAAAATGTTGAATGTTAGCTATCAACCCTGATTTTCAATATATTTCCTAATAGTGTCTGGATTTGCTTCTCCAATAGAACAGACAAAATATCCATCACTCCAAAAAGTATTCTCTTTCCAAAATTGCTTTTTCAAATAATCACCATACCTTTTCCATAATCTATTTGTCGTCACGGCCTTTAATCTATTGGCAATACTTGCAATAGAATATTCGGGAGTAATATTTAATAGTAAATGTATATGGTCTTTGTCTGTCTCCATAATATCAACACTGAAAGTAGATATTTTTGAAATATCAAAAATTGTCTGTTTTAGAAAATTTTCAATTCCATCATTCAACAATAATTTTTTACGATATTTGCATACTAATATTAAATGAATTTTTAAGTAAAACTTTTTGTGATTTTTTGTAATATAATTGCTTGACATTAAAGTTATGTATATTTTAATATATACATAAAAGATAAAATGCAAGTAAATTATGCATACAAATTTAGACTAAAACCAAACAAACAACAGAAAATGTTGTTGTTGCAACATTTTGGATGTAATAGATTTGTATGGAATTATTTCTTACATCAAAGACAAGAATATTACCAAAAAAACAAAGAAGATATTGAAGCGAAAAGAATTAAAGGAAATTGTTCTTATTATAACGATGCAAAAGAACTTGTAAAGATGAAAAAACAAGAAGAATACAACTGGTTAAAAGAAGTTAATAGCCAAACGCTATTATCAACTTTACAACATCTTGATACTGCATATAAAAACTTTTTCAAAAAACAAACAAAGTTTCCAAACTATAAGAAAAAGTTTGACAATCAAAGTTTTACAATTCCACAACATATTAGAATTGAAAATGGAAAAATATACTTTCCAAAATTCAGTGAAGGAATAAGATTAAAAGAACATAGAAAACTTGAAGGCAAAATTTGTAATGCTACCATATCAAAAACATCAACAAATCAATTCTATGTTTCTATTATAGTTGAAAAAAATGTTGAACCATTAAAAATAAGTGATAAAAATGTAGGCATTGATGTTGGAATTAAAGATTTTTGCATTCTTTCAAATGGAACAAGATATGAAAATATCAAACCATTAAAAAAACAACTTAAAAAGATTAAATACTTGAGCCGACAAGTATCAAAAAGTAAAAAAGCAAGTAAAAAGCGAGAAGCAAGAAAATTAAAACTTGCTATTCTGCATCAAAGAATACATAATCAAAGATTAGATTATTTACATAAAATAACAAAGTCAATCACTGACGAAAACCAAGTCATAGTAATTGAGGATTTGAATGTAAAAGAGATGATGAAAAATCAGTATCTTTCTCAATCAATATCTGATGTTAGTTGGCACGAATTCAAGCGACAACTTGAATATAAGTGTAAATGGAAAGGAAGGCAATTGGTAATAATTGACCGCTACTTTCCATCAAGTAAAACTTGCAATCATTGTGGATATATCAATCAAGAACTAACACTTAATGTTAGAGAATGGGAATGCCCGCAATGTAACAGCAAGTTAGATAGAGACCTAAATGCAAGTATAAATATCTTGCAACAAGGATTAAATATAGCGCATGGAATAGGCGTTAAAAGCAAGGGGAGCTGTCTTCAATAGAAGAAGCTATGAACCTTGAAGCTCAATGGTCTTTAGCCGTTGAGTAGTTCACTGAAATTCTCTCTTTTTATTATTATTTCTGTCGTAACATTTTTTATGTTATCTTTTTCTGGAATATCATTAATATTTACAAATTTAAGATTTTTCCATTTTGGTCTATTTTTTATTTTCAAGTTCGTATACCAATGCCAGGACGCATCAACCAATCTTTGTTTCGAACCCAAAAACCAATCAATCCTGTTATAACCAGCCAAAACTTGTTTTTTTGCAAAATATTTTATGTACGCTGTATTTATACAATTTGTAATATTAGAAATAATCAAAAATTTCTTTTTACTATTTATAACTATATCCCAATAGTCTATACATCTTGAAAACGGTGGATTAGTACAAACAATATCAGCCTCTTCGTTTAGTATTTTAATGGATAATGGATCATCAAAACTACCGGTAAAACCTTTTTCTTTTTTAAAAAGTTCCCCTACTCCATCTTTTGTAAAAACATATGCTTTTCCACCTGAACCAAATAAATCAAGACCACCACCGTAGTGAATACATATAAGCTTTTTTAAACCAAGCTTTTCAAAATTGTTTAAGAAAAATAAAGCAAAAGCCGATGTATTATTCTCGTTTCTTTTTTCTTCATCAGCAACAGCATCGTCGCAATTACATAATATGCATTTATCTTTCCAAATTGATTTTGGATACATTGATATTTCTTTTTCTACATCTTCATATCTTGTGTAAAATTCGTCATTTTTTGTTTTTCGTGCGTCTTGCATTAAATCTTTTCTTGTCTTGTTTCTGTCTTTCAATGTTTTTCCTTCTTTTTTTACAACTTTTACAACCTTTTCCGGCTTTGTTATTTTTACTGTTATTTCTTTTTTAAATAGTTTATGAGACTTAATAAATTCAACATATTTTTCAAATAAACTTTGGTTGTAAAAATTATTAGAAAATTTCATTTTCTTTTTGTCAAACTCTAATATACATTTGAAAAATTATAAAATAAAATGCTAACAATTAAGAAGGTTATACGACTTTAATACAAAAGCCATATAATTTGTTTAAATAATTTAGAAAAAAGTAAAAAAAATTAAATTAATTTAAATTAAAATAAAAAAAAATAATTGTCAAGTTTTTTTTAATCATAGCAAGTCACAGCAATCATAGCACAGTAGTTCGCTCATAAGTCGTCAATGTCATCATCATACATCTCTTTTTTACTTCTTTCACGAAGATCTGCAAACTCTTTTTTTATATCATTTTCAACCTGCATTGCATCTTGAACCTCGCAAGTAAATAAATATTCATAGTAATTATCAGCAGATTTACCTGTCATTGAATTATATTCTTCTAATCTTCTTTCAAGATTGCCTTTAATTCCAATTTTGCACACGGTTGTTTCTTTGGAAGCTTGAACAATGTAAACAAATTTTTTTATTTCCTCGTTGTTTTCTGTCATGAAAAAATAATTTTATTTTTTAATGCAATTGTTTTTATAAAAAACAACAATAAATGCAATTTTTTATAATAATTCACTTGTTTATAAAAATATTTATCTAATACAAATATAGGTATTTTTATGACAGATGAAGAAAAAGATCGTATCATGAAAATGATGCCTGAATTAAAAAATTATCGAACAATAAATGAAATTGCAGAAGTAGCTTCCAAGTTTTTAGACAAATACGAAATTATCGATAAAGATGTTGTTTCTGGCGAAGATGCAAAAGAAAAAATCGACTACATAAAGCAAGTAATGAAAAAAGTTAATTATAAAGATTTTCAAAATTCATTTAAAGAAATTTTAACAGCTGACGGAAAAAAATTAAAAGATTATTATCCTGTTTTAAGAACAATGTTAATTGGAGTACAACATGGAATTGGTGTTCATAAAATGATTGAACTAATTGGAGAAAACTGGGTAAAAGATAGAATTAATAATTTCAAATTATAATTATTTTACTCAGCAAACTACAACAGAATAATTTCAGTTTTAATAAATTTTATTTTAATCTTGCAAATTATTTTATTCTACAAATAAATATTATTATGAGCAATAGATCTATATTAGATTTCGTAGAAGTTATAAAAGAAAACATTAAAAATGTAAATACAAAACCAGATATTCAAGAATATGGCGTTGTTGTTTCTGTTTATGATGGTGTTGCAAAAATATACGGACTTAACAATATTTGCGTAGGTGAATTAGTTAAGTTTGAAAGTGGTGCAGAAGGAATGGCGTTAAATTTGAACACAGATAGCGTTGATATAGTTCTTTTTTCATCTGACGATCAAATCACAGAAGGAATGAAAGTAGCAAGAACAAACAAAAGCGTTTCTGTTCCAGTTGGAAAAGAACTCTTAGGAAGAGTTGTTGATGCTCTTGGAAATCCAATCGATGGGAAAGGTGAAATTAAATGCAAACAGTTTAATCCAATAGAAAGAATGGCTCCTGGAATATTAGATAGAAAATCCGTACACGAACCATTGCAAACCGGAATAAAAGCAATAGATGCTCTTATCCCAATAGGTCGTGGACAAAGAGAACTTATAATTGGAGATAGACAGACCGGAAAAACAGCAATAGCCATTGATACTATAATAAATCAAGCAAAAGCAAATAAAATTTGCGAAGAAAAAGATAAAATATACTCAGTATATGTAACAATTGGACAAAAACAGTCAACAATTGCAAATTTAATTAAAGATTTAGAAGACAGAGATGCATTACAATATTCCATTATAGTAGTTGCATCGGCATCCGATCCGGCGCCATTACAATATTTAGCTCCATATTCTGGTTGTGCAATAGGTGAATATTTTCGTGATAATAAAATGCATGCACTAATTGTTTATGATGATTTGTCTAAACATGCAGTAGCATATAGACAAATGTCATTACTATTACGTCGTCCACCTGCAAGAGAAGCATATCCTGGTGATGTTTTTTATTTGCATTCTAGACTATTAGAGCGTGCAGCAAAGGTAAGTGACAAAAACGGTTCCGGCTCATTAACTGCATTACCAATTATAGAAACACAAGCAGGAGATATTTCTGCCTACATACCAACTAATGTCATTTCAATAACAGATGGACAAATTTTTTTAGAAAGTGAATTATTTCATAGCGGTTTTCGACCAGCAATCAATGTTGGATTATCGGTTAGTCGCGTTGGCTCAGCAGCTCAAACAAAAGCAATCAAAAAGGCCGCGGGATCTGTAAAATCTGAATTAGCTCAGTATCGCGAACTTGAAGCTTTTTCAAAATTTGGTTCAGACCTAGACGACGCTACGCTTGCGACGTTAGATAAAGGTCGTAAAGTTTCAACAATATTAACGCAAGAACAATTTAACCCATATTCAATGGCAGAGGAAACTTGTATATTTTATATTACATCAAAAGGTTATCTAAAAGACATACCAGTTGAAGAAGTTAAGGAATTTGAAATAGAATTCATTAAAAATCTTCGTCATAATGAAAAAGATTTGTTGAATTTAATAACAAAAACAAAAACATTAGATGAGACTGTTGAGAGCAAAATAAAAGATGTTACTAATGATTTTATAAAATCTTTCACCAAAGCATAATTAATGTAAAAACTAAAAAATAAATTAAATCAAACGCAATGTTGGAATAATTTTTACAATAAGTCTTGACTTTTTAATAAGGAAAACTATCTTTATAGTTGAATTAGTTTTTATATAAAAATATGAGTAAAATTTTGGAAAAAATAAAATGCTTAGACGATAAGAAAAAGCATAAAATTGCAAAAATAATTAGTTTTTTTATTGGCGCAATATTTGATATTATTGGAATAATTACGGTTGCTATCTGGAAATATTTATTATGCAACAAAGAAGAAAACAGTAAATATTGTATTCGTTTATCAATATTTGGGATGATTGTTAAATACATAGTTTGTGCAAGGCTCGTGTTTAGTTCAATATTTCCTGCCTTAGATTATAGTACAAAAGTTGTATACAGTAACAATAATAACAATAAAAAAATTGAAAAACCATTTTTTGTTGAACAGTCTTTTGAAGATGATTTTATCGATTTCGATTTTAACAGAGAAATTTATAAAATGAATAAAGCTTTTAAAAAACATAAAGCATTTATTGATAAAATGTTCCAAAACCAAGTAGATGAATTAGAAAAATTTGATAAAAAAGATGAAAATTTAAATGTAAAAAAGGATGTTAAAGTTGAAAACGGTTTTGAGACAACAACAGTTGAAAAAACTGGACCAAATTCTTATTATAAAGATGTGAAAATAAAATACATTGGAGATAAAAAAAATAATAGTAAAAGTAAAAAAATAAAAACAAAACAACGCAGTAAAGTACAAAAATAGTATTAATATGGAATACGATAAAAACAATGTTTTTGCTAAAATTCTAAGGGGTGATTTACCTTCAAAAAAAGTTTTTGAAAATGATGATTTGCTTTGTTTTTATGATGCAAATCCAGTAACAAAAATTCACGTTTTAATTATTCCAAAAGGCAAATACATTGATTATAACGATTTTATCAACAAAGCCTCAGCGGAGAAAGTTGCAAAATTCTTTAAAACAATACCAGAAATAGCTAATAAACTTGGAGTAAAAGAATATCGTTTAGTTTCAAATTGTGGAAAAAGTGCTGGTCAAATAGTGTTTCACTTTCACGTTCATCTAATGGCAAATTAAAAATATACACATATTATTTTCTTGAATATTATTTTATTTTTTTCTTTCATAGGCTTATGAGCGGTGCCTTAAACAAAATTCCAAGGAAGAGAGAGAGAGAGAGAGAAGGATAGTAAAAAGAACCTAAAAACAGATTATATTCAATTTGAAAGCACAAGCGACACAATAGAAATTCATAGAGGCAGAAACGGATACAAATGGAATGGACAAAAAGGAAAGATATTAGAATGGACTTTACCAGTTCTTGTTGAAAAAAACGCAGACGAAATTTTAAACAAGATTTATTCTTGTAGATATTGGAAAAAATACGGACAAGGCAAAGAAACGTCGAAAAATAGCGAAGAATTGAGAGATAAAATTTGGCAACTTGTAATGCCGCATATTGATGTTAAAAGTTTACTAAGTACACCAAAAGAAAAGGCAAACGATGGGGAAAAAATTAAAACCAGTAATAAAAAAGCAATGAATAAAACACAAACCAAAGGAACATATACAGATATCAATAGAATAAAAGAAGATAAAGTTATTGCTTCCGATGAGTGTTATACATTTTATCAATCAGTTGAAATGGTGGCAAATTGGTTTATTGAGAATATTGATAAAAATTACTTCAAAGACAAAGTTATATATTGTAATTGCGATGATACAAAATCAGCATTTTGGATATATTTTTATAACAATTTTGAGAAATTAGAACTAAAAAAACTTATTGCATCTGCTTTTGATAAAACTGGTTTATCGTATGGAAATAATTACGAGGAACATATGTTTGATGTAAATACTTTGTTTCACAAACAAGAAGAATGTAATGGATATATTTATAAATATGACGGAAGTGGAGATATTCAAAGAACTCCACCAGAAGGTGAAAAATCAACATTTCACGGAGATTTTAAGGAAAAAATATGTTATAATATGGCAAAAAACGAAGCAGATATTATTATAACAAATCCACCATTTGGTAAAAAATGGAAACAATATGTAGAAACAATGCTGGCAACTGGAAAGAAATTGATATTTTGGGGCAATGGCGGAGCCCCACTTTATAATTGGTTTATGGAGTTATTAGATAATAAAAAGTTGTTTATTGTAAGAGATTGTAGCGATAAATATTATACTGACCATTATTTAACACCTCTTTACAAGAGAAAAAGAGCATTAGCATTTATTTATACTACTGAAGATTTAAGTTTTATAAAACCAAACAAAAAACATTATTCAACAAAAGCAAAAATGTTAAAAGATGGAATAGCTTGGTATGATGATAATAATATTTTAATTTGTGATAAAGCAACAATTCCAATCGACACAAATGAAATCTTGGGTGTTAGTTGTAATATCATTAAGGATGGAATTTTGAATGATGGATATAGAATTGCAGAATATAAAGGTTATTTTCCTTATAGGGGGGGGGGAGAAGAAGTTTTGGAGAATATTAATTACAAACGATATGCACCAATAAAAAATGGAAAAGAGTGTTTTGCGAGAGTTTTAATTCAAAAGAAATAATCTTCATAAGATAGTATTTAGAAAATACTTGACAAAAAATGAAAATGTTTTATAGCATAATTGTATGGCAACAGACATAGTTGATACTCCTACAATGGTTTATTTTGGTGCTCTTGGCAATAGAATTGAAGGCAGATATTTAAAACAAAAACAACCAACAAGTCCAGCAGTCTTGATATTACCACCAGATCCAAGATATGGTGGCTCTATTAAAAATAAAATTATAAAAATGCTAGAAAAAATTTTTCAAGATTGTAATTTAACGACTTTAGCAATTAATTATCAAGGTTCCGGTAAAAGTGAAGGAAGGTTTCAAAAATATGAAAATGGTCTAGAAACTGCATCTGTTTCACTAGATTGGTTGCAAGCTCAAAATGCAGACGCATCACACTTTTGGATAGCTGGATATTCTTTTGGCGCTTGTGTTGCTGCAGATCTTGGAACGAGAAGACCGGAAATTGAAAATTTTGTTTTTGTTTCGCCATTAATAAAACAATATGATATTTCTTTTATGTGCCCTGCTTTATGTAATGGTTTAATAATAACAGGAGAAAAAGATGAATTTATAAATCACAACGACCTTAACAAATTAGTTTCAAAAATGAATGAAGGCTGTAATATTGAAGTAACAAATCTCGTTATAAATGAAGCCGGACATAGATTTGATGAAAAAGAAGAACAACTTGCGGCAGAAATTGCAAATTATGTAAATATAAAACTAGCAACAAGAATTGCAAAACCTGTAAGAAAAAAAAGAAGAAAAAGACAAAAAAAGGAAATAAATAACGCAGAATAATGTTATTATATGATGTCAAAAATAAACACAATTTGTTTTTCTGGTATTGACGTAATTAAAATTGATGTCGAAGTACATTTTGCAAAAGGACAACCTGGAATAACTATTGTTGGTCTTGGCGACAAAGCAGTAAAAGAGAGTATTGAAAGAATAAGAGCATCTTTAAATTCGTTAGGAATAATATTACCAGCACAAAGAATTACCATTAACTTGGCTCCAGCTGATATATTAAAAGAAGGAACTCATTTTGACTTACCAATTATGGTTGGTATACTTTCAAACATGAGACAAATAAATGATGATTTGATTAAAAATCACATAGTTGTTGGAGAACTTGGCCTTGACGGAAGTATTCGATCTATCAATGGAGTATTACCAGCAGCTTTGTATGCAAGTGAAAAAAATTTTGGAATTATTTGTCCAGAAGATAACGGAAAAGAAGCCGCTTGGGCAGGAAAAGATGTTGACATAATTGCCGTAAAAACAGTATCGCAATTAATAGAATATTTAAAAGGACAAATAAAAATTGAACGCCCACAAATAGTCAAAGATGATTTTATAAACAGTAGCAATAAAGATATGTATGATGTTAAGGGTCAAGAAAATGCAAAGCAGGCCATGGAAATTGCGGCAGCAGGAGGCCATAATATTTTGTTAGTCGGACCTCCAGGAACAGGTAAATCAATGCTTGCGTCAAGAATTATAACAATATTGCCACCGCTTTCTATAAAAGAAATAATTGAAGTAAGCAAAATAAGTTCAATATCTGGGCTTATAAAAAATGGAGTACTTACATCTGTTAGACCGTTCAGAGCTCCACATCATACAGCCACACAATATTCAATAATAGGCGGTGGTTCGAAAGTAAAACCAGGTGAAATAACATTAGCTCATAATGGTGTTCTTTTTCTTGATGAATTACCAGAATATCAGAGATCTGCGCTTGAAGCACTTAGACAACCAATGGAAACTGGTGATATATCTATAACAAGAGTTAATTGCAAAATAACATATCCTGCTAAATTTCAGCTTATTGCTGCCATGAACCCGTGCAAATGTGGTTTTTTTGGTTTTGAAAATGAAAAATATAAATGCAGATGTACTCCTAAAAGCAGACAACAATATCAAAATAAAATTTCTGGACCATTATTAGACAGAATAGATTTACACGTAAAAATGGATAATGTTAGTTATAAATTTAGCGATATCAACAATTCATCTTTTGAAGGGAAGCAAGAAACAAGTGCTACTATAAAAGAAAGGGTTATTAGAGCGAGAGAATTACAGGCAAAACGATATGCTAGCGAAGACTTTAAAATTAATAGCCATTGTCCAGATGGAAAAGCTTTGCAAGAATATTGCATGCCTAAAGATAAAGAATGTATAGCAACTCTTGACGAAATCGGTGAAAAACTAAATATTTCAATGCGAGGAATTGGAAAAATTGTTAGAGTAGCAAGAACAATAGCTGATTTAGAAGACAGTAAAGAAATAAAAATAGAACATATACTAAAATCTGCGCTATTTAGACAAAAAATTATGAATTAATATTTCTGACCAATGTTGGCGCTATCTTTTGTTTTATAATAACTGTTTTTATCGTACTTTACTTGCGAATTAATATTTGTATTTTTTTTTTCATCATTTGCACTTAAAAATTGATTTTGTGCAACACAGGAAAGATTGTTATCAGTGTTACTTTCTGCAAAAGAAAACTCACTGTTTTTCCCAGCAATATTATCGATAATTGATGAAAAAATAAAACAAAACACAAACATTGAAAAACATACCGCAGTTCCAATCCAAAATAATTCATTAACATGCAGTGTAACAGGAATAAATGCAATAGCACAAATCAATGACAAATATCCTAAAATTTTTATAAAAGAAGATGAACCAACGGATTTTGTATTATTAGCATTAAACAAAGCATCTTGCGGTGTTGTTTTATTTTTCTTTATATCAAGTTTTTCGCCTTTTCCGTTTTCAAAACCCTCAATATTTTTAACATCTTGCAATTGCATCAGCTATATTATAAAACAAAAACCATTTTTTACAAAAAAAACATGCCATAATTTATTCGCTGCTTTTTTTGATTTATCGATGATTTATCAATGTTTTGCTAAAATTATTCATGCTTACATCGTTCCAGTCGTCAACATCCATTCTATTGCTAGACTATATCTCTGTTTTTTGTTGTTGCTCTTCTGTTTTATTTTTTGTATTTTTTGTTATATCAAAATTAAAGTTCATTTTTTTTTTATAAAAATTATTTTGTTTTAATTTAGTTTCTTTCGAAAAATCTCTCATACCTTCATAATTTCCTTTTGAGAGAGAAACACCGACGCGATAAAACTTATGATTATCAAGACTTAAATCATCCTTGTAAAACCCAAGTCCATAATCACTTATCGATATATTAGATGTATTATTCTTTTCACGTATTGCTCGTTGCTTTTCTTGATTAAGACGAAATAAATGCGCTATTTCAGCTTTTAAAACAATTAAAGCCATAATTAATCTTCTTAATGATAGCGGTAAACGATTTAAATTTATTCTACCTAATTCAAGATTTCCATGTAAATCGCGTTTAAAATCTATCAAAAGCTTTTTAAAATGCTTCATTATAATCCTTTGTTCCTGTAAAGAACAACCACTTCTTTCTAAAATAGAAGTAAGTTCGCCTGCAATTTTTTTGTTAAGTCCAATTGCTCTTAATGATTTTATGTTTTGTTTGCGAACAAGTCGTATTTGATTCCTTTCGTCCAAAGAACGCTCTCTACATCTTCCATCTAACCCAATTAGTAAACAATTTTCTTTTTTTGACATATCTAAGTCTAAATTTATTGCTTTAAAATTACAATGTTATTATACAAAAATAAATAATTATAGCAAAAATAAAAATATTATAAATACATTGCACACCTAAAAACTTCTTGACAATTATTTTCATCATTGGTACACACAAACGTGTGTTTGTATGGTAGCTTCTGTTAGAGAGTTTTTAGAAAACAAACAGAGAACAATAAAGCAGTTTGCAATAAATGCTATCGATACTGGCTCTTCAAGTGTACAAATTGCTCTTCTTACACAAAGAATTTTATATTTAACAGAGCATACTCAAAAAAATAAAAACGACACATCCGCTAGATATGCATTATTAGTTTTAGTCGCAAAAAGAAATAAATTTATGAAATATCTGAAACGTAAAGATATAGCAGAATATGACAAGGTCGTGTCTGCTCTTAAATTAAGAAAAAAATAGTATTATATGGCAAAAAAAAATCTTTCGAAAAAAGAAGTTCAAAAAAATTTAGGTAGCAATAAGATAGCCAATAAAAAGCTTGGTATCGTAAAATGCAAGATTACAAGAAATAAAACAGTGTCTGTTTCTCACAAAAATTTAGATAAAAAATGGATACTCATTGATGCAACAAATGCTGTTTGCGGAAGACTTAGCGCATACATAGTACATCGTTTAACTGGCAAACATTTACCTTCTTATACGCCAAATGTTAACGACGGCGACAATGTAATTGTTGTAAATTGTGATAAAATTAAATTTTCTGGGCAAAAAGAAACTAAAAAGTTATTTAGGGATCATAGTGCTTATGTCGGTAATGTTAGAATTAGAACTGCAAAGGAAATACTTAATGGAAAAAGACCAACTGATTTGTTAAGAATAACTGTTTCAAGAATGCTTGGACGTTGTAAAATGAATTATAGACTTGTGTCCAAAAATTTGTTTTTGTATTCTGGCTCTGAGCACAAACAAATCGCACAAACACCAACTTTGATTGAGTTTTGTAAGTTAAATAGGAAAAATGTTATTATATAATTAATATATGACTACTAAAAAAGACAAAGAAATAAAAAGTAAGCCTAAGGTTGCAAAAAAAACAGCAATTAAAAAAAGCGAAAGTGCATCGACTAAAGCTGTGGTTACAAAAAAAACAGCAATTAGTAAATTAAAGTCAGAAGTAAAAAAGACTAAAAACGTTAAGGATAAGAAAAAAATAAAAACTACCGAGGAAAAACAAGAACACAATAAAAAGGATACATTGTTAGAAGTTGTAGATAAACAAAAAAAAGCAACTGTTGTTTTAAAAATAAATACCTCAAAAAAACAACAAAATGAGGGAAAAATTGGTGAAATAAATAATAATATAGCAAGAGCAACGGGACATAGAAAAAGAGCTATTGCAAAAGTAATGTGTCATAAAAAAAATGAAAAATTATCAATAATCGTCAATGGTTTGGATTATAAAAAATTTTTTACAAAATCAATTCATCAAAGTATAGTTCTATCGCCATTTACATTGCTTCAAATAGAATCAGGCTATATAGTTGATGCAAAAGTATTTGGAGGAGGAAAAAGCGGACAAGCAGATGCGTTTAAACTTGGATTATCAAGGTGTTTGTCATTATTTTCCGAAGAGAATGCAAAGATATTAAGAAAAAATAGTTTTTTAACACGTGATACTCGTAAAGTTGAACCAAAAAAAGCAGGTTTAAAGAAAGCGAGAAAAAAAGAACAATTTTCAAAACGTTAACAACGTTATGTCTGTATTTTTTAATTTTAATTCCTTTCGAGATGAAATTTTTTCATCTAATTTTATATTTTCAAAAAAAATTATTGGCATTGATTATGGAACAAAAAAAATAGGTATTGCCTTAAGTGACGATAGACGCCTTGTTGCATTCAAAAAAAATATTTTAATTGGAAATTGGTTTAATATACAGAATGTTGCGACTGCATTGATAAATGAATGCAAAAAATATAATTCAAATATTTTAATTATCGGTTATCCAAAAAAATTAAATGATTCATTGAGTTGTAATTGTAAAAGAATCCTGCAAATTGCAAATTTACTAAACGAAAATGAAAAAAATATGGCTATATTGCTTTTTGACGAAAGATTCTCTACAAAAGCAACAAAATCCATTTTTAATACAAGATTGGCAAAACACACAAATAATAAAAAAATAATAAAAACTAAAAACTACGACGATTCCAGCTCGGCATGTATAATTTTAAATGACGCACTTAGTATGCTTAGACAATAATTTTTTATTTTACGATTGATTCAAACTTACTATAAATCAAGTCAAGTTCGTAAGGAAAACGAACATCTTTTCGATTCTCTTTTTTTAAAAGGTCTTTTAGCTCGCGTTTGTTGACGTATCTAAACTCATATATTTCACCATCTGTTTCTTTTTTATCGGCAATAACCTTACATTTATACAATCTAAAACCATTTTTAAACTCTGATATAAAATCATCTATATACACAATCAATCCAGTTTCTTCGAGAGTTTCACGTACAGCTGTTGCTGCCGCTATTTCGTGTTTTTTTCTCATTCCACCAGGCAACCCAAGTTTTTTTGTATACTTATCTCGTACTAAAAGAATTTTTTCATCTTTTGTAACAACACATCCGGCGTTTGCAGATCTTGGTACCATACATGCTTTACAGCTTGATTTTATATGAATAAAATTATCTATTTTTCGTATATAATCATCGCTTAAAACATAATGTTTATTTTTGATTTTTGATTTACTAAAAACAACATAACTATTTAATACAAAGCAACTAAAAACAAAAACAAGTAAATAAACAATTCTCTTCATATTGAAATATATGAATAAGTTTTTATGTAAAAGTCAAGTTCAACAACTTGCATTTTATAAAGTATTTGATCGAAATTAATTATGAATAAATTTTTAACATTTATTGCAGATGTTTTATTGCGATTTTATATAGAAATAATAGCTGGTTTTTGGGCTGTATTTATAATAATTCCAATAGAATCGGCATTATATAAATTTTTTGGTGGCGATTGTAATTATAGAATAACGACAACATATTGGATTTTTTTTGGTTTTTATACAACATTTTTTATCGTATCTGGAGCATTAATACCGTTAATTAAGCTCCGTCGAATAAATAAAACATTAAATATTTTAATTTCAAAAAAACAAATTACTTTCGTTCAAAAAACAAAAATTTTAAAAACTCTTAAAAACATATCAAGTTATAAACCACTCCTCTCACGAGATGGGTTGTTAAACTTCATTCTTGAAAATCTTTTTTCACTAAGTGTTATGTTTGCTTGGTTTGGAATTGAAGGTATGATATCTAATATAATGTTTGGCGCTTCTTTAATAGTACCTTTTATACTTAATGCCTTATTTTTAGCTCTTTTAATTTTGCAATCATTTTTAGATGACTACGTTGCAGATAGAATTCGTGTTAAGTATAAAAAAACATCATTTGGTAAACTTTGTTTAGCAAGTAAAACGCTGACGATGCAAATTATTGCTGATATAGGTGGTGGTGGTAATAGTGATAAAATGGGGCAATTATTACTAGAACAAGTAATTGAGGAAATTGGTAAAATAATGAGCATATCTAACAACAAAATAAATAAAAACAGTAAAAATTTATTTAAGAAAAAAATTTAGATACAGCCAATTTCTAATTTTGCAACCGGCGAAAACGATAAATCAAGCGGATTGTATTTAAAATTACGTTTTTCTTTTTTCCATGCATTAAAGTACATACATCCGGCCTTTGCTATCATTCCGGCATTGTCTGTAGTCCATTTTAAAGACGGGACAACTAAATTAAACTTTTTCTTCTTGCATAATTCCATCATTATTTGAGAAAGTCTTTTATTAGCGCTTACACCACCACAAATAACTAAATTTTTTATTTTATTTTCAGAAATTAAATCTATAATTTCTTGATCTTTTTTCATTATTTGATTTATTTTTTTTTCAAAAGTCATAAACACAGCTTCCTGTGCCGCATAAGCAAGATTTGATCTCGTTTTATCATCAATATTTTCTTGGCCACCAAGCTCACGAATTTTATATAAAACCTGTGTTTTTAAACCAGAAAATGAAAAATCAAAAGTTAAATTATTAATACATCCGTCTTTAAACTTAAATTCACTTGCGTTTGTAGCAAGTAAAGCAATTTTCTCCATATTCACTCCACCAGGATAATCAATCCCAAGATTTTTAGCAATTTTATCAATCGCTTCGCCGCCAGCATCATCTAAAGATCTTCCGATAACCCTATATTCACCTAGTTTTTTTGCTAAAATTATTTGAGAATTACCGCCAGAAACTAATAATAAAATATAAGGAAAATCAACTTTATTTTCTATCATACAGCTTAAAGCATGTCCTTCAAGGTGATTAACTCTTATCAATGGAACACCTAGGGACATTGACACCCCTTTTGCAAACGACGTACCGACAATTAAACTTCCTATTAACCCAGGGCCAATGGTACAAGCAACGGCAGCGATACGCATTAAGTCATGTTGTTTTAAATCTTTTTTTATTATTTCAAAATGTTTTAGATGTTCTCCTGCTGCTAAATTTGGAACAATACCTCCATACTGTGAATGAATTTCGTCTTGATGAATTGACTTATTATATTCAATATGACCATCAGTAAAAGACATCAAACAAGCACAAGTATCATCACAAGAGCTCTCAATTCCTAATATAAGATCCTTCATTTTCTAAAAACAAAATCGCTATCAAATGTTTAATATTTCTTTTTCTTTATCTTTCGTCATCTCGTCTATTTTGTCACAAAAACGATCTGTATTGTTTTGAATTTCTTTTTTTAAACTTCTTACTTCGTCCTCGGAAAGATTTTGATCTTTTTTTAGTTTGTCAACCTCATAATTTGCATCACGACGAGCACTACGAATTGCTGTTTTACCATTTTCAGCAAATTGTCTTAAAATTTTTACATATTCTTTGCGTCTATCTTCTGTAATTTTAGGCATTGTAACTCTAACAGAATTTCCTTCTGCAATAACACCAACACCAAAATTTGCCTCTTGTATTGCTTTCACTATTGCTTTAACGTTTCCTGAATCGAAAGGGACAACTAATAATGAAAAATTGTCAACAACATTAACTGTTGCAATTTGCTTCATCGGCATAAAACTTCCATAAACTTCTGCACTTACTGTATCTAAAAAATCAGCTCTTGCCCCGCCAACATGCAAAGTCGCAAAATCACGTTTTGTGTGCTCAACCACACCAGACATTGTTTTTTCAACATCTTTAATTACATCACTCATAAAATAAACTAAATACTAATCTTTTTTCTTATATTATATATTTCATTAATAATAATTTTTGTCATATTTATAGATGTAAAAAGTGAACAAAAAATACCAAAAATCAATGTAATAGAAAATCCCTTAATAAAACTTCCTCCAAATCCAAATAAAGCAATTCCAGCTATTATTGTTGTAATATTTGCGTCCAGTATTGTTCGAATTGCCTTTGAGAAACTATTTTTAATTATTGTTTTTCCATCATTAATACCATTCCTTTTTAATTCTTTCATTTTTTCATATATCAAAATATTAGAATCAGTAGCCATTCCCAACATTAAAATAAGCCCGGCAATTCCAGGTAATGTTAATGTAAAATCAAATATAGAAATAACCGTAATTATAAATATAAAATTTAAAAAAAGAGTTATAAAAACAACAAATCCAAGCTCTCTATATCTCATAATCATTAGACATATAACTAATAACAAACAAACACATGCAGCACAAGCAAAAGAAGAAAGCATATGCTTATTAAATATGGAATTTAACAACCTTTCGCTTGAAATAGATATTTTTGCTGGCAGAGAACCAGATCTCAGCAATACAGATAAATCTTGAACTTCTTGACTTGAAAAACTACCAGTTATTGAACCACTTCCGCCGGCTATTTGTGTATTTATCATTGGAGCCATTAAAACTTTCCCGTCAAACACAATAGCCAAAAGTCGACCAATATTGTTTTTTGTAATTTCTGAAAATTTTTTAGCACCAACCGAGTTTAATCTAAAATTTATTGAATTACTTATGCCATCAATAACCGGTTGTACATTTGATATACAGCTTCCACTTAAAACTGCCTTTGACTCAACCATGTATATTATATTTCTACCATTAATAGGCTTATAAGATTGTAAAAACACATGATTTTTCATTATTTGTTTTGGTTTTTGTGCAAAAATATGAATGCTATCCATTAAATGGAAATCTAGCTTTGCCGTTTTATTTATTATATCTTTAATCCTTGACATATTAACACTCTTAGGAACCAAAATGACAATTTTATTATTTCCATAACGTTGAACGGATATTTCTTTTACGCCAACTCCGTCTATTCTATTTTTCAAAACTGCAATTGTTTTATCTGTTGTATCTGCAAACACCCTATTAAAATTTTTTGGTGTAATATAAGTTTTAATTATAAAATCTTTTTCGTCATTTTTAACAACCTCAACATCATAAGTATCGATTATATTTTTTCTTAACTCTCGAATAAACAATTTTCGATGTTTAGCGTTCTCATCTAAATTTTTCGATACATCGTTCTTTATTATTTTTATTAAAAAACCATCTTTAATAACTTTATCTTGAATAACGCAGTTAAATTTTTTCTCCTTACAATAATTTGATATAAAATCTTTGCTATTATTTTTTAATTCTTTAATTACATCGCCTACGTCAATAGACACAGTAATTTGATTTCCACCAACTATATCAATACCAAAATTAATTTTTGGAAGTAAAAAAATTTCCTCTTTCTTGTATTTATAATAAAAAATATTTGCCACACAAACAGATAAAGAATAGCAAATAATCGCCATTAAAATAAAAATTTTTGCTATTTTTTTTAAAATGGAAATTTTATTACTTATCATCTTCGTTATTATTTTTTACAAATAAATCATTATTTTGCAAAACATCTGTTTTTGATTTTTCAGACGATTTATCGTCTGCATCATTTATTTTTTTTACAACTTCCATTATTTCAATACTAGTATTAGTTGCAGATAAAATTTTAAAGCTATAACCATCTATGTAAAAAGTTTCTCCTTTTTTAGGAATTTTTTCAATTTTATCAAGTAAAAAACCTCCAATTGTAGAAACTTCACTATTTTCGAATTTACTACCTATTACTTCGTTTACGTCTGGTAAACTAACGTCAGCACGAACAATAAATGTATTATCTTTTACTTTAAAAAGATTTTGTTTGCGATTTATATCTCCAACAATTTCTTCTAATACGTCTTCAAGCGTGGCTATCCCCATTATTCCACCAAATTCATCAACAACAAAAGCTATTGTATTTCCTCTATCTTTAAACTCCTGTAAATGTTTACTAACACTCGAATCGCCTGGTAAAAACCATGGTTTTATCATTATTTTTCTAAGACGCTCCTTTAATACAGATTTTAAATTTTCTGCCAAAGAAGAAGATGATTCAGATTTATAACATCTAATTACCGCATTTTCGCATTCATGTAATTCTTTCATCATATCAACAACTCTTATATATCCTACAATATTATCAATAGATTTATCGTAAAATGGGACTTTCGTAAAGGACGTTTTAATCATTTTCTCAATTATGTTGTTTGTATCTTCGTTTATATCTATTGCAAACACATCGCCCCTGTTTGTCATAACATCTTTCATGTCTATCTCGTCAAGATGTAATATACCACTAAGCATTTCTTTTTCATTTTTCTCAAGCATTCCTCTTTCATGATACATTTCAACTGCACCAAGTATGGAATTATCTGCATTCTCGGAGTCTTCTTCGTTTTTAATGTTTAAAACTTTAACAAATCTTTCTGTTACAAAATTAACAAACCAAATAATTGGGTATAATACTTTCCAAAGTAATAAAAACATTGGAGATATAAAAAGTGTAATTTTAGTTGGTTGACGCAGAGCTATCATTTTTGGCAAAACTTCTCCAAAAACAAAAATTAAAATTGTCATTATAATGGTCGATAACAAAATACCTATCTCATCAAACTCGCCAAATGTTTCGGCAAAAAATACAGCAGACAGAGAAGAAGCCGCAATATTTACAAGATTATCGCAAAGCAATGCAATACTTATTATCTTTTCTTTGTTAGACAAAATTTTCATTGCAAATTTTGCTTTCAAAACACCATCTTGATTCATTTTAAATATTTTTTCCTCTGGAACAGATATAATAGCAGTCTCTGCGAGAGAAAAAAATGTAGATAAAAAAATTAAAATAAAAATCGAAACAAACAAACCACTGGGGCCCATAAAATATCAAATCAAAACAATTAACTACTTATTTATATTAAAAACTTGTTCATTTTTCTGAAATCTTGATTTTAGGCGCAAAACCAATGAACTAACAGAGCGAGCAACAAATTTTTTGCTAAAAAGATGGTTTTTAGTAGAAATCATTGCATTTTTCTCATAATCAACAATTGCCTTCATACCTTCTTGATATGTTTTTGCATTACAAGAAGCGACTTTTGCCTTTTTTAAGAATGTTCTAACTTTACTTTTCTGCGAAGCGTTAGCTTTTCTTCTCTTTACAGTTCTCCTAATATCTTTTTTTGAAGACTTTAAATTAGCCATTTACTTTTCAAGTAAATAAGATGAAAACATTTTTTTTATTGTCAAGCACAAACATGATTACATAGTATAAATTTGTTACAAATATTTAATATTTAAACGCATTTTATCTTGCATTTTAAAATACTTGTTAAACACTTAAGTTGTTTTGGGGACATAGTTCAGTTGGTTAGAACGCCTGCTTTGCAAGCAGGAGGTCGAGGGTTCGAATCCCTCTGTCTCCACCAAATGATTGCATATATGAAAGTTAGTTTTTTGTTAAAAAAATTTTGTTTATTTCTTGCTGTTTTTTTCTTTTTTTCAAAAAACACAGCCATTGCCATAAATAGTTATTACACAGAAGATTATGAAAAAACAAATACATATGCTGGCGTTTATGAAAACGATAACATAAAAATTAATGACAATAACCACACAAACGCACAAAACAATAAAGCAAGAACAATTTACAACACAATCATTGTTAGAAGGAAAAATAAAACACCACAATATGTTGAACAGAAAGTTAAAAAAAAACAAATACCAGAAATAACAGTAAAACCTGTTAACGATGTCAACGACAGATTAAAAGAATACAGAAATAGAAATAAAAAAAGAAACTCAATATTAGATAATTTATTCAAAACAACTCCGGACCGTATTTACGTATATGCTCTTGCTGGTTATTCTATAACATTATCAAATCATTTTAACATTAATGCCGTTCATTCATCAAATGCAACGCCGGATTATCAAAGTTTTAATCCATTATCGTTTTCTGTTAATAAAAAAGGTAGTGGTTTTGTTTTTATAATTGGAACAAAAATATATTTAAACAAAAGTAAATTTGCTGTATTTTTAGCGCCAGAATTATTTTACAATAAACTAAACTTAAATGATAGTAATTTTAGTTACAATAGCGCCCATGATTATAATATCGCTGCTCAAGACGGCGATGGAACTGAATCTAAAAACATTCCAGCAACAATGGGCATAAAAACAAAAGATATGTATGGTGCTTCATTACGAGTTGGATTTACCTTGTTTAACGCTATATCTTTATACGGAAAAGCAAGTATTGGTGGTTTAAGAAACTCAATTATTAACAATCTTCATATAAATTCTATAAAAGATCTTGATGAAAGAATAATTGAACAATGGACTAATCCAGAAAATGTCAATTATATATCAAGCACCTCGCAAAATCAAAACAAAACATCTCTGTTTTATAGTTTTGGCGGAGGTATTGAAGTCGGTCTATTAAATCAACATATTATTTTTAGATTAGATTATGATTACTGCTTTGCAAATAGCGTGCTTTCTACTGATGCAAATTTCTCAAGAATTTCAAAATCAAAAAGAGGAGATAATCCAACTGAAGGTACGAAATGGAGAATAAAGAATAACTTTGGTATTGTAAAATTTACAGCCGGCTTCGCGTTTTAATGATTGAAAAACAGTTTTTTAAAACGCGAAATAATTACAGCCATTATTTTTAATCTTCAATTATAGCAATAATATCGCTTTCTTTCATCACGACAATCGTCTCGTTGTTAACTTTTGCTTCTGTTCCAGACCATTTTGTAAATAAAACTTTATCTCCTTCTTTAACAACTGGTTTTATAAGTTGTCCGTTTTCATTTATTCTACCTTCGCCAACTCCAACGACAATACCTTGAACTGGTTTTTCTTTTGCTGTGTCTGGAATAATCAATCCACCTGCGGTTTTTTCTTCACTTTCAACTCTTCTAACTAAAACATATTCACGAATTGGCTTAATTTTCATATAATAAACAATAAAACATATCACTATACAATATATATCAAAAAAATCTTTTTCAAGATGTTATATTCATATAATGTCTTTTTAATAAAAACAATCGTGCCACAAACAAACATTAAAACATTGACAATAATTTTTTTTACACAACATTAATATCATATTTTTATGATAAAAAAAGACAAGATAATCTTATCTATTGCCATTATAATTTCTGCTGTTATTGTTTTTGTTTCTGGTGTTTTTATTGGTTCAAAAACAAAAATATTTGATAATCCAAAATACAAGCGTGACAAATACATAGTATTTTACCAATCTAAAAATATTGGTAAGTCTAAAAAAGAAATGAATGATGCTGAAAAAAAAACACTTAAAACATTCATTGGTTTATACGAAAAGTGTGTTAGAAATCATTTAAACGAAAATGATAGAAAAATAGTAAAAAGCATCGAGAAAGAAGTTTTAGAAATGTCAAAAAACAATACAAAAATTAAATTTAGAGTTAGTGATTTAGATGCATTCAAAAACAACAAAGATGCAAAAAAAACAATTTCAAAAATGCGCAAATGTTTAAAGAACGTTTATAAAAGTCTTTCGAAACAAGAGAAAAAGGAATTAAGATTATCTTTTTCAAAACTATCAATCGATAGTATAATATCAATTTTTCACGGAATAAGATAATTGGTTTGTAGATATAAATAAATGAATATTTTTAGTAAAATAAAAGTTAAAGTACAGGATTCAAAAGATAAGAAAGATCGGCAAAAAGATGATAAAAATTTATTATTTAAAGCATTTTTAGAAAAAAATGGACTTGAAAAGTACACATCGGGTTTAATTGTTGTAAAAGAATGGACGGTTACAATCATTTATGCTTTTCTTTTAGCTACATTTTGTAAAACATTTTTCTATGAAAATTTTAAAATACCATCCGGCTCAATGAACCCACTTTTGTTAGATGGTGATAGAGTTTTAGTTAATAAATGGTATTATGGATATAGTAAATTTTCTTTTCCGTTTAATTTAGCACCAATAAAAGAAAGAATTTTATCAAACCGATCCCCAAAATACGGAGATGTTGTTGTTTTTCATACAAAATTTAGTGAAAAAAATAATATTTTTTATATTAAACGCGTTATAGGTCTTCCTGGCGACAAAGTGCAAATAATAAACAATCAAGTGTATGTAAATAACAAAAAAATGAAATACCAAAAAGTTGGTTTATTAAAAAATAATAGCGAATATAATCATAACAATTTTGACTCAATAGAGTATGTAGAAGACAATGGAAAACAAAGTTATAATGTGTTAATTAGTGATATAAATTCAATTGCCGGTAATACAAGAGAATATATTGTTCCAGAAAATCATTACTTCTGTATGGGGGATAATCGGGATAATTCACATGATAGTCGTTTTCCTGATTTTGGCGTTATACCATTTAGAAACATAGTTGGAAAAGCAGAAAGAATTTTCTTTTCTACGGCAAATGGATATTTTAACCTTAATAGAATTTTTAAAAAAATATCAAATTAATTAATAATCTTAATTTTAATATCCTTAAATAATGATTTTTCATTGCCAAAATATTGGTTTAATTTTTCTAAAAGTTGGTGCTTATAAAACAAAAATTCAGTAGCAAATTTACTATCTTCGGTACATACATACAATATTTTCTGAATCAAACTATTTTCGTCTATATTTTTATATATTATTTTATATGGCGTCATTTTGTCTACAAAATCACTGTCATTAAAAATATATTTCCAATTAAGCAATAAACGTTCATCGATATTTCTTCGTCTTAATTCTGGTTTTAATAATTCAATTAATTTTTCTTTCAGGGAATATGTATTATAAAATCTATACTTCATGGTTACACATTAAATTTAAAATGAAAAATATCTCCATCTTTTACAATATAATCTTTTCCTTCGGTTCTTAGCTTACCAGCCTCTTTTATTTTTTCTTCATTTTCATACTTTATATAATCCTCATAAGAAATTGTTTCGGCTTTTATAAATCCACGTTGAAAATCTGTGTGTATTTCACCAGCCGCCTCTGGTGCTGTGGCCCCATTCTTCACCTGCCATGCTCTTGTTTCTTTTGGACCAACTGTAAAAAAAGTAATCAATCCAAGCGCTTTATAAGCAGCTTTAATAATCTTATCAAGACCGCTTTCTGTGCAATTTATACTGTTTAAATATTCAATTTTTTCTGTTTTTGAAAACGTAGATATCTCAGATTCAATAGAAGCACAAATAACAATAGGAACAGAACTTCTTTGAACTAAAAAATCACCTAAAGCTTTTATATGCTCATTACCAAACAAACCCTGTTCGTTTGTGTTTGCAACATAAATAGTGTTTTTTGCTGTTAACAAACAAAACTGTTTTGCGACACTTTGCTCGTTTTCTTCAAGCTCTGTTTCGCTTGCCATTTTGCCGTCATTAATAACATTTAATATCTTCTGCGCTATCTGTAATTGTAATATCGCTTCTTCGTCTTGACCTTTTGCTTTTTTTTCATTATTAGAAATAATTTTTTCTAACGTTGCAATGTCGGCAAGTTGTAATTCAGTTTCAATTGTTTTTATATCAAAAACAGGATCAACATTGCCATTTACATGAACAATATTCTCGTCGTCAAAACATCTAAGAACGTGAATAATTAAATTACATTCACGAATATTTGCTAAAAACTTATTACCAAGGCCTTCACCTTTACTTGCACCAGCAACAAGTCCAGCAATATCAACTATTTCTATTTGATTATATACTAGCTTTTGAGTATTTACTAACTTTCCAAGCTTTTCTAGTCTTTCATCCGGAACGTCAACTTTACCAACATTTGGTTCTATCGTGCAAAATGGATAATTTGCAACTTGAGCAAGCGATGCATTAGTGATTGCATTGAATAAAGTCGACTTTCCAACATTTGGCAAACCAACAATTCCACATTTTAACGACATAAAAAATTAACAAAATTAATGTCTTCTATTTCTGATTTTGCGTGAACTTACGCTACGTTTTGCATTTGGATCGCGATCTCCAAATTGCTCGTTTCGATATTTAAAAGAAATTCTTCCTTTTTCCATAGATGTATCGTAAATTGACAATTCAACTTTAACTTTATCTTTTGGATAAACTTTAATCTTTTTTTCTTTAAAAATACCCTTTAAATACGCAGTAATAACGTTCCCATTCTCAAGTTTAACTTTGCAAATACCATTTGGTAAAACTTCCAGTATTTCAGCATCCGTTTCAACTATATCAGCTTTTTTTTTATCAACCATATTAATATTTATTTATCAATATTATAAGAAATTTTCCTTGCTTCCATTATAATATCAGAAAACACACTTAATTGTTGCCCTGTTGCTTCACAAAACTCATCAAAAGACAAATCAGCAACATCTTTAACTGTTTTAATGCCTTGTTGAGCAAGTAATACCGCTATCTCTAAAGTCATGCCCTCTAGTTTAAGTATATCAAGATCAACATCGAGCTTTTTTAATTCGTTTAACAATTCTGTTTGCTTTTGTTCAATATATAAATTAGCTCTATTAATTAATTCATTTGCAACTTCTTCATCAAAAACACCACTCTTAACTAATTTTTCCAATCCAACATCAACTAAATCATAAGGAGTACGTATATTTGAAGAAACCAAAAACTGAGCAACAGCAGTTTCTATTCCTAAAGCAGAACTCATGTTTTCAATATCCGAAGTAAATTTTTCTTGATTTGCCTTCTTCTTTTCACTTTCTGCTATAACAGAAATATTACAACCAACAACTTGAGATGCAAGACGAACATTAATACCTGCTTTACCTATTGCCAATTTTAACTGGTCATCTGGTATAGTAAGTTCTACTGAATTTTCGCTTTCGTTATAAACTCCATCTACTGCCTTTGCCGGTATTATTGCGTTTTTTGCAAAATTCACAATATCACGATCATAATAAATAATATCTACCTTTTCGCCTCTCAATTCATCTACAATTGGCTTAATTCTTGAACCTCTTGCTCCTATACAAGCACCAACAGCATCAAGTCTGCTATCGCCAGATGTAACCGCAACTTTTGCCTTAAAACCACATGAACGTGAAATTGCTTTAATGTCAATCATTCCGTCTTGAACCTCAACCACACTCTCCGCTATAAGCATTGCCAAAAAATTATTATCAGTTCTTGATAAAATAATTTGACAATCACGATCGCTTCTTTTGACTTCTTTTATATATGCCTTTATTTTATCGCCAGACTTATAGTTATCTGTTTTTATCAAACCTTCACGAAATAAAATTGCTTCAGTCCTGCCACCTAAGCTAACTATTGTGCTAATATTTGATGTTTTTTTTACAATTCCAGTAACAATTTCACCTTCGCGCTTCTTGTATTCATCGTATTCAAGCTGTTTTTCAGCAGAATGAATTTTATCAATAATGCTATTCCTCATCATTTGAGCTGGTAAATGTTGTAGTGGTAATTGAGGTAATGACACAAAGACAACACTATCTTCTTCTGCTTTTGGATCAAACTTCTTTGCTTCAATTATAGATATTTCAAAGCTTGTATTTGCTTTTGGTTTTACTATTTTTTTTTGAAAAAAAGATATTTCGCCACTCTTCAAATCCATTTTAGATACCACTTCTGTATTGCCATAATAATTTGTTGCTATTTTTGTAAAAGCATCTTCAATTGCACTAACAATTACATTTTTAGAAATACTCTTTTCAACTGACAATGCGTCGATAATCGACAAAATTTCAGAATTTAACCCAGGCATAAATACATTTATACTTCGACTATCATTCATTTTAAATGTCAAGTCAAAAATAATAAACCGAACAGCGTTTAAAATATAAAGCAAAAATAGCAAAAAAAACAACAAATATGTCATTGACTTTTAATTTTAATTCAATTATTCTTACGTCATACTGGTATGATCGGAGTAGTTAATTTTCTATTGAACATCGTTTTTTACAATGTGTTTGAAATTTTTGGCCTTGGTGGTACAATAAATTTGCCCCTTTCAATTGCTGTATTGTTAATCGGATATACATATTTGATGTTTCGTCTAAGATTTATACAATTCACACATTTTGGCAAAATGTTGAAATACACATTTAGTAAAGATAGTAGTGCAACAACTTCTCCTATAAAAACACTTTTAACATCAATTGCTAGTTGTACTGGCATGAACGCAACGGCTGGTATTGTCTTTATGGTCGCAGTCGGTGGTATTGGTACAATTTTCTGGTTACCAATAATAGCTTTTTTATGCATGCCGTTCCGATTTGCAGAAGTATATTTGTCTCATTCATATCGTTCTGCAAAAGTTGATTTGTCAACAATAGGTGGGCCTTTTGACTATATAAAAAAAGGACTTTCTGATATCGGTTTTAAAAAAACAGGTGAAGTTTTAGCTTTATTGTATGCAATTATGTTAGCAATAGCTGGAACAATTGGTGTTTCTATGTATGAGATGAATCAAGCAGTTGTTGTTCTTGAAAAGAATTTTTCATTTTTTAACAACCAAAGATTGTTGTTAACAATTGCTCTAACAATAATAGCATTATGGATAATTTTCGGAGGAACAAAACGCGTTGTAAACTTTATGAGCATAGCTTTGCCTGTGTTATCTATTACTTATGTATTAATAAGCATTATTGTTGTTGCTTTTAATTACAAAAGTCTTGGGTCTGTTTTTACATTGATATTTAATGATGCAATGCATCCTAGAAGTATATCTGGCGGAATTATAGGATCTTTCTGCTTATGCGCAAGAAAATGTTGTTTATCACACGAAACAGGACTTGGAACATCAGGAATAGTCCACGCACTCTCGCCTGAAAAAGATAGTTTCAAGGAAGCTTTAAGATCAATGATGACGCCATTAATAACTGGTTTGATTGTATGTCTTTCTACCGCTCTTGTTCTAACAACAACCGGAACTTATAATGATGCAGAAATAATGAAAGACGGTGTGTCAGCTCTGTCATATGCTTTTGGTAGTACATATTGGTTATTTTCATACGTTGTGGTTGCTATAATACCAATGTTTACAGCAAATGTTATGATTGGTTGGTCTAATTATATTGTAAAATGTTCTCAATACATTCTTAACAAAAAACAATTTGCACATATGATGACTATTTTGTTTTTTACATTTGCATTTATTGGTGGAATTATCAATGACTTTTTCTTCGTAATGGATGTTGTTGATTTAATATTAATGTTTATATTACTGATAAACGTTCCTATTATAATGGTACTATCTGGAAAAGTTTATAAAGCTATAAAAGAATATAAATTTTAAAACTATGGTCAACTTTTATAACAAAAAAAACTTTAAAAAAAAAACGGCATCGGTTGTTGATAGATTTAATAGAAAAAATTATATATTTTGGATTGCTATACTGTTTATATTTTTATTTATCTTTTATAAAATAAATCACGTTTTATTGCCATTCTATATAGCAATTTTTGCAACAACTCTGTTTGGAAGTTTTGTTGAAAAATGTGAAAAAAAATTTCACTTTCCAAAATCTTTAACATCAGGAATAATCACATTATTATTTTACTTTTTTATAATCTCATGCTTATATGCATTATGCAGTATAAGCATAACAAAGACATCTCGTTCTGTTGTTAGTATAACAAATAATAAAGATCTACTAACAACTGCCTCTATTTTTATTGAAAAAATACTAAATAAATTTGATATAAATATTGAATTTAATTCAATTATTAATCAGATGTATGATTTAATATCTAAGCATATTTCGTACATAGTTGCCAGCGCAATTAATTATGGAGCAAACATTGTAAATATAATTTTCTTGTTTGTTTTAGCACCAATTACAACATTTATGATGTTGAAAGATCATAATCTAATATATGAAAAAATACGTTCATTGCTACCAAAAAAAATTGAAAAAGAGATAACGGAACTTTTTACAAACATACATGAAAGTGTTTTTAAATACATTGAAGGACAAACCATAACAGCAGTTATATTATCTGTTTGTTACTCCACAATATTGTTTTTTATTGGATTGGAACACTTCATTGTATTTGGAGTATTAATCGGTTTTTCATCGTTTGTACCATACATCGGTTTTTATTCTGCGACAATAATCACTCTGTTTTCTGTATACAATCAGTTTTATAACTTTAAACAAATGCTAATTACTATAATTTTACTTCTAATAATGCAAATTATTGATTGTAGCTTTATTACCCCAAAAATAGTAGGTAATAAATTAGGTGTTCATCCATTATTCATAATATTCGGTGTACTTGCATCTGTTCCACTTTTTGGTTTCATTGGTATAATTCTTGCATTACCAATTGTTGGAATAGTTGGCGTCTTGGTGAAATTTTTAATCAAAAAATACAAAAACAGCAGTTATTATAACTCTTAATTGTTTGCTAAGTTATTGTAGTACACATCGTAAACATCTATGTCGTTTTCTTTATTTTTACTAACTTCTTTCTGATTAATAATTTTTTCTCTACATTCTTTTACATCTTCTCGCAGTTGCTTTTCACCAAAATCTTTAACCATCTGTACCATGATATCAATGTCTTCGTCTGTTAAAATATCTTCACTTTCGTTATCGTTTTCAAGCAAAGAAACACCAAAATTGTTTGCTAAAATATTAACCTTTTGCATGATAGATGTTATTTTTAATAAAACATCCAAAGGAGTTAATTTGTCTCCTGCGATAAAATGAAATAAGTTTATAATATTTTTGTCTTTTTTGTTTTTATCTTTTTGATTACAATAATCGCTCTCAATTTTATTGAATAAATCCATGGCAAAATTTTCTTTTGAAATTATATCATTTAAAATATTGACTATATTTTTGCAAAAAACTAGCATCTTTACCAAACTCTCTTTCAATGAGTTGTCTTTATTTTTTTTCATCATTTTTTCTTTATGATGAATGATTTTCAAAGGCATAATAATTTTGTTGTTTTTTTTAACATAAACGTTTCTCGGTGGAAGTATTAATAATTTTTACAAAAAAATTTTACTTATAAAAAAAATTATATATAATTTTATGTATTCACGGCTATGGAGGCTATTTTGAATAGTTTTGAGACTGCAAATATATCAACAAAAGTGTTTATTTGTTTAGAAGCAGTTTTGGCAGTTGTTCTGTTTTTTTTCGTAATTGCACATTGGTGCAGTGCTCAGGCTCAACATGGAGAAATATCAGACAACAAACAAAAAAGCATGAGCGATGAAATTAATAAAGTAGAAAGCAATGTGAATAAAATAGAACAAGTTGCTAACGGTGTTAATGTAAGACAACTAAAACACGGTAAAGATCTTGAACACGTTATAAATAGACAAGACGAAACAGAACAAATTGCTCAACAAAATTTTAAAGAACAAGAAAGTAAAATTATAGCAGTACAAGAACAAAGTAAAAATAATAATAAAAAAATATTAGAAATAGACGACGAACAGAAAAACGTTGAATTAGAAATCAATAAAACAAACGAGAATTTTAAAAAAACAGAGAAAAAAACAAGCAACATAGAACGTCGATTGAACGAACTTGACAAAAAAGTGCAAAATAATATTTTAAGCAACAAACAAACAAATGTAATAACTGTGGAAGCATTAAATGTTGTTAATTTTATTAGTAATAACGATTTTACAAATGCCGTAAAACAATTTCGTGCTACAAAACACCTTATGAAACAGGATACAAAAGAATTCATAGCAAAAACATTTGCTGTTAAAATTCTTGAAGATGATAGTAATATTGAACCACTTGCGACTGCTCTTGAAGATAGTAATTTTGCTAAATCAGTACAAGAAGCAATAGATACCGATGTTGAAAGATTATGTAATATTATTTTGAATAGTCTTCTTAGTGAAAATTTAAGTTATGACAAACCAAGTATGAACATTTTGAACAAAAGAATTGATGTTCGAAAAGATATAGAAGGTGTGAAAAAATAAAATTTGATTTTTATTTCAATAAGTATGAATATAAATTCATGCGGGTTGGCTTGGTTTTTGGTGGCAACACGAGTGAAGGAAATATTTCAACATTGAGCGCGGAACTAGTCCGAAGTACCTTAAAAAAATTAGGTCATGAAGTTATAAATATTGAGTTTTGTAAAAAAATCTCAATATTAATTCAAGATGCAAGCGTAGATGTTATATTTAATGCAATGCATGGGCAATTTGGTGAAGATGGCTGTCTTCAAGGCTTGCTTAACATAATGCAAATACCATATACTCACAGTGGTGTTTTTGGCAGTTCGCTTGGGATGAATAAAATTGCATGTAATTTTTTATTCGACAATCTTAATATTAAAACTATACCTGGTTTTGTTGTTCAAAAACAAAATCTTTACGATGGAACATGGAAGGAAATGTTTAAAAATAGTAAAATTTCAAACTGCAAAGAAATTTTCATAAAACCCGCTCGTGATGGTTCATCGCGAGACACATTTTTGGTTCAAGATATAGATAAATTTTCCTTTGAAAAAATAGAATTTACAACAGCAAGTAATGATTTTTTAATACAAAAAAAAATAAACGGAAAAGAAATTCAGGTTGCTGTGGTAAACAATAAAGCCATCGGAATATTAGAAGTAGTTCCAAATTCATCAAAAAGTAAATTTTATGATTACAAAGCAAAATATTCGGAAAATGGAGCTATTCATAAACAACTTGATGAACCAGACTATATTAAAGATAAATTACTTTCATATGCCAAAAACATACATGATACGCTTAATTTAAATTGTATTTCTCGCAGTGAATTCATATTAACAGAAGACAAAGAAATATATGCTCTTGAAGTTAATACTCATCCTGGACTTACAGCTTTATCGATAGTCCCAGAAATCGCAATGAACGCCGGTATATCTTATGAACAATTAATTGATTTTTTATTAAAAAGTGCAAGATACGAAGCTTAAATCTATATGAATAGAGTGGTTAATATTTCTACAAACTCTGAAGTTGTTAACTTTATTATTTTTAAAAGAAAACTGCGTCAACACATTCGTCGTTTTATAATGTTTTTTATTTTTTTTATTTTTATATTTATCTTATGTATTTCTTATCATCAAAAAGATAAAATCATATATGCTTCTGGAAAAGTTTTTAGCGTAATAGAATATGCTTTTGATCAATTATTTGCCGTAAAGATAAGTAACGTTCGCGTAGAACCAAGCAAAAATTCATTATTGACTGATGGCGAGATAGACGATATAAAAAAGAAATTTTCTAATAAAAAAATAGATAGAAACAGAATGCAAAAAGTTGTCGAAGCAATAATAGAAACAAATTCCTTAATTGAAAATATATATGTACAAAAAAAATTGTCAAATGAAGAATTAGTTGTTTATTTAAAAGAAAAACAAATTATTGGTATATTTTATGAAGATTGCGTGGCCGGAACAAATGATAAATGCAGAAAAAGCATTATATCAATAGATAATAAACTTTTGCCATATCATAATATAATAAATAACGATAATATTTTAAAAGTTTATGGCAAAATTAGCGCAAAAGATATACAAAAAGTTCATAAAATATTAAAAAAATATTCATTGTTGAATAAAACAGCGTATATTAATTTTTACTCAAGTGGCCGCTTCGATATAACGCTAAAAAATAATTTAACAATAAAACTACCGCGACAAAATTTTGAAAAAGCTATTCAACAATTCAATAAATTAGATACAGAATATATGTTGTCAAGCGATCCACAAAGTATTAAATATATTGATTTAAGAATTGATGATAAAATATTTTTCGGCCAAAATAAGTAGAAATATATAATCAATTTCTATGATTTTCTCTCTACAAGAAAAACCTTTAACAGTTTTTATCTTTGTTTTACAAATTTTAAAAAAACTTGCTAACAAATCTATTACTGCTTGATTTGCTTTATTATTTTCTGGAGCAGATGTTACAGAAATTTTATAACCATTGTCTGTTTTTTTTATTTCATTTTTTTTTGAATTTGGGCGAACCTTTACGTATATCTTTTTTTTCATAGCATTAAATAACATTAAATTTAAATCATTTTCTCTTCTGTGTTTTTACCATACCGAGCCAAACACTATATAACAAAATAATCATGCCAAAAACAGCAGTGACATTCCAAACAAATCCTTCAACAACAGTGCTAATTACCATTGATACAATTGGCAAAATAAAATTCATATAAGTAGCTTTTACTGCTCCTTGTTTTTCTATTATATAATACAGCGCAAATAAAGCAATAATAGTTGACGTTAAAGACAACCACAAAATCATTAAAGAATATTTAATATCAATCGTAGAAACATCGAAAACAAAATCATTTGGATTAATAATTACACCAAGTAACAATAAAAACATTCCAGCAAAAAAACAATTATAAAACATAAACGTCGAACGTGGCATTTGCAATAATGTCTTTTTACTCTTTTCATATATTATATTACCACCAGCAGCGGCAAAAGTTGATGTAAAAGAGAAAAAAATTCCTATGAGTGTATTTTTTACATTTGTTTCTTTTGCATCAAGTAATTGTTGATTACAAAGCATTATTATCCCTATCAAACCAAGAAATCCACTAATAATTATATTATTTCTCATTTTTCGTTTTTCGATCAATGAAGACAACATTTCTGCTACAAATATCTGTAAAAGTGCAACACATGGTACAAGTCCTGAAATTAAATATTTTGCACCATAAGTTCCAAGCCAAACATTCAGTTGGCTCATAGATACTAAAATAGATGGTAATAGTTCATTTTTTTTTATAAAAAATCTATCACGTCTTATAAATATAATAACCGTTAATATTATTACAGAAACAATCATTCGATAAAAAATAGCATACTCTAGTGGTACAGAATATCTTGTCAAAAAGTTAGCACATATATAACTTGAACCAAAAAACACGGAACAAGCCAACCAAGAAAGAAATAGTAGCATAAAAATTTAAAAGAAATTGTATTTAGTTGTCTATTTATATCACTCAACGTTCTCGTCATCATCATTTTCTTGTTTTGGAAGATATTGGGCGATATCTTCTCTACTTGCCACAACATGATCAACTAAATGAAAATTCTTTGCTTGTTCAGCGGACATAAAATTATCTCGCTCCATGTTTTCTTTTATTACATCAATACTGTTGCCAGTATGTTTTGCGTAAATTTCATTCAAACGCTTTTTCGTCTCCTGCATTTCACGAGCATGAATTTCAATATCAGTTACCTGTCCTTGAAAACCACCGGATGGTTGGTGTATCATAACACGTGCATTTGGTAAAATAAATCTTTTATTTTTTGCTCCAGCCATTAAAATTAATGAACCAGCAGAACATGCTTGTCCCAAACAAATAGTAACAACATCTGGTTTAATAAATTGCATAGTATCGTAAATGGACATTGCGGAAGTTACAACTCCACCAGGAGAATTTATATAAAGATAAATGTCTTTATCAGGATTTTCGCTTTCTAAAAATAATAATTGAGCTACTATCAATGAAGCCATGCTGTCTTCAAATTGAGTTGAAAGAAAAATAATTCTATCTTTAAGCAATCGTGAATATATATCATAAGATCTTTCACCTCGTGAACTCTTTTCTATAACATATGGAATCAAGTTTGACATAAACAATATATTGTATATAACAAATATCAAAAATAATTTGCAAGACAAAACAAAATAAATGAAGATAATTACTTACAAAATATTGCTAACGTTTTTCTTTTCTCTCCCTTTCAACTTCGTCTTTTATAATCTTAATGGCATAATCTACTTCCCTGTCCGTCGTAAATCTACCAATACCAATACGAACAGCGCCTCCAATTTTTGCAGTGTTAATACCAAGCGCTTTAATTACATAACTGCCAACAGCTTCGTTAAAATGAGAAGCACCGCACGCAGATCCTGTAGATAATGCCAGTTTGTCGCCAAGATTTTGAACCAAATTTAACGAGTCAACGCCTTCAAAACTAAAATTCAGATTACCTGCATATCTATTTTTTTCATCCCCGTTTAATCTAGAACCACTAATTTCTCTTAATCCTGCTTTTAATTTTTCACTTAATCTTTTAATATGTTTTTCATCTTTTTTATAATCTATTTTCATAAGCTCACTCGCTTTGCCAAACCCTACAATCAAAGGAACAGCTAACGTTCCGCTACGAATACCATGCTCTTGTCCTCCGCCATTTATCTGAGGATTTAATTTTATTTTTTCTGATTTTCCGTTTATTAAACCAGCCCCACCACTATGTTGTCTTATATATAAAGCTCCAATGCCCTTTGGCCCATAAATTTTATGTCCAGATATCGACATCATATCAATGTGCATTCTATCTACATTTAATGGTATTTTTCCAAATGCTTGTGCACAATCTGTGTGAAAAAAAACACCATGTTTTTTTGCTATTTTTCCAATAGCTTCAAGATCTTGTATAACACCAATTTCATTATTTACACCCATGATAGAAATCATCAGAGTATTCGGAGTAATCGCTTCTTCTAGTTCTTTTAAATCAATTAAACCATTACTCTTTGGACATAAATAAGTTATATCTATATCGCTATTGCTTTCGAGTTTTTTACATGTTTCTTGTATACAAGCATGCTCCGTCATTGACGTTATGATATGTCTACGACCTGTTTTTTTTGCATATGTTTCAACAAAACCTTTTAGCGCTAAGTTATTACTTTCTGTTGCACCACTTGTGAAAATAATTTCATCCGTTCTTGCTCCAATAACATTAGCAACTTGTGTTCTTGATTTTTCGACCATCTTCATTGCCTCCTTCCCTAATTTATGAATTGAATTCGGGTTACCGTATACATTGCTCTCAACGTAGTTCATTTCTTGCAAAACACGCGGATCTATTGGCGTTGTTGCTTGATAATCCATATAAACAGGAAGCACAATTGGTTTATTTTCAGACGAAATATCAAAATTTGTGCACTCTAAATCTTTTGAACTATCACAATTATCCCTGCTACAAGATATTGTAGCGAATAAAATCAACAAAAATAAAGAACTCTTTCTAATAATCATTGAAAAATCGAATTCTATCTAATTATATAAAATTTATTTGCAATAAAAATTATCTTTATAATTTTATGCGGTTATTTCTTTATCGCTAGCATTTGCATTTTTTAAATTTAAAATTTCTTCTCCAACATCATCAGTTTTTTTATTATCATCATTTTCCTCCTCGGGAATGCTGTTTTGGTTTACATCATCCGAAGTGACATTTTCTTCCTGTGGACTTACATTTTGCGAGTTTTTTTCTTGTTTACTCTGCCCATCTTGTTTGTTATATTCATCAAGACCGATTAATTTATTATCTTGTTGTCCGCCTATACCATCTGTTTGTTCTTGTTTTTTTTCTTGTAAGTTATTTTGTTCATTTTTTGCTTTATTTTTTTCATAAGTTGTTTCGACGTTTTTGTCAGGTGAATTATCTAGATTTATATTTTGAACTTTTTGCTTATTACCTTCTTCTGACGAAAACCATTTTTTTGTTTTTTTGCGTACAAAATAAGCTACTAAAAATATAGCATCAAATACACACATTGATGCTATAACACTAAATGCATTAATCATAAATTGGCGCAATACTGATATAATTAACGCTTCTTGAAAGAAATAATTTTCTAAAAAATATTTTTTTAAAAATCATATACAACTCGTAGGATTATAGTACTTTTTTGTTTAAACTCAACATTAAAACTATTATTTTTATAAATTTAAATTGCTTTTTTTTCTCTAAAATAGCTATTAAAAATAAACAAAGTGCCTAAAATAGGCATTTCTTTTTTTGTTTGACAATTAAAAAAACAAAATTTATAAATATAACCCGATTTTTACTTTTATAAGTATTCGTCATCGACCGTTATTATTTGCTCGATCGGTTTTGAATCTTTTTAAAACGTCGGTTTTCGTTTTTTATTTACTAATTTATATGGAAACAAATGGAAAAAAAAATACTTATTTTACTACGTTGACAGCAGAACAAATTGAGCTAAAAAAGGCATTTATTCGCAATTATGCAAATAAGAACAATAATGCAGCAGATGGCTCACAAATGGATGCAAACGCAAATATAACAAATAAAAATATTCATACAATGGAGTATGAAATACATAAAGATATAAATATACAAATTAACAGAGCTTTAATAAGCGATAAAATAAGAGAATTATATGGAAATGAATTAGCAAAGGAATATATTAGACAAATAGAAGATCATGAAATTTATGTGCACGACGAAACAAGTTTGAAGCCTTATTGCGTTAGCATAACTATGTATCCATTTTTATTAGATGGTTTAAAATCACTTGGTGGGGGTTCTGTTGCTCCAAAACATTTAGCAAGTTTTTGTGGAGGTTTTATAAACTTAATGCTTGCAGTTTCAAGTCAGTTTGCTGGTGCTGTTGCTACGGCAGAATTTTTGATTTATTTTGACTATTTTGCAAAAAAAACATACGGAGAAAACTACCTTGAAACAAATTCAACAGATATAAATTCACATTTACAACACGTTGTATACACAATAAATCAACCATCTGTTTCAAGAGGGTATCAATCTATATTTTGGAACATATCTATTTATGATAAATCTTACTTCAATGGAATGTTTTCTGAATTTTGCTTTCCTGATGGAACAAAACCAAATTACGAAAGTTTAGCTAAATTACAAAAATATTTCATGAAATGGTTTAACAAAGAAAGAACGACTGCTTTATTAACATATCCAGTTATTACAGCTGCTTGTTTAACAAAAGATGGTGAATTAGTAGATAAAGATTTTGAAGACTTTATAACGGAAGAATATTCAGAAGGAAATGGTTTTTTTACATTCATGAGTGATAATGCTTATGCATTATCTTCTTGTTGTAGATTAAAAAATGATGTTAGCGATCAGATAAAAGAATTTAGTTATACGTTAGGTGCTGGTGGTGTAACAACTGGTTCTTTAAATGTCATAACAATAAATCTAAATCGTGCTATACAAAAAAATCTTGATATTCGTGAAATGGTTCAAAAAATACACAAATACCAAATAGCAACTCGTAAATTAATGGAAGGATATTTGCAAGCTGGTTTATTGCCTGTATATGATGCAGGTTATATAACAATGAATAAACAATTTTTAACAATAGGTATAAATGGTTTAGTTGAAGCTGCAGAAAGCAAAGGTTTAGAAATTAGCCTAAACGAAGATTATATGTCTTTTGTTGAAAACATACTTAAAACAATAAGTGACGAAAACGTGAAAGCAAAGCAAGAAACTGGATATAAATTTAATACTGAATTTGTTCCAGCTGAAAATCTTGGCGTTAAAAATGCAAACTGGGATAAAGCAGATGGTTTAAAAGTTCCACGCGATTGTTATAACTCATATTTATATAAAGTTGAAGATGATGAAATTTCTATTTTAGATAAATTCCAAATGCATGGAAAAAGATTTATGAAATATCTTGATGGTGGTTCCGCTTATCACTGTAATTTAGCAGAATATCCAACACAAGAAGGATTTAAAAAATTACTAAAAGTTGCCGCCAAAGAAGGTTGTGAGTATTTTTGTTTTAATGTAAAAGTAACATGCTGTAACGAATGTGGATATATAGACAAACATACATTAACAGAATGTTCAAAATGTCATTCAAAAAACATTGATTATGCAACAAGAATTATAGGTTATTTAACAAAAATATCTTCTTGGAGCAAGGAAAGACGTGCTGAACACGAAAGGAGAATGTATGCTAAACCTAATTGTTAGTATTTTCAAATAGATTTTTGTAATCTTTGTTGTTGTTTTCTTTTTTATCGTTTTTACTTTTAGCAATATTTTCTTCAATTTTTTTTATTAAATTTGATATACTGGTATGGTCAATGTATTCTTTAATTTCTTTAACTGTCATTTTTTTCTCGCAAGAAACCAATAACTTTATATTGTCGTATTTATTTTCTTCTTTGTCTGCTTTTTTAATAGCATTAATATTTTCTGTTTTATCAACTTTAATTTTTACGTATTGCACTGATAAAGCTTTATCTAAATGTACTTTAATGTTTTCAGCTCCTTCACTATCGTTCTTTTTTATTATGTACTTATCAAAATCTTTTTTTTCTATTTTACATATAGATTCATCATTATTTTTATCTTTTAATTCAATTTCTTTTAATGTTATATCTTCTTTTGATTTTTGAAAAAAATTCGTTTGTGCCTTAAAAAAACTTTTACTTATTTTGTAAGTATCTTCGCCGGCTTCTTGAAAAAATCCTCTAGCAATATTAGTTGCAGCGGAAATAATAAAATTCACTATAAAACTACCTGGCCTACTTGGCAAAAACTTTAATTCACATTTATGATATTTACAATACTCAACCAAGTATTGCTCATATGCTATTAAAACCTCTGGATTAATTGAATTGCAATTTTCATCTTGAAACATAAAGCGTGTTTCAATTACTTGACTGTTGTTTTTTTTTTTGTTTCTATCATAACATGATGTATACGCTATAAATTTTAATTTTCAACTCTTTGTTTTTATGAGTTTATAAACAAAAAATTTTTAAATTTAATTTTTGCATTTTTTTAAAAAAATGATAAAATTATGTAAATGACGATAAATTATATTCACGATACACAAAAGTTAACAAATAAAAAACATAATTATGCTCCAAATAATTTAGCACTCAAAGAGACAAAAGAGGTAATAAATGTATTATCAAACTTTCGAGCAAATATATACAAACGCATATATAAACTTATTAAATCTCCTGTAAAAAAGTGGCGAACATTTGATTTTTTATCAGATAACAGCAAGATTGAGTCTTTTGCAGAAAAGATTGAAAAGGAAATTAAAGTTGTAAAAGAAAGCAATTTCGATTTTTACAAATACCGAGATGCAATAATATATATTCTTGGAAAAGATGTAAATAAATACAATGATGCAATTATAAAAAATATGTATATTGCAAAATTACAAAATATTGTCTTCTTATTAAAAGAAGCAAACGATGGCGATGAAATGGAGGAAGTCAAAAGCAGTAACAAAGACATTTCAAGATAATTATTGTTCTTTTGTTTTATCTTTTTTAAAAATTCCACCAAAAAAATAAGAAACGATTGATATTGATATACATTCTAAAATCCTCATCATTTCTCTTAAAAAATGAAAATTTGATTCTGGAAAAAACAAGCTTAAAATACCAACAACATAAATATACAAAATTGTTGAAATAACTATTGTTGCTCCAAGAGAATTTATGGCAAAAATATTTCTTATCGGATCAGCTCCTAAACGAGTATAGTTTAATTTTATCTGTTTTACTTTTTGCTTAATTTTTGAATATCTTCCTATTTTTTTTTCTTTCTTTTTTACAACTGGCAACAATATTTTTTTTTCTTCCTCCATACAATTATACATAAATTTTCTATATAATAAGCGGAAGTACAAAAAATATATAAACATCATTATAAGTCAAAATCAATCATTTTTTTTAAATCTTTTTCTTCGAGTTTAATTTTTATAATTGGACTTGCGTCTATTTCAACAGCAAAAAGCTGTAATTTTTTGTTTTTTGTTTTTTCAAAACCATATTTTTCATCCCCAACTATCGGACATTTAATATACTGGGAATGCAAACGGATTTGATGCTTTCTTCCAGTGATCGGAAAAAACTCAACTAATGACGTGTTGTTATTGTCATTTGTTTTCAATACTTTATATTTAGTAATTGCTTCTTTTCCATTCATTCTTTCTTCTGAGGAATGTGCATTTTTTGCAATATTGTCTTTATTTGATAAAACTATATATGTCTTTATAGTTCCGCTTTTTTTAATAGGTATTCCCGATAAAACTGCTAGATATTTTTTATGAACTTCACGTTTACGAAACATTTCTGTAAGTTTTGATGCTATTGGTACATTTTTTGCGAGTATTAGAAGTCCTCTTGTGTCTTTGTCTATACGATGAACAATACGAAGTTTTTTTTCACTTAAAAGATGAAAATAATCTTCTAAACTATATTTCACTCCCGTTCCACCTTGAACGCTAATGCCATACGGTTTATTTATTACAACGATATCGTCGTTTTCAAAAACAACGGATTGCTTTATTTTATAAACCATTTCTACTGGAAGTTTTTGATTATTTTGTAAAATTTTTGTTTTATTTTGTTTAAAATCTTTACACTTAAAGTTTTGATTTTTATCACTATTTTTTCCATTAGCTTCATAATTTGCACTTCTGCTGTTTAATATTTTTTTTCTATCAAGGAAGTGGTTATCTAAATAACTTTTAAATAATTCGTCTAATACATCTATTTTGTCCCCTTTTTGGAGACGATAGTTAAAATTCTGTGGATTTCCATTGACTAAAATTTTTTTCTGCTTTGCTAATACGCAAATCTTGCTCTGCAAATACCCAACTTCATCTCTTAGATATTTATCAACTCTTCGGTTTATATAATCTTCATTAATTAGCATTTGTATTTGATAAGAATTTTTTTGAATAAAAAGCAATGTAAAAAATTTTTTATTGATAATAATAATTTTCATTTTTTAATTACTTATATTTTTGTATGAATGAACTCAAAAAACTTACAATTAATACATCAGATATCAAAGACGTAGCATCTAAATTAGACCCAATACTCAAAAATGGTCTTGAGTCTACGCCAAAAATATTGTTTCGTGTAGAAGATAAAGTTACTGCATATGCAACAAACGGAGAGAGTTATGTGAAAGTAACCTTTAATTGCGAAAATGAAGGAAAAGGAGAGTTTGCTATATCTGGTGAACAATTTATAGGTATTGTTAAAAATACAAGTGGAAAAAAAATTGATCTTTCTTTAACAGATGATAGTAAACTACTAATTGTTGCTGATAGTATAAAATATAAAATTGCGCTAATTGAAGGAGATACAAAATATTTAATTGCTCCAGAAATGGCTGACACAAAAAGTTTTGAAATAAGTGCGCAAGATTTATGTAGTGCAATATCTGCTGTATCATGTTGTATAGATCAAGGAAAAGCACATTTAAATTGTGTTATGATACATTCTGACGAAAAAAATAAAGAAAAAGTTTATATTGTTTCGACGGACTGCATGAGACTTGGAATTGCCGAAAGAAAAGCGGCATCATCAAGTGATGTAATACCTAATTTATTAATACCTAATCAAGCAGCCAGTTATATTAATAGTATAGCAAATAAGAGTAAAGAAAATTTACTTATTAAATACACGGAAAACACAATTCAAGTATCTATAAATGAAGTTTGTTATACTGCTAAATTATTAGACGGAAGCTTTCCAAAATATCAATCTGTTATACCTGATAACAAAAAAGTTCTTGAAGTAAAAACATCGGATTTTAAAGAAATAATAAAAAAAACAGCAGCAATTTCTTCAAATACTTCACGCATAGAAATGACGCTAAATAAAGATAAAATTGACATTCTTTGCAACGATAGCATGACCGGCGATAATTCTAATGCGTCTATTGTGGCAACTTTTAGCGATAAGTCTGAAATGAAAATAGTTTGTAATCATAAAATGTTACAAGAGATACTTGATAAAATTTCTTCAAACATAGTTCGTATATTAATTACTGACGGCAATACTCCTATGGTTATACGTTCCGTTGACGATGAAAGTGTTAAATATATCTTTATGCCTCTTGTGGCAAATTAATTACTGCATTTAACAAATTATTTAATAAATAGAAGAATGAGAAAAAAAAACAGCGTTAAAAATACTAAATTTAATTTATTTAGCAATTGGAGACAGGTTATAATTCTTGTTTTTATTGCATTGCCTGTTTTAGGTTTTACAATCAATAAATTTGGTTTTAACAAAGGTGTTGATTTTTCTGGTGGGACTATAATCGAAGCAACTTGTAATAAATGTAATATAGAAACAACTGTAAAACAACTTGAAAAAGAGCTCAAAACGTCAGTAAAATATCAAAAAATAGATAATAGTTATTTACTTAAAACAACAACCGAAAAAAATCACGAAAACACTTTGTCTGTGTTTAAAAAAATTCTGAAAAACAATAAAATGACTATTGTTGCAATGGATTTTGTTTCTCCGCAAATGACTAAAACGTTCATAAATGATAGTATTTTTGCTTGTGTTTTTGCATTTATTTGCATAGGTTTATACATAATTTTACGTTTTAATTGGAGATTTTCAATTTCTGCGATTTTAGCCTTAAGTCTGGATATATTTATGACAATAACCTTTATAAGCATTACACAAGTTGAAATTTGTCTAATAACATTAACCGCACTTCTTACAATTATAGGATACTGTATAAATGATAAAATTATTTTGCTCGACAAAGTTAACGAGAACCTTTTTTGTACTGAAAAAACTATACCAGAAATTTTAGCCAAGAGCTCAAAAAGTATTTTATTTAGAAGTATATTTACTTCATTAACAACAGTAATAGCCTCAGCGAGTTTGCTTTTTTTTGGCAACAGGTCTATCTATGAACTAGGAACTGTAATAATTTTTGGAATTTTAATCGGAACAATTACATCACTTACTGTTTTGCCATATCTGCTATTAATGTTTAAAATAAAACATAAAACAAATTTAAAAATAGAAAGAAGTCCTATGTGGTATGCTAGTTAATACAACTATTTATGAGTAAAAAAATTCACAGTTCTGCAATAATCGGTAAAGATGTCAAGTTAGCAGATGATATAGAAATCGGAGCATTTTCAGTAATAGATGGAAATGTTGAAATAGGTTCTGGCACAAAAATACAAAATAATGTAACGATTGTTGCTTGTAATAAAGATAGCTATATAAAAATTGGTAAAAATAACCGTTTTTTTCCATATTGCGTTATAGGTTTTGAACCACAAGACAACAAATTTATCCAAGAACCAAGCAATATCGAAATTGGATCAAACAACGTCATCCGTGAATTTGTCTCAATAAACGGAGGGAGTAATCTTGGAAACGTGTTGGCTGGAATAAAAAATTTAACAAAAATATGCAATAATTGCTACTTGTATATTTCATGTCATATAGCCCATGATGTATTTCTTGAAGACAACGTTACTGTAACAAATTATGCTGGAATTTCCGGACACTGTAAAATAGGACATGATACAATTATTGGCGGTTTGACCGGAATACATCAGTTCGTCAACATAGGCCATAATGTTATGATTGGTGGCGCATGTGCCATCACGCAAGACGTACCTCCTTTTGCAATAGTTCAAGCAAAACCAGACAGAGTTGCTGGAGCAAATATAATTGGTTTAAAAAGATCAAAGTTTAAAAACGAAGACATAAATCTTATTATGCATTTTTACAAAGAAATTGCCAATCCGGATATCAAACTGGCGACAGTTTTACAAAAATACACAGAAATCAACAATGATAAAGTAAATGAAATAATTGATTTTATAAAACACAAAAGCAAAAGAAGCTGGCTTAGTTAAATAAATTTATCCACAAATTTCTTGTAATTCTTCGTTTTCTTCAAAATTTTTAAAATAATTTTCAAGAATAACTGGTAGTATAGTTCTTAATTTATATTTATATTCTCTAAGCAAACAATCAAAACGTTTTGTTACATCTTTATCGTTTTCTGTTAATAAGATTAAACCATCCCTAGACTCAGAAGCAAAAATATAGTTTTCAAGATCAGTATTTGGTGTGAGTTTTATGTTCAAAATCTCCATAAGCATAAATTCTTTTTTGTTTTTAAAATAAATTTTTTCTTGATTATTTTTCTTTTTTTTTAGTAAAAATAATTTATGCGTATCTACACCGTCAAAGTTTTCACCACGATTATACGCAAATAAAAAATTTTTTACATACGAAATATATCGGTTAAGAATTTTTGCTTTTTCCATTTTACGCATTTCTAATTGTTTTTCTTTTAACTGAACTGCATAAAATAGTTGTTGTTGCTTTAAAGCTTCTGTCTGCGCCTGCATTGATAACTGTAATTTTTCATTCATTTTTTTCATTTCACGATTTGCATCACCGTTTTGTTTTATTGATTTTATCATCAAAAATGTAGCAATTGTTTCAAATATCGCCACAACTATTTCAGCAATAGCTTGTAATGCATACAATTTAAGTTCCGCATCTTCGTTGTTAGAATAATGCCATACCCATCTTGTTGATAAAAAAATAAAAAATAAACACAAAATTTGTATCGCAGTCTTGTGTTTTTTATAAATCTTTTCAAGAACTATATCATCGTATATTCTTTTCTTTATTATCATTTCAATTCAATACATTATATCAATAAAAACAAAAAAGACAAAAAAGATTGTTAAAAATTTAATCTATCTCTTGCTTGATTTTTATTATAAATGTTTTCCCAATTACTATTGATGGGAAGCATTAATAATAAAAATAAAAAAAACAACAAACAAAATAAAACTATTTTGTATGTTTTTATTTTAATAATCGTTTTTTTATTTTCCTCTGCAATAAATAAAAATTTTAGCGGAAATTATTCGTTTATAAAACTGTCTGACTTTATGGCGGCAGCAAAAAATGGACAGATAGAAAAAGCAAATGTGCTAAACGAAACCGTAATGGGAACTTTAAAAGATGGATCAAAATTTAAAGTTTTTTTTCCAGAAATATATATAGGTAAAATAATTGACACATTAACACAAGAAAATGTAAATTATGATTTTACCGCAATCGATGGAAGTAAAAGCATCTTTGAAAGAATAATATCATTGTTGTTCGGGGTATTGTCTTCTTTACCAATGATCTTAATAAGTCTATGGTTTTTATTTCCACTTTTTTCAATGAGAAAGCGTAAAAAAAACAACGGAAACAGCGATGATTTTAGTATTTTTGGAAATCCATTTTCATTTGGCAAAAGTAAAGCAAAAGCAATGATGCCGAATGAATTAAATGTTAAATTTTCAGACGTTGCTGGTATTGATGAAGCAAAGGAAGACGTAGTTGAGCTTGTTGACTTTTTACGAGATCCAGCAAAATATTACGACATCGGCGGAAGAATTCCTCGTGGTTGTTTGTTGTGTGGCCAGCCAGGTACTGGAAAAACTCTTCTTGCAAAAGCAATAGCATGTGAAGCAAAAGTTCCATTTTTCTTCATTTCTGGATCAGATTTTGTTGAAATGTTTGTCGGTGTTGGTGCAAGCCGTGTTCGTGATATGTTTTTACAAGCAAAAAAACAATCTCCTTGTATAGTATTTATAGATGAAATTGACGCAGTTGGCCGAAATCGTGCATCCGGAAATTTTGGTGGAAATGATGAAAGAGAACAAACATTAAATCAATTATTGGTCGAAATGGATGGGTTTCAAGAACGTAGTGGAATTATTGTTTTAGCTGCAACAAACAGACCAGATGTTCTTGATTCTGCCTTACTTCGTCCAGGTAGATTTGATAGACAGATTATGGTTGGACTTCCGGATATAAAAGGTAGAACGGATATACTCAAAGTTCATGCAAAAAAAGTCAAAATGGCTCCAGATGTAGATTTAAACTCCATAGCACGCGGTACACCTGGTTTTTCCGGTGCAGATTTGGCAAACATAATTAATGAAAGCGCATTATTGGCAGCAAAAAGAAATAGGAAAATTATAACAACGGAAGACGTTGAAGATGCGAAAGATAAGGTCATAATGGGAGCTGAAAGAAAAAATATGATAATGAAATATGAAGAAAGAAAATTAACCGCCTACCATGAAGCCGGGCATGCTATAGTTTCAATCAATATACAAGCAAGTGATCCAATACATAAAGCTACAATAATTCCTCGTGGTGGAGCATTAGGCTCTGTAACTCGCCTTCCAACTGAAGACAGATTTAGCGAAACAAGAGAGCAAATGCTTGCAAATATGGCTGTTGCTATGGGCGGAAGAGTATCGGAGGAATTAAATTTTGGCTATGATAAAGTAACAAGCGGTGCATCGAACGATATAAAGCAATGCACAAATATTGCTCGTAATATGGTTATAAAATGGGGATTGAGTGAAAAAGTTGGAAAAATTAATTATGCACAAGAAAACGACTATCAATCAAATGGCAAAACTATAAGCTCAGATATATCACAAGAAACAGCAAAACTTATTGATGAAGAAATTAAAAAATTAGTTGATAATGCTTACGAAACCGCTTTAAAAATTCTAAAAGAAAAACGTAAAGATTTAGAAATTTTAGCAGAAGCGTTGTTAGAATACGAAACATTGACTGGAGATGAAATAAAAGAACTTTTAAAAGGAAATAAACCAAAAAAATACGATAATACCACAAATGTAGATAAAAATACAATAAAAACAAAAAGTTTTGGAAAAGTTATAAAAAACATAAAAAAAGACAACGAAGACAAAGAATAAACCTAATATAAATAATATTAATTTTGCTTTGATGAATTATATGTTGCAGAATATAGAACAAGACATTAAAAATATATTGATTAATTCATACAACAATCAAATAAACAATGATGATCTTAAAAAATTAGTAATAGAGCTGCCGCCAATAAAGTTAGAAAATGATTTTGATATTTCGACAAATATTGCATTAATTTTAACTAAAAAATTAAAACAAAAACCAATGGAAATTGCAAATAATATAGTTAAAAAATTATCAAAAATTGACTACATAGAAAATATTGATTTATCCAAACCAGCTTTTATTAATATAAAATTAAAGGATAACTTTTTATTCAAAATCATAGAGAATATCAATAACTTTGGAGATAAAAATCTAACTAAAAATATAGGAAACGGAGAGAAAATAAATGTAGAATTTTGTTCAGCAAATCCAACTGGGCCATTGCATATCGGACATGCAAGAGGAACTATTTTCGGAGATGTAATTTCTAATTTACTTGAAAAAAGTGGTTATAATGTTTGTCGCGAATATTATATTAATGATGCTGGAGAACAGATGAAAAAACTTGAAAACAGCATTAAATGGAGGATGAATAACGATAATATCGAAGATTTACCAGAAGATTATTATCCTGGTGAATATTTACAAGAAATAGCAGAAAAAAGAAATAATGTTTTAAAAAAAAATCCAAATAAAATTTGGAGCAATACCGAAACGGCAATGGAAATGATTGAATATTTTATAAAACCAACTCTAAAAAAATTGAAAATCAACTATAACTGCTGGACATCCGAACAAAGCCTAAAAGATAATAATGCTATCAAAAAAAGTATAGATCATTTATCAAAACTAGACCTAATATACAAAGGAGTTTTACAACAACCAAAAGGAAAAATAATAGAAGATTATGAGCCAAGAGAACAGCTTTTGTTTAAATCAAGCAAGTTCGGCGACGACGTCGATAGACCTTTAATGAAAAATGATGGTTCTTATACATATTTTTCAAGCGATATAGCGTATCATTACGATAAATGGAAACGTGGTTTTAACAATATGGTTGTAGTTCTTGGAGCAGACCATAAAGGATATGTCAAAAGATTAACCTCTGCTGTAAAAGCAATAAGCAACGAAAAGGGTGATTTACATATAAAACTTTGCGAGCTTGTAAATTTCATGAAGAACGGAAAAATGGTTAAAATGTCAAAAAGAAAAAACAATTTCCTAACAATAGACGATGTACTTGAAAAAATAGATTCTGACATTTTACGTTTTATTATTTTAACAAGAAAAGCAGACACAGTTCTTAATTTTGATCTTGAAAAAGCAAAAGAACAATCAAAAGATAATCCAATTTGGTACATACACTACGCATATGCCAGATGCAACTCCGTGCTAAATAAATCAAAAGATTTAAAAACAAAATTACAAAAAAATATAAATGAAAACACTAATTTATCTTGTGATTTTCATAAATTAATAGTAAAAATGATGTTTTATACACGTTTTTTAGAACTATCTGTGCAAAATTATGAACCATATTTTTTTGTAAATTATTTAACACAGCTGGCAACAGAATTTCATAAACTTTGGGAGAAAGAAAAATTTATTGATGAAGACGAAAACAAAACATTTTTAAAATTATCAGTAATATCTGGCGTCAAACGTCTTATAAAAGAAGGGTTAAAAAATCTTGGAATAAACGCAATTGAGCAAATGTAAAGACAATCTATAATAAAGAACCATATTCTTCCAAAAATTTTCTAACGTATCGATCCTTAGAATTTTTTTCAAAAAAACGATCTATCTTAACAGGAGCAATTTTTTTATCTGTGTTTTTCTTAAAAAAAGGAATGGCATAATCGGCAACTTTTTTAGCAAACGCCAAATCATGAGTTACTATAATTATAGTAATTTTTCTTTTTTTTAAAGAATTAACAACACCAACAAGATCGTGTATAGATCTTGGGTCTAAAGATGCTGTTGGTTCATCCATAACTAGAATGTCAGAATCTGTCATTAATGCACGAATTATTGCTACGCGTTGTTTTTGACCTATTGAAAGTTCACATGGCATGCAATTCTTTTTCTCATAAAGACCAAGCTGTTTCAATAATTCATAAGCCTTTTGTTCTGTTTTCAGTCTATCTTTATGTAATACTTTAAGTGGTGCATAAATTATATTGTCAATAACTGACATGTGTGGAAAAAGATTAAAGTTTTGAAAAACAAAAGCAACACTCTTTCTTATTTTTGCTTGTGTTTTTTTGCTTAAAGATGTTTTATGAACAACAACATCACCACTGTCTTTACTCTCTATACCACTAATAATCTTAGCAGCTGTTGTTTTTCCAACTCCAGAAGGTCCGAGCATAGCCGTTGTCTTGCCTTTTGCTATCCAAAAATTTGGGAAATTTAAAGTAATTTTTTCTCCATTTTTATTCTTAAATTTTTTCGAAACACCTTCGAAACATACAGCAAAATCATTTTTCATACATATCGTTATTTAAACTAAACATCAGCTTTATTGTCTTTTTTTTGTTTATCTGTTATATTTTTTGATCTCTCAAAATAACCATAACTTTTATTTTTTATTACATCGAAAGGTAAATAATCTGCAGGAATAAATACTCGAGACATACTGCCATTACGTATTTCATAAATACCAAAACGTCTTTCTGTACTTCCTTCTCTTGTAAATCTAAATTCATCTAAAATGCCCCTAAATCCATCTTCATCGTAAAGCTTACGAGGTAACATCATCTCTTCATTTGCGATATAATACAACATTGTTAATATATCATAAGTCATATAAGCAATATAGTTTGGATTATGTTTAAAATAATGCCTAAATTTATTATTAAAATGATTTATAATACTATAGTTATATCCAATATAGTACAAATTATTAAATCTTAAAACAGTCGAATCTGGAGCGTTAAACACAGTATTTGAAAAAATCTGCACATTCTGATCTAAAATACCAAAACCTTCTAGCCTACTAAGTATTGTTGTTAGATCTTCTTCGTCAGCTTCTATGTATACAGCATTAGTTTTAACTGTCTTAATAATTACATCATCCTGATTATTATCATTATTTTGTTTTTTTATTTTGCGATCTTTATATGTTTCTGTTTTAATATTACCGTTTTTGTCAAACATATAAGTCATCTTATATGTTTTATTTATACCTTTAGCCGAAGCTAACATTGATACATTGCTTCCGCTTTGATAAAATTGACTGCCAACAATTGTAACATTATAATATGGGGCAAATTTACGGAAAAGCTTTTCGACGGCATAACCTTTCTTTGTTGCAGGAAGGACTAAAGACAAAAATAAACGGCTTGTATCTTGCAAATATTGAAGTAAAGAATTTATTTTATAACCATCCCCTATACTTGATACAACTAAATTTGGATACTCTCTAGCCAACTCTTCGTTATTAATAAAGCTAATAAATAATTTATCTTTTGGAAGAACTGATAATAACTTTTTAGTCGTATCAACAAAAAATGATCCAATTATAACATCATTGTCGTCCTTAATTAATTTTTGAACCTCTTTATTCTCTTGCCAGTTCTTATCCATCAATTTTTCTATGTTATAAACATTTATTGAACTAGCATTACCGTATTTAGATCTACTAGCTGCTAAAATAGCACTTTCTACAACAATATCCCCAATATCCGCATATTTTCCACTCATTGGCGCAACTATTGCAATATTTAGACCCCTACCTGGTGTCTTCAATAAATCATCGACGATTTCTGATGGCTCATAATATGTTATTTTGTTAATTTTTTCATCATTTTGGTTGTTACTTTCGCTATTTAGTTGTTTGCTTTTTATAAGATCCGAATTGTTTTGTCTACTATGATCTTTTCCGCAACCGATTACTACCACAAAAAGCAAAAATATAGCAATTTTTTTTATTATTCTTGACATTTACAAAACGCAATTTACTACTATAGACAGTATATTTTTATGTCAAGATATTTTTGTTAATTAAATTAAAATGATAAGAAAGAAAAGTAAATCTACACAGCGAGTTAAAAAAAAGCAGAAATCTAGAAAAAAATCATTAGCAAAAAAAAATAAAGTTGTTAAAACTAATGTCACAAAAAAAGTAAAAAACAAAGTTAATACAGCAAAAAAAAGTAAAAAAATAAACAAAAACAATAAAACATCGGCTAATATACCTGTTAAACAAAGCGATGATCTCACAAAAAAAACATTATCTTTTCAAGACAATCTTGCAAATTCATTAAAACCAATAATCAAAAGAGCTCAAAAAAATGGCGGAATTATTACATTCACAGAATTAAATGACTTTTTGCCAAAAGGATTGAGTGACGACGTGATTGATAATATTTTGGCGGTCTTTGATGATAGAGGTTTAATCGTAAAAACAGAAGAAGAAAGCATTGACTACATTGAAGATGAACGAAAAGACGAAGATGAAGAATACACAGAAGATGAAGATGGTAGCGTGATCTTAAAAAAGATATTTAAAGATGAAGATGATGTTTCAGTTGATAATCCAGTTGGAGTATATCTAAAAAGCATGGGACAAAAAGATATTTTAACAAAAGAACAAGAAATTGAAATAGCTAAAAATATTGAAAAAGGCAACCACAACATGCTTCACGATGTCTGCAAAACAGCAACTGCAATGAATACGCTTGTTGTATTATATGACGATTTTGTTAATGATAATATTTTATTGCGTGAAATTATAGATATGGACGTTCTATATTCGAAAGAAAATGGCGCAGGAGAAGAAGAAACTAACAAGAGAAATTTACAACAATCAAATAACGACAGAAGAGCAAATTATCAAAGCATACTTCAGTCCAAACTCGATGAATTTAGAGACAAAATGGAAAATGATCTTGAGACAGCCGGAGGCGAGCTAGAAGACGATTATGGTGATAGTTTAGGCTTAAACAACGACAAACAAGCTTCATTTACTACAATGGAAAAAGTATTGAAGCCAAAAGTTTTAGAAAGTTTAAGAAATATTTCAGACATTTGCTTAAAATTATTAAGCAATTATCGTGAAAAAATGTTTAAAAAAGTAAAAAAACAAGAAGAAACAAATGAATTATTTGAAAAACTAATAAATGAACTTTCAAAGGTAAGTTTGAATCAAAATGTGGTTAATAATATATTAAAAAAAGTATATGAATTGAATGATATTTTGATTGAAAAAGAAAAAAATTTATTTGATTTAGCTGAATTATGCGGAATAGACAGAAAAACATTTTATAATACATACAAAAATGAAGACATATTAAATAAAGATATAGATAAATTACTAGCTACAAAAAAGAATGATAAAAAATGGAAAACTTTGCTAATTGATAAACGAGAAACCTTTGTATCAATTAAAAGTGAAATTTGTAATTTGGTAAAAAAGCAACTTCTGATGGATCAAAATGAATTTAAAGCTATAGTTCTCAACATCGAAAAGAACGATAGATTTATAAAACAAGAACGTAAAAAAATGGTCGAAGCTAACTTAAAGTTAGTTGTGTCAATAGCAAAAAAACATACAAATCGTGGAATTCCTTTGCTCGATTTAATACAAGAAGGAAATATTGGTTTAATAAAAGCTGTTGATAAATTTGAATACAAAAGAGGCTTTAAGTTTTCAACTTATGCGACATGGTGGATAAAACAAGTAATAGTTAGAGCTATAGCCGATGACTCTAGGTCTATTCGTATACCAGTTCACATGATTGAAGTAGTCAATAAAGTCAATCGTACCGCGCGCGATATGGCTAAAAAACTTGGGCGTGAACCAACTATTCAAGAACTTTCTGCAAAATTAGCGATTCCAATAGAAAAAATAAAAAAAATAAAAAAAATAATTCAAGATCCGACAAGTTTAGAAAAACCTTGTGGCGATGGCGACAGTGTAGCTGGAGATTTTGTTGCAAGTAACTGCATTTCGCCAACTCGTTTAATGGAAAATATAGATTTAAAAGTACTTACATCAAATGCATTATTGATGTTGACACAAAGAGAAGAACGAATTCTGCGCCAACGATTTGGCATCAACTGTCCTGGTTCAACACTTGAAGAAATTGGAAAAATTTACGGCGTTACACGTGAAAGAGTTAGACAAATTGAAGCAAAAGCATTAAGAAAAATTGGGCATCCTAGTAGATCTAGAGGGCTTTATTATTACAGAAGTGGCATTAATAACGATAATAAAACATCAGAAAACAATGAATTATGTAGCAAACCCGTAGACATCTATTATTGTTTTGATAAAAAATTTTTATCAAAAAAACGTAAACATAAAGCATAGAGCAAAGAAATAAAATAAATGTATAAATAATGGTATTATTTTTTGATTATGAGTTTATTATTTAAATATTTTGTAAACATTATTAAACTACAACTGTTATGTCTTTTTATTATAACTTTGTTTGCAATTTTTAGCGTATTTATAGTAAAAGAAACAGAAACGACTTTTGTTGTTAGATTTGGTAAAATAATCAGACAGATCAATGAAGCCGGAATATACTTAAAAACTCCATTTATAGACAACACAGTAACGTTTGATAAACGTATTTTGCAAATATATTCACCGGAAAAAGAAGTAATAGCAAGCGACCAAAAAAGGTTAATTGTTGACGCATATGCTAAGTATAAAATTATTAACACAAAACAATTTTACGAAAACATGAGAAATGAACGAGATGCTAACATTCGTATATCTTCAATGCTAGATAGTATTATGAGGCAAGTTGTTGCTACGAATCCATTATCTTCTTTTCTAACAACACAAAGATCTCAAATGATGGAAAATATTCAAAATTTATTAGCACAACAAACAAAAGAATTTGGTATTAAAATCATAGACGTTCGAATTATTCGCGCAAATTTACCAGTAGAAAATAGTAATGCTGTTTTTAAAAGAATGAAAACAGAACGTGAAAAAGAAGCTCAAGAGCTTCGTTCACAAGGAAAACAAGAAGCAACCATTATTATGGCCTCAGCCGACAAACAAGCAAAAGAAATATTATCAAAAGCAAACATGGAGGCCAGCAAAATCATGGGAAAAGCAGATGCAAAAGCAATAAAAATTTACTCAAATGCATTTTCTAAAGATCCAAAATTTTATGAATTTTATAAAACATTAGAAGTATATAAAAAATCTCTTCCAAAACAGAACATGATTATAAGCACAAAGAATAATGATTTTTTAAAAGGAATAAAAGAAAATTAAAAAATTTAATTTTCTTTTTTATTTTTTAAAATTTATGTTATAATAAATTTGCAAAAAGCATGAGAGTTCCAAAGCATTTTTCTGCATCAATATCGCAAGTCAACAATAGCACAAGAAAACAAGGCGTTTCTTTGAGTAGACTGTTTAAACTTTTAGATAAAAGATCAAATTATGTATTAACTTTTGTTGCTTTTTTTTTGGTAATAATACCGCTTCCAATGCCACCTGGATTTTCAACAATTCTTGCCATACCTGCTATTTTTATAACATTACAAATTTGTTTTTCTCGAAAAAGAGTGCTTATTCCAAAATGTATATCTGGATGCCGTATAAGTAAAAAAATTATCAAAAAAATAGATGTTTCATCAAGAAAATATCTAACATTTGTAGAAAAACTAACAAAAAAACGTTTACTTTTTGTCGTGTCTCCGAAAATACAACATGTATATAATGTGATTTTATTATTATTTGCACTTTCTTCTGCGGTTCCAATACCATTTTTATGCATGATACCCGCAATAGCTGGTGTATTAATGAGTGCTGGACTGATAGTAAAAGATGGAATATTAATTATTTTGTCTTTAATAACCGGCTTTACTGGCGTTTTTTTAATTTATTTGACTATAAAAACTCTCGTCGTATTTAAGGACTATCTGCCTCTGTGAAACAAAAAAACAACTTTCAGTTCAAGAAAAAAACCGCTGTCATTTCTGGCAATGGAATTTTACCAATTTTAGTCATAGATGAATTGATTAACAAAAAAAGTAATTTTATTATTCTATGCTTTGATAAAACAAATGAGCATTATTTTAAACATAATGCAAAAATAAACAAAAATCAAATTTTTTCAGCCAGTATATCAAATATACCAAGCGCTTTATCAATTTTAAAACGTGAAAACGTCTGTCAAGCTATTTGCTGTGGAGGTATAAAATTTACAGGATTACAAAATTTATTTTCTTTATGCTTTAAAATGTTTTTAATAAATTATAAAATATTTTTATATATAGCTAAAATTATGTTTTCAAGTCAAAAAGGTGATAATTTTTTACTTTTAATTATGGAGAAAGTATTAAATAGCATAAATTGTAAAGTGGTCGCCGTTCAAGATGTTTTACCAAAAATACTGTGTCAAAAACAAGATGCTTTAAACAATAAACTAGCAAACAAATATAAAAAAGACATAGACTATGGAAGCAAAGTGTTAGATATATTGTCTCCGTATGATATCGGTCAAGCAATAGTTATACAAGATGGTCGTGTGCTTGGAATAGAATGTGCAGAAGGCACACAGAACTTAATAAAAAGATGCGGTAAATATTTTTTCAATAAAAAACAAAATAAGAAACCAATTCTAATTAAAAAAAGTAAAATAAAACAAAGCAAAAAACTAGATGTTCCAACAATAGGAGTTAAAACAATAATTGATTTAGTTGATAATAACTTTGCAGGACTTGCAATACAAAACAAAAGTGTTTTTCTCATGGAGAAAGAAAAAATACTTGATATGTGTAAAAAACACAACCTATTTTTAAAAATTATTTAATAATATTTTATTTTTTCTTTTCCCTAACAGATAATCTAATCGGAACTCCAAGAACATTAAATTCACGATATATCCAATTTCTCAAACTATCAACTTTATGTGCTGTAATATATTTTTTATCCTTTCCACTAAAAGCAATAAATGTTGGTGGCCTAGTTTTAATTTGATTAATATAATGAATTTTTAGATCATTAACTGCATTATTTGCTGTACTTTTTGCCTCCAAAACTTTTTTATTTAGCTTACTTGCTGAAATTTTTGTATTCCATCTAATATAAAGTTCCTTTATCGTTCTAAATATAGATTGTAAGTTTTTATCATTAATAGCAGAGCATGTAAAAAAAACTATACCTTTTGTTTTAGGTATAGATCTACAAATTATACTTTTTAATTTTTCTAAAAGTTCTTGTTCGTTATTTTTATTGACAAGATCCCATTTATTAAAACACACGATTAACACCCTGCCCTCTTCACAAACTTGATTACATAAAAATAAATCCTGTTCCTCTAGCGCAGTTGTTATATCCATTATAACAACAACAATATCCGCATATTGTAGCGCTTCAAGACTTTTTTGTATAGATTCAGCTTCGAGTACGTCTCCTTTTTTGTGTTTTTTTCTAATACCAGCTGTGTCAATTAATACAAAATCAGATCCATCATATGTAAAATTTAATTCAATCTTATCCCTTGTTGTTCCAGCAATATTGCTTGTTATTAGCCTATTTTCTTTCAACAGATTATTTAAAAACGTTGATTTTCCAACATTTGGACGACCTAAAATCGCTACCCTAATCTTATGTTCTGTAATATCATCGCAAAACGTTTGAGTTATATCTTGGTTGTCATTTATTTTAACCCAAGCGTCATGCTGTTTTTTTATAGAATTGTATAAATCATTAAAACCAAAATTATGCTCTGCGGACAAAAAAATTTTATCTTTTGCAATATTAAACTGTTTTAATTCATTTAAATCAAAATAATTTAAATTTTCTGCTTTATTTATAACTAAAATAACTGTTTTATTTTTTTTTCTTAAAATATTAAATACTTCATTATCTTTTGCTGAAATCCCGGATCTACAATCAACAACAAATAAACATAAATCTGCATTATCAATACTTACAACTGCTTGATTAAACATTTGTTCTTCAATTGTATTTTTTTTTGCATTTTGATATTCTATTCCAGCAGAATCAATTAAATTTACATCTAAATCATAGTATTTGAACTGCACTTCATTCCTGTCTCGCGTGATCCCAAATCCATCCGACACTATGGCTAGTTTTTTACCAATTAAACGATTAAAAATTGTTGTTTTTCCTACATTTGAGCGACCAACTATGGCAATAGTATACAACATCTGCGTTATGCCATAAAATAAAAAAATAAAATTAACTTTCAAGAATGTATAATTACTTGTGTATAGCTTTTCCAAAAGCGTCAAGTATTGCTTCTGGAATCATTTCACTAACAGTTGGGTGAGCAAAAATTGTCAAATCAATATCTTCCGGCAGAAGCTCAGCACTCTTTGCTACAGCAATAGCATGTATTAGTTCGGTCATATTTGCGCCTATCATGTGCGCACCGAGTAATTCGTGTGTATTTTTATCAAATAAAACTTTAATAAAATTATCTGTTTCGTCAGTTGCTATTGATTTACCATTCCCAATGCCACTAAAAGTACCAACTTTATATTCTAAACCTAGCTCTTTTGCTTTTTCTTCTGTTAAACCAATGCTTGCTATTTGCGGAAAAGAATATATGCATCCTGGAATGTTTAACTTATTCATAACAACACAAGCGTCTTTATTATTAATTTTGCCCATCTTTACAGCAATATCGTTTGCTGCAATTATCCCTTCTCTACTTGCTTTGTGGGCTAACCATGGGCCGCTTGTGCAATCGCCTATAGCATAAATATTATCAATATTTGTTTTGCAAACATTATTTGTTTTTATATATTTCTCAAATTCAACTCCTGTTTTTTCAAGACCAAAATTTGTCAAATTAGGGACAACACCAATCGACAATATAAGCTTATCGGCCGTAAATGTCTTTTTTTTACCATCAATTTCACATTCAACTATAACTTTTTTTTTACTTTTTGTATGTTTTATATTTTTAACTGCAGTATTTATATCAATACCATTTTTTATAAAGCATGTTGTGGCTTTTTTACGAATTTCAACATCTTCTGTTATCAAAATATCTGAACATATTTCAAGAACATGGACTTTTGAACCAATTGCATTATAAAAACTTGCAAATTCCATGCCTATCACGCCTCCTCCTATAATAACAATCTCGTCTGGTATTATGCTTGGCGTCATTGCGCCGCGATAAGTACAAATTAACTCATTATCGATTTCATAATCCAGCGTACGGGGCGATGCTCCTGTTGCTATAATAAAATATTTTGCTTTTATAGTTTCTATGATTCCGCTTCCTGTCTGAACTTCGATTGTATTTCTATCTTTAAATATTCCCATTCCGTTAATAAATTTTATTTTGTTTTTTTTAAATAACATTTCCACCCCTTTTGAAAGCTTTGCAACAACATCTCGTGAATAATTTACCATTTTCTTTATATCAATATTTTTTACAATTAAATCAACACCATAAGTAGAGCTTTTTTTTTGAACGACGCAACTCTCTGCACAATGTAATAATGCTTTTGTCGGTATACATCCACAATTTAAACAAACTCCACCAATGTTTTCCTTTTCGACACAAACAACAGATAGCCCATTTTGACTTGCTTTAATAGCAGAAACATATCCACCTGGACCAGAACCAATAATACAAACATCAGTTTCAATCATATTTACACAACTAAGGTTGTATATTGAATTTTTATTTACAAGATTTTTGTCCGAATTAAAATTTTTAATTAAACTGTTTTTTGATCTGTAAAAAGTGTTAATGATGCTGTTGGATGTTCATTGACAACTGGTTCATAATATACCGGCGGACCTACTCTATTTGTTGCATAATATTCCGCTGTTTTTGCATTAGATTTTAACGACTCTATTAGCATACTAGGAGCTTGACGTGGATATATAGGAATCTCTACCATTTTGTTTTCTGGCATGATTTTGTCTCCTGGGATAAACTTTGCCTCCGGAACCGGTCGAGACGGAATGATAGGAACTTTAGTTTTATCTTCCAACACACTTAGTTTTACATCAAAATCTTTTCGTACCGAATCAAGTTCTAGTCTATATGAATTTATGTTTTTATTATTCAAACAAAACACAACTAATGCAACAGTAGCCACTGCTAAAGCTACACTTGCTAAAAAAACAGTAACAATAGTTAGGTCTGTTATTTCTTTTTTTTCATTTTCTTTTTCTTCTTCCGGTTGCGACATGAGCAATACTATTAGTAGTATAGTATATTTTTTTATATATTCAACTTTTTTTATTAACTATTTATTCTTTTCGATTTTTTTAAGAACACGAGCTGATTTTTTTATAACTCTTTTGTTTTTTTTTACTTTCGCTTCTTCTACTAATTTATCTACAACTCCAGGAATTTTTTTAAGCTTGCGTTTTAAATTTGCACCAAAATCAGTCATGTTTTTAGCTTTCGTATGCAATAAATAATCGTCTAAACTTCCGTATTTTGTTATTGTTCTTATCGTTCTAGTTGTTAATTTTAAATGAAAAAACTTATTTAATAAATCGCTCTTTAATGTCACTTTTTGCAAATTAGGGGCAAAAATTCTCTTCGTTCTGTGATTAGAATTCGGAACATTATAACCTGTTTGTATACTTGTGCCGGTCAACGAGCAACTTCTCACCATATGTTATGTATTCATAAACATAATAAATAAAATGCAAGATTTTTTTATTATTCAAGGCTCTTTTTCGCAAATTAATTAATATTTTCCATGTGAAAAGAGTTGTCTTTTTTCTGGATAGCAACTCCTTAACAATTCCAATCCCAATTTCACCCAAAAATCTTCTCCACATACCTTTCCATCCACTCCCAATCTGGCTCGCCTTGCGGGGTGGTGGGGAGAGAAAAAGTTGAATTCAACATTTTATCAAGGTTCCATTTTCTGCCATATCCAAACTTATATTTTTCAAATTCAATTATAGAACAAAAGAACAATGCAATATATTTATTCAACTGATGATTTTTTAAAGTTAAAATATTTACATCGGTTGTTGTGTAAAAATCTTGTTGTTGATAAAAAGCAGAACCAACTGAACCATTTGATGCGACAGTTATTTTATTACCATCAAAAAGCAAATTTCCATTTGATATAAAAGCACAAAATCCGTTGTTGCTTTCCGTTGAACTTATCAAAGGTGTTTTTCCATCTTCATTATCGCCAACTAATTCTTTACCTTTTTCTATTGTAAAAATATCTCCAACCCTAAACTCCTTCCATTCATCACGTTTCAGGACTGGGCGGTTTTTCAGAGAGAGAGAGAGAGAGAGAGAGAGTAGTGCTGGCGCACTGGCCTTAACTTCTTCAATGACTTTGTTGTAAATCTTTTTTATATAATCTTCCATAAATTGCCAATCTGGTTGGTTGTCGTGGGTGGCGGGGAGGTTTATGATTGTGTCTTTTAAAGTATTTCCCCAACCGCGACCAAATGAAAAACGGGGTCTTTGTAAATCAAGTATAGTTGCAATAAACATCCCATTAAATTTATTTAATTTTTTGTGATAACCAACCCTCAAACTTGTTGCACCTATAAAATCACAAGGAACATAATTTGCATATCCAGCAGAACCTTGCCCCTGACAAATAAACACAATACAATTTCCATCAATCATTAAATCTTCCTCTTTTGCAACATTTTTCATTATTCCTAATAAATCTTTTTTAGCACCAATATAAAAAGTATCTTTCCCTTCTTCAAGTTCGCTTGCATCTTGACATTTGCAGGATTTTATATCAAAAATATCTCCAATTCTGTATTCTCTCCACCCTCTCGTATCCATAAACCAAACTATAAAGGCAACTTGTTTTTTATCATCGCGGCAATGTAGTCGCGAACTGTTTGTTCAAAATCATCTTCTGTAAGTTTTGAATAGTCAGTTTTCATATATGCCTCAGCCAGCCATTCATCGCTTGAAGATACTTTTTTTATAACTGAAAGCCCAGCCTTTTCTTTTTTGTTGCGGAATAAATACAACCACTCTTCTTCAATGTCTTTCCAATAAGTGTCATCTTGACTTGTTGCATCTTTCTTAACTTTTTCAATTCTGCCGAGGTTCTTTTTCTTTGCAAATCCATCATCTTTGAAATAGCCAAAAAATGTTTCTTTGTTTTCTGGATGAGGTTTGCCAAGAGTAAAAACCATACAGCAAGCACAGGCACTTGCACCGGGATAAAATATTTCATTTGGCAAACTAAATACGGCCTCCAATGTATGATTTCTCAACATCAAATCTTTTATTCTTTTTATTTCCTTATCATTTCCAATAGCACATTGCATAGGTAATAAAACTGCCAACTTTCCTTGATTAACAATGTCTGCAATATATCTCACAAAATGAAAACCTTTTGTAGGGTCTTGCTTGATGTCATTTTTCCAGTTCACAACCTCACTTGGATTACAACACTTTTTCACTGCATTATAAGGAGGGTTCATTAGCACAACATTGATTGAATGCTTATTTCCGTTTGCATCGGTAAAACCTGCTTTTTCTATCCAATCTTTTTTATCTTTATCAAAGCAACTTCCCATTTCAATATTTGAATTTCCATCGCCGTGAATAAGCATATTTGTTGCAACAAGTCCAAATGCCTTTTCTTCGTATTCAATGCCGTAAATTTGTTTTTCTTTTATTCTCTGTTTTTCTTCTGGACTACTGCAATTATTCATCGCCTGCACCATTGCTCGCACAAGAAATGCACCACTCCCACAACAAGGGTCAAGCACAACAGAGTTTTTATTCACTTCGCAAACCTGACACATAAAATCAACAATGTGGTCTGGTGTGAATGCTTGGTTTTTGTCCGCTTTTCCTACATATTTATTAAATGTTGTAAAAAATAAGTTCAAAATATCCTGTCCTTGTGTGCTTTCCTCCATTATGTAAGGTAAAATTTCGTTCTCAATCGTTTGCACAATCTCGCCAAGATGTTTGTTTTCTAAATCCTTAACATTTTGGTCATCAAAAACCTGCTTATTTATTGATTTAATCTTCTCATTTTTCTTGTCGTTGTCTCCCAATAACTTATTTATTTCATCCTTGATATCATTTAAAATCTGCGAAGTTTTCAAAAATTGCCCCGCTTCATTTTTATAATTATACTTTAAGCCATTTTTCAAAGCCAAAAGCACACTTCCAACAAACTGACTTCTTATTTTTTCAGGAATTCCGTGTTTATACAACAATTCATTTAATTTATATGTGCTTCTTACAACTTGCTCTTTGTTATTTGTTTTTTCTGCTTCAAAATATTTTGCATATTCATCAAATGTTTTTATCTCGCACCAATTACTCTCTCTACTCTCTCTCTCGCCTACGGCGTGAAACCAAGTTTTACACCTGTCATCATTTGTGTTTGCTAAAATTGCAACAATGTTGTAGTTTGTGAACTTTTTTTCCAGACTTACATAATCATCAAGTTGATTTTTGTCTTCATCTTTAAAATTTTGTTTTGTTTCAACTAAAACTGCAACCTTCTTTGTATCGTCAACAAATCTCAAATCAAGTTTATAATGCCCTTTTGCCTTACATACATTCGCTTTACAATAACTAAACTCATCATTTTCAATGTTGCTTGTTAAGTATTTCTGCCCGATGTTGTTTATGATGTTTTGACGAGGCATATTTCCAGCTATAAAATTTTTTTATAAAATTCAAGTTATTTTTATAACAGAGCAGAAAAGAGCCTTATTCAAAGTTTTTTTCTTTTTAAAAAAAAGATACACACAAAACATATAAATACAAAACTTGTGTAATAAAAAAATAACATATTATTTATAATTGCAAGTTCCAAAACAAAAGCTCTTGACAAAGCTAACAATAAAGATAACGTTACAATAAATAATGTAATTTTCCACGAAGAAAATCTATTTGGTTTACGCCTCAATAAAACACAGCATAAAAACGTCAATGCGGTTATGACAAACCAATAAACTACGGCCCTGCCATGAATTTCGGTTTTTTTTACTATTCCTTCATAAGAAAAAACTGGTTTTATTTTTAAAAGCGTAAGCAACCCAATTTGACGAAGTCTCTGTTTATATTTCGTATTTTTATCGTTATTTTGTTGAAAAAAATCACTCAACAGCACATCCATTTCTTTAACATGAGTGGCTGTTTGTGTTGTTATTATCGTTTCTGTTTTTTGTTTTTCTTCATTGCTAAATTTTATTGTCAAAATATCACTGTCCCAGCAATGAGCTATAAGCTCATCAAATTTATTATAGTTCAATAATATTGAATCACTAAAAACAATTTTTTTTGTTTTATTTTTGTTATTGATGACAATATTCACATTTTTTAATTTACCATCTGCGTCGATTTTTGTAAAAAAAATATCATATTTACCAAATTTATTAACTTGATTTGGCTTTAATGATTTTAAAAGATTGCTTCCTGAAAAAATATTTTTTTGTCTCAAAAGCAGCCTGTTTGTCGCTGGATATAGTAAACCAAGTACAATAAAGACAAATAAACCAAAAATAGAAAAATAGAAAAATACCCTGGAAATACGCCAATCTGAAATACCAATGGATTTTAAAATTATTTGCTCATTATTTGAATGCATCTCACTAATGACAAGCAATAATGTTCCAAGGTATATAAATGGAAAAAAAAGAAATAATATCATTGGAGTTGTTAATGGCAAAATTAACATCATTTGCCAAAACGTACACACAGACAGAGCTTTTTCTCTTGTTATTTCTTGAAGTAAACCAAAAATAATAGTGCAGGCTAAAATTACAAAAAACCTCGAGGACAATAATCTTAAAATATATTTTTCAAACATCATCATATATTAAATCTTAACCCATCGATTGTTTGATTTTTTGTAAACATCAATACAGATGTTATTTACATTATTTTTTACTTTTTCAATTATTTTTTCTATATCATTTTTTTCTTTCATTTGCAACATATAAACAATATGTTCAACTTCATCTAACACATTAATTTTATCCAAAATTTTAAACAAATCTTCATTTGTAAACAAACACAAAACTTTACGATTTAACCAATTCATATCCGCACTTATAACTATTGGTTGTCTGCTATCTATTTCTTCGTTTCCTGTAGCAATGTCGTGAGGTAAAAAAATATTGGTTGAAAAAGTCCACAAAATATCATCAATCATTCCTACCACGTCTTCACTGCATAGTATTCCAATCTTATTTTGTTTACATAATTTTTCTAGTAATTGTCCTAAATTATAAAGAACTTTCTCTTTTTCAGGAATTTTATAAATTATCAGCCTCATTTGCGTTGTTATTTTTTATCTATTTTATTTTTCAATTCTTTTTATTTTCTTTACTAATTCACCACTCATCGCTTTTTCTATAAAATATCTTTCAAAATTAAAACCATCTTCAAATAGTTCTTTGGCTTTATCGACAGAAATTAAACCTTCGTCCAAAACTTTATTAACTATTTTAAATGATTTTGATAATTTATTTGCAACATAATCACAATTTTTAGTTCCATATTTTTCTGCATATTCAAACCAAATATTATTACTCGAGTTTATATTTTTATATAAATAATTTGAAAAACATACATACGGCATCATATCCGTTAAAATTGCAACATAGTATTCACTTGTTATAAATTTATTAGCAAATAAATCAGCATGTTTTTTGCAGACATCGTCATCTAATTTGTCACTATATTTTAAACCATTTTTTTCAAAATAGTGAAATTCATTTTCATAAGACATAAACATCTCAGCAATCATTTTAATGTTTTGTTTATCGTCATTATTTGTTTCTAAATTTGCCCGTTTCTCCAAAGCAACACCGAGATTATATATATATAACACATCTGGTTTTAGATATAAATCATCAAACTGTTTCTGTGTTAAAGTTCCATTCTTCATGCCTTGAACCATTGTTGATAATATTATTTGTTTCATATTTTCTATCTGGCTCAACCAAAGCAAAATAACTTTTTCTCCTGCGCCGGCTTCTTTAAACAAAGATATAGCATCGTTTTGTATAAATTTTTCACAATCGCCAATATCTTTACTGTTTTTTTTTACGGCTTTTAACTGTTTTGTTTTTAAAACATCGATTTCGTCTTTTTTAGTATCACTTTCATTTTCTTTCTTTTGTGCTTCTTCTTTTTCTTTTAGCTTATTTAAATTATATCTTTTTGCATTCTTGCTTGCTCTTTTTTCTAATTCAAACATATTTATATATTGATTACTTTTCTTTACACATCCGGATGGAAGCCCTTGAAGACGAAAGTCACCGTATTGAACTCTTGATAATTTAACAACTTTTAAACCAAGATGCCACATTACTCTTCTAATTTCATTGTTTTTTCCTTCAAATATTATAATCCTCAATGTTGCGTGTGTATTAGTGCTATTATTTATTTCAATTAGCATTCTACCATATTCTGTACCTTCAATTTTTATACCATTTTTTAAATCTAAAAGTTTTTTTTCAACAGTTTTGTCTATTTTTCCAATAACACGAACGTAATAAACTCTTTTTAACGAAGTTGCTGGCATTTCCATTATTCTAGCTAATTCACCGTTGTTTGTAAGCAACAACAGACCTTCTGTATTAAAATCTAAGCGACCAACGGTTATTAAACGACCAAATTTACTTGGTATTAGTTCAAAAATAGTTCTTCTGCCTTGCGGATCGCTATTTGTCGTAACATAACCAGATGGTTTATTCATTATATAAATTTCTGTATTAATTGGTTTGTTAACAACGTTTTTTCCGTTAACTGAAATTAAATCATCATAACTCACTAAAAAAAACGGATCTTTGCAAATTATATTATTTATTTTTACTTTTCCATCAATAACCATTTTTTCTGCCTCTCTTCTGCTTGCAACACCAAGCATAGATAATCTTTTAATTATTTTATCTTTTTCTCTAAAATCTCTTTTTTTTTTACTATATCTTGTTTTATTATCTTGTTTAAACATAAAAATATTTTATTAAACATCTAAATTTTAGACCTTTGGCAATGTGATACCTTGTTGATTTTGATATTTTCCATTTCTATCAGAATATGACGTTTCGCAAATGGTATCAGCTTTAAAAAAAATAAATTGGCAAGCTCCCTCATTTGGATATATTTTAACCGGTAAGTTTGTCGTATTTGAAAATTCTAAAACCACTTGACCTTTAAATTCTGGTTCAATTGGAGTTACATTTACTATAATACCACAGCGAGCGTATGTGCTTTTACCAACACATATAACTATTATATCTCTCGGAATATTAAATGTTTCAACTGTATTTGCAAGTGCAAAACTATTAGGCGGTAAAATAAAGTAGTCATTTTCTTTTATCGTTTTTGTTATAAAACTATCGTTTGAAAAATTTTTTGGGTCAATAACATTGTTATTTATATTTGTAAAAACTTTAAATTCATTAGAAACACGAACATCATATCCATACGATGATAGTCCGTAAGATAATACTTTTTGATCCTTTGTCTTCCGAACTAATTTTTCAACAAAAGGTTCTATCATTTTATTTTTTTGACTTCTTTCACGAATTTCGATATCCGACAATACAGACATACTAAAATCAATTTATTGAGATAAGTATTTAAATAAATGTCAACGATATTTGTTAATCTTGATTAATTGTTTTAATTGTATCAATATTTTCTTTATCAAAAAGTTTTAATCCTATTGCTTTCTTTTCTTGTTTATATTTTCTTTCTAATGAATGAAAACGTACAATTGAAAAAGCTATAATAACAAAACCAATTATTTTTTTTAATGTAGGTATTTCTCCAATAAGAATAAACATTATAATGCTTGCAAAAATTGGTTTAGCAAAGGCGCAAAATTCTAATGCAACTATAGATGATGCCTTTCTTACGCCATTAATTAATAAAATATGTCTTAAAAAACAACAACAAGATATAAGCCATACATATGGGTTTAAAAATAATTCAATTGAAAATGTTTCACGCACAATTAAAAATATACTACCATATACAAAAAAAATAACTATTTCAGCTAATATTGCTTGCATACCGTAATCTCTTTTTCTACAATAATAACGAAGCGTAATTTGTCCAATTGATTCTAATAGTATATAGATTAACAAAAAATGCATAAAACCAAATGAAAAACTACCATCTGAAAGTTTTTGTATATTAACTAATATAAATCCAATAACTGCAATTATACTATATTTTAAATATTCTGATTTAAATCTTTCTCTTAATAAAAATGTGGCTAATATCCATACTATAAATGGTACAATTAAACTAGATATAGTTATTGTTGTGACTGGAACAAAATCCAGCATGTAAGTTTTAAAAAAAGCCGCTATAACAGGAAATATAAATAGTAAAAACTGAATTATTTCTTTTTTATTTCTAAAATTGTCTATTACTTTAAAATTAATTCTTCTTCTTATTTTTTGTATGTTAAACAATATTATAAATAATATCATATTTATGATATTATTAATCAGAAATATATCCATTATCATTTGCCCTTGTTTAAGGACAATTAGTCCATTATTTACAAAATATACACAAATACAATTCGATAGAACACTAAAAAATGCAGCAGTTAAATACGCAAACATTCTAATTTATTTAAATTTAATAAGTCATTATTTTATTTACAAGTTTTTTTTTGAAAATATTTTAAATAATAAGTAATTATAATATGTTGAAAACGTTAATTATGTTGAAAACCTTAAATTTATTTTGAATTATTTAGTATCCAATCTTTTAGATCTTCTTTTGAACAAGCACCAGTTCGACTTGCAATTGCTTTTCCGTTTTTAAAAAGAATAAAACAAGGTATACTTAAAATTCTATAACTATTTGCTAAATCTTGATTTTTGTCTATATTTATTTTTTTAAATTCTACCTTATTAATTTCTGTGCTTAATTCATCTAAAATAGGAGACATCATTCTACATGGTCCACACCAAGGTGCCCAGAAATCTACTAAAACAAAACCTTTTTTTTCTAAAACGTCTTTATTAAAACTTTCGTTTGTTAATTCTTGTATTTTTTCATCACTCATAATAATAGCTAAATAATTTAAAAATAAAAAACAAGAGAAAATATTAAATTTTCAACAAAAATAACAATTTTATCAACATATTAATTAACATTTGATTTTTATAAAAAAGTATTTTATATAATTGTAATTTACAATGAAAACAAAAGTTATCAATATAAGTTTTCCAGAAGAATTTTTAGAAATGTTAAGCGTTTTTAAACGTTTATATAAGCAATATGTTAAAAAAAATATTACATATGTAATTGTTTCATTAATTTTGATGTTAATTACTGGTTTAGTCACTGCAGGAATAGCATATATAATAGGACCTGTTATTAATAAGGTTTTTATAGAAAAACAAAAATCATCATTGGTTTTAACATGTATTATACTAGTTACTTTGTATGTTGCAAAAACAGTATGTTCTTATATACAAAATATTTGTTTACGCGTTTTTTGCGAAAAAACAATAATAGATATGCGTATTAATTTTTTTGAAAAAATAATAAAATTACCAATGAAAGATTTTGATCTTATTCGAAATGGAAAAATTACTTCAGTTTTTTTAAATGATATCAATGGAATTAAAGAAAACCTTGAAGGATTATTTGTTATATCAATTCGTGATTTTTTAACTGTTATTTTTTTAATTTTTGTTGTTTTCTATAACAATTTTGTGCTAACAATTATTTCTTTATGTATTTATCCAGTTATTTTTGTTCCATTCAAAAAAATTACAAAATCAATTGGAAAAATATTTGAAACAGAAAGATATTATTTAGAAATATTGACATCAAAATTGACTGAAATAATTAATGGAATAAAAACAATTAAGACATGCAATACAGAACAATATGAAAATCACAAAATGAAACGATTACTTGTTAATTTAACAAGAACGTGTATGAATGTCGCTAAAAAACAAGCAGTAGTATCTCCGTTAATGGAGTTAATTTGTGGTTTATCGTTGTCTTTTGTTATTTTTATTGGTGGTTGGCAAATAATAAACGGATACAGCGATGTTGGTAGTTTTTTTTCATTTTTTACTGCATTGATAATGGTTCATAGACCAGCTCGTTCTTTATCTGGAGTAAATATAAAAATAACCTCATGTTTTGTTTTATTGAAACGAGTATTTTTTATTATGGATAATTTAGACATTGAAGATTTTAAATCTGGAAGTTTTATTGATTTAACAAATCCAACAATTAAATTTAAACATGTAAATTTTGATTATGCGATTAAAAATAGAATAAAAAACGAAAATGATTTTTTTTCAATTCTTTGTGATATAAATTTAGAAATTAAACCAAGACAAAAAATTGCAATAGTTGGTTCTTCTGGGTCGGGAAAATCTACAATTGTGTCTTTAATAACAAGGTTATATAGTTGTGAGAGCGGCGAAATAACTATAAACGAAAAAAATATAAATGAAATAAATTTATCTTATTTAAGAAAAAATATTGCCTATGTTGGACAAGATAATTTCTTATTTAATGACACGATTAAAAACAACATTTTATATGGATCAAAAAAAGATAAGATTAGTGAAAAAGATATAAATGATACTATTAACAAAGCGCAAATTGATTTTTTAAAAGAATTAGTAAAAGGAATTAATGAAAATGTTGGAGATGGTGGCTCTCGTTTTTCTTTAGGACAAAAACAAAGAATAGCAATTGCTAGAGCAATTATAAAAGATGCTCCAATTATGATTTTCGATGAAGCGTCATCGGCTCTTGATGTAGAAACTGAAAGAAAAATACATGATGTCATTTTTAATAAGATGAAAGACAAAACAATTATTATAATTGCGCATCGTTTATCAACAGTAGTTGATTGTGATAATATATATGTCATGAAAGATGGCAAAATTATTGAACAGGGAACTCATTTGCAGCTTCTTAGCGATAGCGCAGAAACAACATATTATAAACGTCTTTGGCAGAATTTAAATCATGATAATATTAAATAAATAAATTGTTCCACGTGGAACAATTATGTTAGAATTAAATTTTAATTAAAAAATCGTGTATCCAATGTTAATATCTAGACAATTACCTTCGTAATCCCAGTCGATTATTACTAAAGTTTCTGGAGCAAATTTGAGCATTATAACGCAATTATGACCTTGTGATTTATAGTCATACACCATATATGTACCACTTTGTCCAAGAACGTCTGGATTGTTAGCATATTTTGTAGGCTTACCGTATTTATTGATAACATCTCTAACTTTCTTTTTTTGCTCTACAAAATCATTAAGTTCTTTTTCTAATGCATAAATTCTTTCTTCAACAGAATATAAACATCCACTTATAGACAAAATAACTGATATTAATATGTATTTTGTTATGCGATTAATCATAAACATTCTATAATTTATATCATAAATTTATTTAAAATCAAAATTTATTAACAATTAATTTTTAGTCATTATATCTCTTGCTATATATAAACTGCCAGTGCAAATCAAAAGTGATTGTTTGCCGTTGTTTGAAATGCAATCTATTACTTTTGTTATATCATGGGCTATTTTACAATAAAAACCAAAATTTTTTCCAATTTTTGCTATAATCTCAGGAGGTTCTGGGATACTTTCTAAGTTTGCTCTTGTTGCTATTAATACATCTATAATTGGTTTATTATTTTTATCTAGAAATTCTTTTAAAAAAGCTTTATTATCAACGCCTTTTGTTCTGGCAACAGCAAGAAATATTGTATATTTATCTTTGTTTTTTTGTTTAAACGACTTAATCCATGAAGCTAATGCATTGGCTGCAAGTTGATTGTGCGCTCCGTCTATATAAAAAATACTTCCTTGTGGTAGTTTAGAAAACAATGCTCCATTTTCTATTTTCTGCATTCTTACTATATTAAATGTGTTTTTTATACCAATATTTATTGTTTCTGGTGTTAAAGTTTTTATGTTGATGTTTTTTAAACAAGCAATACATGTGCTTATTGCACAGCTTGCGTTAATAAGTTGGTAATCTCCTGGCATGTTTGGTTTCTGGAAAGAAAAACATGAATTAAAACATTTGCTCTCATATACGGGAACTCCATTATCGTTGTAAAAAGCTTCATAATCTTCACCGTAGCAAAATATATTTAAAATTCCGTGGTTTTTTGCAACATTTTTTAAAACAGTTTTTGCTTCAATTGACTGAGACGATAAAATTACATTTGAAGCATTTTTTTTTATTAAATAACTTTTTTGTATTGCTATATCATTTACGGTTGTTCCAAGAAATTTTGTATGATCTAAATGTATAGGTGTAAACACACAAGCAATAGGAGGGTTGTCATCGAATATATTTGTTGCGTCATATTTTCCTCCCATACCTACTTCAATAACATTAAAATCAGCTTCGTGTTTTGACATAATACTAAAAGCAGAGCATGTTAATGCTTCAAACATTGATATTTCGTCAACAAACATATTATTTTTTTCACATGTCAATCTTACTAATTCAGTAGCTTCATACAATTCTTCATCTTTAACTTTTACACCATCGAGTAAAATTCTTTCATTGCATTCGTAAATATGTGGCGATATATATGTATTAACTTTATAACCGCTTGAACGTAAAATATTAGATATAAAAAGAGCAGTAGAACCTTTTCCTTTTGTTCCAGTAATGTGTATGATATTTTTTAAATGTAAATGAGGGTTGTTTATTTTTGAGAGAACACATTTAACTCTGTTAACTGTGTTGAAATAATCTTTATTTGGACCAGTATATATAGGCCAATGTGGAATTTTCATATTAATGTAAAAATAGTGTAAATTTATCTAAAATTCATCTATGTTATTTTTTTGTAAAAATTTTTTATGTTCTTCTAATTCTTCCGTTGATATTTTAAAATTTCTGCTTTTTAATATTTCTGGTCTTTTTTGAAATCCAACAAAGTCAATACCGTTGTTTTCTTCCAATATATTAGTTGAACCTTCTATTAATTTTAGAAAAACATCAACTAGAATTTGGCTATCAAGTAAGGCGCCATGACCTTCTTTTTTACGTTGTTCAAGTGAAATACCGAATTTTTCACACAAAAGGTCGAGAGAAACCTTGTGATTTGGAAATTTTTTATGCGCAAGTTCTATTGTATCTATAATGTCAAAATTTGATAAATTTTCCATGCCAGATAGTTTTAGTTCATTGTTTAAAAATTTGATATCAAAACTTGCATTATGCGCGACTAAGAAAGTTTTCTCACAATTTTCTGGTTGATCTTTTAGAAATAGTAAAAAATCATTTGCTATGTCTTGAAACACAGGCTTATTGATAAGCATTTCATCTGTGATGTGTGTTATTTCAGTAATCTCTTTTGTTAATTTTTTTTTTGGATTTATTAATTGATGAAATGTTTTTCCAGTGCGTTTTTTATCAATAAGTTCAACTGCGCCAATTTCTATAATTCTATCGCCATCTAGTGGATTTAAACCAGTCGTCTCTGTGTCAAAAACAATATATCTAATCATCTGTATATATCAAGGTTGTGTAAAAATAAATTGCAATAATCATTTATTCTTTGCAACAACTTAGTCTTTTTAAAATTTCTATACCTGGTAATGGTTTGTTGCTAAAATATTTCATTACAGGATCAGAGTATTCTGATATAAACGAAAAATCATTTAAATAGCCATTGTTTTTAGCTGCAAGAATAGTGTCATTTCCGTTTATGATAGAAAAAATGTGTTTATTTTTTGTTGATTGAGCAATTGTTTTTAGAATAATAGATGTTGAATTGCTAAATGTTCTGATTTCACTAATGCCTGTGTTTCCGTAAAAAAATACTTTTCTTGAAAGAGATATTATATTTTGGATATTTTTTATACTTTCTTTACCTAAATCGACTATCATTTCATGTTGATCTATTTTATCTATTTTTTTTGTATCAAAGTCTTGAGATGTGTTTGTTGAAACTAGGACGTCTGTTGGAAATATAAATGAACAATTATAGTCTTTTGCTTTTTTTAGTATCTTATCTACTATTTCAACACACATTGGTTCAAATTGTGAATGCCCAATTTCATAGCCAAGTGCTTTTAGAAAATTATTTGCGATTATACCGCCAACAATTATGCAATTTACTCGTTCAATAAGGCTATTTAATAAATCTATCTTGTTTGCCATTTTGCCACCAATAATTGCTGTTGAAAATGTGTTAGAATTGCTCAAGAAAAAATCAAGATTTTGTATATGATTTTTTAAAACTAATCCGGCTGTTGCTCTAACAAATAAAGGAATACATAATACAGAAGCATAAGCATAATTACTGTACTCAAATGCGTCGTTTACATAAATATTCATACCATCGGAAATTTGCTTTGCAAAACTTATGTCACATGTTTTTTCTCTTTGATCAAAGAGAAGATTTTCTAAAACAATAACATCTCCGTATTCAGAGGAAAAAATTTCTTTTTTTGATTTTTCGCCGACACATGTTGGACAAAATTTAACATCACAGCGCAGACGTTTATCAAGATATTGTGCTATTGGTTTTGTTGAAAATCTTAAATCAACTTCACTTATTGGACTTCCTAAGTGAGTGGCAATAACAACTCTTGCTCCTGTTCTGACTAAATAGTTTATAGTTGGCATTGCTTGTTGTATTTTTTTGTCGTCTATAATTTTATTTTCCTCGTTAAGAGGAACGTTTAAATCTGATAATAACAAAACTGTTTTGTTTGTTGTTGGTATATCGTCAACAACGTCAAAATTAATCATAAATAACTAAATCAAGCATATTTTGTTTATGTGTTTTAAAAATAAATTGCAAGATTTTGATATGTTTAGTTTGTAAGTTTTCCTCTTGAAATTTATAAACATTAATACATACAACTTTTGTTAAATCATGAATGAAGGTAAAAATTTGAACAAAATACCATTTGTTATTGTAAGAGATATTGTTGTATTTCCTAACACAATTGTTCCGATTTTTATTGGTCGCCCAAGATCGATTGCTGCGCTTAATTTAGCAACAAGCAATGATAGCGATGTTTTTGTTGTTTCTCAAAAAAACAACGACAGTGAAGATGATATAAATGTTTTCGAACTGCCAAAAGTAGGGACTGTTTGCAAAATTGTGCAGTCAATGACTTTGCCAGATGGTACAATGAAGGTTGTTTTTAATTGTATTCATAGGGCAACTATTTTGCAGTATGATGGTTTTTTTTCAGAAGTAGAGATACTAAATGACGATATTGATAACAAAGAATGCATTGTTTTAGCACAAGAAATTCGTGACAACATAAATAATAATATAACCCTATGTGATAAATTAGGAAGAGAGGTTTGTGATGGTATTACGGCAATAAAAAATCCGAGCGTATTATGCGATGTTGTTGCTTCAAGAATGGAATGGCAACTAGATTTTAAAATTGATTTGCTTCAAACAGTGGATCTTTGTAGCAGAATGGAAAAAATAATAAAAGTACTTGAAGATGAAGATAATTTAAGTCGTTTACAAAAAGAACTGAAACGAAGAACTGATAGAAATATAAACAGAAATAATCGTGAATATTACTTACAAGAACAAATGAGATTAATAAAAAAAGAATTAGGAGAAAGCGAAAATCCAATGGATGTAAGCGAAAAATATGAGAGAAAAATTGAAGAAAAATTTTTGCCAAAAAAAGTCGCTGATAAAGTTAGAGAGGAGATTAAGAGATTGAAATATCTTGGAGTTATGTCAAGCGAAGCTGGCGTTATTCGTGGTTATTTGGACACAATTTTCGATCTTCCGTGGATTGAAAGAAGTGATATAAAGACAGATATAAATTTAGCAGAAGAATATTTGAATAAAAGTCATTATGGAATGGAAAAGGCAAAAGAAAGAATTTTGGAAAGTATTGCTGTGCAAATAAAAACTGGGGAACAACCAAAAAAAACAATACTGTGTTTATATGGCGCTCCTGGTGTCGGTAAAACAAGCTTAGCCGAAGCTATGGCTAAAGCAACAGGCCGTGAATTTGTTAAAATAGCTCTAGGAGGAGTTGGCGATGAAGCGGAAATAAGAGGTCATAGAAAAACATATCTTGGTTCTATGCCTGGTAAGATAATAAATGCAATGAAAAAAGCAAAAACAATAAATCCATTGATATTGCTTGATGAGATTGATAAATTATCAAACGATGGAAGAGGGGATCCAGCAAGTGCATTATTGGAAGTTTTAGATTATCAACAAAATAGTAAATTTGTAGATCATTACTTAGAAGTTGAATACGATCTTTCGCAAGTTATGTTTGTTGCTACTGCGAATAGTTTAAAGATATCATATGCGCTGTTAGATAGACTTGAGGTTATAAAAATACCAAGTTATTTAGAACAGGAAAAATTTTATATTGCAAAAAACTTCATAATTCCAAGACAATTTACTGAAAATGGCCTTTCGGAAGACGACTGCAAAATAACAAATGAGTGCATTTCTGATGTAATAAAATACTATACACGAGAAGCAGGAGTTCGTGATTTGGAACGTAAAATTGGAAAACTTTGCCGTAAAGCAGTTATGGAGAATTTAAAAACAAACGAACAAATAAAAATTGATAAAAAAAAATTAAAAGAATATTTAGGTGTCAAAAAATATGAACATACAGTGATTGAAAGAAAAGATTTCATTGGTGTTGTTAATGGATTGGCTTATACAGAAGCTGGTGGAGATATTTTAATGATTGAGGCGGTTAGTCTTCCAAACGGCAAAGGTGATATTAAATTTACTGGCGATCTTGGTAATGTAATGAAAGAAAGTATACAAACTGCATTTAGTTTAGTTAAATCAAAAGCAAAAAGTTTCGGGATTGATCCAAATTTTTTCAAAAATAATGACATACACGTCCATGTTCCTGATGGAGCAACTCCAAAAGATGGACCATCTGCTGGCATCACCATTGTTACGGCGCTTGTGTCTTTGTTGTTAAAAAAAACAGTTTCAAAATATTTAGCAATGACTGGTGAAATTTCTCTAAGAGGTGCAGTATTGCCAATTGGTGGTTTAAGAGAAAAATTAACGTCCGCAGTGCGTAGTGGAGTAAAAGAAGTAATAATTCCAAAAGATAATGAAAAAGATCTTGAAGAAATTCCAAAAGATATTTTAAAGAAATTAAAAATTCATTCATGTGATCGTATAGAAAAGGTTATGTCAATAGTTTTTGATAGTTTAAAGTATTGTGATTTTAGCGTAATAGTTGAAAAAAAAGTAAACGGTAAAAAAAATAGTACAAAAAACTCAAAATCTGAAAAGAAAAACAACAACAATATAGATACAGTAAATACGCAAGAAATAATAACTTTATAATTTAAACCAATTGTTATGTTTGGTATCTATATTCATTGGCCTTTTTGTTTATCAAAATGTATTTATTGTGATTTTAACAGTAGTGTTTTATCTAAAAAAAACGACGATCTTATTTGTTTTCAGAAACAATATTGTGAATGTTGTAAAAAACAATTATTATATTTCTCAAAAAAAATACAAAAAAACATATATCAACATGAAATTACTTCTATTTATTTTGGCGGCGGAACGCCTAGTTTATTAAGTCCAGACAACATATCAAGTATACTTTCTGAAATTAATAATTTATTTTGTTTTTCAAAAAAATGCGAAATAACGCTTGAAGCAAATCCAACAAGTTTTGAATTAGATAAATTTTATCAATTTAGTGATGTAGGAATAAATCGATTATCATTAGGTGTGCAAAGTTTTGATGATAATGAGCTACTGTGGCTGGGAAGAAAACATTCGGTTGAACAAGCAATTAATGCAATAGAAAAAATAAAAAATATTTTTTCATATTGGAATTTTGATTTAATTTATGGTCTTCCTAAACAATTATTAAATAAATGGCTTGATGAATTAAAACTCGCTCTTTCTTTGAGGCCAAAGCATTTATCTCTTTATACATTGATTGTTGATAAAAAAACTCCGCTTGGAAAGCTTGTAAGCTCCGGAAATATTGTACCAAAAACAGAAGACGAGCTTTCTATTTTTTATGATGCGACAAATGATTTTATAAAACATGCATATGCTTATAAAAACGAAAGCGAAAAACTTAAGCAATATGAGGTTTCTAATTATACAACAGAATGCAATAGAAGTATTCATAATTGTTGTTATTGGAATAGCTATGACTATATAGGAATTGGTCCAATGGCGCACGGAAGAATAACGTATAAAAACGAAAAAAGATATGAAACATTATGTAAAAAAAATATCAATAATTGGTTTGCAGATTTAGAAAACAATAGAAACGGATTAAGTGTAGAAAAAAAACTTACAGACAAAGAACAAGCAGAAGAAATATTACTCATGGGTCTTAGGATTTGTGATGGCATAGATTTTGCTGATATTTACAAAAGATTTCATCTCGATTTAATGAAGTTTTTAAATCAAGATGAACTTGAGTTTTTTGAGAAAAACAATTTTTTATCTTTTAAAGACAGAGTTTTAAAACTAAAATATAGTGGGTTAAAGATATTAAATGTAATCTTGGAAAAATTATTAAAACAATAGGCATATATTGTTGACTTTTGTGAAAATTTTGGTATTATTTCCATTATGTTGTTTAGGCAAGAAGAAATTAGAAAAAATTTAAATCAGAAACAACGAGAAAAAAACAAACATAAAAACAACGATGGTCTGGAAGAAATACAAGAACTAAATGACTTTATTGGACATTTTCCTAATTTCTTTAATGGAAACTACACTGTTATGAAACATGTTCATAGTGATTGTTATCCGGTACAACATGAGAGCAAAGACGACAATAGCGAGAATAGTCATAACGATAATAATGATAATGAGAATAATAAAGAAGAAGATAAGAGTAAAATTTCTTTGGTGGCGAACGGAAAGGATATAGATACAACAAATAAGAATGTTATAAAAGAAGCTAAAAATGAAATATTTAAGATTGAATATCAAAAATCGGTTGATATTTCTGATGGTATTCCTGAAATAACTTTTAAGAATAGAGAGATGTTCAAAAATCAAGAAAGTTCCGATAATTCTGTCAGTCAAGACCTGAAAAATGGTGTAAAAAAACAATCGAAAAACGGTACAACAAAACCAGACGTAAGAAACGCAAACCTTTCTCCTCCATACTCTGTCAAAAAGCAATCAGTCAAAACAACACACTCTCCAATCACAAACAATCCTTTACCACAACCACAACCAGTGAATAATAAACCAGCAGAAACCAATAAATCAGGTAAAAGCAATAAAGTAAAGGATGATTCAACGCAGAAGCCCAAGGAGAAAAGCCAAGACAAAAAAATATCAAAAATAAAACATCAAACGTCGAAAAAAAACAAACATAAAACTAAGAAAATAATAAATACTAAGAGCGAATTAAATAATGAAGATCAAAAAAATCAAACTTCTAATGCTTATATTTATTCGTTAATTGCTTTAGGCGTAATTGTTGTTAGTGTGATTGCGTTCTTTATTTATCGCAATTTTGTATCAAATGTAGCTAGTTCGGAAAGCCTTCAAAACTATGCTACAAATTTATTATCTGTTTAATTTTTAGAAAGTTTATTTTTATATTGTTTACAATATTTTTGCAAAATACAATGTTTACATTCTGGGTTGATTGCGCGACAATATTTTCTTCCAAATGGAATTAATAGGTTGTTTATTTGTCTATGAAGTGATTGTGGTATATGTTTTATTAATTGTCTTTCAGTTTTTATTGGGTTTTTTGCATTAGCTAGTCCTAAACGATTAGATACACGAAAAACATGCGTATCTACGGCTATTCTTTGTTTTTCAAAATAAATGCTAAGTATTAAATTTGCTGTTTTTCGTCCTACTCCAGCAAGAGATATTAAATGTTCAAAACTATTTGGTACTTTTCCATTAAAACGCTCTATTAATTGTTGGCTCATTTTTACTATATATTTACTTTTCATATTATGGTAGTTTATCGATTTTATATACTTGTTAATTTCCTTTTCCCCGAGTTTTATAGCATCTTCTGGTTTAATTAAAACTTTAAATAATTCATCAACAACATTGTTAACACTTTTGTCTGTTGCTTGTGCGGAAAGCATAATTGCAACTAAAAGCTGATAGCTATTATTATAACTTAACTCTGTCTGGATTTTTGTACCAAAATTCTTAGAAAGTAATTTAAAAATCCTATAAATATTCTTACGATTATTTTTTACAGAATAATATAAATTATCTTTTTGCATCTTCTCCCGATGCTTTGTCGAATTCATTTTCAGCAGCTTTATATATTTTTGCGTAGCCAATTGTTTTTGATATTTTATTTAATTTACTAAGTATTTTTCCAGTAATATCATTAAACTTATCATTGTTAATATATAAAACACTATCTAATGCAATTACTAAATCATAACTATTGCTGTTTGCAATAGCATTTATTGCTTTTTTTATGTTTTTGTTTATTTCTATAAGTGAATCCATTCTTGCTTTTTCAAAGATTTTTTCATAACGATTAGCTTTATTTTGAAACTTTTGGTATTCAATTTCTAACTGTTGCGCGTCTTTTTGTAGTTGTTGTGCGGATTTAATAGATCTTTTACTTTCTAGTGCTTTAAATCGTTGTTCGAGACTTCCTTTCTCTCTTAAAAGTTCTTGTCGAATTTCTTTTTCTTTTGCTGACATTTTTTTTTCTAAATCATGCGATACATATGATTCATTTTCTATTTTTCTCATATCTATGGTTGCAATCTTTATCTTCTCTCCAGTTGCGGCATTGGATACGTTTGCTAATAAACAAAAAACAATAGCGACTATGTATATTCCTCTTTTCATAAAAAAAACAACATGAGTTAATGAATATTTTTTTTAATGTCAAGTATGTTAATTTTTGACAATTAAAATAACAATACTTATCTTTATCTGCGCGCTAGTAGCTCAGCTGGATAGAGCGACAACCTCCTAAGTTGTAGGTCGGACGTTCGAGTCGTCTCTGGCGCACACAACGTCAAATAATGTTGATATTTATTTTAATTTATTTTTTAGTATTTATTAGATGATACCAAAAAAGACAAAAACAGAGGATTTAGATGCGCAGATAAATAGTGATATAACTAAGGCGCATAATGCGCAGGAAGAGCAAAAGAAAAAAATTGGCAAAAATAGACCGAGATTAGCGCAAGCTGTCACAAGTAAGTATTTAAAAATTTTTATTTTATTGATATTTTTCTTAGTTATTGGATATAAAATGTTTTTCGCTCCAACGCCAAATGAACCAAGAAAGAAAAGAATAACAAAAAATAAAGTCATAAAAAAAAGCAATAACAAAGAAATAGAACAGCAGCGTTTTGCGGATAAACCAATTTATAAATCTTCGAGCGGTGAGGTTTATAAAGAAAAACCAGATAGTAAATCAGTTGTTTCTTTTGATTCACAGACTATATCTAATTCTGAAAGTCTTGGTAGTGTGTCTGTGCCTAAGTTAAATATTCCATCTGTACCAACGTTGCCGACTATTGATAAAATATCGTTAAAAGAAGGACAAAGCAGTGAGAATGAAAAAGAAAAACAAGAAAAGCAAGAAAAACAATCAAAAAAAAAAGAAATTGATATTGATGGTAAAAAAGATGTCGTGACAGTAAAAAAAATAAAGAAGAAAATCAGAGATTCAAATGGAAATATAAAAATAGTTGAAGTTGATGTTGAAGTTGATAAAAATGGTAATATTATCAAAGAAAATGAAATGAATGATGGAAGTGAAAAAAGTATATCAATATTTGGTAATAAAACAAATATTAAGGCAAAAAAAAATCATCCTATAAGCAATGAACTTAGTTTAAATGCTCTTGATGAAATGTTTGTTCTTAACGGGAAAGGATTTTCAGGTCAACAAAAAAATAGTAAAGTATCTAGTAATAATAGAAAAGATTTTATTGTATTTGATAGCGCTGGTATTAATGAAAAAGAAGTGCTGACTGAAGAACGAGACACAAACGTTAGTAAAATATCAAATCCCGAAAATACAATTATAGCCGGGAAAGTTATGGAAGCGACGCTTGAAACAGCAATTGTTTCTGAATCGGAAGGAACTGTTAGTGCTGTGATGTCAAGAGATGTGTATGGTGAAAGCGGAAGAAAAATATTAATTCCAAAAGGCTCAAGATTATATGGTAGTTATACAACTGTTGCAACGGTTACTCAAACTCGTTTATTATTGACTTGGACAAAAATAGTTCGTCCAGATAACGTTGTTATCACGATTAACGCTGATACGTACGATCAGGGCGGCAAAAAAGGTATTGAAGGCGATATTAATACTCGATATGGAGAGTTGTTTAAAAATTCGTTGCTTTATTCGTTTATTACGCTTGGTACTGCGGTTGCGATTGAAAAAATTGCTGGGATAAAAGGACAAACAAGTATCGTTGCTGGAAATGGAACATCTGTGACAAATACATCGCCAGCAAATGCGGCAGCCACGAGTGTTATAGAAACTGCTCAAGATATTGCTGAAAAAATGACGAAAGGGTTGCCAAACAATTTAAACCCTATTATATCAATTCGGCAAGGAATGCTTTTGAAAGTAGTTTCAAAGGTAGATGTAGTTGTACCGGAAGAATACAAGAGAGAGGGTGGATTAAGCGCAATTGATTAAATGACCTTAAGAGCTGTTTATGTAATTCTAAATTATAGTTATAAGAATATGTAGCAAAAGGTTAAAGTAAAAAGTATTGCAATTTATATTTTTTTACTCACAACGATTGTTGTTGGCCGGATAGCAAAGTTGGTCTAATGCAGAGGATTGCAAATCCTTGATCATGGGTTCGAATCCCATTCTGGCCTCGCTTTTATAATATGTTTAAACGATTTTGTAAAAAAAAAATATCAGTATTTATTATTTTTGCAGTCATTTGTTCTGCTGTTGTTTATTTAAAAAATAATAGTATAAATCATAATAAAAGTACTGGCGAGAATGTGTTGCAAGTAGCAACAGATACTCCGTTTATCCCTTTTGAATTTGTTGAAAACGGAAAGATTGTTGGAATTGATATGGATATTCTTGATGCAATTTCTAAAGAAACTGGATTGAAATTTAAGATCAACGAAATGTCTTTTAGTTCTATTATAGCAAGTTTAAATAATAAAAAAGTTGATATTGCTATCGCAGGAATGGGTATAACAGAAGAAAGAAAAAAACAGGTTGATTTTTCAAGTGCCTATTTTGAAGCAAACTTTGCTCTTTTAAGTAAGAAAAAAGTTAATTTTAAATCGTTAGATGAACTTATTGATAAGACAGTTGTTGTTCAAACAGGGACTACAATGTATGATTTTTTAGTAAACTACAATAAAACTCATCCGATTGATAAGCAGATAAAAATACACGCACTTGATAGTAATGCAATAGGGATTGAAATGCTTATACGCGGAAAAGCGGATGCGTTGCTAGCCGAAGAGCTACAAGGAAAAGCTTATGCAAAAATGCATAGAGAATTGGTGTATGCTAAAATTTATAGCAAAAATAGTGGTTATGCAATTGCTTTGCAAAAAAAATCACCTTATACAAAAACAATAGATAATGCAATTAAAAAACTAAAACAAGATGGAACAATTGACAAAATTATTGAAAAATGGGAACAAAAGTATATTAGTGAAACTATAAGACAAAACAAAAAACAGGAATACATAAATTCGTTGTTTTTAATATTCAAAGGTAGTTTTGTAACAGCTCAGTACGCATTATCATCTATTATATGTGGTCTTATTCTTGCTTTATTTTTGTCGCTTTTGATGTATTCTGGTTCAAAAAGTTTGTTTTATTTTGTAAAAGCATATGTATCAATTATTCGTGGAACTCCAATGTTGCTACAAATGAGTTTTGTATATTTTGGTTTATCAAATTTAATAGGCATAGATTTATCTGTTTTTACATCTGCCGTGATTGCTTTATCGTTTAATTCAGCCGGATATGTTGTTGAAATAATAAGAAGCGGAGTTCAGATGATAGATAAAGGTCAATTTGAAGCATGTAAAAGCCTTAATTTAAGTAAATATCAAGCCGTAAAAGATGTTTATATTCCACAAGTTGTAAATAATATTTTTCCAGCGTTAATAAATGAATTTATTTCTCTTATAAAAGAAAGTTCAATTGTTTCAATATTTGGTGGTTATGAAATTATGAAAATGACCAATATAGTGATAGCTGAATATTATTCATATTTTATTCCATTAATGATAGCTGGTTTATCGTATTATATGATGACATTTGTGCTTGAATTATTAGCTCATTGGTGGGAAAAAAAATGTAGATATTGTTAAAATTTATTATATTTATGACAAATATTGCTATATATCTAATTATTATGCTTTTTGCTGCTTCTATTTATGCAGTAATCGTGGAACAAAATCTTTTTAAGAGATTGTTTTTTGTCTCAATAATGCAATCTTCAATAATAATTTATTATATACTAAACACATGGTACCCGTCTATCTCTACCCCGTTTTATATAGATACAAATATCATGAATTACATAGATCCTGTTCCACAAGCACTTATGTTGACTGCGATTGTTGTTGGTTTTTCAACAACTGCATTATGTACTTCAATGATTATACGTATTAAAAAAAAGACCGGCACAATTATGCGTAATGAAATTTTTGACGACGAAAATGCTAAATTTTAGATTTATTGTCGCTTTCAATATATTTAATTCCAGCATGTAAAATAGCATCGTAATGTTTGTTTATATTTTCTGGTATAAAAATATCTGGTTTTATCCCAATACCATTAATAGGTTTATCGTTTGGTGTATGATATTGTCCTGTTGTAATTTTAACGGCGCCAACGTTATTATTTAGTTTAAATACTTCTTGTACCAAGGCTTTGCCAAATGTTGTTTCTCCGATTAATTTTGCTATTCCGTAATCTTGCAAGCAACCAGCTAAAATTTCACTCGCTGAAGCAGAGCCTTTATTTATTAAAACAGCAATTTTGACATTATCAAAAATATTTTGTTTATTTCGAGCCAGATAGTCGTGTACTTTTACGCCATTTCTTCCTTTTACAGAAGTAATAAGTTGTCCATCTTTTAAAAATAAATTAGCTAAGTCTACAGCGCTTTCGAGTAAACCACCAGGATTATTTCTTAAATCAATGATTAACCCATTTATTTTATAGTCTTCACGTAGTTTATTCAAGTGTTTTATGAAATCGCCATAGGTTTGTTGATTAAATAATTTTATTTCCATGATGGCTATTTTGTCTTTGTAAATTTTGCTGACTATGTTTGGAATTTTAACTTCATTACGACGAAGAGAGCGCGAGAAAGTTTCATTTGTAGAGGAACGATATGCTGTAATTTTTACAGGGGTTCCAAGTTTCCCTTTTATCATTTTTGCAACAACTGTTTGTTTTTTTCCAACAACTGCTTCGTCATTTACATGCGTGATTATATCACCAGCTAAAATTCCTGCTTTTTGAGCAGGAGAATTAGTAAACACATTTGTTACTATTGGACAATCGCTATTTAAATCCATTTTCATTTCAATACCAATGCCGTAAAATTTTCCATTCGTATTGTTTTGAAAATTATTAAACTCTTCTTCGTCGAAATATCCAGAGTATGGATCTAATCCTCTTAACATTCCATCTACGGCGCTATTTTTTAAATATTTTTGATCTATATCTTCTACAATATATTTATCTCTTATAATTTGTCCAACTTCTTCCACTAATGGTGACATATCTTGCGTCAATGAAGCAAACACATTATTACAAGATACAGTAAAAAAAACAGTGAAATATATAAAAAATGTTTTTAGATTACGGAAAAACATAAATTTATGAAATTTTTTCTATGTTTTTTTCAACAAAATCATTTAATAATTTAACTCCAAAACCACTTGCAAAATCGGCAATGCTGAATGAATTATTTTTTGTTGCAGTATCAACACCGGCAATATCTATATGCGCCCATTTTTGATTATCTCCTATGAAGTTATGTAAAAACTCTCCAGCGGTTGCGCTTCCGGCATAACGAACAGAGCTAAGATTTCTTAGATCGGCGATTTGAGATTTCATTACGTCTGCGTATTCGTCTCCCATAGGCATTATCCAGCAACGATCGCCAGTATTTTCTCCGCTTTCTTTGATTTTTTCAGCCATTTTATCATTATTTGAGAAAATTCCAGCTCTTTCTGTCCCAAGAGCAACCATTATAGCACCAGTTAAAGTAGCCATATCGATTAAATATTCAGGTTTATAAACAGATTGTGCGTAATACAATACATCGCCCAAAACTAATCGACCTTCTGCGTCTGTATCTATAATTTCAACAGTTTTTCCAGACATTGATTTTACAATATCACCGACTTTTTGTGCATTACCATCTGGCATATTTTCCACCATTCCCGCGACAGCAACGGCATTAATTTTTAATTCATTTTTTGCCATTGATAATAGGCTTGATAGCACCGTTGTTGCACCAAGCATATCACATTTCATTCCTTCCATATAAGGAGAAGGTTTTAAAGAAAGGCCACCACTATCAAATGTTACACCTTTTCCGACAAGAGCTAGATCTATTTTTTTACTTTTTTTGTTACCATTATACTCAACAACAACTACTTTTGGTTCTTTTGTTGAGCCTTGAGCCACGCCTAATAGCATATTCATTCCAAGTTTTTTAAGCTCTTTTTTATCAAGTACTTTAAAATTTACATTTTTTACTCCACTAAATGCTTTTTCCATTTCTTTTGCAAAACTTTCTGGATATATTGCATTTGCAGGTTCATTACCTAATGTACGTGTGTAAAATATACCTCTAAGCTGATTTTGTCTTTTTAATATTAGATCTTTTATTTTAACATTTTTTGCTGTACTGCTATTACTTTTTGGAGATAAAACAATTTTTTCAACTTGTGGAAGCTTTTCAAGTTTTTCTTTATCAGTTAAGTATTTGCTAAAACGATATATTTTTTGGTTGAAGCCGAAATATACTTCAATTAACATTTTATCATCCAAAGAACTAAATTTATTTGATATGTAAACAGTTGTTTTTTTTTTACCAGGGACTAAATCGGCAATACTTGCGCCAAGCTTTTGTGCTTGTAAAGTTAAATTACTATCTTTATTATTACTTTCATTTTTTTTTGATTTTTTGTCTTTTCCAAAGCCAACAAAAATAACTTTTTTTCCATTTATAATTCCAACATTTGCAATTTTTCCTGTTGTTGGCTTGAAATCATTATAATTAACTTCCTCCTGTATAGCTTTTCCATAAATACTCTTTTGTGCGTTTGAAAATCCATCTTTATCAATTAAAAAAATAACCAAATTTGCCTTACTTTCATTACCAAACTCAACATTTAATATAGAATTTTCAACTATTTTTTTTGTATCTAGTTCAAGCTCTTTTGCTTTTACAGTTTTATTATTACTCATACAACAACAAATTAACAACAATGTAAACAATATTTTAATACTCTTTAAAATCACATATTCAATAAAAGATTGTTTTCATAAGTGTCAAGTAAAAGAATTAAATAGCATCTGAGTTGTTATTCTTTGTATGTAAATTTTTCTTGTAAATTATTTTTAATATTTGACCATACAAACGTATGAGCGATAAAAACGACAATGAAGAAAAAACACAGGATTTCGAGAATGTTGACGCTGATAATGTTAAAGAGAATAGCAAAAGTTCTTGTAACGAAGAAAGTAATGAAAAATGGGAAAATAAACCACAAAAAGAAGGAGTAATAACAACGCCAATTTCTGGAGAAATGAAAGATTGTTATCTAGCATATGCAATGAGCGTTATAATATCAAGAGCAATCCCAGATGTCCGAGATGGTCTTAAGCCGGTTCATAGACGTATTTTATACGCAATGAATGAAATGGGTTGTAACTATAATAGACAACCAAAAAAATCAGCCCGTATAGTCGGTGAGGTGATGGGTAAATATCATCCTCATGGAGATAGCGCAATTTATGATGCATTGGTTCGTATGGCGCAGGACTTTTCAATGGGAGTTCCTCTTATTAGTGGTCAAGGTAATTTTGGATCGATAGACAACGATCCTCCAGCTGCCATGAGGTACACAGAAGCAAGATTGGCAAAAGTAAGTCATACAATGATGCAAGATCTTGATAAAGATACGGTTGATTTTTCTCCAAATTACGATGGTACTGAAATTGAACCATCGGTTTTGCCTGTAATGTTTCCTAATATTCTTGTGAACAGCACAGAAGGTATAGCTGTTGGTATGGCAACAAACATTCCGCCACATAATATGGGCGAAATTATGGATGCATGTTTGGCATATGTTGAAAATCCAAATATAACACCGCAAGAATTGGTACAAATTGTTCCTGGGCCAGATTTTCCAACTGGAGGTGTAATTTTAAGTCGTAATTTAGCAAATCAAGCAATGCTCACAGGTCGTTGTTCAGTACCTATAAGAGGTAAAACACACATTGAAGAAATTAAAGGCGGAAAAGAAGCGATAGTTATTGATGAAATTCCGTATAATGTGATAAAAATTGATATGATTAAAAAAATCGCTGATTTGATAAAAGATAAAAAAATTGAAGGGATTTCAAACATCAGAGATGAAAGCAATAAAAACGGAATTCGTATAGTTATTGAAGTAAAAAAAGATTTTTCAACAGATATTGTTTTAAACTATTTATATAAGTTTACACAACTTCAATCATCCTTTGGTGTAAATATGCTTGTATTGCACAATAATCGTCCTGAATTAATGAACCTTCATTCAATTATAAAAGCATTTATAGAATTTAGACAAGAAGTTGTTTCTCGTAGAATGATATTTTTGTTAAATCAAGCAAGAGCAAAAGCTCATCTATTGATAGGTTTTTATGTTGCTGTTGATAATATAGATAAAGTAATAGCAATAATTAGAGGTTCTGTTGATTCGCAAGAAGCAAAACAAAAATTAATGAATGAAACATGGACTGCAAGTGAAAGTGTTTGTCGTCTTATTGATTTAGTTTCTGACAAAAACAATAAAGTTGTTGATGGCAAATTTAAATTTACAGACGTTCAGGTAAAAGCAATTTTAGAGATGAGATTATCAAAGTTAACAGGCATGGAAAGAGATAATTTATCTCAGGAAATTTGTCAGTTAAGCGATGCTATAATTGATTACTTAGATACTTTGAAAAATAAAGAAAAACTAATGGGAATTATTGCTACTGAATTAAAACAGATTAAAGATGAATATGCTGTTCCTAGAAGAACTGAAATTTTAAATGGTGAAATAGGAGAAACTTGTATTGAAGATTTTATAGAGCAAAAAGATGTTCTTGTTTCTGTAAGCACTGGTGGATATATAAAAAGAACAGATTTATCGAGTTACACGGCGCAAAGACGAGGAGGTAAAGGAAAAATGGGCATGGCAACGCTCGAAGATGACAATGTTTCTAAAATATTTGTTGCAAATACTCATTCACCAATACTTATATTCACAAATAATGGTAAGGTTTATCGTATAAAAACTTATCAATTACCAGAAACGGCTCCAAATGCAAAAGGTAGAGCATTTGTTAACTTTGTAAAGGTTGAACAGGGCGATAGTTTAATAGAATTAATGCCTTTACCTGCTGATAAAAATGAGTGGAATAATTATGATATTATTTTTGCTACAAAAAAAGGAAACATACGTCGTAGTCCAATGTCGAATTTTGAAAATATAAATTCCAATGGAAAGATTGCAATCGTGCTTGAAGATAACGATAAATTGATTGGTGTGCAGTTAGCAAAAAGCACAGACAATATATTGCTTGCAAGCAAAAAAGGAATGGCGACAAGATTTGCTGTTAGCGATCTTCGAGTAACAAAAGGAAGATCTTCTGACGGGGTTCGTGGAATGAGATTAAATAATGGCGATGAAGTTGTATCGATGTGTATTTTGTCTGACAATGAAAACGATAGCGCTTTGAAGGAACAATTTTTACAATTGGACAAAGATTTAAGGTTAGAAATTAAAAAGAAAGGCTTAGATCTTGATGCTTTATCAAAATTAAATAAATTTGCTGATGATTGTAAAAAAGAGCAAAAAGAATGGAATTTGACGCCGGAAACAATAAAAGAAATGGCAGACAAGGAGCAGTTTTTATTGACAATAACTGATGACGGTTATGGCAAAAGGACATCTGCTTATGAGTATCGTATCACGGGTCGTGGCGGTAAAGGTATTACAAATATAAATTTACAACCAAATGCAAATGTGGTAATGACCCTTTTGGCTGATGATACAAAAGACGTTGTTATGATAGGGACAAAAGGTAAAACTATTAGAGTTTCTGCCGAAAATATATCTTTTATTGGCAGAAAAACAAAAGGAGTGCGCGTATTTAATCTTGAATCTGGTGAAAAAATTGCATCAGCATCGATTATTTATCGTGAGAACGAAGAAGGTGAATAATGTATTATTTTCTATGATTAGAATATGTTTATTTACATTGTTTTTGTTTATTTCATCGATTGCTGACGCATCTGTTGTGTCAGAAACAGATGGTTCTTATTTGGTAAATAATGTAAAAGTTGAAGGTGCTAGTTTTGAAAACGAAAAATCGACAAAGCAAATTGCGATATATCAGGCCAAACAGGCAGCATTAAATGATTTATTAAAACATACAAAAACACAAGGCAATTCAATTGATGAAGTAAATATTAATTCAATGATATCAGGATATAAAATACTAGACGAATATTATAATGAAAATTTTTATACATTAATTGCTGATTTTACTTTTGACAAAGCAATTTTTCAGTCTTTTTTTAAAAAAAACAGTGATCCCAAAAAAGATGAAATTATTAATTGTATTATAAATTTAAACGAAAAAGATGACATAATAGCCGAATATTCAAAGCTTAAGAATTTTTTAAAAACTCAAAAGATTGATTTTGCAACAAGAGAAATAAAACCAACTGAAATTAGTATTTTTTTAAAAAATGTAAATAAAGACCAAATTTATAATTCATTAAAAAAAATGAAATTAAATGGTAAATTGTATATAGAGAATTGATTATGCCTAAAAAAACTGGAATAAATGTTGTTATTTTAACAGCAGGAAAAGGTTCAAGGATGAAGTCAGAGTTTCCAAAAATTTGTCAAAAAATTGCAGGTCGGAGCCTTTTTGAACATGTTTTGAGTTCCGTCAATAAGATAAAAAGTGAATATAATAAGAACATTATAGTTGTAAGTTCAAGTAATGTTATTGACTGCTATGCTGGTGAACTCCCAAAGCAGAATAATTTAAATTATGTAATACAAAAGAAACGCCTTGGTACAGGAAATGCCGTATTGACAGCGATAAGGTCTAAATATTGGGATAGTAAAAACAAACTAACAGGTATTTTTTATGGCGATGTCCCGTTTGTTTCAAAAGAAACAATGAATGAAATGTTTGGTCTGCAGAAAAAATTCGATTTAATCGTTCTTGGTTTTGATTGCAAAGACCAGACTAGACCGTATGGTCGTTTATTTACAAATAAAGATTTAGAATCTGGAGATTATGGTAAATTATATCAGATTAAAGAGTTTAGAGATTTAATGAGAGAAAAACCACGTTTATGTAATTCCGGTTTAATGATTGGCAAAACAGAGATTTTTGAAAATTTACTACCATTAATTGGTAATAATAATAAAGCAAAAGAATATTATTTAACAGATATTGTATCATTGGCAAATCAAAAGAAATATCGAATTGGAGCTTACATTTGCGACGAATATGAAGTAATAGGAGTAAATTCACGCGTCGAGCTTGCGCATGCCGAAAGAGAATATCAAAAGCGGTTAAGAATAGAGCATATGGAAAATGGAGCCACGCTATTGGACGCAAATAGTGTTTATTTCTCGTATGACACAAAGTTAGGGCAAGATGTTATTATTGAGCCAAATGTGTTTTTTGGTCTTGGTGTTGAGGTTGGAGATAATTGTGTTATAAAAGCTGGAAGTTATTTAGAGCATGTGAAATTAAAAAAGTATAGTGTTATAAAGCCACATACATGTCTTTGTAACAATAAAAAAAAATAATAAATATGCTTTACGATACCCATTGTCATTTGAATTGCAACACAGACGAAGAATTGAAGAATATAATTAGCAGATCCAAGCAAGCAGATTTGACATATATAATGTGCGCAGGAACAAAAATAGAAGATGCTTCCGATGAAATCAGAATATGTAATGAATTTTCCGACGATTATATTAAAATTTTTTGCGGAGTGGCGGATCATCCGGAAGAAACCAGAAATTATACACATTCTGTTGATGAAATTATTAAAGCAGCAAAAATGAGTGATAAAGTTAAGGCAATTGGCGAAACAGGGCTTGATACGCATATTATTGAAAATATGGATTTTTTAAATTCTCAGATTTTAAGTTTTGAAAATCACATTGAAGCATCGTTGCAGTTAAAATTACCTTTAATTATACATGTACGCGGAGAGGTTGCTATTTCAAAAACGATTGAAATGTTAAAGTTTTATAAAAAAAATGGTTTAAAAGCTGTTATACATAGTTATACAGATGGCGTAGAAAATGTAAAAAAATTGCTCGATATTGATTGTTATATTTCATTTTCTGGCGTTGTTACATTTAAAAATGCAGATAATGTACGCGATGCAGCAAAAGTTGTTCCGATAGACAGAATGTTTGTGGAGACAGATGCGCCTTTTTTAGCTCCTGTCCCAATGCGTGGAAAACAAAATGAAGCAAGTTTTGTAAAATATACAGCAAATTATCTAAGTAATTTTTTAAATATTGACTATAATAAGTTTTGCGAAACTACTACGAAAAATGCAATTGTTTTTTTTAATAGTTAATGCGAACAATAAATGTAATTGATAAATTTATTTTAAACAAGTGTTCTGTTAGAAGTAGAAGTATTATATTTTTTATTGTTTCATTTTTTGCAACTGGATGTTTTGTTGGAAAAATAAAATATGCCCCTGGGACATTTGGAAGCTTATTGGCTATAATATTTTGTCCATATTTTATTTTACTTTCTAAAACATATCAAATTATAATTTTGATATCATTAATTGTGCTTGGTTTTTTTTGCACTCATGTTTTTTTACAGATTTCTAATAAACAAAATCAAGACCCAAAAGAAGTAGTCATTGATGAAATTGTTGCTGTTTTTTTTGCATCTTGGCTATGTCAATTTTCTAATGTAACACAGATGAACTGGCAACATTTTTTATCAATTTTTGCACTTTTTAGATTTTTTGATATTTTAAAACCATATCCTATTTCTTGGATTGACAAAAATGTTCTTGGAGCAAAAGGTATAATACTTGACGACTTGGCAGCCGCAATTGCTTCTTGGATTGTTTTTGCCTCTTATTATTAAAATTAAAAGCAGTGTGTAAATTTTATTGCAATTTATTTTCATGTATTTATACTGAACATAGTATTTTATTACTTTCGGTGGGAAGAATATTTAAAAAAAGTTTCAGTCAAGATAAAAACAGGCATGTCGATGAAAGACAAAAAGTGAACTGGAATATAATCAATGAGGTTAGACTTATAGATAAAAACGGTACGATGGTTGGAATAGTTCCAACATCTGAAGCTTTACAAATGGCAAGAGATGATGGTTTGGAGCTTATAAATATTTCACCAAACGTTACTCCGCCTGTTTGTAAAATCTGTGATTATGGAAAGTATTTATATACACAACAAAAAAAACAAAAAAGTAATAAATCAAAGCCAAAAATAAAAGAGATACAATTTAGCCCGCGTATTGGAGATAATGATTTAAACATAAAATTAAAAAAAGCGGTAGACTTTCTTGAAGATAATAATACAGTTCAGCTTGTAATGCAATTAAAAAGACAGGATATGCAAAGGATCGATAGTGCTATGGAATTAATGCAAGATATTTGTCAGAGGCTAAAACAACATGCAAAACAAGTAGAGGAACCAAAAATCACAGGTAGAAAAATTATTTCAACCTGCAGATGAAAAATATACTTGATTTTTATTTTCTTTAATTAACTCTCAATCAGGAATTTATGGGAATAAAAGATGCTATTCTTAACAAGATAATTAATAAAATGCTAAGTAAAACTATGTCTGGAGACAGTATAGAGACTGTTACGAAAAATGCTCAAAATGGAAAATATGATGTAGATAAAATTATAGGTATTTTAGAAAGAATGGTTGGAAAAGAAACAAGTGAGAAGATTATAAGAGATATTCAAGCAAGATCGGACAGAGGTGAAAAAATTAGCATGTCTATGATTATGGATTTAATGAAAAAAGTAGATTTTTCTAAAATAAAGAGTAAAACAGAGTCAGGAGAAATTAATGCCAGTGATTTACAATCTGATTTAGCGGAACTTGTTGGTGAAAAGCAAACGGAGAAAATCTTTTCTGACGCGAGAGACGTTGTTGAAGAAATTAAAAAAGAAGAAAAAGACGAAGACGACGGTGAATGATTTTTTAACATTATCTTTATAGATTATTTTTTTCTATTTGATAATATTCCATATATAGAACCACAAATCCAGAATATTTCTAATGTCATTGAAGCTATATTTGTGTGTATACATAAACTTATAAATAAAAATATAGATGAAATTAAGTTTATTACATTATATATAAGCATACTTGGTTTTTTTGTTTGTATCATAAAAAACGAACAAACAATACCTATCATTCCAATATATCCAATTATATTTCCAAATAATCCAATGTTCATATTATTATAGTATAACAAAAAAACACACCAACACAAAAAAAGCCAGAAGAAAAACTTCTGGCTTTAATATTTTTAGAAATTTAAAACCATCTATATCCTATTGTAAGCATGAAGTTATGTGTATAAACAGTATTCTTAAGTGGTACATTGCTTTTAATAGAAGAATTACTGTTTATAGAAACACGATATGAGGCGGAAATTTCATATTTATCGTAAAGCAAAACTCTACTACCTAAACTAAATGTTTGACCTATGTTAAATTTATTTATTGATGATGATGATATTTTCGAACCTATAAGTTCATTATTCATAAATGTTGACACTATATTGCTTTCGCTATAATTTATTCTTGCTAAGTTTATACCAGCCGATCCATATACTGTAAGATTAATATATTTTGTTATTTTAATGTCTGCACCAAAGTTAGCACTTAATTTACCAAATTCACGTATAGAGTAGTCACTGTTATAATTAGTAGAAATAATCTGTTGTTTTGGCTGTTCTGATATTTGTATGTTTTCCTCTATGTTGTTATATGCAGGGACAGTAGCAATATCTTGCTCGTAATTCACAAACATTGGTATTTGTTTTGTTGTTACGCCAATTTTACGCGCACCTACTTTAACAATATTTGGTGCTTTAATGACATGTTCTTTTTTTTCATATACTGGTATGTTAACAGTAATATCTTTCATTTCTGCTTCTCCTGCTTCATTGAATACTGGCGTTTTTCCTACAACTCTTCCTTCATATACTGGTATGTTAACAGTAATATCTTTCATTTCTGGTGTTTGTCCTACAATGATTTCTTCTTTACCCGTTGGGACATTAACAGTAATATCTTTCATTTCTGGTATTTGTCCTACAACAACTTCTTTTCTTTCTCCTGTATTAACTCCTGTTTTAACAGTAAAAGCATTGTCGCTTAAAGTGTTTCCTCTGTTTTCTACAATCATTTCATACTTAGGGATTGTTATGGTAGTTTCTTTCGCAGATTGTGGTATTTTTCTTATTATTTCTGTTTCACTTTTTTCATACGTTGGGACATTAACAGTAATATCTTTCATTTCTGCTTCTCCTGCTTCATTGAATACTGGCGTTTTTCCTACAACTCTTTTTTCATATACTGGTATGTTAACAGTAATATCTTTCATTTCTGGTGTTTGTCCTACAATGATTTCTTCTTTACCCGTTGGGACATTAACAGTAATATCTTTCATTTCTGCTTCTCCTGCTTCATTGAATACTGGCGTTTTTCCTACAACTCTTCCTTCATATACTGGTATGTTAACAGTAATATCTTTCATTTCTACTTCTCCTGTTTTATCAAATACTGGTACTTTCGTAGTAAAACTCTTTTTTTCAAACACAGGGACAGTAACATTTTTAGAGTCTACTAATACTGGCGTTTTTCCTACAACTCTTTTTTCATATACTGGTATGTTAACAGTAATATCTTTCATTTCTGGTGTTTGTCCTACAACAACTTCTTTTTTACCCGTTTGGACATTAACAGTAATATTGTCAACCATCGTTATTGGCACCTGGGCAACAACTTTTTTACCCGTTGGGACATTAGTAATATTTCTCATTACTGGTGTTTGTCCTACAACAACTTCTTTTTTACCCGTTGGGACATTAACAGTAATATCTTTCATTATTGGTGTTTGTTCTACAACTCTTTTTTCATATACTGGTATGTTAACAGTAATATCTTTCATTTCTGGTGTTTGTCCTACAACAACTTCTTTTTTACCCGTTTGGACATTAACAGTAATATCTTTCATTTCTGGTGTTTGTCCTACAATGATTTCTTCTTTTGCGTTAGGTTTAATTGCATTAACTATAGAAACAGCAGAGAAATCCTTTGTGTTGGCAAGCGAATTATCAACTATAACTGGTTTATTTATGATAATATCGTTTTGGCCAGATAGATGTTCATGACTTATAGTACCACCATTTGTTTTTACTATAGATACAGTATTTACTTCTTGTCGCAGTGAGTCCCGAAAATCCATTTTAGTTATTGGCCACATTCCAGCTACATCAATACCACTAAGCAAACTAACGCGATCATTTAATTTAAAAAGCATGTCAAAATTCATTCCTACTATAGGCGAATGTTGTCCTTTTGTAGTTCTTTCGCTAAAACCTCCACTAAATGGGTTATTAAGAACGCTACCATAATTATAACCAGCATAAATACTGCCTCTGAAGGACATCCTATCAAGCATTTTACTACTTGTGTCTTTTGTAAAACGACCATTAGCAGCAAATGCATCGTTACCAGCTATCATTAAACCAAACACTGGTACAAATATAAACTTTTTATCAAAACTCATAACAAATTAATAAACAAAACTAATGAAGAAATATAAACATCTGTTGGAATAAAAAAAAACTTACATAAGTGTAAATAGAACAAAAATATATTTGTCAAGAAAAAAATTAATTCTTGCAAATTAAATTTAGATAAGTTTAAAAGGTAATAATTAAAGTCTGTGCCTCAATAGCTCAGTCGGTAGAGCATGGGACTGAAAATCCCTGTGTCGGTGGTTCGATTCCACCTTGAGGCACCATTAATAAAATCTAATTACGTCACGAACAGCAAATGAGTTTACAACAGCATGTTTGTATGCGACGTTCATAATAAAATGTATAAAATTATTTGTTTAATGTTTAAATTACTTATATAAGTAATAAAGTCTTATTTTATAGCATAATTTAACATAAAGTTTATGGCAGGGGCAGTAGGACTTGAACCCACGACCGACGGTTTTGGAGACCGCTACTCTACCAACTGAGCTATACCCCTAAAAACATTAAATATAAAAATTGGAGCGGGTGATGGGAATCGAACCCACGTGGCTAGCTTGGAAGGCTAGAACTCTGCCATTGAGCTACACCCGCATAATCTATAAAGGGTTAAAATGATAAACATAAATTGCAAGAAATTTTATTAAAACTTGTTTTTATGACTTAAAATACTATGTTGTTTTTATTTATTAATTTAAACTCTTGACAATTATTTTTTTAAATACAAAAGATTTTTTGATGTGATTTTGATCACACATATTGTAGATCCTTAAAGAATATATAGTTTGTTTTGGTTTTTATATTTATTATAAAAATTAATTCAAGTTTCATAGTATTTTAGTAAAATTATTTAATAATTTTAGGTAATGATTAGAAATATTATTATTCTAATCATGTTTAACTTTAATTACTTATAGTTTTTACTCTGCATACGGTGAAAATCTCTTATAAATTACGTAAGGGCGATTGGTGGATGCCTAGGCATTAACAGGCGATGAAGGGCGTAACAGACTGCGATAAGTTGCGGGGAGCTGTCAATAAGCATTGATCCGTGAATTCCCGAATGGGGAAACCCACCGCTTCGGCGGTATCAATGACTGAATACATAGGTTATTGAAGCGATACCAGGAGAACTGAAATATCTAAGTAACCTGAGGAAAAGAAATCAACCGAGATTCCGAAAGTAGTGACGAGCGAAATCGGAGGAGTCTAGTGCCTTTGAAATTAAAAGCAGAATTGTATGGAATGACAAACGATACAAGGTGAAAGTCCTGTAAGCGTAGCCTAATTTTAAAGGACAAAAGTAGGGCGGGGCACGTGGAACCCTGTTTGAAGATGGGAGGATCTCCTTCCAAGACTAAATACTCGTTAATGACCGATAGTGAACTAGTACCGTGAGGGAAAGGTGAAAAGAACCCCGGTTAGGGGAGTGAAATAGACACTGAAACCGATTGCTTACAAGCAGTCAGAGCAGGAGTTTACTCTTGTGATGGCGTACCTTTTGCATAATGGGCCAGCGACTTATTATAATTGGCAAGCTTAATCCTTGTTAGGTGGAGGCATAGCGAAAGCGAGTCTTAAAGTGGCGCCAAGTCGATTGTAATAGACCCGAAACCAGAGCGAGCTATCCATGGGCAGATTGAAGGTGGATTAATCTCCACTGGAGGATCGAACTGGTGACCGTTGCAATGGTTTCGGATGACCTGTGGATAGGAGTGAAAGGCTAACCAAGCCTGGACATAGCTGGTTCTCTACGAAAACTATTTAGGTAGTGTGTCGTGTAAATTGTTAATTGGGGGTAGAGCTACTGATTGGACGAGGGGAACTCATCCTTCTGCCGAATTCAGTCAAACTCCGAATACCAATTAATTTACCATGATAAACAGAATGTGGGGGAGAAGCTCCATGTTCGAGAGGGAAAGAGCCCAGACCGACGTCTAAGGTCCCAAAATTATTGCTAAGTGTTATTGAAGGAAGTGGAAGAACTTTAACAGCTAGGATGTTGGCTTAGAAGCAGCCATCATTTAAAGAAAGCGTAACAGCTCACTAGTCTAGTTTTTCTGCGCCGAAGATGGCCGGGACTAAAGCAATATACCGAAGACACGGGATTAAAGAGATTATTGATAAGTGTTTCACTTGTCTAATTGTTTTATTTGTTTTTTTTATGAAGTTTAAAAATTTTTTAGCAGTTGTTGCTATTGCAACAATTTCAGTTGCTTGCTTAAAGATTCCTAATCAATTAGTTGTCTTGAATGATGGAACAGTACCTGAACAGTACAGGACAGGTACAGCATGTTCAATTCTTAGTCTTGGAGATAACTCCATTGCAACCGCAGCAAGAAACGGTGGCATTAAAAAAGTTGTATCTTCATCAGTGAGTAATTATTTTGGATTAGTAATTTGTACCCATGTTCAAGGAAATTAATTTAAAAGTAATTAAGCAATAGTTACCATAGCATAGATGATTTGTGCTATGGTAATAAACGCTGTTCAATAATCTCTTTAATCGGTAGTAGAGCGTTCTGTAAGCCGGCGAAGGCGCATCGGTGAGATGTGCTGGAGGTATCAGAAGTGCGAATGCTGGCATGAGTAGCGTAATGCATGTGAGAGACATGCACACCGTATACCCAAGGTTTCCTATGTTAAGGTAATCTGCGTAGGGTTAGCCGGTACCTAAGGTAAAGCCGAAAGGCGTAGCCGATGGAAATCAGGTTAATATTCCTGAGCCTGCAGATAGTGACAGATTATATGATAAATGTATGATTATTGGATTTTGTATGTTTTGAATATAGTCTCGAGAAATAGCTCTGCATATAGGCCGTACTGTAAACCGACACTGGTGGGTGAGTAGAATATACTAAGGTGATTGGGAGAACTATGCTGAAGGAACTCTGCAAATTGCATCTGTAACTTCGGGAAAAAGATGACCATCTATCGGCAACGGTGGAATGGTGGCACATAAATGGGGGTAACGACTGTTTACCAAAAACACAGGGCTCTGCGAACACGTTTAAGTGGATGTATAGGGTCTGACGCCTGCCCGGTGCTGGAAGATTAAGAAAAGGGGTGCAAGCTCTGGATTGAAGTCCCAGTAAACGGCGGCCTTAACCTTGAAGGTCCTAAGGTAGCGAAATTCCTTGTCGGGCAAGTTCCGACGCGCATGAATGGCGTAACGATTTCCCCACTGTCTCCAGCATAGACCCAGCGAAGTTGAATTTGTCGCGCTAATGCGATATACCCGCAGCTAGACGGAAAGACCCTATGAACCTTTACTACAACTTTACATTGATATTGGGAATTAAATGCGTAGAATAGGTGGTAGAATTTGAGACTGTGGCTCCGGTTGCAGTTGATTCGACAAGTGAAATACCACTCTTTTGGTTTTTAATATCTAATCAAATTCCGTTAAGTGGAATTGTGACAGTGTATGGTGGGTAGTTTGACTGGGGCGG
>DGWA01000001.1 GCA_002395105.1 Rickettsiales bacterium UBA4270
AAATCAATAACAATAATCATTTCCTGAATATTCTATGTCTTTTGAATTTATAGGTGAGTGATTATTTTTGTTTTTCTTTTTGTTTTGATATGGAAAAACTATTATTTCTGTTTTTTTTCGCTTTTTATACTTACTTACCTTAGAATTATCATGAATTGTATTATCATTATCAATTAAATCTGACATATTAAATTAACATACTTATTTTAGATAAAATAAGTAAAATTGTCAAAAAAAATAAAATTTCTACATTATATTTTTCTCTTCACTTCTTAATCTACGCGCGCAAGTAATATAACTAATAAATATTCTCCCTCTCCCAAAGCAACAAACCACTTTCCACAAGTTGCTTGTTAATTTTCTTTGCTAAAATGTCTCTTTTGTCAAAAAAGTTGATAAAAATTGGTAAAATCTCTGATGGAACAACTTTTTTGATTGTGTTTTTTCCAAAACCTTTTGTGCCTTTTGTGGTTTTAACTTTATTTATTCTTGTATCATTTTCACATTGATATTCTTGGAATTCACCAGTTTTTCCCATCAATGCACTGGTTATATCGTAAAAACTATCATTAAAGTCGGCACCAGTAGATTTTTGAAATCCACAATCTTTATAATCAAATGTGCCATGATAATATCTAAAAATCTCCAAACCTGCATTATAAAGGTCTTTGGCTTCTTGTGAAAACTCAAATTGTAACAACCATTCACGGAAATCAAAACTTTTTGTCTCATCTTTTTTGTTTACTCCGTCAAAATCAAGTATTTCTTGCTTATAATACAAAACATTCAAATCATTCGCATTACAACCCAACTCTTCTGCGGTGTAGGGCATGATGTAATTTTTACATTGAAAATTATTTTTTTTCTTGTTAGAAAGACTATTACCTTTATAGTATAAAGCAAACATAATACTGTCATTAAAAAGTTCTTCTGGAATATCTTCAACTTTTCCTTTATAAACATAGTCATTTATTTCAAAATATTTACAATGAGTGTTAAAGTTAATACCTTTTGATAACAAACAATATTTTAAGTTATCTATTGTTATTTTCTTTAATTCATTTTTTGTACTTTTGTTTGTAAGATTTATACAATTAGATAGATAAACATATGACCCGAGGGAGAAAGATGAAGAATTATCTTTAATTTTTTTATTTATATCATCCAATAAATTTGTTTCTTGCCTATAAGTATAAGTTTTGATGTAATCAAAAGTATCTAATTTATTGTTGTATTCATATCTATCAAATGGTAAATTCATTTTATCAATTTTCTCTCCTTTGTTTTTATCAAAAATAATTTGAGAAATAGGACCATCTGTTAGTAAAAAAGTATTTTTCTTGCTACTCATAATATGAGAAACAACATTATATTTTGCTTTAATATAATTATCTATTTCATCATTCCAAAATGAATTTGTATTATAATAAAACACAATCGTCTCTGGTTGCAACTTGCAAACCTTGTTGAAAAACTCTATTGCAAGATTGTTTTTCTTGCCCTTGACTCGTTGATATGGTGGATTCATAATTACCATTAGCTTTCTACCTGATTGTTTAACTATTTCATCAATTGTTGTTAAGCATCCTTTAAATAGAAACACTGGTTCGCTATTGTCTGCTAAGTAATCAAACTTTATTGCATTATCAAAGTATTTTATTCTACAAGTATCAACATCACCTTGTTCTAAAGTTGACATAAAACAAAAGTTTCTTCTGAAATCTTTTGGAAATTCATTTTCAAGATTTCCAACACCACAGCAAGGGTCATAAACGATATACTCATCTTGCCAATTTTCGCCGTAGTATTTTTCAAGCAACTCATTTTGCTTCTTCACAAAACAATAAGGAGTATATTCTGCTCCTGTTGTTCTCCTGTATTTATCAGTATAAAGTTTTGCTCGATGTTCTAATATTGCTTCAAAACTCTCCACACTTGGTGGTCTTTTGTATGTTTTCCAGAAGGATTTATACTTGTTTTTATCTTTAAATATAAATATTTCTGTTCTTTTACCAAGTCCTTTTATATTATTTGAGTATCTTATTTCTTTTGTGTTTTCTGTGTCTGGGCTTAGTTCATACTTTGCAAGGTCTGTGTTTTGTTTTATTAATGATATTTCAATATCTCCTACTCTGCTTTTTACTATTTTACTATATTTTTCTCCTTTTGCTAAATCTGTTAAAAACAAGTAAATAAACTCTTGCTCGTTTTTGATGTCTTCATAAAATTCAACTTGTTGTTTCCAGTTGCTAAAAACTGAAACCACATTTTTTGTTGTTATTTCAATTTGTGTATTTTCTCCATTTAAAAGTTTGTTTATAAATTCTTTAATTTCTTCATTTTTATATGTTGCAATCTTGCCTTTCAATCTGTCGTTTATCCTATTTACTGCATCAATGGTTGGCTCGCTTGGTGTCTCTCCTTTCCAGTTTATGTCATTGTTAAACATTACGCTATCATCATCCCAAGTTGCATAATGTAAAATGTAATTGCCTTCAACATCAACATAAGCAACTGCAACTTTGTTGATAATTCCATAAATATTCTCTTGTTGTCTGTTTGTAAGAATTATTTGCGCTAATGCACTTCTCAATTCTTTGTCTTGAAATTCACCTTGCAAATCCAAGTTGTTGTTAAGTATTTTTCCTTGTTCTTTTGTTTCAATGTATAGCAATGGGTTGTTGTTTTTATCAAACAAACACATATCAACTCTGCTGTGTTTATCTTTTACTTGTTCTATTTGTGCTTTGCCATCAAAATATGTGTCATTAAATGATTTTCTAACTTCGCCTTCACTTAGCATAGCTGGCTATTATCTTGTTTAAAATTAAAATCAAGATAGATACACAACGCAAAGTTATAAACTATCTGATTTTATCAACTAATGAATTTGGTATAAGCATATACCAAGTGCCAGAAAAATTTTGATTTTTAGCTATAAATTCACCTTTTTTACCATGACCCATGTATAAATCTGCTCTTATAACACCTTTTATTGCGCTTCCTGTATCTTGAGCTATATAAAGTCTATTCCAATTAATCCACTTTTTATCATTATGATTATCAGAATCTATAACAGCAACATTAGTTTGTATCCACATTGGCACTCCATATGGAATATATTTTGGATCAACTGCTATACTTCTCGACTGCGTTAATGGTGTACCTTGAGCGCCAACGATCGGTTCAAGACCAGACTTTCTTTGAAAGAAAACATAATTATCTGAAATACTTGTCGCCTTAAGAGCTTTTTCAGGTTCTGCATTTAACCATTCAATTGTTTTACCATAACCTTTTACAGGACAAAACTTAGGATTTTTTTTTATAAATTCACTATATGGAATAAATTTCATATTATTGTGTCCAGCATATACAAATTTATATTGTTTTCCGTCTTCAGTAACTCCTATACCAGAACCCTGCATTTGCATGAAATAAACATCCATCGGATTTGAAGCCCAACCTATTTCAAGTCCACGCCCATTCAATGCTCCAGAATTTATTTCATTTCTGCTAGGACATCTTTTTGCAAGTTTGCATTCAGCTGGCATTGTGTATATTGGATACCAATATTTTTCGTTTCTCGTTAAAGATATAGGTAATTCCCAAAGATAATATCCTGTAAATTTTCCAGTACTTTCCCCATTTGTTTTAGTAATCTTAAATGGTGAAAAATATCTTTCAAAAAACATCTTTTCATAGCCAGCTTTATAATATTGTTTTCCTATATTGCAAAGTTCTCTCCAATTCGCTTCGTTTCCTATTGAAAATGTACCTGACTGCACTGGTTTATTTTCCTTAAAAGCAGTACAGCTTTGTAAAAAAGCATACAATGCATCTTTAAAATCATCGCCATGCCAATCACTAAGCAACGAATACGAACTTTCTGTAAATTTTATTTTTCCCTTCTTAAATTTTCTTGCACCAAATTGTTTTAAGCATAATGCCTTTGCTGAACCATTTATAATACCATCGTCTAATAAATCAGCTAATGTAGTTGTCTGCCGAGCTCTACAAACTCCAATCTTTCCCATTAAATCAGTTCTATCCCAAGACAATAAATCGGTTGTAATCTTATTGTTTATATAAAACTTTCTGCCAACAGCAACAGTTTGACCTTTTCGTTTTTGAAAATTTATCTCCAAATCTTCTAAGAATAAAGCTTCCTCAACAGTTACAGATGAAATATTTGTATTAACATATGATTGTATATCCGCCTTAACACCCTTTGCTCTATTTGCTATTGAATAATAACCTTTTTTCCCAACTTTTATTATGTAGCTCCTATGCCTAATTACTTTATGGCACGAAGCAACAACGATTGCAACAGAAAAAATAAGCAACAACGATTTAATGCTAATGTTACAAAATATTTTAATTGTTTTCATAATAAATTATTTTCACAAGCTTACTCTTCCTCAATATCATTCACAAGCCAAATATTATCTTTTTTCGAAAAATCATGCACAAAAGTCCAAGTCTCGCTAACGTTAACAATATTGTGCTTATCGCCATCTATAACGTCATCATTTTCATTTGTTGTATAATTTATTTGTTCCATATTGAATATAATTTTTATCTCAAACACATTGCTGTTTTTAACAATATCGCATACATTTATGCCTTTAAATGATACAAGAAAAATATAATTTTTATCGTTATTTTTAAATGTTTCACAAACAACATCTGCAAGCTTTGATGATAAAAACTTTTTAATTTCAGACGAATTCCGTTCATTATTCGCACTAAACACACATTCAACAACTTTGCTTGCAATCTTTGTAAATTTTGATAGAGAAAAATTTTCAATCTTTCCACGAAGAATATCTAAATTCTTTTTTGCATCATCAGACAAACTACAATATTGTTTAGTTTCTGCTTCTTCGTCTTCTTCATTGACTTTTTCAGCTTCTTTAACATTGCATTTCTTGTTAATAGCATCGTATCCAAAATACATCTCATCGCTCTCTTCTCCAAGAACAGATTTAAGTTTTCTTATAATAAAATATGTAATTAATGCTAACAATATTAATTCCAACATAATCTATTTGTTATTTTTATAAAATAAAATACAAGATTTTTTCTTTATTTTTTTACTTTTTGTAAACACTTGCAAATAAAAGTTTTAATTTTATTCTTATTCATCATTTAGATGAATAAAGTTGTTTCGTATACAAAAAATTTTTCGATAATTTCAGTTATATTTTTTTCATGCTTCTTATTTAACCAAAAATGTATAATTTCAGAAAGCTATGACGATTTCATAAAAAAAGTTGGTACAGATTTTAACAACAGCACAACTACAGATAGCAAAAAAATAACAATCGGACAATTTAGCGATGGAAGTGATTTTGATTTTATTGGCACTATATGCGCAAATTATTCTAATTTTGCCGAAGATAGATATAAAAACAATGATTTTATAGATGCATATTATTTTAGAACAAAAGCGGAAAAAATCAGAAGATATAAAATAATTTCACCATCAAATCCGTATTCTTTTGGCATTTTACCAGATGATATAGAACAATTTTTAATTGCCAGAGAACAGCTAAGAAATGTGTCAATAAATTCAATTGTAAACTCAAATGACGGACTTGTTCTTGCCGATAGTTACATTGCATTTGATTGCTGGCTTGAAGCTTTTGAAGAAGGTGGCTCTCAAGATAGAATGAAAAGATGTCGTAATAGATTTACAGACAACATGAAAGCAATGAGGGTTTCTTTATTGACACAAGGTTATAGTATACTAGATATAACTGAAAAAGAAAATTTGGTTTTAAATAATAGGACACCAGCATGCGAAAGTTGTGCTCTTTATGAGAAAGGACAATATTGTAATGCAATTTATTTTAACAAAGGAGACACGAGAATAATGGATAAAATGAATATTGTTATTAAACGTTTGGAGCAGAAATTATTATATTTTAATAGTTCTCAGATTTTAATCTTAGACTATTTAAGTGCGTCAAAATCTAACAAAAAACTTTCAGAAAATAGGCTTGAAGCTATTAAAAATTTACTCTATAACGTAATATCAAAAGATATGCCTGTAAAACCAGTTATAAAAATAATGCAGATAAAACTTAATGAAAGTCAAATAGAAAAGAAAATATATAATGATGTAATAACTATTTGCATATCTGGAAATGAATAAAAAATAATATAATTAAATTAATTCATTGATACACCGCCATTAACAGATATAGTTGCGCCAGTTATATAATCAGCCATATCAGATGCTAAAAACAAACACGCCTGCGCGACATCATTTGGTTTGCCTATTCTTTTCATAGGTATTTTTTCAATCAACGCATTTCTCGCTAAATCAGTCATTGCATTTGTCATTGGAGTTTCTATAAATCCAGGCGCAATGCAATTAGCTGTTATTCCTTTACTTGCATACTCCATTGCAAAACACTTCGTCATTGCAATTAATCCAGCTTTACTTGCAGAATAATTCGCTTGACCAATATTCCCAGTTATTCCAACAACGGAAGCTATATTTATAATTCTACCAAATTTTTGTCTCATCATTATTTTAATACACTCACGCGATAATACAAAATTTGCTGTCAAATTCACATCTATAACATTCTGCCATTGCTCATTTGTCATTTTTATAGCAAGCATATCCATTGTTATTCCAGCATTACCTATTAACACATCTATTCCGTTCATTGTCTTTGATGCCTCTTCAACAAGACGTGATATTGATTTTCTATCCGAAAGATCACATGTTAAATAACCTATTTTTGAATTTGGAAATAATGATAAAAGTTCTTTTTTATAATTTATAAGAGAATCTTCAGTAACATTTGTTATAAACAATTCAGCACCATTTTTTAAAAATAATTCACAAATAGCCCTTCCTATTCCTCCAGTAGCACCTGTTATTAACACTTTTTTTGCCTTTAACATACAAATTTTGTATTTACAATTAAAATATATATCAAGTTTTAAAATGCAATATTCAATTACTAATTATATATTAATATTGTTAATTTTAACTTAATTTTAATAAAATTTTATTTAGATTTATTTTTTCAAAAAAATATCTTTTGTTTTTTTCTTGCATTTAATAAAATGTCTTTTACTTATAACTTCACTGTTATAAGGTAGCTTTGTATGTTCTTTAAAAAAAAAGATGATTCAGATGTTGATGTACTTGAAAAAATTAAAGAAAAAATAGCAGAAGATAATGATAAAAAGGAGCGAAAGTTGCCCGGAAACGATGAAGCCTTTTTAGAAGATGTACTTTCTGAAAAAGATCTCGATGAGACAAATGAATTATCCAATAAACATGATGTAAAAAAAGAAGAAAAAAATGATGATAGTCAATCATTTAACGATATAAATAAAATTGCAGATGAAACAATAAGTCAAGATAAAGATGAACAAGAAAAGTTTGAAGATAGCATAGACGACGACGATTTACTTGATGAATTAGTTGATTACGATGATAATGATGACGAAGAAGAAGAGGAAGAAGAGGATAATGATTATGACGATGACGATATGGAAGATATAGAAACAGATGATTTAAATTTACCAAATAGTAATAAAAATAATAATTTATCGGCCAAAACAACAGAAAATAAATCAATTAATTCAGATAAAGGCTTAGAGAAAAATAACAATGTTAACACAAATAATATCCAATTTAATAAAACTGAAAATAATGATATAAAAAAGCAGTCATTTACACAGGATAAAACTGAAAATCGAAATGGTATTAGTTTTAAAAACAATAATAAAAACAGAGCTATTAGCATTAGTGAAAAAACAAAGAACAATGTAAGGGGACATATAACTGAATTAATAGAAGATGTAAAAAATCAAATGTTAGTAAGAAGTTCTTCAATGACAAGACAAACTATTGGAGGTGACAAAACTATTACGCAATTGGTTACTGAAATAGCGCAACCAATAATAGTAAAATACTTAGATGATAATTTAGAAAGAATTGTAAAAGATGCAATTAATAATGAAATTAAGAAAATAATCAACGATATAAATAATAACAATTAATAACGAGGTATTTTAATCTATTGTAAGAATTTCAATCTATTATTCATTAACATTGACAATCACTTTGCCATTTGTATTACCTTTAATAGCTCTTACATAAGCATCCCTTATATGATCTAAATTAAATTGTTTTGCCACTTTTATTTGTAATTTTCCAAGATGCACAAGACGAGCCATTTTTGCAAAAATTTTCTTATCTATCTTTGTGTTATCTATTATAAGCATTCTTATATCATTCCTATTTTGTCCTGTTTTTTCATAACTTATAAACGTTCCTTTTGGTTTCACGAGTTTAATTAATGAACTAATTGGTAATCCATGACGTAGATTAATAACAACATCGTACTTATTTGCTAAATATTTTTGTTTTTCCAAAAAGCTTGAATTAGAAATAAAATCTTTTACTCCAAAACTACCAAGCCAACTTTCGATACTTTCATCGTCTACGGCCGTAACCTCAAACCCACTTTTTGTCAATAAACCAGTTAACATTATACCAACTTCACTTATTGCATCATCAATTAAAACGCTTCCTTTGCTTAAACCATTTTTTTGAAGGTTATGAACAGCAAACCAATCTAATAATGCAGGTGTTGGAATAGCTGCTGCTTGTTTAAATGTTAATGAATATGGTTTTAAGTAAATATTATTTTGAGGAACTGATATATAATCAGCACACGCTCCTTTGTTGTTTTTTAAATCTGTTATACCAAAAACAGGATCACCAATTTCATAAGTTTTAACTTTTTTTCCAACTTTCACAACAAACCCGGAGAAATCAGAACATGGAACAAACTGTTTTGTATTTTTATTAATTTTAAAAAAATCATAATCTCTTTGCGTAAATGTTGCAGACTTAACATAAACTAGAACCTCATCATCTTTGACATCTGGGACTTTTTCACTAGAAATATAGATATTGTCGTAAAAATCTTTTTCACTTTTATTTCTAATATGAGCTACTCTCATGAATTCAGGTATTCTAGATTTAAATTTAGAAACTCTATCAAAACTTACATTTGTATTTTCAACTATATAGGACACAAATGTTACTATCACGAACGTAGCCATCAAGGATAGAATCCAGTTCTTCTTTATCATACTATCAAGCAAACATTAAGAGTAAAGCTAAGACAAGTCCAAAAAGACCCATTGCTTCCGCCAACCCTGCTCCAACGAACATATACTTAGAAATACTACTTTCAGCAGAAGGATTACGCGAAATTCCATTTAATGCACTTGAAAAAATCAATCCAACACCAATTGCTGCGCCGCCAAAGGCAATACCTAAAATTCCGACTGCTAAATATTTAAAAGCTTGAACCTCCATATAAATATTATCGTCAAGTTTAATAAGATCCTGTTTTTTATTTGCAAGTTTTTTTATAAGAATAATATTCATATTTTTTATAAAGCTTGCTTATGATTAAATTTACATAAAAATATTTAGTTAAATAACATTAACTACAACATCTATAATTGGATTTTTTAATGTTTTTACATGAATTTCACGTTTAAGCGCTTCTTTTAAAGTATTTACTATGCCATCTATTGTTGTAATCCTGCGAGAAAAAAACTTTGGTCTGATTGATGCAATAGAACGTTTAGCAATCCACTTAATTTCTTCAAGATGTGTGTTATTTTTAGTATCAAAAACACCAATTGTCCTTACTTCTGGAGTAGATAGCAATTGATATTTTTTATTAATAACAACAAAACAATAAACAAAACCATCACACGATATTGCTTTTCTATCTTTAAATATTTTATTATTTTCATCTAATAACCTGTTTCCATCAAGACACATCGAAGGACTTGCAAAATTTCCAAGTTTTTCTATTGTATTTCCATTTATTTCAATAATACAACCATTTTCTGGAGTGATTACATTTTTAATTCCACAATTTTTTGCAAGCTTTTTATGTTCATGAAACATTAACCAATCTCCATGCATTGGTATAAAACACATTGGTTTTGTTAATTTATACATTTCCTTTAACTCTGCGCGATAAGCATGGCCGGAAACATGTGTAAGATTTTCTTTATTTGTAATTATTTCAACTCCTTTCATTATCAAATTATTTACAACATTACTAACATCTAATTCGTTGCCTGGTATTACTTTTGACGAAAAAATTACACAATCTTTCTGTTGTAATCTTAAAAAAGGATGCTTATTATTTGCTAATTTAAATATACTTGCATTATTTTCACCTTGACAACCTGTCGATAAAACAAGAAGTTTATCTCTTGACATTTTTCTCGCTTCCTTTGCATCAATAAAATCAACATCATTTAAATAACCACTCTCTTGGGCTATTCCTATAATTTTTTTCATTGAATGTCCAGATACAACCAATTGTCTACCTGTAAGTTTTGCAACCTCGTGTATTGTATGAATTCTTGATATATTTGATGCAAAAGTAGTTATAACCACCATGTATTTTTTGCTTTTAACTATATTAGTTAAACTATCTATCAATAATTTTTCAGATTGACTTTCATTATTCTTTGTGCAATTGGTGCTATCACTAATTAACACAGATAATGGTTCTTTTGAAACAATTTCTTCTAAACGTTTTTTGTTACTTTTACTTCCCAGAACTGGAGTCTCGTCGAATTTCCAATCTCCTGTATGAAACACACTTCCTTTGTGTGTTTTTATATAAACTCCTTGCGATTCAATTGTTGAATGAGTTAAATCTATTAGCTCAACATCAAAAACTCCTATTTTAAATTTCTTATTCCCTGGTTTTATTTCTTTAATATCTAAATTTGGCGATGGCGTCATTTCTAACGAATCTGTTTTTAAAAAATTTTTAGCAAAAGTCGTACAATAAATTTTACAGTTTAACTTTTTATACATCTCACAAACACCACCAATATGATCCTCGTGTGCATGAGTGATTATCAAACCATCTAGCTTAATTCTATTGGCTTCCAAAAAAGATAAATTTGGCAACATAATCTCAACACCTGGTGTTTTTAATTTATCGGCAAAGCCCAACCCATAATCAATACCAAGCCAGTGATTTTTGTAGTGATATAAATAAAAATTTGTTCCTATACCATCACAGCCACCTATTGGAACAAATAAAAATTTATCTTTTATAACTCTTAGATCAATCTTTAATGGTAATTTTACATTACTTCTATCATTCATCTTCTCGAATTAGAAATGCATCAATTTTATTTTCAAGATTAAAGATTTCTAACATCATATAACTTGACAACTATTTTATATAGTTAATTTTTTCTTACAATGTTATTCAGAAAAATATTCACTTTATTCATTGTTTTTTTATGTCTCTCAAAAGAAGGAAATGCTTTTTTGCTTTATAAAAAAAATAGTCAAAATGAGAAAAAAACAGTTTTTTATGAAGAAAAAAAAGATATCGATGAAAACAACAAACAAAGAAAAAGTAAAAATTATTCAAAAATTGGTTTTGAAAAATATGCTCAAACAAATATCTGGAGAAAAACATACTTAGGAATAGATGTTAATTGGTTTTTAAAACGTATTGGTGATGATGTGAAACAACAAATATTATACACAGATTTTTGGAAACGTCTCCAAAATTTAGACATCTATTATGGTTTAAGATTTTCTAAACACTTTGGAGTAGAGGCCGGATATACACATCTTGGAAATTTTATTGCAAAAAATGGTGAAAAACATAATTTAGATGGTGTTTATACCACTATAGTCATCTATTCTCCAGTTATCGATCTTAAATATACATCAATAGAAGCTTATATTTCAACTGGTGGTGCGATATTATTTGGTGGAATGAATAAAGGAAAGCCTGAATTTGGAGGAAAGTTTGGTGGCGGACTTATATTTAGTTTATATAGTTCTATTGCTTTAAATGTAGGTTTAGATTATTATCTACCATTTAAATCATACGTAAACAAAGGGTTTTTAGCGGTAAAAACAGGTATTAATTTATATTTGAATATTTAATATGTTTGGGTTAAGATGGCGTGCGAAAGATTTTTTTTACATGTTTATTGCTGGTTTATTTATTGTTATATTTGCAGCAATATCACACTATTTTACAAATAGCAAAATGGTTACAGTCGATGAACATAATAAATACGCACAAAAAGTTTTAGATCCAATAGAAGGTGATTTTATTATAGGAAATAAATCAGCACCAGTTGAAGTAGTTTTTTACGGTGATTTCACATGTCATCATTGCATGCGATTTATAAAAGATACATTTTTAAAATTAAGAGATGAATATATTTTTATAAACAAAGTAAAGTTTATTTTTAGACCAGTAATCTCGCTAAAACGTTCCTTAATAGGCTCAAAATTTCTATTCTGCGATAAACGAGAGGATAAACAAAATGCAGAAATATTATGGAAAATGTTTGATAATAAATGGATGATGAGTGAAGACTATGTAAACTCTCTTTCTAAACTCGCTGTAAAAAAAGAACACTGGACTTCTATTGAACATTTTACCGATTGTTTAAATTCAGAAGAAATACAAAATAATTTAAAAAAAATGTATAAAACAACAATAGAACCACTTAATATTCACGAAACACCGCATGTTTTTGTAAACAAAATGCCAACAAAACCTAATAAAGATATATTTTACCTAATAGATAAAGAATACAACAATAAAATACACAATTAAAAAGATTAATAATCATCATTTTGTATTTTTTTATTTTTTTGTTCCTCTTGATTTCTGTCCAAAAATTCCCGTTCCTCTTCGTTGCGATCTTTTTTTTCCTGAACCTCTACACAAAAACGTGCAATAGGCCTCATCATTAAACGATTTACGCCTATTTCATCGCCAGTTTCTTCGCAAAAACCGTATGTATCTGCATCAATTTTACCAATGAATTCCTCTATCTTTTTAGCAAGTTTACGTAATCTATCTTTACTTCTTAATTCGGTTATTGTATTAGCTTCCATTGCCATTTGATCACTCTCGTCTGTAGAACGATAATCAGCATTAACATCATCAATATTTTCAGTTGCCAATTTATGCTCAATATCTTTAAGCCAGTTTTGTAACTTTATCTTAAAGTAAGCACGTTGCTTATCATTCATGTAAGCACCTTTATCTTCTCTCGGATCATAATTATCAGATATTTCTATAATTTTTCCGCCTACTTCTACTTTCATCGTAAATAAATGAAAAACTATTTATTTAAATGTCAATTAATCTTGTTTTTATTTTGTAGCATTTAAAACTTATTTTTTATTCTACCAACTATATTAGTAAGTATACTCAGACCATTGTCAAGTGTTTTGCAAAATAAACGTTCTTCATTTTCAATCACTTCTGCAATAAATTGTCTTTTTTCTAAAATTTCAGGATAAGCCATACCCATTACTTTACAAACACTGTCAACTAAATTTGATAATTTTTGATTTTTGTTATCAAGTTTATGTGCATAATAAACAGTTCTACGAATTATTCTTCTTAACACATAGCCACGACCAAGATTTGATGGCAATACGCCATCACAAATTAAGAATGTTATCGCTCTTATATGATCAGCAATAACTCTTAATGGAATATCGTTATTTTTTTTATCTGCACCATAATTTTCACACACACCATCTATTATTTGTTGCATTATTGATGTCTCATAAGTATCTGTTTTTCCTTCAATTACTGCTATAAGTCGTTCCAAGCCAGAACCTGTATCTATATTTTTTGAACTTAAGGGTTTTTTAGTGCCATCAGTCATTTGCTCGAATTGAGTAAAAACAAGATTCCATATTTCAATGTATCTATCATTTTCACCAACACCGCCGATCATATGTCCACCACGGATATTCGCACTTTCGCCAAAATCATAAAATATTTCACTACAAGGGCCACAAGGGCCAGTATCGCCCATTGTCCAAAAATTATCATCAGTCGCAATTTTTATAATCCTATCTTCATTTATATGTTTTTTCCATATTTCCACTGCCTCGTCGTCTGTATAATAAACAGTTATGTATAATTTATCTTTTGGTAATTTTAAGTTTTTAGTCAAAAATTCCCAAGCCCATGCGATTGCCTCTTCTTTAAAATAATCACCAAAAGAAAAATTACCAAGCATTTCAAAAAAAGTATGATGTCTATTTGTGTAGCCAACGTTATCAAGATCATTATGTTTGCCACCAGCTCTTACACATTTTTGACAAGTCGTTGCCCTGGTTATATTATCAAAACCACTATTTTTTATTCCAGCGAATCTATCTTTAAACTGATTCATTCCTGCATTTGTAAAAAGCAATGTATTATCACCAGCAGGAACGAGAGAAGATGATTTAATTATTTCACAACCTTTACTATTAAAAAAATTTAAAAACTCATTACGAATTTGATTACATAAACTCTGCATAGTATAAGCACTACAATAGTTATCAATCTAAAAAAATTTTATTTTCAATAAATAAATACAAATTACTTTTTGTCCATCTTTAAAACAGCAAGAAATGCGCTTTGTGGAACTTCGACTGAACCAAGCATTTTCATTTTCTTCTTACCTTTTCTCTGTTTTTCAAGTAGTTTTCTTTTTCTAGTAATATCGCCTCCATAGCATTTTGCTGTAACATCTTTACGATACGCAGATATAGTTTCACGTGCTATTATCTTTCCACCAAGTGCAGCTTGAATTGGAATTGCAAACATTTGTCTTGGTATTAATTCTTTTAATTTTTCACATAAAGCTCTACCATTACTTTCAGCATTACTTTTATGTGTCATCATTGCCAATGCATCCATTTTTTCACCATTAAGTAAAATATCAACTTTTACAATATCACTTTCTCTATAACCTATAATTTGCCATTCAAAGCTTGCATATCCTCTACTTATACTTTTTAGCTTATCATGAAAATCAAATACAATCTCTCCAAGTGGTATTTCATATATTATAACAGCACGATTACCTCCACTAAATGATAAATTTTTTTGTCTACCGCGTTTATCTTCACACAATTTAATCAATCCACCTATAAATTCTTCCGTTGTCAAAATACTAACCTCTGCAATTGGTTCCTCAATGTGCTTAACATATGTTAAATCTGGCATGTCAGATGGATTGTGAACGTCAATAATTTTTCCATTTTGTAAATAAACTTTATAAACAACACTTGGTGCAGTAGTGATTATGTTTAAGTCAAATTCTCTTTCCAGCCTTTCGTGTATAACCTCCATGTGAAGCAAACCAAGAAAGCCACAACGGAACCCCATACCAAGAGAAGCAGATGTCTCATGTTCATAACTTATACTACTATCGTTTAAAGATAATTTTGCCAAACTCTCCTTTAATTTTGTATAATCTTCTGTATCAATAGGATAAACACCACAAAAAACAACTGGCATAACTTTTTTAAATCCAGCAAGAGGCAATGTACTTGTGTCATCAGATAAAACAATAGTATCACCTATGTTACAATCTTTAACGTTTTTAAAATTAGCACAAATATAGCCAACTTCACCTGATTTTATGCTATCACAAGGAATTTTTTTTGGAGTAAAAAAACCCAATTGCTCAATTGTATATTCATTTCCATTTGATAATGTTTTGATTTTTGTACCTTTTTTCACTTCACCATCGATTACTTTGACTAATAAAATAACACCAAGATAAACATCATACCAAGCATCAACAAGAAGTGCTTTTAATGATTTTTCAATTTTTCCACTAGGAGCCGGTATTTTTGCAATAACTTTTTCAAGCATATCAGCAATACCATAGCCTGTTTTTCCACTAACTAATGAAATATCCGAAACATCTAGGCCAATAACTTCGCTAATTTGTTTTTTACAATTTTCAACTTGAGCTGATTGTAAATCTATTTTATTTAGTACTGGAATTATTTCAATATCAGCATCAACCGCTTTATAAACATTTGCAAGCGTTTGAGCCTCTACACCTTGTGTTGCATCAACCAATAATATACATCCTTCACATGCGGCTAAACAACGACTAACTTCATAACCAAAATCAACATGTCCTGGAGTATCCATTAAATTCAGAATATATTCATTTCCGTCTTGTGATTTATATTTTAATCTTACCGTCTGAGATTTAATTGTAATACCTCTTTCTCTTTCTATGTCCATACTATCAAGAACTTGTTCAGACATTTCACGCTCTTGAAGTCCTCCGCAAAGCTGAATAATTCTATCAGAAACGGTGCTTTTCCCATGATCTATATGAGCAATAATTGCAAAATTACGAATTTTAGATATATCGTATAACATAAATAATTATCTATACATACTTTTTATTTATCAAGAAATGATATAAAAGAAATACATGTCAAAATTTATATTGAAAGTAAAAAACAACTACTAACAATAATGCTTGTTGGAGCATTCGTCTAACGGTTAGGACAGCAGATTCTCATTCTGCCAATAGGGGTTCGATTCCCCTATGCTCTACTTCTTGTTATATTTTTTGACAATAAAATTTATTCAAATATTTTTTCTCTATGAAGTTTCTTAAACTTATTTCAATATTAACATTTTTTGCATTTTTTAATAAAATCACAATAGCATCAAATGATGAAACAATTCCTTCTTTTGAAGGAAGTTATGGCGATTGGAAAGTTTTTAAGGTTCAGCAAAATAATCAAAATGTTTGTTATGCGGTAAGTACACCAAAAAGTTTAAACGGCAATCACAGAGACGATAGAGAACCATATATAATGGTTTCATTTTTTGGAAAAGTAAAACAAGAAATTAGTATATCTGCTGGATATTTTTACCGTCCAAATTCAGTAGTATCAGTAAGTATAGATGGAATTCAGGAACGATTTATAGCAGAAAACGATACATTGGCATGGCCAGAAAAACATGGTTCAGATAAACAAATAATAAATGAAATGGTTAATAGTTTTAAAATTCTTGTATTTTCAGAATCAAATGCATCAACATATTCAGTCGATATATATTCACTTAATGGATTCAAAAAAGCTTTCAACAAAATTAAAGAACTTTGCGGAAATAAGTAAATTCTAGTTACAATAATATTGTTATCACTCAATATAAATAAAACTGAAATAATAAATTTCCAATATTAAATAATTTGATTTATAAACAATTTTCGTTATAATTAGTTTGTATTTCTATGGATGATGACTTATATGATATCGACATCAATGATGAAAAAGAACAATTACGTCAAAATCAAACTGAATATCTAAATACTGAGAATATAGATGAAAAAATTGATATTCTGCGAAATATTAAAAACAATATTTTTGAGATTGAAGATGAACTTGAAAATAACTTGAATTATGACAGTCAAACAATTAAACCTTTATTCGAAAATATTACAAACAATGTAATAAAACCTATACTAGTAGAGTGCGAAAGTCTTATGGTGAATGAAAACGGTAACGAAATAAATACAAACTCTAACCAAACCAACGAGGAAAATAAAAAAAAAATTAAAGACATTTATGAGATCATAAAAGGAATATTAGAGTATAAAATTTTTACTCATTATCTTACTGAAGAAACCAAAGCAACAATAAACACAAAAATGCAACAAATAGCTACTTACTGTGGTGAAAATAACGTGCCACAAAAAAAAAACCACAATGACTTTGAGATTATAGATGACGACAATGTTAATAATGTACCACGACAAGGGAATATAAAAAACCACAATGACTTTGAGATTATAGATGACGACAATGTTAATAATGTACCACGACAAGGGAATATAGGAAAAATAAAGCTCAAACAATTTGATGGTGAAGTAACAAACAGAGCCGATGAATTATTACAAAGATTAAAAAATGGAAAAACCGTTTTTTGGGGGCCGTTTAGATATGAGTTTCTGAGTGTATATTACAATAAAGGATACATAAAAGATGGTAAAGTAGAAGGCCCAGGAAATGATTTGTATAATTACATTAAGACCAATGATGCTTTAACTGTAATGTTTAATGGTAGAGTTTTACTAATAAAAACAAATGGCAATATCGAAGATGACGTCAAAAACTCTGGCATATGGGAATTCTTTGCAGAAAATCTAAATGATCCTGGCATGATTAGATATACAAATGATACAGAAACTGATAAAAAAGATTTTATAATACGAGACAACCTAGACATAAATAATGAAAACCCATTGAGAGTTGAAATATTTGTACCTGGTACAGATTATCATATGGGTCAGATGAATGCACAATTTACAACAATATATATGAATACTCACACAGAGCACGAACAAGATGCAAGACAATGCTCACATAGTATCGAAACAAATACAATATATTTTTTCCCATCAAATATATACAATGGTAAATTTAGCAAGTATGCCACCGTTGATGATATAAAAGACAGAATGGACAGAGCGGGAACAGCAATATCTGCTGTAATAAAAAAAATAATGTCTGGAAAAGAATCTAAGGACAACATAAAAATATGTTGTAGAGGCTATAGCTATGGCAATTTTGCAAGCGTGGAGGCACTTAAAAACCTAATATTTAATGTTACATGGATTAACAAAATAGATAATATAATACTCGAAAACCCAGGACCTCAAATGCTTCCAAAATCTCAAACAAATAAAGATATCAAAAATACCATACAAAAAATAACAGAAAAAGTGAAAGTAAACAATGTCTGTGTCACTTATAAAAAAGGTAAAAAATATGATCTCTTACACTATCAAAGCAACGCAGAAGATTTAGTCAAACAATTAATAGAAATAAATGGAATTGAACATCTTTTTCAGAAAATTGGTAATAATGAGAAAGATTTTACAGACAAACTTAACCTTAATCATTATGAAAATCAATATTTATTTATAGACAATTATACGTGCAAACAATCAAAAGAACCAATAATAATAGATATTAACGGTGTAACAGATGTAATTTTTCTTAAACAAGGTGAAAAAATCACAAGTAAAAATTTAACATACAATAATGTCTACTGCAGACTTATATCAATGGGTGACAAAGTTGAATTTGAAATAAAAATGGAAGATAATGCAATAAAAAAATACAGATATATAGAACACGATAATAAAATTTATAAATATTCACTAGAGCCAATGAGACAAGACGACAACTATATTGAAGATGAATATGCTTATGATGCATTATATAAAAGTGTCTTCGATTGCAAAAAATGTGAGTTTAAATTAAAAACTATTTCGCTGTTTGGTAGAGAATTGCAAAATTCAGAAATCCAGGTGCTTCCTAATATGGTTAATATTCCGCTTCTTAAAGAAGATTTTTATAATGATGATTTTTCAATTAAATTTTTGGAAGAAAATAACATTGACTATAAAAACAAACATAATTTTTTCTTAACGGTAAAAAAGATTAAAGATTTAACTTTTTTCAACAAAGAACAAAATCAAATTTTTTTTGAAAAACATTTTTTCAAACATTTTAAAAAAGTTAACAACATTAACGAGAATGGAAATATTGATGAACTCGAAACATGTGTTGTAATAAACACTGAAATGTGTGTATTTACCGACAAAGTGCTTATAGATACGAGTTCCTACACATGTTTGAATAACATTATTAATTACAACGGTATTAAGATTTCGCGTTATGGCGAGCAAATAGCAGTAACACTTAATTGTGCAACTTTATTTACAGAAAAAAACAGCGACCATCATAACATAACTATTACTATAAAACCAATTAAAGATATCAAAAATAAAAAAAATTTAAATTTTAAAAAATTAGCCCAAAGAGAAAAAAAGTTGTTAACTGATCTATTTAAAAATAGAATGGAAATAAATGAAAAAAAAGATTTATACAAACGTACGGATGAACGAGTCATGAAATACATAAAAGACTTATTCTTAGAAAGTTTTGAAGAATATATTTTCTTCAACAAGAAAAACTTCTTAACACAAAACTTAGCATTAGCAACAAACGAAAAAAAGAAAGAAAATATCATTACTGCCACCTATACAAATGCTGCCGGAGACGAACTTATTGGATGGAATTTTAACAATGAAAAAAATATTTTTTTTATTGGGGCATTTCATACTAACAGACTGTATGGACTGTTAGATGGAAAAATTTATAAATTTTATGATGAAGACAAAGAAATATTTGATATATATGAAAAATGTAAATCAGATGCAGACGGACAAATAGCTAATGGTGATTTAATACTGGGACAAGATTGTGAAATAACATTATTTGACAAAAAACAACTAAAACTCAAAAAAAACGATAAAGTTGTCGTTAATAACCCAGAATATGAGTTACAATTGCAAAGAGAAAATAATTACTGTAATCGCATAGAAGAACGATATAGAGCACGAAATCAAAATCAACAACAAAATCAACAGCAAGAAGAAATCCAAGACCCAACAAAGGATCTTGATCCAAAATTTTATCAATGGTCTGACTTTAGAAAAGTAAAGGATACAAAAGGGACGACAGTAAACATTTTTCGCAACGAAAAAAGGATATTATCAGTAACATATAAACAAGATGGCAACATTACTTACAAAAAAGTTAATAATGATAATGAAGCAGATATTAACGAAAATGCAGTCGAACAATACATGAACGAAATACAAAACGATAATAATGAACCTGAGGTTAGAGATGAAAATAATATTAATAGAGATGAAAATGAAAATAATATTAATAGAAATGAAAATGAAAATGATATTAATAATGATGAAGATGAAAATAATATTAATAATGTACCACAACAAGAGGAACAAGATCATGCTCAACAAGAGAATAATCGGCCACAAAACAATAATAATATTATTCATCATGACGAACTTGGCCGAGAGTATGTAGCTGAGGTTAATGATAACAATATTAATGATAGCAATAATGATAGCAATAATGATGATAATCAAAACAACTTTGAAAACATAAGACAAGCGTTAATGCGAGAAAAACCTGAAATACAACTCAATAAATCTTTTTCGCGTAAAAAAAATAAAGCAAATAACGAAAACCTAAACAATATAAATAACGATAACCTAAACAATACTTTCAAAATAGAAGATAAAATAGAAGATAATATTAAAGAAACATTCGCTTCAAGAGATTTAAAAAAATGTTTTAAAACAGATCAAACTATTAAATGCCTTTTTGTTGATAAAGTATCTTGTCCTATAGATAAATTTATTGAAGCTGCAAGACAAAACATAACAGAGCTGGTAGGAGGAATACTGCAAGAAGACGCAGTATTAGTGTGTTTTAAAGGCAGAGTCATATTCGTTGACAAAAGTAATATAAATGAAGTTTATGAATTGTTTTCTGGTGATGAAATTGAAACCAACAACAATAAAAAAAAAAATATACTATCTAAGTTTTTTAAGGAAAATGAAGATCAACGGTTAAACATAGAAGTATTAATTAATGAACCAGAAGATAGATTAGAATATATTGGACCACCATTAGATGTAAATGATGAGGGTTATTCAACACAAAAAGCACAATTTAGTAGTTTTATTGCAAATAAAATAATACCACGTTGTGAACAACTTAAGCAACCAAATGGAAGATTGCACAGCGGGACAGTTTCTGAGCATGAATATGATGACAATACGATGTATATTATGCCTATGATAAGTGTGGCCTATGATGGATATAATATTTATACAAAAGATAATGTACGTGTTTATGATAATAATGTAAATAGTTGGAAGCATATAAACAATAGCACCAATCATACAATAGAAATATTAAAAAATATTTTACGGTCAAAAGACAAAAGTAAAAAAAATATAAAACTATGTTTTAATGGATTTGGATTTTTTGGCAACTTTCAATGCGCACATATATTACATGCATTATCACTCACGGCTGATCAAAAAATTGACATCAATTCAGTAAATCTTAATAAAATAACACACGGCAAAAATCGAGCAGAATATAAACCAATATTATTTTGGACATCTGAATATATCAACGCAGCAGCAAAACAACAAGTGAATATAAAATTATTATCATTGAACCAAGAAGCAAACATGGTAGATCGTTCTAAACAAGTATTGTTTATTTTTAATAAAACAGAATCTGTCCCGGAAGAAGCAGATAATGAGCTTTATGGAAAAGTTAAAGATATAAATGAAATTCAACAAATTGTAAGAATACAAGACATAAACGGGAAAAAAAACATTTTGACTGAAAACCACGATAAATTTTATAAACAAAACATTGTTTCAAATAATATATTTACAAACGGCACACTCAAAGTGGATGTACCAGGTATTCTAATTTATTTTGTTTTTAATGGAAAAGAAGAAGCATTATTTTCAGTCAGTCAAGACTCTTCTATCACTTGCCAATCTTGGATTAATGATCCTAAAACAGCACATATGTCGAATGAGAATGGTCACAATTATATTAACTTTGAAATAACAAAACAAGAAGCTATGACGCCATTAACAGAATACTACAAAATAGAAAAAAGAAATGACGATATTTACATGTATTGTTTGAAAGCTGAAAGTAAAAAAAACGAAAAAAACTATTCATTTTCAAAAGAAAAATATGACAAAAAAAAATGCATGTTCGATGTAGTAATGTTGTTGACAACAACAGACGGCACACTCAACACAAACATAGATACGTTAGATAGAATTAACTATGGAGTACTAGCTAATAAATACCTCAATAATAATGATGTTTTTACATTTATACAAGAAAAAATACCAAATTTTAATCCAAAAAAAATCACATCGGCAACTATAAAAGTAAAAAATAGCGATCTTTACGAAGAAAATGATTCCTTATTTAAAATAATACAAGAACAAAATAACAATGATGAAGGAAATATTTGTAGAATAGAATATCAAGGTATAGATGAAATATTTATGGCTTCATGTAATTTCTTTTTGGAAGATTTTTCCTGCACAAACCATGATATTAAACCCTGCAAGATAGAAGAAGACAGGCTTGGCAATCAAATACAAATAAGTGTACAGACGCCAGAAGGCGTTTCTTGTAGTATAACGGCATTAAAAGAAGTAAAAGGAAATTTCGATCTGTTAAAGTTTATTGATGATAATTCAGATACTATTAAGACTGTAGAAACTTATGATGAAACATCAGTATTTCAAAATTATATTAGTCAACAATTAATACAACACAACTTCACTAAAGAAAACGATACCAATTTGTTAAGATATATAAAATCAAAAATGAATTTTAAAAAAGAAGTAAATTCTGAAAATGATGACGATAAAAGTACTTATACTTTAGCATATGTTTATCTTGCAACTCAAAAAAAGGAATTTAATACAAATAATTCTGGGTTTTTTGGCTATTATTTTCAGGAAGATGATAATGCTATGTGGGTAGGATACATAGAAAGAAATCATGCACAACTTGAGAAAGAAGGAGTTGTATTTAAATTTCATGATAATGATAGAAAAACATATGATATATATAAAAACGCCATTGCATGTGAAGGCAAACTAACAAAAGGAGAACTACAATTAGGCAAAGACTCTGATGTAACTGTATACAATGCAGATGATGAAACCGACACAAAAGTTAAATTTAAACAAGGCTATCGTATCATCATAGAAACATTAGATAACAAAGATGACCAATGGTATAACTATAATCAAATAAACAATCGGAATTTTAAAAAAATAACTATTACCGATGATAATAACATAAAAATTGCAGAAATAAAAAGAAGCGTTAATGAAGAGGTAACCTATGTTTTATATGATAATTACGTTGGCGACAAACAAGTTAATTTTTCACAGTTTAAAAATTTTATTGAAAACGGTTTATGGCCTGCCGGAGAAAACAAGCAAGAAGAACTAATAAACGAACGACAAATGAAAATACAAGAATTACAAGACAGACTCGACCAAGAAACTCATGATATAATGGACAATAGCAATGATGATAGCAAGAAAGAAGAGAAGTCTGAAATTGAAAAACATACACAAGATGAAGATAATTTTATCAATGAAGAACAATTAGACAGAAATCAAAATAGACAAGAACGACCAAAAATGAGACAAAAGAAGATTAGAATATTTAAAAAAAGCAATAATCAGTTAGATAAAAAAACTATTGAAAATAAAACACAAGATATCGATGGTAAGACCATCGAGAATGAAAAAACAAAAAGACATATTAATGTTAATGAAAAATTCGATGGTTTAGAGCAAGATACAGACACACCTGAACAACAAACAGATAACATCGACGATAAAAAAGAAGTCAATGTCCAAGAAAAACCGGTATTTAACGTCTGTCTTTTTATTTTACTACTGATACTAACAGTTATTGGTGCTGTTATATATGGTCAATCTTATGCAAATAAATTAAACAAATATAAAGAAAAATATCAAAAAAAACAAAAAAGAATAAAAAACGAAACAATTAATAATCAAAGAAATCAATTATATTTTTAAACTAAACTGAAGTGTAACCACCATCAACAACAAGAACCGTTCCTGTTGTAAAACTATTATCATCATTCGCTAGAAAAAAAATTGATCTTGCTACTTCATCTGGAGTACCAAATCTTTTCATTGGATGCTTCGATGCAAGATCTTTTTCAGAATAAATCCCTTTATTAAAAGCATCTTCAAATATCTCAGTTTTAATACATCCTGGTGCAACCGCATTAATACGAATGTTTTTTGTTGCATAATCTAGTGCCCCACATTTTGTTAATCCAATAACCGCATGTTTTGCAGCGCTATAAAGAGATGAATTATATGAACCAACTAAACCAGCAACAGAAGCAACATTAACAATAGAACCGTGTCCTTGCTTTAACATCTCGGTTATAACATGTTTCATGCAAAAATAAACACCAAAAACATCAGTTTGAATAATTTTTTCAAAACCTCCATAAGAAGTCTCATGTAAAGGCATATTGTCAATCATTATTCCGGCATTATTAACAAAACAATCAATTCTACCGTATTTTGAATATATATTTTTGACAAAATTTTCTACATTCTCTTCCTTGTTTACATTAAGTTCTTCAACAACAACATTTGCATTATGATTTCTATTAAACATTTCTTCAATATCTTTTTTTTTATTGCCATTCCTTGTCGTTGCAATAACAAAATATCCATTGTCTGCAAACATAATAGACGCAGCTTTTCCTATACCTCTTACGCCACCAGTAATAACAACAACTTTTTTATCTATCATTGACACATAAGTTAATTAATATAAATATTATTCACAATAATTTATATATAGTTTTAGACAAAGATTGATTATTTTTAATAAAAATCTCTTATATTTTTTTTTCTTATCAAGTTACGACGATTATTACTATAACGTTTTTGTTTATCATTATAATAACTTTCTTGTTTATTCTTTTTTAGCGCATTAAAATCTCTTGAAAATTTATCAGTGTTTATTTTATAATTAACATCGCAATTTTTATCAATGCAACTACTCGTTAAATATTTTATTTTTTCTTGGTTCTGTATAAAAGCTTTCTGTTCTTTTGCGTGTTGATATAAAGTTGTAGCAAATCCGCGTATATATGCTTTTTCCCAAATTTTTATTGGATGTACACCACTTCCATCAAATTCAATATTACGATCTTTAACAAGTCGTTTTGTTATATAGTCTGCATGTGTCATACATGTACCATCATATTGTGAGCTATTTTCATGAAAAAAATAATTTATATTTTCACCAATATCTGGCGAAAACCTTTCAAAAACCTTTTGTAAAATACTTCCAATTGGAATCGCATATCTATATTTAGCATCTTTATATCCATTAGCATTTATTATAGTAGCATTTACTTTACCATCTGGTTTAAATACAAGAACTAATGATAGCATATGATTTTTACTATACAGCGGAAACGGCATCGCAAAAACATATTCTTCGTTATTATTTAGCGCAGAAAAACGAGCCTTATGACATTTTAATGCAAAATCTTTAAGTTGCCCAACTGTATTTAATGAAATTGCTTTATCTGTCAATTCATTTGAAAACTGAGTTTTAACAGTTATTTCGTGTCCATTTTCTATCTTTTTAAAACTATAATTTTTAACTTCTTTATCTATAACCATATCACTATATGCGTAAGGATGCATGTGATGAACGTTTCGGCAAAACCAATTATAAAAAGCTACTTGAAAAGCATTTGATTTTTGTTTATTATTTTTATCGTCAGAAATATATCCTATATGCATGTTTGAATTAAGTGAAAAGTCTTGTCCTCTTTTAAATATCGACTCAGCTTGATAAGGTAATAAAGGAATTACATTATCTTGTGAATTTACAATAAAATAAAACTCATTATTTAGTGATTTTGTTATTTTATAAATCATCTCAGAATCTACTTTTTGTAAAAAAACAATATTACAATCCTTTATATCTATGTATTGTTTTATTTCATCCATTGACATTAAGTCTTTGCTATTATTACGAGTAAATTTCATTAATAATAATTGATTTCTTGGAGAAAAATTATGTAATGTTTTATTTGTGTCATTATTTATATTAGTACATTCAAAAGTAAAATTTTTAAGACCAATATCCATTTGATACATCGAAACTCCAGATGTTTCGTCTAAACTTCCATTACCTTTACTTTTAGCCATTTTTAGTTCATCATTAATAAGAGCAAAGTTATAGCTAACCAACGTCTCATCTCCTAAAAATATATCATTATAATTATTATCAGTGTGCATGTTGTTTAGATTATTGATGTCATTTGTTGCATTGTTATGTTTATCGTATAAGTCATCAAGTCTAAAACCCATATTACATCACATAAATATAATACCATTTTTAAAATAATTTTCAAAAAATAGAAAATAAATAATTCATTTGCAATTTATTAATTTAAGATTATTCACCTTCAGTTTAAATCTCCAATTATGGAACAATCTAGTTTTATATCATTATTTCCGCTGGCAATATTATTTGTTTTGTTTTATTTTATTTTAATAAAACCACAACAAAAAAAAGCACAACAACAGAGAAAAATGCTCGAAGAAATGAAGATAGGAGATATGCTTGTTTTAACGTCTGGAATTATATGTGAAGTAGCAGACATACCCGACGAAAAAGAATACATTTTTGTAAAATTAAACAATGATACTATTATTCGTATTTTTAAAGACGTAATAGTTGAAAAATACGAAGAAAAAAACAAACAACAACTAAAGAAATAATTTTATTGCATTTCTTCTTATACATATGGAACTTTTTGATACTCCTACACAAACAAATAAAAATATAAAGAAAAGTAAAAGTTTTAAAACTGATAAAATAATAAATCAGAAAAATAACAACGAAAATATAGTTGATAACTATAAAAAATCACAAGAGTTAAAGGAAATTAAATCATTTTCAGAAATAAAAGAAAAACTTTTATATCAATTTAATAAAAAAACATTGCATCATGCAATAATGCTTAGCGGAAATTATGGTATAGGAAAAGCAACATTTGCATATTGGCTTGTATCAAATATGATAATCGACGAATGTAAAAAACAAAACAATGATGAAAATTTAATAAAAATGCACATCAATCTTTTGGAAAAAAATATACATCCAGATGTATTTTTTTTAAACATTCAAGAAGGTGAAAATGAAATAAAAATAGATCAAGTAAGAGAAATGTTAAATAAAATAAATCTAAAATCTACATATGGAAATAAATTTGTCATAATAGATGATATTAATTCTATTAATTTTAATGGTTTAAATACGCTTTTAAAAACTCTAGAAGAGCCTTTTAAAAATACTTTTTTTTTAATTATAGATCATCAGACAACACGTCTATTGGATACAATTTATTCAAGATGCAACAAGATAAAACTTAGTTTATCAAGTGAGGAATGCATGAGCATTTTACAACAATTACATCCAGACTGGAGCAAAGAAGATATAAAGTTCTATGCAAACATATCAGGTAATTCAATAAACTTTGCAAATAAATTACATGAATTGGATATCACAAAAAGTATAAATTCAATTACAAATAACCAAGAAATTGCAAATTTACTAAATAAATTTAGTAAACAAATAGACACAAAATATAATAATCTTTCAAGGATATTAAAAATAAGTTTATTAGAACAAATAATTATGTTTTTTATAAAAAGAAATATTAATAGTTGCGAAGTGCCTAATGAACAAATTATTAAACAAAATAATTCTTTATTAAAACAAATAATTGATATAAAATCATATGAATTGCCGGTTAGGTTTATATAAAATTATCTATTGATATCAACTCCTTGCGACTTTTTTTCGTTCATTACAGATGCACGAAAATATCCTAAATCATTAATCAAATCCATATCAATATTTTGATTTTTCTTAATCCATTGTTTCATTACGCCGGCAGTCCACCTACCCAGTGGTTTAGAAACGCCAACTATTTGTTTTTTACCTCGAAAATTCGCCTTTCCTTTAAATTTATTTTCCATATCTCTAAACCTTTCTGCTTCATGAATTTTATCATGTTTTTGATCTTTTTTATACCCTCTTTCATCTTCGTGACTAAAAACTGGCAATTGTTCATAATCTTCATTCTCTTCATCATATATTGTATCTAAAATAATATTAACAAGCCTCTTAAAAACTAAATAATCTATTAATTTAACTACTAATCTAAATATACAATAAAATATTAATACACCTAAGAAAACAGCTACTATATTTCCTATACGTGTTGAAACTAAATAATCAAACAATAATATAAAAGTATTTCCAATCATCTAATCATTATTTTATTAATTTATATTTTATTTTCAATTTTGTTTTCTCTAAAATTTTTTAGGCAGCTTTTTTTAGGCTTCTTCTTCTCTTTCTAGCAATATTTGCTCTACAAGATGAATATTTTTTACAAACACATGGATAGTCTATTGGAAGATGCCATTTTTGCTTATAATCCTGAAATGACATATTATATTTAACTCTCAAATGTCTTTTTAACATTTTCATTTTTAACCCATCTTCTAAACAAATTATATAATCATCAAATACAGTTTGTTCTGGAATTTGCTTCATTTTAGGAGAAATTAACTGAGTTTTTAACATATTATAAATCCTCACCAATTCTCTTGTGATTTTATCTGTACTGCCTCTAATTTCAGATTTTTTCAAAATCTCAATCGCCATTTCTTTCAAGAACTCCTCTTGCTTTTTCTGTATTGTTTTTTCTATATTAAATAAATTTTCCTCACAACAATCGTCGTCATCGTGTGAAAAAATAAAATTATCATCATTAACGTTTGCCATATATAATTCAACTTACAGTTGAATATTAAAAAATAAAAGTCAATATAAATTTAACTATAAGTTAAAAAATAAATCAAAAATAAATTAAAAATAGTTAATTATAAAGTTTAACAACTATTTATAAAAGAAAATAAACAAAAGTAAAAAAATAATAAATAAAAACGTCCAAATTGCTACAAAATCGTCTGTAGTCATATAATTAAATTTGATTTAATGTATCATCGTATAAAAACAAACCACTAAATGTTTTACGGCAAAATTCCTCCAATAAACTGATATGATCAATGTCTACCACGTGAACTCCTTGGACTCCTTTTTGTATTGCAACCATCCCTGCATTTATAATTTGCAAATCTTCATCCGAAAAACAGCTTGATTTAACAATTTTCATAAATCTCTCAACTCCATAAATACAATTAGTTGGAATATTCTGTTTATCTGTATAAACCTCAACATATTTTAATGAAGACAAATAGCTCGATAAATATGCACCAAACAAATAACTTTCAAATATATATGTTTTTCCGATTCTATCTTTAAAAGTTGGCGCAATTATTGGTATAATGTCTGTCTTTAATAACTCATCAAGCATATCAATTGAATATTTCTTATTCTTTTTATCACTTGTTTTTTCACCAACATCGTATCGTTGTCTATCAAACACAGATAAACCATTATTAACAAGCTCATCTGGAAAAACTATATCTAAACTATGACCTGAAATACCAAGAGACATTGAATTAAAACTTTTTAAAATATTTGAAATTTTACTTATCACATCTCTCTTAAAAATAACGTCAAAGACATCAATTTGATCAGCGGCGTTTACAAAATTACTCTCTTTAAACGGATTATTAATATTTAAATGTTCGTCGCAAAAAGAAGAAACGATAATATCTGTATCAGGAATTAACAAAACAGTCGCTTCCATGCATTTTAAAGTAACAACTTCTCGTAATAGTTTTGTCAATAAATCGTTATTTTCTAAAACCTTTTCACCGATATGAATAACTATATCTTCTCCTTTTAAAATCCTTAATTTCGGCAATAATTTAATCAAGTCTGCCTCACTTAAAGCTGCTACTGTTTTCCTTACTGGTTTTCCACCAAAATCTATAACTTGCCCCATCTAACAACACAAATACGGGTTATCATAAATATGATTTTTTTATTTGCAAGCAACTAAATTTACATATTTTTTTGACATAAAAAAGAAAAATGCAATAATAATTCATAAGTAACAAATTATATGTCTCATGAAAAATGGATGTATAAAACATGGTTATTTATAATGTTATATTTATTTTAACAGGTCGAATATAACAAGCTATTTTAAGCGTAGGTATTAAACCTCACAAATTTGTATTTTGGTATTAATACTTACGCGGTTTTTTAAAGTTTGTATTTTTTAATTTTTATAAGCGCAAAAAAGCAAACAAAAAACATTGTATATAAAATTATACATAACGCAAACCTATAATTTACATATTGTGCAATAATGCCAACAAGTAAATTAGCAATAACTGCGATAGCATTACTGAATGTTATAGCAAGCGATATAGCCGTTCCTCTAACTGTTTTGTCCGAAAAGTGTTCTAAGTTTTTTTCAAGAGAAACTTCCAAAATAACATAACTTAAATCTACAAAAAGCATAAAAGCACAAAATAAATATATGTTATACAATGTTGCACTCACTACGCCAACAAATATAAGTATAAACAAATTTGTCATAACTGCTTTTAGTGATAATGAGTTTTTATAAAAAAATACAGGAATTAAAGTTCCTATTGCCATGCATATTTTGACAACAGAGCCAAGAGTTGCAACTCCTGTTCCATCCATTCCCATATCCAGTAAAATCATACTTGCTACAGAACCAAACTGCCATGCAAAAAACACTAAAACACCATACATTACTATTAAATATAAAAATAAGTGATTTTTTGAAATAACTTCCTTTAACTTAATAAAAATATCATTTATTGATTTAGCCTGAAAGCTATTTATATCGTCTTTTTTATTATTTGGTATAAGTTTTATCAAAAGCCATATTGAAAAAATATTTATAGCGATACTAACGTATATAACTAAATTATACCCATAAATCTTCAACAAGATACCGGCAAGAAAAGACATTACTGCTATATGAATATCAATAACTAGATAATACATAGACATCGCGCGTGAAAAAGATGACAATTTGTCATTAGCCTTTAAGTTATTATATATAAAAGAGCTTACTTTGCCCTGTATAGTGCCTTCCGACAGACCATAAATAATCATCGCAATACATAATGTTAAAAAACTTTGATCTAAAAAAAGTATAAAATAACTTATAAGTTTCATAAACCTTCCTAGTAAAAATACCATCTTAGCGCCAAAACGATCAAAAATTAACCCAAATATTGTATCACCAACCAATCTAACCAAACGCTTTACGGTTACCAAAATAGATATTTGAATTGGAAGCATTGATAAAGATTTAAAAAAAGGTATGAGAATACAACTTATTAAAGATGTATGTAATGCAGAACAAATAAATGTATTGAATAAAAATTTTCCAAGTTTAAACTCTTTCATTTTTGAACTTCTTTTTGATTTTTATCAAAGAATAACTTTGTTGATAAACAAATTATCATTAACATTATTGTCAACATTAAAACAATGAGTGCTGTTCTATAACTATATTTTTGAGCAATACAGCCAACAATAAGATTTGATATTATGGACAGCAAACTGCAAAATGTCATCGCAATTGAAACCGCCGTCCCTCTGACTGTTTTGTCAGAATAAAATTCAAATCTTCTTTCAATACTAACTTCTATAACCGTATAAAATAAAACAACAAGCAAGCAAAATGTATAAAATATATATTTGTTATAAAAAAAAGCACTAATAACTCCAAGTAAACATACAGACAAAAGAACTAAAACACAATTATAAAGCTTTGCACCTTTTGAAAAAAAAATAATCGACATCAAAGCTCCAATTGCCATAACTGCTTTTAAGATAGAACCATATAAAGCAACATCAAAACTTGAAAGTTTCATATCTAATAAAACTAAACTTGAAATACTATGAAATTGCCATGCTAAAAAAGACAATACTCCATAAAGACCAATTAAGTACAAAAATTCTTTTTTTTGTTCAACTATGTTTTTAAGTGTTAAAAATATATCCTTAAAAGTTTTAGATTGATATCTTTTAAATGTTTTGCCACTTGGAATAAGCCTAATCAATAAAATCAATGAAAATATATTAGTTAAAATACTTATATATATCACAACATCATATCCCCAAAGTTTTAGTAAAAATCCAGAAGTAAGTGTCATTAATGAAATCGAAACATCTGTGCAAAAATAATATATAGACATTGCTCTTGGAAAAAGCTTTATTTTTTTTCTGACAGATAAGTTGTTATAAATATATGAACTTATTTTTCCATAAATAGAGCTATATGAAGCACCATCAAGTAGCATTGCCAGTATAAAGCCTTCAAATGTAGGAAATAGCAATAATATAAAATAACTTACAAGTTTTAAAAAACGTCCAAGAATAAAAACAATTTTTGCACCAAATCTATCAAAAATTAATCCAAATATTGTATCACAAAACAATCTAAGTATACGTCTTGACACTATAATAATTGATAATTGAAATGGGAGCATTCCAGAATCTTTAAAATATTGTATTAATACACAGCAAATTAATGATGTATGTAAAACACCAAATACTATTGTTCCTGAAATAAAGCGAGAAAAAACAAACTTATGTCTTCTGCTTTTCTTTTTGTACATATTTGTCGATAAATTTGATTCAACCATAATCGACATTCAAAAAGATTTTGATAAATTTTTTTAAATTGCAACATTAAATCAATTTACTTATTTGTTATTTTTAGTATTTTATATGAAAAAACATTATTTTGTGTTTCAAAATCAACAATATCTCCAACTTTCTTGCTTAACAACGCTTTCCCTAACGGTGCATCTATCGAGATTAATCCATTTCCGACATCTGCTTCGTAGTCCCCAACTAAACGAATTTTTTTACTTTTATTGTTATCTAAATCCAGTATTTCCACGAATAAACCAAATTTTACAGTCTCACATGATAATTTAGAACAATCAACAACTGTCGCATTAACTTTAAAATCTTTTAAATAACCAATCTTTTTCATAGTCGATCTTTGTTTATCTTTTGCAGCATGATATTCCGCATTTTCGCTCAAATCACCATTGCCTCTTGCTGTCGAAACTTCTTTGACAACTGCTGGTAAAACTGTATATTCTAAATTATCTATTTCATTATTCAGCTCATCAAAAGCTTCTTTTGTCATGTAATAACAAGTCATATATTCTTATCATATACTTTAAATATAAATTGCAAACTTTAATAATTAACTTTAAAAATAATTAATAAACGTCATCAAACATATGTGTTTTATTTACATCAAAATAAATTGATAACTCAATAGTTCGCATAGGTTCAACAAAAAATTACAGTAAAAGATATAAACAACAAGCTGATCAACTAAAATCAGAATTTGATAATAAAGAATTGCTTCATCTTTTTCAATGCAACGACAATGAAGGAAAAAAAATTGAAAGTGATTTTAAAAAACATTCAAACAATATCAATGCGACAAGGAGGGAAACGCAAGAAAACTTTATGCCTGGACAAACTTAACAGAACAAAAATATTTGCATTGGTTAAGGCAAAAAACAATTAAAGAAGTAGGTCTCGAGAGAGAGAAGGAAGAAAACAAAGCGTTATAGTAATTATACAGCCACAACAGATAATTACAAAGGAGTTCCAAAAGAATATTATGCTTTTAAGAGAAATTTGAAAAAGGAAGGGAAAACACATAGAACTATAATGGAAGATGCAAGAAAAGAAGCAAGAGATATTCAGAACGACAACAACAAATCAAAAGAAAGCGAACACGATGAATATTACACAAGATATTGCGATGTTGAAGAAACTTGTGATGCTTTCGCAAAACATTTTGAAGATAAAGTAATTTTTTGTAATTGCGATGATTGTTTAAGTGATGACGATGAAGAATGCAGTGCTTTTGCTTTATATTTCAAGAAGAATTTTAAGAGATTAAAATTGAAAAAACTAATTTGTTTACATTTTGACAGTAGAGTTAATTTATTCAATCAAGATACCTGCGGAATTGTATATTGCAAAGACGGTACAACGGCGGAAATAAAATATTATAGTAAAAATACTGGTTTTGATGATGAGTTTTATAACGCACTTGGTTTTGAAAAAGAAGATATAACAGATGAAGACTTACAATTTTTTGATGGTAGTTTTTATCATCCACTTTCCATTAAGATTTTGAACAAAGTTACAGATATTGTTTGTACTAACCACCCTTGGTCGTTATGCGGTAAATTTTATGAAGTTCTTTTAGATAGTAATAAGAAGTTTTTAGTGATTAGTAATTCACGTATTATCTTAAAAAAAAGTTATAAAAAAACTAAAATTGTTAATAAAGATGTAAATTTAATTAACAAAATAAAAAACAAAGAAATTAGAGTTTATAAAAGAGTTGAAAACTTCCAACAATTAAAAGATAGAAGAACAAAAAAGAAAATACCGGTTAGAGCAACAGGAGCTTGGTTTACAAATTTACCTTTTGAAAGGAAAGAATATCCAAAGGAAAAACTTTTACCATTAAAAGATATTCCGGAAAAGTATTATTTTGTTGATGATAACGGCATCTTATGTTTTGATAATGGCTACATCCCAACAGATTTTGATAAACAATCTGCTATTTCGTCTGCTCCACTTATAAACGGTATTCTTGAATTTGGGTATGAAATCGTTAAAAATAAAAATTATTTATCAACATACAAAGGAAAAGCAATGTTTGATAGAATTTTAATTAAAAAAAACAAAAAATTAATTTATTCACCATTTAATTAAAGTTGCATTTTTAACTGCAAATGAACGACACTTTTGAGAATACTCTGCGTATATTTCTGGATTCCAAATTTCAAATGTTTTCCCTTTTCCAACAAAAAGTGCTACTTTATTAATTTTAGCATATTGTATGTATTGCTTTGGTATATTTATACGACCATCTTTATCTATATCCAATGATACACTATCTGAAAAAATTGCTGTTTCAAATGCATCTTTTTCCTCTGAAAATGGATCAAATTTACCAATTGCATCTTGTAATTTTTCAATGTGTCCATTTGTGCAACCTTCAAGACATGGTTTTGACGATGATAACGACTTATATATTATTACATTAGTCTCGTTATCTTTTGTTATGATATCACGAAAATTTGCAGGCATAGACACCCTGCCTTTTGCATCAATTTTGTTGTTATATGTCGATAAAAACAATGCACCCATATAAAATCAATTTAGTCAAAAACCAAACCTCGTTGAATAAGAAAGACATTACTCATCCTTATTCAACAACATATATAAAACAACTAGCCCAAACGAGCCAAACTTAAATCGTTACCGACAAAAGTACAAAATAACTACCGATCTCTCAGCCTCTTAAAAAAAACAACTTTTTGGAATTTCACCAAAAAAACCCAAAATTTGGGACATTATGGTATTTTATGGAAAATAATATATAAATGTCAAATTTTTTTTTAATTATTTCCAATATACCTTGTTTTTATTAAATCATACATTAGCAGAATAATATTAACCTGAATAACACTTGAATTTTATAAAAAAAAATTATCTACTAATGTATAGGTTAATATATATTTATATGACTTTTAAAAAAAAAATGCCTACTTTCAGTAATGAAAAAGAAGATATAGAAAATAAAATGGATAAAAAAGAAAGTAATGAAAAAACTAGCAATGAAATTAACGAAGAAGAAAAAGACAATAATATCGAACAAAGCAAAAATGAACTAGATGAAAAACAATTAATGATAAATGAATTAAAGAAAAAAAACGACGATCTTGAAAGAAAATTATTATACTTAGCGGCAGAATATGAAAATAGTAAAAAGCGCAATAAAATTGAAATAGAAAGTGCAAATAAATTTGCAATAACAAAGTTCGCAATCGATGCTGTTAATATATATGATATTCTTCAAACAGCATTACAAAATACCGATGCTGAAAAAACAGATAATACATTAATAGATGGTATTAAAATGACAATTAGCGAGTTTAATAAAATGTTCGAAAGAATTGAAATTAATAAAATTGAACCAGAAATTAATACTCCTTTTGATTACAATAAGCATGAAGCAATTTCTCGTGTTCAAAGTAAATTTGAGATAGGCAATATAGTAAAAGTTGTACGTCCTGGATACGAACTTTATGGAAGACTTTTAAGACCTGCAATGGTTATCGTAAGCAGTGGAGAATGAATGGAAAAAAATAATAAAAAACAACGTTATATTAGTGGTCTTGTAGGAGAAGACATTGCAATAAATGAAATGAAAAAGTGTGGTTTTGAAATTGTAAAACATAGGTATAAAACATCTTCTGGAGAAATTGATTTAATAGCAGAAAATAAAGAAAAAAAATTACTTGTATTCGTCGAAGTAAAAAGAAGAAAAACAATATACGATTACGATACAGTTGTAACTAAACGACAATGGCGTAGGATTTATAATGCTGGGAATGAATTTATTGCAGAAAATTACGAAAAATATAAAAATTACTCAATCAGATATGACGAATTTATCTGTTTTACAAACAGCAGTAACACACATCATATTGAAAACATTTTTCCAATTGACGACGACATTATCAACTAACTTTCTTATTAAGATTGTTTTCTTTTACAATATCAAACATAATATTTTGTATTTTTTCTTTTAATTGCTCTATTGAACCGTTATTTTTAATAACATAATCAGCTTTATCAATTTTTTCTCCATCCAACATCTGATTTTTAGTAATTTGAAAAAATTTTTCTTGATCTCCTTTCCCAGATTCTATAAATCTATCTATTCGTATATCTAAACTAGTAATCATTAAAATCGAGCAATCAAATTCAGGAGACAAACCTCTTTCAAACAATAACGGTGTTTCACATACAGCATACTTGATGCCTTTATTTTCACAACTTCGAAAAAACTCTTTACGTACAATATTTACAAGTGGATGAGTTATTGCTTCTATTTTTTTTCTCGCTTCAACGCTATTAAATATAATTTTACCAAGTTTTTTACTATCTACATTGCCATTATCATCTAAACAATTAAATAATGTCTTTAATTTATTTTTCAAAACATCATCTCGCGTCATTAATTCTTTGATTATCAAATCGCTTGAGATAGTCCCACAACCAAAGTCTCTAAATATTTTTAATGCAGTTGATTTTCCAGAAGAAACACCACCAGTTAAAGCTATTTTTAACATAAATAACTATTTTAAATAAAAAAGTAAAATGCAAGAATATTACAGATTAATTATTCCTATAGGCCTTTTATTTCTACCAAATAAAATTTTTTTATCTCAGACATCGTAGATTGAGCTATATTATTCATTTTTTCTCTAAAAATTAATGATTTAATTTCTTCATTTCTCTTGTTTAATAAATTATTATGTTTTTTATACTCCTCAATTTCATTGTCTTGTATCCTAATCGTTTGAGCTTGAGAAGACATCATAATATTCCATATATATTCAGACAATAAATAATCCTCAAATATTTTTGATGTTCTTGCATTACTGTTATGAATATTTTTAATAACACCATTTTTATACTCATTAAAACCAATTCTTATGTTTTTATCTTCTAATATTTTCATCTGTTTAAAATGTTCTAATCTCAATATGCTATCAATCAAAGTCATTAATGCAACTTGAAGACTGTCTTGACTACCGCAAGTAAAACGTTTATCAAGTTTACATAAAATTCGTTCAAAATCATAAACATCTACATCTGTAACTATATCATCATTTACAATTGCAACAATTTTTATAGCATTAGCACGATTAACAGTTAAACATGAAAATAATATCACAAAGTAAAATAGTAATTTTGCAACACCTGACATAATTATTAATTGGTACGATTTGTTAGCTCGGAAACGCTAGACATTAATTCAACCAAACCAATATCATTTATATTATAATCTGGCATTATATTTGTTTTCTTAATAACAAGCTGTAAGTGATTATTTGTTGAATTTTCATTATTTTTCTTCAAAATTGGAATGATTTTTTTTATAGAATTATGAAAGTTTTTTAGTTGACGCATTGAATCGCTTTTATTTCTCAAAGCAACATTAAATATATTGTCTATTAATTTTTTATCATTGTCTATATCTACTTTAAGATTTATGTTATTTAACCTCGTTGGAATATAATTTAATTCACCTACTGCAAACAATTTTGCAAAATCAAAATCCATAAAAAACTTATTTATTTTGACATTAGTCAAATCAACTAAACTATCCTTATTAAGACCTATATAATCTTGTGTTTTAAACTCTTGTAAATGAACATCCCAAGAAAAAGGTATATCAAGTAAAAAAACATAAGGAAGAAATACGGTGTCATAAAATATCATAGAACCTTTATATTTTGTTTCTTTTTTATCACCGTTTATAACTACAATAAAATTATCTATATTTATCTTTCCAACCACTTTTTCATTATCCATTATAGAGTATTTTGCTGGTGATGAGTTTTTCATACCACTAAAATACGGTTTTTTGAAAAAACCCCAGTTAAAATTTACATAAAAACCATCTTCGTTCCCTGTTTGGCTAATAAAGTAATTTTTATCACTGCGCGCAATAGTTGTTGTTATATCTTTAATTTTTACATTTATCTCAGACGGAACAAAAAAACCAGATGTTTTTTTTATCTGAACAGAACCAAAACTAGCATGTCCATTTTGAATTTGAAAATTTAATTTCTTTACAACAACATCACCAGTAAACAAATTACTATGTATTTGATAGTCTACTTTTACATCATTTTTTCTAAAATTATCCAAAACATCTTTTGTTGCGGATTTTAAAATAAACACATTTGCGACATGAGCAACAAGACATATAAGTGCAAAAACAAAAATAATGATTAAAAAAGATATAAACTTTATTTTTTTTTGCTGTTTTTTTTTTAGTAAAAACTTTGTAAAAGATATTGACATATCTTACATTTATTTTTAAAAAATTAAATATCAAGTTAATAGTAAACATCTATACATATCAAAAAAATAAATATTTGTGATAAAAAAATCTTGAAAAATAAAAAATATTTTTTACATCATCCGTAAATGGATTATTCTAATAATATAAGAAATATAGCTATTATAGCGCACGTCGATCACGGTAAGACGACTATAATTGATTCAATATTTAAACAAAGCAATAATTTTCGAGACAGTCAACTCGAAAATGAGAGAATTATGGATAATAATGCCATAGAAAAAGAACGTGGTATAACAATTTTTTCAAAATGTACGTCTATAAAATATAAGGACTACACAATAAATATAATAGACACACCTGGACATGCTGATTTTGGTGGTGAAGTTGAAAGAGTTTTATGCATGGTTGATAGCTGCTTATTATTAGTTGATAGTTCAGAAGGAGTGATGCCTCAAACAAAATTTGTTCTTGGAAAAGCACTGAAACAAGGATTGAGACCAATAGTTGTTATAAATAAAATTGATAAGCCAGATCAAAGAGCAAAAGAAGTTTTAGAGGAAATCTTTGATTTATTTATAGCTCTTGAAGCAACGGATGAGCAACTTGACTTTCCAGTTTTGTATGCATCTGGACGTGACGGTTGGGCAAATGAAGATATTGAAAAACGTGGTGGTGATTTAAAACCTTTACTTGATAAAATTATAAGTTTCGTACCAGCTCCAAAAGATAAATATAATGACGGTGAATTTCGCTTTTTAGCAACAATGCTTGAACAAGATAATTTTTTGGGTCGCGTATTAACTGGAAAAATTTACAGTGGAACTGCAAAATTAAATCAACAGATTCAAGTGTTAGACTTGAACAATAATGTTGTAGAAAAATGTAAAATAACACGTATTCAAAAGTTTGTCGGTTTAACAAGAGAAACAGTCAACGAAGCTTGTGCTGGAAATATAGTCACTATTGCTGGTTGCTCAATAGGAACAGTTTCAAATACATTATGTACTTTAAATGTTACAGAATGTGTTCCATCGACACCAATAGATCCACCAACAATATCAATGACAATTGGACCAAATACATCTCCTCTTGCAGGCAAAAGTGGAAGTAAATTAACTTCAAATATGATTAAAGATCGGTTGGAAAAAGAAGCTGAAAATAATATAGCAATAACTATTAAGCCTTCAACCGAAAAAGACAGTTATGAAGTTGGTGGCAGAGGAGAATTACAACTTGGTGTTTTGATAGAAACAATGAGACGTGAAGGTTTTGAATTATCAGTCGCAAGACCGAAGGTTGTTATTCATGATGATGGAAAAGGTAATAAATTTGAACCAATCGAGGAAGTAACAATAGACGTAGATAATGAATTTAGCGGAACGATTATTCAAGAATTAAAAAAACGAAAAGGTGATATGAGAGATATGAAACCATTCGGCGAAAATAGAACAAGACTAGTATTTTTAGTACCAACTCGTTGTCTAATGGGATATCAAAGTGAATTCATGACAGATACCAAAGGAACTGGCGTATTTAATCGTGTATTCCATAGTTATGAACCATTCAAAGGAAATTTGCAAAAGTATCGCAATGGTGTATTAATTTCAACAGAAAATGGAGTTGCAACAGCTTACGATTTATGGAAACTTGAAGAAAGAGGTGTTATGTTTATAAAACCACAAGATGACGTTTATGTTGGAATGATTATAGGTGAGCATAATCGTGAAAATGATCTGCCTGTGAATGTAATAAAAGGAAAACATCTGACAAATGTTCGTGCTTCTGGTAGCGATGAAGCTGTAAAATTAGTTCCAGCAAAAGAGTTAACATTAGAGCAAATGATATCATATATACAGGATGATGAGCTTATAGAGGTAACTCCAGATAAATTACGTTTAAGAAAAAAATATCTTGATCCAAATGAACGTAAAAAAATGTCAAGAGAATAAATAATTACATGTTTTGATATTCTTGCAAATTATAAAAAGTGTTTTTCACATACATACTGTGAATGAAAAAAAAATAAATACTATTTTAATAGCAAATAGAAGTGAAATAGCAAGGAGAATTATTCGAACTGCAAAAAAGCTTGGCATAAAAACAGTGGCAGTATTTTGTGATTTAGATAAAAATGCATTATTTGTTCGTGAAGCAGATATAGCAGTTCCTCTTGATGGAATTTTTGGCAAAGATACATATCTAAATACAGATAAAATAATCTCAATAGCAAAAAAATATAAAGTTGATGCAATACATCCAGGTTATGGCTTTCTATCAGAAAATGTTGAATTTGTTAAAAAATTAGAAAAAGAAAACATCAGATTTATAGGGCCATCAAGCTACTCGATGGACGCAATGAGTGATAAACTAAAAGCAAAACAAATTGCAGCAAAAGCTAATGTACCAATGGTACCTGGTTGTAATGAACTTATAACAAACGCCAAACAAGCTATTGCAGAAGCAAAAAAGATTGGTTTTCCAATTATGCTTAAAGCAGTTGCTGGAGGAGGAGGAAAGGGAATACGTATTGTTTATGATGAAAAAGATATACAAGAACAATTGGAGACGGCAAAATATGAAGCCAAAACTATATATAAAAATGATGATATTTTACTCGAAAAATACATAGAAAACCCAAGACACATTGAAATACAAATAGTAGCAGATAAATTTGGAAATATAGTTTGTTTAGGAGAACGCGAATGCAGTATTCAACGCTCTAATCAAAAAGTAGTTGAAGAATGCCCAAGTTCATTTGTAGATGAAAACACACGAAAAAAAATGTATGATTGTGCTATACGTCTTGTAAAACAATGTAAATATTATTCAGCTGGAACTTTGGAATTTATAATGGATAAAAATAAAAATTTTTATTTCCTGGAAATGAATACACGACTTCAGGTTGAGCATCCAGTCACGGAATATGTCGTTGGCATTGATCTTGTTGAAATAATGATAAAGATAGAAGAAGATAAAAAATTACCTTTTACACAAAAAGATATTAAATTAAATGGACATGCTATTGAATGTCGTGTTTGTGCCGAAAATCCTTCAAAAGGATTTATCCCATCAAATGGAATGATACTACATTATATTGAACCAGCTGTAAGAGAAAATGTCAGAATTGAATCAGGCTTTGAACTTGGTGATGAAATTTCTCCATATTACGACTCAATGATGGCTAAATTAATTACATATGGTAGCACAAGAAATGAAGCGATTGAGACAATGAAAACTGCTCTTGGAGAATATGAAATTGGCGGAATTGACACAAATATAAACCTTTTAGAAAACATAATGAGACAAGAAGATTTCGTAAAAGGAAATATATCTACTTCATTTATAAAAAATCACTATCCAAATGGTTTCAACTCGCTACCATTAACAGATAGTACTAAAAAAGCATTTATAGCAACAGCAATTGCACTATACATAGAAGATTTACAGTTTGAATTTAGTATTCATGAAACATGCAATATACCACGCGATAGTAATATAACAAAATTATATGTGTGTATCAATGATGAAGATTATTTTATAGACATAATTGAATTAGAAAATGGTTTTTTGAAAATAATGTATAACGGTAAAGAAATACAGCTTAAATTTTCATATCAGCGAGGCGATATGTATTTTAGAAGTTCAATAAACGGAATTCAAAATTTTTCAATAAAACTTTATAAAATTCCAAATGGTCATGTCATGCAATGTGCTGGATTAAGTGCAACTGTAAAAGTATATACACAATATATGCATAAATTGCTAAAATATATGCCAGAAATATCAAACAACAATAAACCTAAATTTTTAACATCACCTATAACAGGAAAAATAACTAAAATTAAAATTAATGAAGATGAAAATGTAAGTATCGGACAACACTTGTTATCAATTGAAGCCATGAAGATGGATAATTCAATTCTTGCGGAATGCGATGCAAATGTTGTTAAAATATTTCATAAAATTGGAGACAATGTTAAATCTGGAGAAAAATTAATTGAATTTAAATATGACGATAAAAATAAAAAATAAAATAACTTTAAAATATAAAATTTCATAATCGCAATTATTGGTTTATAACTTTTATATAATAATTTTAATAATAAAAAATTTGCAATTTATGTTAAAAATTTATTATTAGATGATAAATTATCATGGAATGATGGCCGAGTGGTTTAAGGCGCACCCCTGGAAAGGGTGTATGGTTAATAGCCATCCAGGGTTCGAATCCCTGTCATTCCGCCATATTTATTTTTTGAAATAAAGATTGATTTTTTTAATATCATTGATTGATAAAATTTTAATTAAAAAACAGCAAATCATGTAAAAACAACCAACAATAATCAGTAATAAAAGTAATTGAATTGTATCACGCAATAATAGTGCAATTAAGCACGTTAAAATGGATATAAATAAAACTTTTAAAGAAAAAAATAAATCTCTTATTTTTAGAAAAAATATATTATTCTTTTTTAATAAAAAAATAGCTAAAATGCAAGATAAAATAGACGATAATGTTGTCGATACAACAACACAATACATGCCTATAAAATTAATTATAATTAAATTTAAAATTACATTAAATAATAACGAAAAAACACTAATTTTCATTGGTGTTTTTGTATCTTTTTGAGCATAGAAACAAGAAAAAAATATTTTTAACATTACATTAAATGGAATTGAAATTGCATAAATGGACAACATTTTTGCAACTATAATTGTATCTTTATCTGTAAAAACACCTCGTTCGTATACAAAAAAAATTATATTTTTAGATAATTCACAAATCAATAACATTGCCGGAATTGAAAAAAACATCGCAATGTTTAACGACTTTTTTTGTAAACTTAAAATCTCAAAATACTTTTCTTCTTTGAAAGCAACACTTAATGATGGAAGAATGGCTACACTTAAACTATAACCAATCATGCTTAATGGAAATTGTCCTATTCTATCTGCATAGTATAGATATGAAATTGCACCTGAAAAAAAACTAGCAAAAATTCCATCAATGAAAATATTAATTTGTAAAATTCCACTACTAATAACGGCAGGTATAAATTTTTTTATAAGCAATTTAATATCTTCTTTATCTTCATTTTTATTGTATTCATTTATATTTTTCGTCTTAAAAGATGGAAATACTTTATTTTTTATACAAAAAAAGCCAACAAAAATAAGTTGTAAAACTCCTGCAAATATCGCAAAATAAGCTAAACATTCACCTGAATTTGAAAATATGTTTCTTGCAAAAATTAAACCAAATATTAAAACTACATTAAGTATTACAGATATAATTGAAAATGGCCAAAACAAATTAATGCTATTTAAAATTGAACCAAAAAAAGCAGTAATGCTAATTAATATAATATACGGAAAGGTAATTCTTGATAAAAATACAGCAAGTGAAAACTTCTCTTTATCTAATAAAAATCCTGGATTTATTATGCTTATAATTTTAGGCATAAAAATCTCCATAAATATAGTTAATACTGTTAAAAATACTAATAAAATAACAAACACTTTTGAAGAAAAACTATTAGCATCTAAACGATTTTCTTTTACTTTTGATGAAAAAATCGGAACAAAAGCATTTGAAAAAGCTCCTTCGGCAAAAATTCTTCTAAAAGTATTTGGAAGTCTGAATGAAATATAAAAAGCTTCCGCTACAATTCCTGTTCCTAGAAAAGATGCAAATATAATATCTCTGAATAAACCGGTTATTCTTGACAAAAAAACGCCAAAAGATATCACAAATGCTGAAAAAAAAACTTTATTTTTTCCAAAACTTCTCATAAAAATACATTAAAAATTATCATTTTCATTCTTTTTATTCATATCCATTATACGTATTAGTTCGTTTTTAGCATTATCGAACTCACTATTTACTTTATTTATATTTTCTTGCGTAATCCTATTTACTTGATTTGTCAATTCAGTTTCTTTTTGTCTCGCCAATGAATCAATTTGTTGTTGATTAAACATATTTTGCGCATTCAAATCATTAACATATGAATTTAAAATATTAGTATTATCTATCCGTTGTTGCGCGGCTTTATCGTTAATTTGTTGAATTTTCATATCTCTTATTTGTTGCTTTTGTTCAACCATTCTATTATACTTATTTTCTATATCATTAAGACGCTGTTGATGTTGTTGCCATTCACTGGTATTAAATGTTTCGTCAAACTTGTGTCTAATCGATCTTTTTGTTTTTTCCCATCGGCTTTTTGTTTTCTTTGGAATACTCGTTGTTGTATCTTTAAAGTTTTCCCATCTTTCTTTTACTTTTTCTCGCGTTCTGTCGGGTAAAAAGCTTCCAAGCAGTTCAGCAGCGCCAACACCAACCCTGCCAACCAAACCAACACTACCTACTGTCGATGATAATGCAAATTTTCCAGCTTTTGCGCCAGAGAATAAACCACTTTTTAAAGATTTTTCTGCACTATCTGTAAAACCTGCTTTAATTTCCATCGTTGGCTTACTACCAATTATATCATAAATAGCTTCTTCCATCTTATCTAGTATTGAAGTCATAGCTATAATCACGCCAGCTGCAAACAAACACCTTAAAACAAGATAACCAAGCATTTTAAATGCATCTGAAGAATAAAGAGAAACGCCTTGGTTTAACCCAAATAAACCAACCCATGTGAAAGTTTTTAAGCTCCTTTTCGTTAAACAAGCAATTGGTGCATCGCTTAAATTTCCCTCATAACAATTATCATTTATTTCGCCTGAAGGCAAAAATAAACCCATTGAGGCATACTTATTTGCATCACCAAATAACAGCCAATCTATGATATACAAAAACATAGTTATAGATATAAAAGGTATACAAGCACCAAATATATTGCTTTTCATATCATCAATCCATGAATCAATTGCATCTTTTGTTTTATCAAATAACCACAATAAAAATATAAACGGCGATAAATAAACCAACAAAACAAGATGAAATACACAAATACAATATTGCTGTGTCGCTCTTGCTACAAGCATAAACAAAGCTGCACCTATACCAAACATCAATATAAAAATAAGTATTCCAAATGGAAAACTCATAAACATAAACTTCAAAAGTTGCAACATACCATTCATGGCTGAAGATACTGCCTTTCCACCATCACCACTTGTTGCGCCTGCAATTACATCGTTTATATCCTCTGTAAAACTACCATCCATTCCTTGCATTGATATAAATTGTATAATTTTACAATCCATAGAATCCCAAAAAGAAAGATGCGAATAATCTCTGGTATAACCATATTCTTGTATTTTAGGATATGCTGAATTTTTATTAACATAAGACAATAAACTTCTTATATATGTCCTATATTTTGCTCTTTGAAAACCAATGGATGCCTTATCGTCATCAATAAAATTATATTCTTTAACTAGTCCATAAGAATCAGTAGTTGCTACCGCAGTTGGCACTGGCATTTTAATTAATTCCTCTACTTTCTTATCATCACTATAAGATTGCATACTTTGTGGCAATAATGACTGAAAAACTAAAATACCTTCTTTTGTCTTTGGAATTATTCCATGTCTTATGTATTCACTTATTCTAAAGCCATCATCTAATTCATATTCTTTGTTTTTACACACAAAAACATTTGAACCAACCATCGCAGAATAAACTTCCTCTGCTTCCGGGTCAGAATTCGTATAAATAATATCAGTAGAACTATCGTTTATTTTTTTATGACAATATGGTTGATAAGTCATTCTATGTTCCATGTCTTTAACCGAAAAATAAGACTTTATTTTATATGGTCTTTCCATTGGCGGCATGAGAACAAAAGTCGTTTTTTCTTGCTCACAAATACCTTTAACGCAAGAACCATAACTCCCATCCTGTAATACGTTATATTCTTGACAAGATAGTTTTTGATTTTTATCACATGACAATTTAAATTTTTTACAAATTCTTTTGATACATTGTTTATCACCAAAATATGTTTTATATTCAGCACATCCATAATCAGTTGTATCAGAAGGACATTCAAATTTATATGTCATATATTCATCTGCTTGTCTATACGAACCTGTCTCGTAAATATTTGCCTTATCGTATGAACCATTTGATAAACAAAAACCTGTTTTACAATATTTTTTATTTTCATTACCTTCATAATCTTCATAATATTTTGTACAATCTAACGAAGATAAACCTTCTTGACATGACATTTTATATTCATAACATAAACAATTTGTTATTCCATTTGAAATATTACAAACTTTTTTTTCCCAACTATTGCATGCATATTTTTTTTCAGCAACATTGTTAGCTTCAATAACTTCACCATATATTTTTTTTGGCATGCTTATTGAACCCTGTTTCATATTACATACACGGTTATATTTATTATCATTTTGACCTCTAAATTGCCACATTACATCATTAAAAAACATTCCAACACCTTGAGACGTCTGAATTGCAAAATTAAATATTAAATTCTTAGCAACATCGCTAAAAACAACCATATAGCATAAAAATACTTTTAAAGCTATTAATCCAAACTCTTTTGTAGAAATCTTTCCATAGTCACCATTTATCATTTTCCATCCAAGCAGAAATACCCAGAACACCAACACCACTATTGCTATAACTTTAATTTTACCTCTAAAAATATCAAATAAAGTTAATGTAATTCCAGATATCGAAACTTTTACAGATTCAGCGTTTGATGCTTTTACTTCTAAGTCTTTTATATGTTTCATCAATACATCAACTTTATTTATTTCTTTAAACATACTGGAAACATCTATGCTTTGTTGCTGTCTTGATATTAATGGCTGTATATCTGTTTCTGGACCGTCATACAAATCGCTATAACAAGTATCATACACATCTTTATTGCTTGAACAACAATTTTCGGTAGAATACCTTGCAGGCAAAACTACATACTTATTATGCATATCAGTTCTATAACCACCATAAATAGCCCTACTTCCACTACAAGTAAAAGATATAGTTGATGTAGAATTTTCATAAAACCATATCTCTTGTAAAAGCTTCAAAATTCCAGATATTTCATTTTGTAAAAATCTCGGAGTATCTTTGTTGTTAATTGTTGTTTCTGTCCTGCCTTGTAATAAATTCTGAATTTTATTATATCTTTGTTGAATAAAACTATAATCACTTACATATGTTTCATACGAATTATGTCCGGAAATTATATTCTGACTTGTAGATAATATTGGTTTTTCAAAAATATTTCTTGCAGTATCTTCTACGCATTGAACTATACCTACTGAAATATTAGCCAATCTTTTAGAATTTCCATGTAAATCAAAACAAGCATCGCTATAAATAGAAGCAAGATCGTCTGGTTGTTCATAAACTTCTTTAAATCTAATTAATCTACAATGTTTTGCATATTTAGATTTATATTCTTCTTCATGAGCTCTATCCTTCTCAGTATCATTCTTATGTATTAAAGAACCATCTGGTCTAATTTTTATCATATTTGTCTTATCATCTCTTTCATATTCAGGATCGTCAAATTTTCCTCCCTGCATATTGAATATACAAGGACAAGCTTCAAAAAATTTAGCACAAAGAATATATGCATAACCTTTTTCTTGATCTACAAATATACCATCAAAATAATCCCCTGCGCTATAAAATCTATAAGAATCCTCGTCTCCAATTTTTTTAATGCATAATTTTGAATATTGAGCAACTATATTTTCTACAGTCGGCCATAAATTCATCTTTGGTAATATTTTCGCTATTTGCTTGTCTGTTAAAGGCATTGGATGCCCTTCTGATCTATCGCCATAACAAAGTTCATATTGATTAACTTTTTTCTTTACACTTTCTGATATTATAATTGTTTGTAAACATTGAGCTGCTTCTCCAACTAAATTTCCGACACCATAGTTAAAAAAAGGTACTGGTATAGTGAGTGTACCAATAATTCTTGCTGCATTTTTTACTAAACTATTCGCTGAACATGCTGATTTTTTTTTATTACTTGAAAACATGCCAGTTATTTGATCTGTTAAACCTATATCTTCATATTCGTCACATTTAATATATTCACTACAATGCTTCATTAAACCATCGCCGAGACCCCAGCTAAAAACTTCCGTGATAGCACTTATCCAATTTCCTGCTTTTGCTTTTTGACACGGAACAGACATTAAAAAACAAAAAACTATTAATGTCCTAAATAACCACTTTTTCACAAAAAAAAAATCTAATCAAATATAGTAAAAATCAAGTAAAAACGTTGTTAAAAAAGAGAATAATTTTATATAAATTAAACTTTTCTTTTTTTTACAAATCATATTTGCATATTATTTTTAATGTTCTACACGAATGCGCGTATGTCTGCTTTGAATAAAGATTCAAATGATTTTCTTCCTACATTTGATCTACAGAAATTTGACTCATTAAATAAAAAATATTACGGTTTAAATGACAAAGATTTATCAGAAATAAGTGTTTTTATCAACGACTTTAAAGATACAATTAATAACATAAACGAACAATCTGTCGGATATGATTCTTTAAAAGAACTAGTTGATGTTGGCAATAAAATTCCAGCTCATTGTGGTTATATTATTTGCGATTATTATATAAATAACCATGGAGATAAAAAATTTAATGATGTCTTGATTAAATTAAACAATATTTATAAAGAACTTTTTGAACAAGATCCTAAGAGCACTAAAACAACCGATTTATACGAAGTATTAGCTTGTCTTATACAATTTGCTCCTTCAAAAACATTACGTAAGTTTATAATAGATAATTTTGAAGTTTCAAAAGAAATTTACAAAAACATGAGAAAAAGACCAAGCACTAATGCAACAATGTCAGCGAGATATTCTGAATTATTCGTAACATCGAAATTTGATCCTAAATACTCTGATTTGATTTATGAAAATTACAATGCAATGCTTAATTTTTTAAAACAGAAAGACTGGGAAATTGATAAAATAGACGATCCAGTTAAAATTAATTTTAATCAATTAAGAGACATGATAAGAGATTTTTATGAAAATGATAAAAAAGAAAGTTTAAAAAAAATAAACAAACTTATAAACAAAAAAGCGGATATAGGAGAAGCTTTTTTCTACTGGATTGCACTAAATCCTTCATGCGCCATTGAAGTTATAGCGGCAAATCAATCAATAAATGGAGATTTTATAGAAAATTTTTTATGTCAATTAAAAATTCAATATATAGTTGAATTAGTTGTTATGTTGGAAAATATTCCAGAAAACAAAACAACATTCATGCAATACATTAAAAACGCATACAAATTAGACAGTATTGACAGTTGTTATGACAGGCTTTCCGGTATAATACGTAAAGATACTTTAGCAGTTTATGGAATTTTATTACGACAAGTTTCATTTTATCCAAATTCAGATGCAAGTGATAAAAAACACGCTTTTCCAAGTGTTTTATTAAAATTGCAAAAAAAATTGTCCTCCGTTGCAAATAATCTAACTGCAAGTATTTCAGAAAAAAGCATGTCTATCACAATAGTTCCATTAGGTAGATCTAGGACATATCAAGATATAGTTGATAAAATAGCAGGAGATGAAGAAGGTGGTTTTGCGGCAAAATTAAGAGATAGAGACGTCGTGAAAAGAATTCGCGAAAGTTGCTTGTCTTGGTACACAATGGATCAATATACTGGCAAAGTAATGATAGCAATAATGGAAGTTTTGTATGATATTTACATGCAAAACCCAGATATAACAAAACAAGAAGCAATTAAGAGCGCTTATAAAGAATTAGTATTAAAATACGGCATCATAATTACTGTTCCATTTTTCAAATATATTTTTGAAGAATTAAATGATAAAGTAATTAACACAAATACAGATAACGATTTGAATGAAGATTACGAAGAAATGTAATAAACATTATTATGAATATAACAATTTTTACTTGTTTTCCAGAATATTTTTCAGGAACTTTTTGCTCCTTACTAAAAAAAGCAATCGAAAAAAACATTATTAAATTAAAAATTATAGACATAAAAAAATATGGAATAGGAAGGTATAGCAAAGTAGATGATAGACCTGCTGGTGGCGGTAATGGGTTAATAATGAGAGCTGACGTAATTGAAAAAGCATTTATCGATAATTTTAACCTACAAGATTTTGTAAATAACAAAAATAAACAGATAATTTTACCTTCTCCAAGAGGTGAAAAGTTTTGTCAAAAAATGGCAAAAGACATATCTAAACTCGAAGAAGTTGTTTTTCTATGCAACAGATATGAAGGAATAGATCAACGAGCAATAGAATATTTCAAAATGAGACAAATATGTGTTGGAGAATATATTTTAATGGGAGGCGAAACAGCTAGTATGTCAATAATAGAGGCTTCTTGCCGACTAATAGATGGTGTATTAGGAAATCCAGAAAGTATAAAAAATGAAACATTTTCAGGAGCATATAATAACAATATTGAGTGCAATCATTACACCTTACCTCGTATATGGAATGGACTATCAACACCTGATATTTTATTATCTGGAAATCATGAAAAAATTTCCGAATGGCGTGGTGAAATAAGTAAAATTAAAAAAAACAAAAAAGTGTAATAAAATTACTATAATGACAAATGAAGAATTTGAACAACATATTTATGACAAAATACAAAAAAATAACTGCAATAAAAAAATAGCAGTAGCATTATCTGGTGGTTGCGACAGTTTATCTTTAACATTAGCTTTGAAAAATATTAGTATAGATATTTTAGCTATACTTGTCAATCATCATTTAAGAAAAGAAGCAGATGAAGAAATTGTTAAAACAATAAAAATATTAAAAAAGTTCAATATAAAATACGTAGTTCAAAATTGGGATGGTAAATATAAAAATAATCTTGAAGCAGACGCCAGAAACGCGAGATATAATCTTCTTTTAAAGACATGTAAAAACAAAAAAATAAATATACTTTGCATCGGTCATCACGCAGATGATCAAATTGAAACTTTTTTAATAAATCTAGCACGTGGCAGTGGATTAGATGGTTTATGTAGTATGCCGTTTGAAAAAAAAATAAATAATATACGTATTATACGTCCAATGATAGATCTAACAAAACAAGATTGTAAAAATTATTTGCTAAATCTTAAAATTAAATGGTGCGAAGATAAAAGTAATTTTGATTTAAAATATAAACGAAATAAATTACGTTTTCTGTTAAATGAGATAGAAGATAAAAATTTAATCACAAAACGAATATTGCAAACAATCAAAACATTTCAAGAAGTAAAAGAAACATTAGATTTAATTATAACAAAAACAGAAAAAAAAATATTAAAAAAAAATAACAATGAAATAATTTTAAACAGAGAAAAATTTATATCATTATCCGAATATTTTAAAAAAAGTATTTTAACAAAATGCATAGTTCAGCTTTCTTGTTCAAACTATAAACCAAGATTATATCAAATAGAAAATATAATTAATTCAATAACGAAAAAAACCGATTTTAAACGCACAATCATGAATTTAACAATCAGCGGTAAAAACAATATAATTAAAATAAAAAAAAATTAATATTTATGCAAATAATAGATGCAATTACAGATTTTTTAGATTATATAATGTTAGAGAAAGGACTTTCAAAAAATACAATAGAAAGTTACAAAAATGATATCCATGAATTTGGATTATTTCTGAATAAAAAAATCAAAAACATAGAGCAAATAAATAAACAAATAATATTAAATTATTACTCCATACTTGATAAAAAACAATTTAGTAAATCTACTTTACAGAGAAGATATTCCGCACTAAACCAATTTTTTAAATATTTAATAAGACAAAAAATATTAACACAAAATCCAATGTTATCGCAAAGAAGACAAAAAAAAGAATTTAAATTACCAAAGTTTTTAACAACAGAAGAGGTAGAAAAGCTTTTATCTGCGAATAATAAACTACAAGACAATAAACAGTTGAGGGATCGATTAATATTGGAACTTTTATATTCAACCGGAATGAGAGTTAGCGAATTATGTGAACTACAATTAAAATCAGTGCAATTTAAAGAATTAAAAAATAATATAGAACAAGAAAATGAAGATTATAAATTTATTACAATAAAAGGAAAAGGACAAAAAGAAAGGATCGTTCCATTGAAAAAAAATATTTTAAATTTATTGAAAACTTATATAAATTCAAATATAAAAAAAGGACAAAAATATCTTTTTTATTCAAATAGCAAGGAACAACATATTAACAGAAGAACAATAGAAAATATTATAAAAAAAACAGCTTTAAAAGCCGGAATAGATCCACTAAAAGTATCTCCACATACAATGAGACATTCGTTCGCGACACATCTTTTGCAAAAAGGATTAGATATAAGAGAAATACAAGAATTATTAGGACATGCAAGTATTAACACAACTTCAATATATGCAAAAATCAACACAAAAAAGATGAAAGAAACTATGAAAAAATATCATCCATTCGGAGAAAAAAACAATTAAATTCAATCACACATCTTTAATATTTCTTTTATACTTTTAACACTCTCGTTAAAAATAATATCAACACCAGTTTCTCTTGCCATATAAAATGGTGCAGTTATAATCTTATTTTTCTTATCAATACATATCTCTCCTGAATTACAGATTTTATATGTATTTTTATGTTTTTCAATAATATCTTTTGTATATTCACCAGCATCCATCATTATTTTAACACCAGTTAATGAACCATTTATCAAAACTGGCGCCATACATCCTGCAAAAATTGGTTTTCCATCTTCATTGAATTGCCGTATAATTTCCTTAATTTCGCTACGAACAGAATAATGTATATTCTTCTTACAAACTCCATTTGAACAAATTATAAAATTACTCAAACTTATACCCGTACCATACCCACCTGGAAAAATTAATGCATCAAATTGATTTACAGATAATTTTTTTATATCATAAACAATTCCGTGATTTAATCTCCGAGATTCAATAAGCATATTACGTTTTTCATTATCAATTGTGTTTTCAAAACTTTTATCAATCGCATGAATAACATGTTTTTGATAATCATTAACAGCAAAGCATACATAGTTTACACCAGCTTGTTTTATTGCTATCATTAAACTAATGGCTTCATGGCACTCAGTTCCGTCCATTCCACCACAACCACTTAATATTATTGCAAACTTTTTCTTTTTAAGCATATTTAAAACCATTCAAGAGAATATCAGAGTTATCTCCTTTAACATCGCCGTAGACAGCTAATGTTGGTTTACCAGATAAAATTTCATTCATGGTATTCATTATATCTTGTTTAGTGATACTTTTAACAATTTCAATAATTTCTTCTGACTTAATAATACGCCCGTACAACATTAAATTACTAATCATTTTTCCAACCCTATTTGATGATTTTTCGTTTGACATCTTTAATCCAGCTTCATATTGATTTACAGCCCTATTGATTTCATCATCATTAATATATTTCGTTATAGTTAATACTTCATCTTTTAACGCCGGAACAAACTCATGTATTTTATCTGGTGAAAAACCTGCGTTTATCACAAACAATGATGTGTCTGGAGTAGTTTCTGTTGCGGTGTGTACATAATATACAAGACCACGTTTTTCGCGAATTTCTTGAAACAAACGTGAAGACATACCTGAACCTAAAATCATTGCCCCAACTTTCATTGCATAGTGTTTTTTTAAATCTGTATCAGAGATGTTAATAAATTTTTTAATACATCCTTCAAAGCCAAGAGTAAATTTAATTTGCTCTAAATCGCTTTTAAATTTAATCTCACTGCCACCAATATACTTTACATCTTCGCGTTTGTAATCTTTATTGTTAATATTATGGCTTCCAAAATATTTTTCAGATAATTCGTTTATAACGTTTTCATCAACATTACCACAAACACCAATTATCATCTCATTAACTTTATAATTTTTAGCACGATAATTTAAAAAATCATCACGATTAAACCTTTTTATATTTTCTGTTGTTCCGATAATAGGTCTACCAAATGCAGTATCTCCGTAAGCTTTTAGATAAAATAAATCTTCATTTACGCTTGCAGGATGATCTTCATACATTGCCTTTTCTTGTAAAATTACACCTCTTTCTTTTTCTATTTCTTCTTGTGGATACGATGAATGAAATAACATATCCGATAGAATATCAAATATCATCTCAACATCTTTTTTTAATGTTTTTATGTAATACATTGTATATTCTTTCGACGTGCATGCATTTGTTATACCACCAACATTATCAACCTCTTCTGCAAGTTGTTTATATGTCCTATTTTCAGTTCCTTTAAATGCCATGTGCTCTAAAAAATGAGATATTCCTCCTTCTTCTCGAAGTTCATTTTGACTACCAACTGGAACAGCTATTTGAACTATCACGCTATCGACTTCGCTCATTTTATCGAAAGCAAGAGTAATGCCATTGCTAATTTTAGAAATTTTAACTTCATTATACATAACAAAACACAATTTTATTGCAACGACCAAATAATATTGTCAATAAAAAAAAATGTAATTTATTTTAAATATTGTATAATTAATCTAGTTTTATGCAAAACAATGGAAAACAAAAAATAGAAACAATTACGCTTGGCGTATTTAATAACGATAGAGGAACATATGAAAATAACGCAAAAACAAACAACCAGATTATTTTTAAAATACAAAACGAAATATATATTGCCAATCGTGATACTGGGTTGCAACCTGAAGAAATAGTGAAGTTACAATCTAGTTTAATAAAAAACAATACCATTAATATCAATATTGTGCAAAAAATCCCAGATACAATAGAAAATGGAAAAATATATATGGTAGTTGATCATGAACCAATAGATGATCGATTAAAAAATATGTTATTCTGCCTTCGTAAGATCTTCAATGAAATTATATCAGGAGGAGACGTAACCTTAAACTTTAACGCAAAAGATGAAAATACGCAACATGTAGCTAGAATATTCACACTTGTTTATAACACGAGAAAAAATAGTAAAAGATTATTTTTTGCAGCAGAAAATTACGAATCAATAAGATATAATATGGAATTTTCAGACGAAAAAAGTGAAAAAGACAACTGTGAAAAAATAAAAGATATCTTATTGGCTCATGCACCTCGTGCGAACGAACTTTTATTAGCGCATACCAATATAATTGGCGGTCATTATGACACTTCAGATAAAAATAATATTTATACTCTTCGTTTACATTCTACATTTAGAAATGAACAAGATAATAAAAGCAAATATTTCAAACAAATACAAGAAATATCGAATTTCTATAATGTATATTGTCAAACAGAAGATGCAATAATTGGCGAAGCAAAAGAATTATACAAAAATGAAATAAAAGAACGAAATAAAAACACTTATGTTCATAAAACCAAAAAAGAACGAAATAAAATTTTTCCATCCAAACTTAACTCAATACCATTTGTTGGTAAATATATTGCTGCTAATGTTTATAAAGATAAAATTAATACAATCATGGAAAATACAGAAAAAGAGAAAAAGAAAAAAAACGAAAAAAAAGATAAACAAATGATAGAGGAATATAACAAAACATTAGAAAAGGAAGTTAAAAAAAATAAACTTATAAATTCTATAGATGCAATAAAAGAACAAGATATAATCAATGCTGACAACGAATTAGAAAAAATTAGTAATGAAGAACCAACACCGGAAAATTTAAAAAATTTAGACGAAAGTGAAATTACTGATTTTAATCCTAATAATATTTCTGGGAATAAAAACAATATTATTGAACTTGAAAATGAAGATGATTATTTCATAGATGAAGACGGTTTTGATAATGATGTTGAAAAAAATGATCCACAGCCAGCAAAAAAAGAAGAAGAAAAAGAAGAAAATCTTACTCATAATGATGAACGAAATAAAGAATCTACTCATATTTCAAAGCCAATACCACCGCCACAACGTAAAGCACCAAATAGACAAGAAATGGCTATAAAACATCAACAACCATTACGGGAATCACAACCTGAACACGATACAAGCACGAAAGAAAAAAAGATAAAGGAACAAAAGCCTGCTAAAAAAACACCAGAACAAAAAAGTGCGCAGAAACAAAATATAGAAACATTAAGTTTTACCGAAAAAACGCCAAAACAAGACAAAAAAACGCCAAAACCAGAAATAAATTATCTTATACTAATACTATTGTTTATACTTGGAATATTTCCATCTTTAATTTATTATCTTTATAAAAAAAATGAACAAGAAACGTGGAGAAAAAACAACAATAACGCCGCTATTAACTTAAATAACAGACCACAATCACAACAAATCATTTAAAATATAATTATTTTTTATCAACATTAATGATTTCACAGTTAAGTTAATTATATTATTATATTATCGCCTCAAAAACCCATATTTATACACACCTTCTTCTATCTTTTTAGCTAATGATTTAAGTTTTAAACTAAGTTGTTCTATGGTTTCTTTCATCTCTGGATAAGCTTCACATTTAGTGCATCTTGAAGCTTTACCACTTTTATCAACTTTAACACCCTTTATAGCATTTAGAACATCTTGCCAGCTAGCTAAAGGATTATAGTAGTTAGTTTTGTTGTTAGTGTTACTACTATTTTGAATTTGAAGATAGTTAGAATGTTGTATATCACTTCTAACTGCGTCAAAGCTATTATTATTTGTAACATTGTCAATAACAACAACATTACTTCCTTTGCCACACTTATTCTTATGGTAATAAGTATATAGTTCTTTGACTGTGTTATAAACCTCTTGTGCTTCATTTGTAAGTTGTTTTTTACTTAGTTCTTGTTTAATTAAGTTCCGAACTTCTAAGTTTCTGTTAGAATACTCTAATCCTAGTTCATCATTATCAAATAAACACCAATCTGTATTGTTTTTAGTAAACAATGCATAAACAATACAATTGTTTATGAAGTCTTGATCGTCTTCATATAGATAGTGTTTATGCTTATTAAGACCATCTTCAACTTCGTTGAAGTATGGTGCTGTAAACTGGTCTCTGTCGTTGAGCCAGGTGTGCGGAATTGATGTTATTGCAGCAACAGTTACGAAAGCTTGCCTGTAATTTTTTTCAGTAATTTCAATCGTATCACTTCGTTTCATAGATAATTCATAGTTTTGACTTATGTGGACTTGACTCGCGTGTTGAAAATCTTGCCCGACGTATTGGATTGTCCCGATTTTGGATTTGTAGATAGTTTGCGTGTTGCATGTCGCTCCTGAGGTTGTAGACAACTGCTCTGAATTTGGATGTAGTTGCTGTTCTGAAAGTCGTTTCTTGCGTGATAGATGATCCCGAGAACTCTCTCTCTCTCTTGTCTGTATAACTTTTTAACCAATCAACTATAAAATCACCTTTGCTAAATTTCAAAAATGTTTTTTTGCCAATATAGTTGTTTTTTCCATCGAAAACATCAAATTCAAATTTATCTTCAAAAGGCGTTATTCCATCATAATGCCAAATTTGAAATGCTATTGGAAATTGTCCTTTTACATTGTCAAAAACATCCCCTGGAAAAACAAAACCAGTGAAAAATTTTATTTGCATTTTATTTCTAAAATCTGTAAGCTTGCTAGCATTTAGGTGTTTCAATGTTGAAAAACAACCAACATAACAACCACGAATATTATCATAGATTTTTTCATAAAATTGTATAAATAAATCTTTGTTTGACATTCCTATTTTGTTCCTCTCCTTGCCACCACTGCTAACAACTCTTTTATTCCCCGCCTCAGCATACGGAGGATTAATGAATATAAGAAGGTTTTGTGGTTGATGTTTGATTATGTCCCATAGATCATTAGGTATTTTACCACCATCAGATATTGGTTTCCAGTCATCATTTAAGAAATCCATTTGAAATAGATGGTTGGATGGTGTATTCTTTAATCTACCAAGTGCCTGAATTAAACGAATATGACATCTTTTGAGACTGGAGGCAAAAATTCTGTCTTGATGTGTTAGATCTTGAAGTAAGTTACCTGTTCCACAACAACAGTCCCATATGTAATACTTGTCTTGCCAATCAGGACCTAGTGTTTTTGTTAAATACTCTACTGCTCTGTCAACAACTACTTTTGGTGTAAAGAAATCACCATGACGTTCACGGAGGTTTTGAGAAACAAGTAAATCAACTCGTTCAATTATTTTATTCCTATATTCTTCATCTGGTGGACGTTTGAATTTGTTCCAAAAGCTTTTATATTGTATTTGGTCTGTTATCTCAATATTATCTTCAACAATTCTTTCAAACATACCTGTTGTACACTTAATAATAATCTTATCTTTATATTTATAATTATTATCATTTCTATCATATTGTAATACAACATCTAGTTTTTCTGATAATGTTTTCCTACTCTCATCATCAAACATTAAATCAGCTAAATAACAATAAGGTAATATTTCATCTATTGTTCTATAATCTTCATCTATTCCTTTTTTAAATTTAATTAATGGAGCTACTTCTTTTAACCAATATTCTTCATATATCCAGTCAAAGTTATTAACTGTTATATGATTTTTATTTATTCTTGATGTATCTCTGAGCTCTATTAATTTCTTACCAAATTGTTCAAGGTTTTCCTCGTCTCTATTTGTTGTGTTATACAAAAACAATCCTTTGTTATCATTCTTATTACTATTTCTTAGTATTATATCTTTAATAATCTTAACAGTATTTTCATCTAAATTACTCGCTTGTTGCTTTAAGTTAACGGTATCTTCTCCTGTTAACAATGAAGATATAGTAAACTTTTCTATTATAGCACCAGCATTACTACTAAAACAACCTATATAAGAAGGTATATAACTATCTAAACAACCTACGTATGAAGGTAGTTTTTTCCTATTTCTTTCATTAACTTGTAAAGCTGTCATAACAGCTTGAGCCAACATCTTCCAAACATCTGTATCTTTATATTTACATTCTAACCATATACAGTATTGTTCTAAATCACTTTTGTCTTTTGTTTTTTTATCTTTTTTATCATCCTGATTATTTGTATAAATTGCTACATCAACATCATTACCAGTAATAACACCATTGTTTCTCCAATCACTATTGGAGAAACCCCACTTCTCCATCTGATTACCACGAAAATTGAATTCATTGTTTTTGGACATATTAATTGTTTCTTAAAATCTCAACAACGTTTATCTTTGTATTTCTTTTTAT
>DGWA01000012.1 GCA_002395105.1 Rickettsiales bacterium UBA4270
CCCTTGTGTCTACCAATTCCACCACACAGGCAAAATAGAACTCAGACGATGCTTTTCAAAAAAAAAATAATTGTCAACAAAGTCAATAAACCAAAAGGTTACAAAAAAATAGATAAAACTTTTTCTATAGTTAGAAAGATTTTATACCTTAAGAACGAAAATAATTTTTAAATACCAATTCTTGGTAAATTTTTTTCAGTTGAATTTATGCCTGTATTATTTATTATGTTATTGCTTTCATTTATATCCTTTATTTGAAGTTTTCCATTATCATCCGATTTTTGATTATTGTAATCACTGTAAGCTTTTTTTATTTTAGCATCTGAATTATTATCGTTTTGATTTAAATTATTTTTTTTCATTTTTCTCTCTAACTTTTCTTTTTTTTTTCTTTCTTTCTTTTCCAACTTAGTTTCAACCCTGTTGCCTTTTTCATCAAATTTGTTATCTTCTTCTTTTAGATCCGAAGAGCTTGCTTTCAACATAGAATCAACATCCGATTTAAATTCATTAATAAGTTCTCTTTTATCGTTAATAGCTTTTGTTGAACTTATCTCATCAAAATATTTTTGCTCTAAACCTAATATTTTTTTATATCTTTTATTTATTTGTGCAAATTTATTTTCATATATGTCATTTATTTTGTTGTTATAAGATCTTCTTTTTGATACATTGCGTTCTCTTTTTCTTGAAAGCGTTTTGGCTTTTTGTTGTTTTTTTTTTGTTAAAGTATTTAGTTCTTTTTTAAAATCATCTGATTTTTTTTTCAATCTTTCTTTATCTTTATTTATTTCTTTCTTTGCGGCTTCTTGTTCTTTTTTAAGCCATTCATTCATAAAACTTAAAACACGTTGCAAATAACCAGCCGACATCAAAGGATTTTTATCACCTTGTTTTTCTTTTTTTTCTAAATTCAAACCAGCTTCCTTTAAATATTCAATTTGTTGCTTGTTATTTTGCAAATCGTTTTGAATTACGCTTTGTTTGGCTTCTAAAGCAACCTGAGCATCTCCTAATTCCAATTGTTTATTATTTTTGCTATATTCATTAAACAACATTTCTGTTATTTTTTCACCATATAAATCAGATATTTTCTTATCATCATCTAATGTTTTATTATATTTATCTACAAAACTAACCAACTTTTCATTTGTTTGATTTATCTGCTTATTTATTGCATCAATTCCATCATTTTTTATTTTATTAAAATTTTCTAATATCTCGATATTCTCGTCATTTTCATTCTTTTTAACATTATTTTTACGTTCGTCAATGCTATTTTTTTGCTTCCCATTAATTAATGAGTCCAAATTTAGCATATTTTCAATTTCATCTTGTTTTTTGTTATTTTCATCAATCACACAATGTCTATATATTTTACAAAAAAAACATTCACTATCAACAAAATTTTTTCAAAATAGAAAATTTAATTCTAGCATCTTAAAAATTTATTTTTAATAAAAATTATTTATACGATGGCAAATCTTATCGAAGAAATAAAATCTCGCAAATTATCAGAAGTTATTGGAAAATTTACTCATTTGAAAAACGATGGCTCTGGACGAAAAAAATGTTGTTGTCCGTTTCATCACGAAAAAACTCCGTCATTTCACATCGATGATAAAACTGGGTTGTATCATTGTTTTGGTTGTGGTGCTGGTGGCGATGTGTTTACTTTTATTGAAAACATAAAACAATGTAGTTTTCAACAGGCAATTGATCATATATGCGATATATTTTGCATAGATAAAAGTAAATATAAAAAAAATACAAAAGAATTAATTCAGCAAGAAAACGAATATAAGACACTATGCAATACTATGGAAACTGTTGCTTGCTATTATCAAAAATGTCTTCACGAAGACAAAGAAGCCCTTAATTACGTGAAAATTATACGTGATATTAACAATGAAACGGAAAAAGAATTTTTGTTCGGTCTTGCAAATGACAATTTAAAAGATCTTTTAGGTTATTGTGAAAAATACAAAGTTGATGAAAAAACATTAATTAAATATGGAATAATACGCGAAAATCAAAATAAAAATGGTGAAAGATATAAATATCTTTTTTTTAGAAACAGAATAATGATACCTATACACAACACACAAGGTAAAATTGTTGCTTTCGGCGGAAGAATATACAAACTTAACGATGAAAACGCTAAATACTTAAATTCAAGCGATAGTGAATTTTTCAAGAAAGGAAATATACTATTCAATTTCAATAGATCGAAAAAAAATATAGGTAAAGATAAAAATGGAAATCATAATCCATTCATAATTGTTGAAGGTTATATGGATGCAATATCGCTTTGGCAAGCCGGTTTTAAAACAGCGATTGCGCCACTTGGCACAAGTATAACCGAAAATCATTTAAAAATAATTTTCAATTACTGCCAAGACCCAATTTTTGTATTCGATAACGATAATGCAGGACAAAGAGCAACGTTGCGTGCTTGTGAAATGATATTTCCAATTCTTAAAACAGGTTTTGTGCCTAAAATATGTACACTTCAAGGTGCAAAAGATGTAGATGAATTTTTAAAAAAATACAAACAAGAAGATTTACAAAAACAATTAAACAATTCCGAACCAATAAACCAATTTATAATTAACATTTACAAGCAAAAATACAATTTATCAAATCCAAATGATTTATCTGTTTTGCAGAAAAATATTTATACTTTAATTGGTACAATTCCAGACAAAATTCTAAAAAAAAATTACACAAATTTTTTTCAAAATGAATTTAACAAAATCAATTTTGAACAAAAAAAATTTAAAAAGAACAATTATGTACAAAACTTTAACAATAAACATAACATGACATTAAATCAAAATAAAATGCCAAATACATTGAATGTAGAATTTATTGAAAAAAAAATTATAGCAGTTTTGCTAAAAGATAAAAATCTTCAAAATAATTGTGATATAGACGAAAATATAATACAGCATTTAACTATAAAAAGTCAAGAACTACTTAAAAAATTAAACAATGAAAGCGATAAAGAAAGACAAAAATTTTGCGATCAAATTTTTAAAGAATTTAAAGAAATAAATACAAAAAAAACCAGTGATATTGTTCTTGAACTTAAAAATTTAATAATTCAGCTAGAATTATTAAAAGTTAAAAATAGCAATTTAACTGAATGCGATAAAAAAAAAGAATATAAAAAAATACTTGCAAAAAAAAAAGAGCTTATTATCACAGACTAAGTTATGTCGTCTTTATTTAATTTATTAAAGTGTAAAATTATTAAAAATTCATTTTATATATTATGTACATTATTAGTAATGTTTTTAATTGCTTTTTGTTGTTTTTTTAGCTTCAAAATTTTAACAGATAAAGATGATAACAATAAACAAACTCAACTTGAACAAACGTTTGAAACACCAAATATTCAAAATACACCATTATTATCTGAAAAATCCGAAAAAAATGAAGATACATCAAAACAACAAAATATTAGGTATGATAAATTTGTTGAAGAACTGTCAAAATCAGTAGTCCATATTAAGGGAATATATCTGAAAGATACAGAATACGAAGAAAGATATATGCTTTTAAATACATTTGGTGGTGAAATTTTTCCGCCAAAAAAAATAAAAGCACAAGCCACATGTAGTGGTTTTTTTGTTAGCGAGGACGGATACATAGTAACAAATCATCATTGTATTGATGATGCACAAAGTATTGACGTTGAAACTAAAAATGGAACTAAATATAATGCAAAAGTTATTGGATATTACGAAGGCGCAGATCTTGCTGTTTTAAAAGTATCACCGTTAAAAGGAGAAAGATTTTTTGCCGCAAAAATTGGAAACTCTGATGATTTATCAGTCGGAGACAATATAATTGTTATAGGAGGTCCTCTTGGTTATAAATGGTCTGCATCAGCAGGAATAGTAAGTGGAAAATCGAGAGAAATTGAATATAATCCAACTGATAGTGCAAAAAAACATATTTGGGGAACGGCCGGCGAATACATACAAATTGATGCTGCTGTGAATGCTGGTAATTCTGGTGGACCAACATTTAACTTAAATGGTGAAGTAATCGGAGTTGCAAGCTCAGGTTTTGCTTTCATTCAAGGAATGAATTTCGTAGTTGCCTCAAATACATTGAAAAAATATTTACCAGATCTTAAAAATGGAACAATTATATCAAAAGGTTTATGGGGTGTAAATTTAAGAGAACTTGAACCTTATGACATAAAAACAGTTGGTCTTAAAAAAAATAGTGGTATGCTTGTTTGCGATGTATTAAAGTATTCACCTGCGGAAAAAGCTGGAATAAAACGCGGAGATATTATCTTATCAGTAAATGGTAAAGATTTAAAAGACAATATGGCTCTAAGAAAAGTTAGCAATGATGTTTATGCTGGTTCAATTAGTGATATTGTAGTTAACAGATATGGAGAAATTAAAAAATTCAAAGTAAAAGCCGATAATGTTAGATATATAGAAAAGCTAGAAAAAGGCGAAATAGGGGAACAAGAATGGTCAAACGAAAATATAACTTATCGCTTATTGACAAGTAAAATGCATAGAAAATTACGTTTCCCAAAAGATGTTAGTGGAATTATAGTTTCTGAGATAAAAAACAATAGTAATCCAATGTTAACATTAGCAGTTGGTGATGTAATTATGCAGGTAAATGATGAAAAAATTGAATCAATAGAAGACTATAAAAAAGTAATTAAAAAAATAAAAAAGAATAAAAAAACAATGGCAATGTTTCATATATACAAACCTATATATGATGCTATTTTTATCAAAGGTAGCAATATAGCTGATTAAAATTCTAACCATATACTTGCATATATTCCTTTCATCTTCATACCAAGTTCGCTTGTTTTTGTAATTTTAGATTTAATTGATGAGTAAAAACCAAATTCAAATGTTGAATATTTTGATATTGGCATTGCAAGAGAAAATGTAATTTTTGCAAAACCACTATTGGCCAAATAATCAAAAACAGAACTATCAAGTGGATTGTAGTTCTCATTTTTAAATTCTTTGTTTATATAATAAATAAATTTTTGAAATCTAACCATAAATAAAATATTTTCTAAGAAAAAATGTCCGTATACCGCCTCAAATCTAAATTCATTATACCAATGCTTTATATTAATATGATAATTCAATGTTAATGTGAAAAAATCACTTTCACTTAAATTTAAACCAAGCTCAATACCAGAAATTTGTTTATATTTTTTTATAGCAAATTGACTTGAAATTTTTTGTTCATATACACTAGGTGTTCCAAAACCACCAACAATGGATAAAGCAAGCGTATTATTTCTGATAACTCCAACTCTCAACAACGCATTAAACGTATCAAGACCAATACTTCGTTGTTTAACATTTCCTAAAAATAATTTTTCATCTACAAACATACTATCTATTGCTATTACTTTTCCAACAAATGTTACTCGTTTTGAAAGACCATATTCGCCATACAAATTCAAAACACTTTGAGCAAAATCCAAACTATCATTAAACTTACCTCCAACATCAAGACCTTTAAAAGAACGCATTTCATATGATGTTATAAAAATTCCATGATTTTTTGGTTGCGTCCAGCCATCGGACAAAGCATATTTAGCAGTTGAAAATATTATTGCAATGATGGCAATTATTACACGACTTAACATGTTTTAATTATTTAATATCTCTTTCTGTGATGAAAACCATTTAGACGTATATCGAAATTACATTTTTTGCCATACTCAGAATCTTCGGAGGAAAAATCCTCCAATCTACAACTGGTTAAATAACGAGCTTTATTACTAAGATTTTTATATCTTTTGTCATCAATGTTTTTTACATGTGCAGTAAAAAACATCATAGTTTCAAACCTTTTAAAATCTTCATGTTCTACTATAAAATTTATATGTGGTGTATTATTGCCATAATATCCAGGTATTATTGTGAAAAATGAATAATGCCCATTAACATCTGTAACGCATGTGCCTGTGCCTTCAAAATCAATATCATATTTAGAAAAATCTTCCTTATCTACAACTAAATGATTGTAATATCCAAAATGATTTGTTTGCCAAATTTTTACAACAGCATTTTCAACCGGAACGCCAACTACATCAAATACAAAACCATCAATATATAATAATCTTCCTTTTGCAACAAAAGGACTTCCTGTTTTACGTCTTAAATTATTTGAATGTGAAAAATTTTGCGGTATTATATATCTCCTATCTTCTGTAATTTCAGGAGTTAATAGCTGCATATTTTTCAATACTATTTCTGGAGAAATCGCTTTTACTTCAAATAATAACGTACAAAAAAATAAAAAAAATAATATTGTCATTTTTTTTTTATTCATATAATTTATTGTATAACTTGTTTTTGTTTATTTTTACGCTTTTTCTCATGTAATGAATATTGTTCAATTTCAGACTGTTTTCCTGACTTAAAAATCTCATATCTAATATTTCTTTCTTTTTTTATTCTTTGTTCGTATTTTTTTTGTATATTTTGTTCGTTTTTTTCATTTTCTTTTTGAAACATATTAAATTCGTTTTCGCATTCTGTTTCCAATAATTTATCGTTTGAAACGCTTTCTTGTCTTAAATATTTAATCTCCTTCTCATTAAAATAAATATTTACATATTTATCATAATATGCACGACACTTTTTTATATGTTCAGACTTTTCAAAATTCATAATATCAAAAATAGCATCATCAATAACTTTTTCAGCTAGATTTCTAGATAATTGATATTCAATATCTTCTTTGCTTTGCTGTAAACCAGTAAGTAATGCATTATTTACCATATACACACTATCTGCAAAATCATCTCCTTCGCTAATTTGTTTTAATATTTTATCAATTCTTGCTTTTGTACCAATATAAACACTATGTGAGCCACTAATTTCATAGTTCTTCTCTTGATGTTCATTAGTCGCAACACCAGGGCCTTTAGATAACGAACCACCTTTTTTGCCCGTATATTGTTCATATGTTCTTATATCTGGTGTTTCTAAGATAGATTTTATCTGTTCTATTTTTGAAATATCGTTTTTGTATAAAAAATAAGATGAATGCATCGTAATTTTGCTTTCAATCCTAATCCCAAGATTATTTAATATATCACTCTGAGATTGTAACAATTCAGCCAAAAGCAAATAATCGCAATTTTCAATATCTACAACATTTGGATTTTCCTTTATCCTTCTAGTAAACATTCTTTGTGCATTATTTTCTATATTAATATAGACACAAATTTTTTTATTAATAATGTTTTTTTCCCCATATTGAGATGAAATATTTTTGCAGGCAAAAAACAAAAATGGCAAAATTATCAATAGTATTTTTTTTACACATTTGCTTAACATACAATTATAATGCTTTATTAATCTCTTTAATTTTTTTCTGTAATGTCAAGACTTCATTAACACACACTCCTGCGCCATTTGCTATGCGATTAACTCTACTTAAGCTTAAAGTTCCTGCATTTAGTCTTTCAAATTTAGTCATTGATAGGATAATAGATATCCATTTTTTAACCAAACAACGAGCATTTTTATCAAAATCTACATTAAAAAAATTTAAACTAGCAAACAATGGAACAGTTTTATTTATATTTTTTTTAGCATCAATTATATCAATTAATTGTTTTTGCATATCATCATAATTAAATTTTTTATGATGATTTCTTGCTAATTTTTCATACTCTTTTTTTTTTGAAAATGAATTTTTCATGATGTGTTTTAAACAATCTTCCTTAACGACCACATTATTAACCATTTTCTTGTTAAACCTGTAAATACTACCAATTTTTTCCCCACTTGAAACAAAATAAATTGGTTTAGAACTACAATTTGCTATTGAAAAATATACTCCACATTTGTTATTGCAATCAACTTTTGAAACAACAAAACCAGTCGGATCAATTGTTTTATTATATTTTTTAATCATGTGTGAAATATTTTGTCCAGACATACTATCAATAACAACAATCCTTTCACTAAAATTCTTTATCAAAGAAAAAGTCTCTATATTTTTACCAAAAATTTTTTGCACTTTATCTGCATCATCAATGATTATCGCGTCAACCATTTTGTATTTTATAATTTCGTTAATTTTATTTATCATTTTTTTTAAACCAAAAACAGATAAATCAAGATAATCAATTTTATTATCTTTACACAACATTCTTAAATTTTGTCTTGCTGTTTGAGAGCTTACATTAAATGTCAAACACAACACTCTTTTGTTATATTTTTTTTGTAAAAAATTAGCCAATTTTACTGTAAATAAAGTCTTACCAGAACCATTTGCTCCAAAAATACCAACAACAGTTGTAACGTTTTTTTTTATATCAAAATTACAATTTTTATTAAAAGTTTCTTCAAAATAATGTTTTAAAAAATTACTAATAATGTCTTTTTTATTTATATTTTTGTATTTTGCTAAACTCAAAGTTTTCAACATTTTATCAATTAATATATCTATATAATCGAAAGGTATATCCAGTTTTAAAAATACATCTCGTAGCTCAATTGCTAAGAGTTCTGCTTCTTGCGTCATGCGATGTCTATTGAATAATAGCATTGTTTTATTAATTCTTTTAACGGTTCGTTCAAGCACAAGAAAAAATAATAAAACAAATTTTTATTTGCAAGCTTTCGTCATATATTATAAATATTTTTGAAAATAACTTGTTTTTTATTTTAATTAAATTATCTAGCAGTGTAGCTTTGTTATGTTTTATTTTGTAAATTTTCAAAAAAATGTTGTTTGCGTTATATGTTTTGTTTTGGTCTTATTATTAAATGCATCTTGTACAAAACATACATCTAATAACGTTGTTCTAAGCAAAAAAGATAATACAATTGTAGTTAAAGAAAACAAAACATTAAGTTTAATCGAGAATAAAATAAAAAATAAAACATTAACATATGACGATGTTTTTAATCAAGAATATTATGAGTATAGCGACAAAAATAAAAAAAATGAACAAAAACTCGATGCTTTATTAAATAAATTAAAAATTTGTATAAAAAATAAACAAATAAATGTTGATAAAATTTTAAGCAATAATATTGATAATTTAATTAAAAAAATTATAGATCCAAAAAATATGAAATATGGTCTTTATGGTTCAAAAAACGGCGAATTATGGTTTGCCGAAAACAGTAATTTAAAGGCTCCTCTTAACTATTTTCAACAAATGTTTTTATTAGAAGCCTCTCCTTCAATTCTCGATGAAATTACTTGTAAAATGGTAAAACAAATAACAAGTGGTGACAAAATTTACAAATCTTACTATGGAAGTTTCTGGGTTGTATATAATAAGAAAAATAAATTAAATAACAGCTTTAAAATATTTTTCAATGAAGTTGAAAAAATAAGAATTAAAAATGCTAAAAAGAAAAAATTAACAAATAAGGATTTAAATATTCTAAAAACCATTCTGGATATGAAGGAGTTTAGAAAAATTAAAACCAGCAATACAGATGAATATTTTGCAAAATTAGCTTTCACGACAAAAAGTGCAAAAGTTATAAAAAAAGCTGAAAAAATAATATCTTCTATAGAAAAATAATTTTTTATGAAAAAAAGTATAATAGTTTATTTTTCTCGTGCTGGTAGTAATTGGGTAAACAACAAAGTTGAAAACTTAAAAATTGGCAATGGTGAAATTCTTGCTAAATATATACAAAAAAAAACAAGTGCGGATTTATTTAAAATTGAAACAAAACATAAATATACAGATGAATATTATACCGCAACAAAAGAAGCAAAAGAAGAACTTCTATCCAATAAAATTCCAGAATTAATAAAATATCCTGATAATATAGATGAATATGATAAAATATATCTAATATATCCAATTTGGTGGGACACGTGCCCAATGGCGATCATGTCTATACTTAAAAAGTATGATTTTACAAACAAAATAATTGTTCCAATTTGCTCACATGAAGGAAGCGGAATTGCAAACAGCATATCTGATATTAAGAAAAATACTAATGCTATCATAAAAAATGCCTTTGAAACACGTGGATATAGATGTCAAAATATAAATAATGATAAAGAATTACAGGTTGAACTTGATAATTTTTTAGAAAAAAATAAGTAAAAAATTGTAATATGTTAACTTATCCAAATATAGATCCAGTCATTTTTAATATTTATGGACATTTATCTGTGAGATGGTATTCTCTTGCATATATTTTTGGTTATTTAATTTTATGCTGGTGGTTTAAGAAAAAAAACAATGAACATAATTTTATGTCAAATGAGAATTGTGATAAACTTAATTTATGGATAATTTTTGGAGTTATCATTGGGGCTCGTTTTTTTGATTGTATAATATATCATACATCTGAAACGTTAAAAGATATAACATCTGTATTTAGAATATGGGAAGGAGGAATGTCTTTTCACGGCGGAGTTATTGGCACAGTCACGGCAGTGTTAATATTCTCAAAAATACATAAGGTTTCTACAATGAAAATTCTTGATTATTGCGTAATAATAGCTCCTATTTGTTTATTTTTTGGTCGCATTACAAATTTTATAAATGCAGAATTATATGGAAATATAACGTACACATCACCATTCAGAATGATTTTTCCAACGGATTATACTCAACAGCCGAGACATCCAAGTCAACTATACGAAGCTTTTGCTGAAGGTATATGCTTATTTTTTATAATGTTATTTTTTTATAAAAAAACAAATCTCATCAAAACTCCTGGTGTTATGACTGGTCTTTTTGGTATTTTCTATTCAATTGCACGCTTTATATGTGAATTTTTCAGAAGTCCAGAAGTAAGTAATTTTTTCAATTTAACAGCAGGTCAATTATTATCAATAATAATGTTTTTAATAGGTATATTAATAGTAATTATCAGTAATAAACGTTTTGCAAAAACTAAAAAATCATGATTTTGCCTTTTCGTTAGAGACACTTTTAAGATTTGTTTTAGCAGATGAATTATCCGACGATGGCATATTGCTTGATTGAGGTTTATCATTAATGTTTTGATTACTTTGTGGTATATTAGTTTTTGTATCAAAAAAGGAATCATCTTTTGTGCGTGGATATTTTGCATCCATTGTTCTATCAAGAATGCTGAATAAACTTTGTTGTTCATCGCTCAATAATTTATCTCCAGAATATATTTTTCCATCTTTCTCGGTTAAATTATTTAATATTGTTTGACCAAATTCAATGCCATTATTATCTGTATATTTAATAACAGCACTATCCCTTGTATTGTCATAGCTAATTGACGTTTTTAAATTATCAAATATAACTTTTCCGTTGTCATAACTAACATCATCCATCATCTTTATTACATTATCACTTAATTTCACACCACCATATGTAACATCAATATTTTCAGTTGAAACAATATGTGTTTTTCCATTTAAATCTTGAAATTTAGCATATCCATTATCAACATCTAATCCGCTAAGTGCAGTAATTCCGTTAACAGTAATTTTCTCATTTTTACTACCAGCGTTTTCAATTTTCATCGCCAATTCTAAGTCCTTAGATAATTCAATTCCTGAATTATTTTTAATTTGATGACTATTACTATCTATATCAATATTTTTATATTCATTTTTTCCATCATTAACAACAACACCTTTGCTTTCTTCATTGTGTCTACTATTTAATTCTGCATTATGTCTGATTTCATCAAATCGTGCATTACCGACATAAATAACAACAGCTGCAATAGCGGTTACAATCAACAACGCGGCAACTATAAATATAGCAATAGACCACCAAGTAGTTTCACTTTTATTTTTTTTTGTGTTTTTATCTCCTGTACTTTCAGACATTTAATACATTACAGTATTATTATACAACTAATAAAAGAAAAAGCAAAAATAATACACAAAAAAAATAAAGTATTGTGATAACAATTAAAATAATGCCTTAATTGACTAGTTAAATAACCAATGATTTTATTAATATAAGTCATTACAAATACAGATTGTAATCCTATAGGTAAAATTTATCGTGGGCGAAAAGGGATTCGAACCCTTGACCAATTGATTAAGAGTCAACTGCTCTACCATCTGAGCTACTCGCCCTCGTATCTTAAAAATGCAATTTTTTTTAAATTTCAAGTATAAATATATGATTTAAATCAATAAACAATTTTATTTTTATAATAAATTGTTTCTCAATTATTTATTCTTGGGGCGAATGACCGGACTCGAACCGGCGACATTCAGTACCACAAACTGACACTCTAACCAACTGAGCTACATTCGCCATT
>DGWA01000013.1 GCA_002395105.1 Rickettsiales bacterium UBA4270
TATATAATATGATATATATAAATTAAGGGTTACGAAATTTTTGTTTTAAATCAATTGTTATTATTTCGTTAAACCTGCATTATATAACATATTATAATAACATATTTTTAAAGAAAGGTAAAGGTGTTTATTATGACAAGTTTAAGAAGTTTGGGGTTGAAACACACTCCCAGAGAATTTTATTTTGTTTATTCTTATTTCCCTCATTCCTATTTAAAGGGTAAAAAGAGTTGGTATCCTTATAAGACTTATTCTACTATGTCTGGCGCTTTAGCTGCTATTAGACGTTTAAAAAATGAACGTTTAGATGCTGTTAAAAAGGGTTTATGTTTTAGAATTGTTTGGAATCCTTATCCATTTTGTAATGATAATGAAATGTATGTTTTGTATGATGAATCTCAAATAGGGGGTAAAGAATATAATGAAAATTTTAGTTGATATTCCAGAAGATTTTGTTTCTCATTATTTAGCAGGTGATTTTTCTAAAAGTCTTAAAAATATTAAAGCTTACTTTAATAATTATGAGTTTTATCAAAGTGATTTTGATATTTTTACTAGCGATTTTGAACTTAAATTTTTAGATATGTTAATTGATTCTTTTTCTAATTCTTCAGTTGTTGATAAAGGCATTTCAACATTCAATGAGAGGGAACATTACAAAAAAGCTTTTGAGTCTGTTGATGATAAATATCATAATCACATGTTAAATTGTTTAAAAATCTTTTATAGTGATAATTGCAAAATTGAATCGGTGAAAGATTATTTGCTTACAATGTTAAAGTGTGGATTGATTAATTGTATTGATTTAGGACACATATTTTTTGTATTTATTTTTACCTTGTATTATAGCGAAAATGAATTAGATTATTTGCTTGCAGATCTTAAAAAGCAAATTAATAAAAAGGAGTGGTTTTAATGATTTATGAGAGATTGTATAAGTACAAATGTGGATCTAAATTCTTATATTATGTTCGCTCTTATGATTCATCTGCAAAAAAGAAAACTTGCATCTTGTATAATTTAGGTTGTTTCAAGGCTTATAATGAATTAGATGCACTCCAGATGTTATATCATAAAGTTTGTTCGATTTATCGAAATGATTCAAATGTTAAAGTCGAGATTAGATATCATTGTGTTTTGATTTTGGATAATGAAACAAATGAAAGAATTGAATTGCAGCTTGAAAGATCTATTTAATCAAAGATTAAATAACGAGTTTTTCCCATGTTTTTCTTCATTTTATCTTGTTAACTTCTCCAGATATTTAATTGATGAGGGTTTTTCTTTTGAAACTTTAATTAGTTTATCTGGAGAAGAATTAAAAAATTTGTTGACAATTTATAATTTTAAATTTGAAAGGGGTTCTATTATGAATTTTCAGTGTATTACAAAAGATAGAGAATTTTTCTTTACTGTTGAAAAAATTGAGTATTTAAAGAGTAAGACGGGCAAGCCTTACATTAGAGTAGTTGTTAATGATAAACACAACGATTATACTTTGTGTATATTTACAGATAAAAATGATATTGCTGTTGGTGATACTGTTTGTATAACTGGTTTTTTCTTGTATAAGGACGGTAAGAATAATATCATTTATAATGATATAGAAGTTAGAAAGAAGTGATTCTATGGAAGATATTACAACAACTCCAGAAGTAACAACCACGCAACAGGATAATCCTTTAGATCAATTTGAATCTATTATACAGGAACAAACTACTTCTAATCTTGTTCTTGTCAATGATGATTTAGAACATTTTTATGATCAAGCTCCTGTTTCTTACGTTGGGCAATCAGAACAAACCCAGGCCATACAGCAGGTAGCAAGCGAATTGCATGTTATTAGAATATGCTTGATTACTTTTTTTATTTTTTTCGTTGTTTGTAAAATCTTTTACTCTGTTAAAAGATTTTTCAATAGTTTACTTTGATGTTTTGTTTTTTTTAAGAAAGGAGAATTATTATGCCTACAATTCTTGCAGATGCTGTAACTCCTACCCAGGTTACAGTTAATTGGGCAGATACCGCTCAGGGTGTGGTAAATGACATCGTTGAGGCTTTTAACGCTGTTGTTCCTATCGCTTTAACACTCTTAGGTGTCGGCATTGGTCTTAAGATGACCGTTAGACTTATCAAGCGTTACGCTAGAGTCTAATTTTTTTCTTGGTGAAATGTGCGCAATAAAACAGAGACAGGAATAGAAAAGGGGCGCTTTCTGCGGTAGCCATTAACAACTTTACCTTTTGGAAGTGGTCTAATTTAGATCACTTCCTTTTTTTTAGAAAGGAGTATTTTAAAATGGAAAATTTTATTTTTATTGTTTTAATCGCTGTTATCGTCTGGAATGTCGTTGTTTTCGGACTTGATAAATATTTGACACTTAAGGAAAGCAAAAAGAATAAAAAAGGCGGTGATGAAAATGTTCAGCAAAACAACCCTACGTAAAACTGCTTTTACCTTGTTCCTAGTAGCTTTTATCTCTTTGATTCCTTCAAACACTTTCAGAGTTCTTGCCGAGGGCGACATTGTCCCGGCCTTCCCCTATGACGAACTTCAAACGATAGGCGAAAATGATTATGTTTTGTTTAAAGTACATGGAGTAGAACAAGTAGATTATATTGAGTGCATAGCTCCAAAGATTCACGCTCCAGGAAATTATGAACATGTCTTACCTGGTTTGTCGTATAGTGGTCTTGGTGGTTGGGTTCTGCAAATTAATTCTATAGATTATTATTTCAAAGACGGTAAATCTATTTATTTTGATTTGCAAAGTCTTTTTACAACTTCTTATATGCCTGTTGAAAATGACGATCCTTATTATTCTGCTTGGTTAGAATTTGTTTATGCCTCTGAAGATGTTTTCGGTATTGATGAGGATTCATATTCACAACGTGGAGTTAGATTTTTTAAGGCTCAAAATTTTATAATTGAACCTGCTGCAACTCCTACACCTACACCAGAGGCATCTAGTCCTTTTTTATCTTGGACTGATTACGATAATACAAATGCTTTTTCTGTTGTTTGGGAACAAAACGGTCAATATTATGCTTTTCAGAATTTAAGTTATGTTTACCGTGATAGAATTTGGTATGGTAATTGTGAAGGACAAAAGCAACAAATTAGTGGCTCACATATTCCATTTCCATATTCTTATCCTATTTTAGGTTTTGCTCATTATTCTACATCTTCTGTAATTGGTATTCATACTGTTGATTATTCTGAAGAAGATCATGATTATTATTCTACTGGAAATTTTCAATGTACTGAACTCCCTGGTCAATCTGGAGATATATATAATTGTGATTGGGGTAGTTTTAAATCTTTTAGAAGTGTTGTTTTTTTTCAACCTTTAGATGATATTAGGATTGTAGCAACTAATCACGCTGTTGCGAATGGTTATTTAGTTGGCGGTAATGGTGGAACTGTTGCAACACCTACACCAACAAGTGCACCTACACCTATCCCACAACCTAGTGCAACTCCTGCGCCTGACGATGAGCGCCCTGGTTGGGGTTGGGGTATTGTTAGCACTTTGAGATATATTTTTATACCAGATAAGAATAAGCTAATTCGTCTAGAAAAAACTGCTACTAATAGATTTCAGCAATTTGGCGGTGGTTATGATGATTTAAAACGTGTTTCTGGTTTTGAAGATCCTGTTCGTCCGCAAAATGTTGTTATGAATTGGAAACCTTTTGGCAGTGATTCAGAAGATGAACAGCAGCAAATTACCCTCGTTGATTTTGAACAAATAGATTTTTATCTTTTTCGAACTGCTAGCGGTCAATTTATCTGTGATTGTTTAAAGGCCAGTTTTACTTTTTTAATGTTTGGTTATTTAATACATGTTATAAGAAAACATTTTGTAATTGAAAATAATACTTCAGATGAAAATGATGGAGGTGGTGATTAATGATAAATATTATTCTTGACGCTGTTACAGTTATGTTACAGGCCCTCTTTAACGTTTTACCTGATGATTTAGATTTTACAGGTTTTAGTAATGCCATTCATACGCTTTGGTCTGTTTCTTATTATCCTATTAAAATATTTGGTAAAATGAATATTTTGTTTTTCTTCTCGATTTTATCTTTAGATCTAGATTTAAAATTTACTTTGGGTATATTTAAACAGATTAAGAAATTAATTACTGATTGGTCGCCGCTGTAAAGTGTAAATCTACATTGTGGTTGGGTGGGGTAGCCTTTAGGCTAGCCCCCCAGATTTACTAAATACAAAAATATATATACAGCGACATATATATTTTTGTAGACAAAAAGACAAATGTGCTTGTAGCCTAGTATTTTCAAGGCTTTTATGTTTGTCTACAACTTCATTTTTTGATTGTTTTTTGTAGACAAATAGACAAATTTTTTTTGAAAGGTTTTTTTAAAATGGGTAAAGTTAAAAATTCTATTGATTATCATAATGATCAAAAAGGCACATGTTTTATTTTGCTTGTTTATCCAGAATATTTAGATTCTATTTTGTACGATCTTTCTTATCTTGGATATGATTACGTTTATATTTGTCACGATAGAGATATTAAAAAGGGTTTTTCTTTTATTGATTATCGTGATAATATTACTTCAAGTGTGCCCTTTTATCATTGTCCTTGTGAACTTATTGGAAAGCATTATCATTTTATTGTATCTCTACTTCCTAAAATGCAGTATCGCATCACACAATTGTCAAAAGAATTGCTTGTTGATGGTGTTCCTTTTCCGACACGTCTTATACAAGTTACGCAAAAAGATCCAATTAAATTTTTAAGATATTTGATTCACCTTGGTGAACAAGATAAACATCAATATAAAGTTAATGATTTATGTGGTTGTTTGGGTGGTCGTCTTTATCATTTGTTATTAGATAATTTAGTTGATCATCAAATTAGTAATGAAAATGCTTTTGCTATTGCTTACGATTTTATTAAAAAGAACTCTTCTTCGATTACACAAATTAAATTTTTTGATTTTCTAGTTGATAATGACTTATTAAAGCCGTGTAAACCATATTTACATTTTTTAAATAATATAGTTTATAACAAACAACAAGCAAACAGAAAAATATTTGAAGGTTTTAGAAAGGCAGGTGATAATGATGTACCTTTTTGATTTTTTAATAAAATTTCCTGTTGCTATTTTCCGTAGATTTACACAAAAATCTAAAGAATGTAAGATGTTTGGTACTTATATTTACACTTCCCTAGCTGGTGCAGGTAAGACATATTCAATTGTAAAGGACGTTATAGCAGCAAAGCGCAAATTTGGCGATGACATTTTTATTGTTTCAAACATTGATATTAAATTAGACGGTGAATCAATTGTTGATAGGCCTCTTAAGAAGATCTCTGATATAACCGAACGTGTTGACAAACAAAAGTTAATTGTAATTGACGAACTCCCGTTTTTGTTCAGCTCCAGAAAATTTAAGGATTTTCCGTATAGCATGTTGTGTTTGTTGACAACCTGTAGAAAAAATAAAGGCGTTGCGATCTTTTGTAGCACACAACGTTTGTATTTGGTGGATAAGACGTTCAGAACACTTTGTGATAAAATTATAGTTTGTCGCACGTATTTCGGCAATCTTACATGTAATTATTATTATGATCCTTTAAAGATTGATAATGATACAGGCGAATTAACAGGACAACCTGATAAAAAAGAATGTTTCTTGCAGTCTGAAGAAGTCCGCAATGCTTACGATAGTTTTGATAGCGTTAGCGGTGTTGAATTTGATGAGAATTAAGGGGGTTATATGTTATTAAAAAATGTTGCTTATGATGAATATTATTCTCCAGAAAATGTTGTTTATATGATTTTACCCTATATTATTAAAAGTGGATATAAAAATATTTGGTGTCCTTTTGATAAATATGATTCAAATTTTGTTAAGATCTTTATGAATTATAATTTAAATGTTAATTTCGGACATATTGAAAACGGTAAAGATTTTTTTAAATATGATAAGCCTTTAGGCGATATTATTGTCTCGAATCCTCCATTTAGTAAAAGAGATCAGATATTTGAAAAAATCTATGCTTGGGATTTTCCTTTTGCTCTCGTTATGAATTTTAATGGTTTATTTGATAGCAGAAAAAGAGCAAAGATATTTAGATCTCATGATGTTGAAATTTTAGTACCTTATGGTAGGATGAAATTTATTCATCGTGGTAAAGGGCTACTTGAAAACCCTAATTTTCAATCAGTTTATGTTTGTAATAAACTTTTGGATAAACAAATTGTGTTTTCTGATTTTGTTTTTTAAAAAAAAAAGCGAAATAATTTTATATATAATATGATATATAT
>DGWA01000009.1 GCA_002395105.1 Rickettsiales bacterium UBA4270
CCTGAAGACATTTTATTTAAAATAAATTTTAATGTTGCCTTTATATACAAAAATAGACTTTTCTAGAATTTCCAGAAAAAACCAAATTAATTAATAAATTAAATATTTATATTTACTTATAAAGATTAAAAAAATATGAATTAAGAAATGGACTCATTATTTTTTTGTTGTTTTTATTATGTTCATTGTCTTATAAATTTTACACATTTTACAAGTTACCCAAATCATGTTCTTTTTACAAAAAACAATTCAATAAAACAACAGGAATTGCAAAAGAGCCATTAGTGGAGAAGTATTTGTTTGGTAAAAATGGTATTGAAATTGGCGGACATTGGTTAAATGATTTTAGACTTTATCAACATGGTGCCTATTTAAATGTTGATTTTTCTGTTGCTGATTTTTTTAGCAAAGATAAAAAAAACAAAGATCTGTTTATACAGTAGGGCAGGCTGTAAATGTTGTTAGTCCAGGCGATAATTTGCCATTTAAAGATAATACTTTTGATTATGTATTTACATCGCATGTTATGGAACATTTTTTTGACCCAATAAAAGCGATTAAAGAACATTTAAGAGTTATTAAAAAAGGTGGTTTTTTGTTATATATAATACCGCATGTTGACGTTATTTACGATAAAGGCAGAGATATTACAGATGTCAATGAGTTAATAAAACGTCATAATGGTTTATTAACTTATAAAGACTACTATAAAATAAAGCGCCAACGTTATATGAAAGAAAGACCAGACGATATTGGTATGTGTGTATACAGTGTTTTAAAAAGTGAAATTGATAAAACGTCGGGCAATTATTTTACAAACAACATTGGAGAGAAAATAAAAAAGAGCGAATTAAAAACTTTTGAACAAGACTACTATCATCATTGGAATGTTTGGAGACCAAAAGATTTTATCAAGTTAGTAAAATACATGGGGCTTAATATTGTTGAGTGGAAAGAAAAGGATGATAATGTTGGCAATGGGTTTGTTATTGTTATACAAAAGTAACTAGATTTATTTTTATAAAAAAAATTCTTTAATATAATTTTGTTTTAATGAAATATATTAATTCAATGATGTAATATTTTTTTTGATAGCAAAAAAGCTTGATAATTAAATTAATGTGGTGACTTGTATATACGACATAAAAATGTTAATGAATAGAGAAAATTTTTTATCTTTGATAAAAAAAGACAATCAAAGTTTTGAATTAAGTGGAATTGCGAAAGCATATGATTTTTGTTGCAGAGCCCATAAAGATCAGAAAAGAAAGTCAGGTGAACCATATGCAATTCACCCAATATCTGTTGCATTAGAGGTATCAAGATTAAATATAGACGAAACATCTATTATTTCTGCACTATTACACGATGTAGTTGAGGATACTGAATTTACCAGAGAAGATATTGTAAACTTATTTGACGAAGAAGTTGCAAGTATTGTAGACGGTGTTTCGAAATTAGATAAAATTAAATTTCAACAAAAAGATATAAGGCAAGCTGAAAATTTTAGAAAATTATTTTTAGCAATTTCGAAAGATGTTAGAGTTTTAATTGTTAAGCTTTGCGATCGCATTCATAACATGAGAACATTAGAATTTCAAAGTCCAGAAAAACAAAAAGACATTGCACTTGAAACGATAGAAATTTATGCTCCTTTGGCAGAAAGAGTTGGCTTGCAAAGAATAAAAAATGAACTTCAAGATTTGTCTTTTAAAATATTACATCCAGAAGATTATAAAGAGATAGAACAACAAGTGAATGAATTAAAAAAGGATTTTGCTTCTAAACATATAGTTGAAGATATAGAAAAAGAGCTTAATGAAATGCTTATAAATTCTGGCATAAAGGCTAATGTTTTTGGGCGTGAAAAAATGCCATATTCAATTTGGAGAAAGATGAAAACTAAAAATATACAATTTGCTGAGGTTAGTGATATATTTGCGTTTAGAATTATTGTTCAAACTGAAGAAGAATGTTATAAAGCCTTGTGGGCAATACATACAAATTATAACGCAATACCTGGTAAATTTAAAGATTTTATAAGTATTCCAAAAAGCAACGGATATAGGTCTCTTCATACAAAAATAATGGGGCCAAAAGGTAGAATTGTTGATATACAGATTAGAACACAAGCAATGCACGATGAAGATGAATTTGGATTAGCGTCTCATTGGAAATATAAACAAGGCATGACTCAAGAGGAAAGAATTAAATATCTTAGAGCGTCGTGGATACAGAGAGTATTAAGTGTTTTAAAAGACAGCAAACCTAATGAAATATTAAACGATGCAAAAACAGAAATTAAAGAATTTCAAGTTATGGTTTTTACAGAAAGCGGAGAGGTTATTTATTTACCTTATAAATCTACAATTTTAGATTTTGCATTTGCTGTAAATAAAAAACTCGGTATTTATTTTGATTACGCTATTGTAAATGGTCAACAAGTTGGTATTGATTATATCATAAATAATGGAGATAAAGTAATAATTCATACGGCAAAAAAATCATCAGTAAATAGTATTTGGCTTAATTATGCTATTACAGGAAAAGCAAGAAATGCTATAATTGAATTATTGAAATAGCTTATTTACAATACTCATTATTGTGCCCTTCAATATTAAAACTGCATATATTGAGATGATTATTGCAGAAATTTTATTTAATAAAAGTAAGACTTTTGTTTTAATGTTTTTACCGATGGTTGCAAAGGAGACAACAACTAGTGAATGAGCTAATAATGCAGCACTAATAGCACCAAGAAATATAGATAAAATATTTTCGTAAACATTATTTATTGATGAAAAAATTGATGCATAACCAATTATTGCTAATGGATTTGATAATGTTAGACACAACAATTTAAAATAAATTGCTATATTGTTGTTTTTAACGTTTTCAGATGTTAGGTTTTTTTCTGTTGTGCTCCAAATACTATAAGCTAAATATAACAAAAAAAATCCGGCAAAGATACCAAGAGCAATAACTAATGTTTCTGGTATGAACGATTTTAATGTGCTTATAGCAAAAACACCGAGAGTTATATATAATACATCAATCGTAAAGCATCCAAATGCCGCAATGAAACCTTTTTTATATCCGTAATTCATTGATATATTTGCGTATGTTAAAAAACATGGTCCAACTGATGCTACAACCAAGAATACTGGAGAAAAAATTTTTAAAAAAACAGTTAAATCGAACATAAAAAATTGCTAACTACTAAAAAAACAAAATTAATTGTCAATTATTATTAATACGCAATAGTTGAATACAAAATAGAATAATCTTATTGACTTTTTAAAAAATTTTTATTTCATTTTTGTAAATGAGTTCAGATACTTTATTTAAAATAATTGGTGATTTTGGTGACAAAATTCTTTTTTTTGATGTTCTTTTTTGGACAGATAAAGCGCAGTTGCCTTTTTTAATATTTTGGCTTTTGTTTGCTTCAATTTATTTTTCTGTAATCACTGGTTTTATTAATTTCAGAAAATTATCAGAATCTATAATTTTATTTATAAAAGGTAAGAAAACGGTTAATAAACAAGATAGTACAGTTTCAAGTAAAAGTATAGTTTTATCCGCAACTGCTGGTGCAACTGATCTTGGAAGTATTTTTGGTGTTGCTGGAATGGTTGCAATAGGGGGTCCAGGATCTATATTTTGGCTTATTGTTGCTGGTTTTTTGTCTACATCTATACGTTATGCAGAAGTTTTGTGCGGACATAAATTCAGAAAAAAAGTTTTTTCTAATGGAAAAAGTAAAGGATACACAGGTGGACCGCAAGTTTATATTAAAAAAATTTTTAGAATGTATAAACTTCCAACTATTGGTAAATTTGTTGCAACTGTTTATGCATTGATGCTTTGTTTATCGACATTTTGTTCATTACAAATTAATCAAACCGTTCATGTATTTACGCATACATTTCCAAGTATGGTAGATTATACGTGGTTTATATCATTACTTATTGCAATTATTGTGATATTTGTTGTTGCAAGGGGTATTTCAAGCGTTGCTAAATTTAATCAAAAAATTGTTCCTTTTATGATTTTAATTTATGTTTTTATAACTGCGTGTGTATTTGTATCGAACTATAAAAACATAATTCCAGCTTTGTATTCAATATTTAGTGATGCTTTTAGTTTTAGAGCTGTAAATGGTGGTATTTTAGGAGCTATGGTTTTAGGTACTCAAAGGGCTTTTTTTTGTAATGAAAGCGGTATGGGCTCGGGTGCAATAATTCACTCAAATTCATCTAATAAAGATAGTAAAAAAGAAGCTATTATCTCAATGATTACACCAATTATTTCTGTGATTATAGTTTGTGCTTGTTCTGGTTTAATAGTTTTAGTTTCTAATTCTAGCACAAATGGTGTTGACGGGACAGACTTTATGATAAATGCATTTTCAAGCACATACTGGGCATTTAAATATGTTGTGCTTGTAATAGTTCCTTTATTTGGTATTACAACTGCAATAGCGTGGGCTTATTATGGTTCCAGTTTATTTTCTTCAATTTTTGGCAAAAAAAAAGTTATAGTATATTATATGTTTTTATTTATTTCTTATTTTTTGTGCGGTATGGTAGATGATTTTGGAGTAATTTTAGGTGTTGCGGATTTTTTAAATTTATCAATTGCAATTCCAAATGTAATAGCACTTATAATGATGAGTAAGATAATAGTTAAGGCAACAAGGGAAAAAGTGAATAATTAATTTTGATTTTATTTTAATTCTCCTTTTTCAGTATCAAAGACATCTGATGCTAAAATTTTTGGTAGTTCTTCTTTTAAGATATTTATATATCTTTTTCTTTTATATCCTGGTTTGCTTGACCATGAAAACCTTTCTAAATTTTTTTTTTCAATGAATTCTTCTTGACTAAAAACACAAGGATCATAAAGATCGCCATTTGAGTTGTCAACATAACATCCATACATTAAGTCTCTCAGAGTAAAAGGTTTTAATTTGCTAAAACTAAGACATTCTCCTAAATCTATTCCATCAAGTCTTTTACGTATTTCTTTTTCTGTACTATTTAGATTTTTTTCGCTTATTTTATAAAGATCCGACACAAAACTTAACATTTTTTCAAGCTCTTCTTTTTTTTGTTCTTTTTTAATTTGCTCTATTTGTATTTTTACTAATTTCTCTAGCTCTATTTGTATTTTTGTTAATTTCTCTTGTTGTTCTTCAACAATTTTCTTCTCCTGTTCTTCAATTTTAATCCAATTCATATTTTAAAAAAACACCCACTATAATAATATAAAACAGCCAACTGTTTTTTCAAGAGAGATTGGTAAAAAAATTGACAGTTAAATTTAAGATAATTGTTTGCTACTTTTCTTCCGGTATTTTAAACTTATATCCAAAACTGCGGAGCGTGTTGTAAACCTGAACGGCAGGAAGACCAATTACTGTTGTATATTCGCCTATAATTTTTTCAAACAAACAACATGCAAAATTTCCGATAGAATAACCGCCGGCCTTGCCAATTCCTTGTTTTGTTGTAACATAAAATTCAATTTCATCAGGTTGAAGATATTTCATCTTTAATCTTGTTTCTGCCGTTTTTAACGAACGCCTTCCTGTTAAAACATCTATTATACAAGTCGTAGAATATACACGAGTTCCATGACCATTCATTTTCTTTAAATATTTTCTTACATCTTCGTCGCTTTGTGCTTTATCTAAAATCATATTTCCGCAACAAGCTACTGTATCACATGCTATTAATATTGAATTTTTATCAATTTTTTCATTTTCTGCCACTATTTGTAATGCTTTTTCTGCCTTAGCTTTTACTACTCTAATTGACATTTCACGTGGTTTTTCACCTTTTATCATTGGTTCTGGCACATTTGGAACTATAACATAATCCGGTTTTATAAACATTTTACTTAGAATTTCCAATCTACTTGGCGATCCTGATGCAAGAATTATTTTTTTATTTTCATTAAAATCTTGTTTCATAATTATAAATTATAAATTACTAAATGTTGCAATTTCTACGAGAATTGCGTAGATCATTATAAAAATGAGAGTGTTTTGATTGTCTAAAAATTCACTTCTGCTTATTGAAGATGAAAAAATATCTCTAATTCTATTTGAGATTGGTATTACAAAATTTGTATGTTTTGCGTATATCTTCCATATATCTTTATACTTGAAAGCAAGAATTTTATCATATTTTTTTAATGACAAAAAATCATTAAATATAAATACGATTGTTGAAATGAAGAAAAAATAAACGTTTGATACAATAATATTTAATCCAATTAATGATATAAACTGAGCAAGCAAAAGTGGTTGACGACAAATTGCATAAATGCCAGTGATTTTAATTTTTCCCATGTATTTTGGTGTTATTGTTGCTAAAACTCTTATACCAAAACCAAAAAATAATATTAACGAACCTATTTGAGAAGAATTAGTGCTGAGTGCTTGAAAATGTTGTTCTGACAAAAATAGTGCAAATATTGCACAAAATAAAATACAATATGAAATAAATGGTAATCTAAATTCAAAAAACGATTTTAATTTGTAATTCATATCTTAGAGGATTAACCGTTGAAATTAATAATTTTAATTTTCAGTTATTTTTTTCTTTTTTAGCGGTTTTTTTAACAACTTTTTGCTTTACTAAATCTTCTATACTATCGAAGTTTGCTTCATTAAGCATTAATTCATTTATCTTCTTATTTTTGTTATTATAAACTGATACTTTTCCATCGTTATACACTTTAACAACATATGTATCAAGTTTAAAAACAAAAGGTTTTGGTTTTTCTTCATTTACACCAACGCATGCGCTATTTGCTTTTTCTTCTTGCTTGTCTTTTTTCTTTCTGCGAATAATCTCACTAAATCTTTCTTTTGCTTTTTCACGGTTATTTTTAAAATTTTTTCTAGCTTTAGCTATACGAAAAACACCTTCTTTTTGTAGCTCCTTTTTTAAGGCTCTTAAAGCACCTTGAACATCGTTATTATATATAGTAACAGTTGCCATAATTACTAGCATAGTTAAATAGTTTTTTTTATTGTCAATATAATTAATTATATCTTTTTTTTATAAAAAATGTTTGTTTCATTAAAATATACACCTTCCGCGATTACAATTAATGGATTATCGTTTTGCATATGTTACCTGATTTAACGCTGTTTAACGATAATCTTTGTATTACCGACGAAGCAACTATTAAAGTATCGTGTCTTGACGCGGATGATATAAATATAAATAATGGATATTCTGAAATAGCTGGTGAAATTGCTTTATGGAGAGCTGTCATATTGCAAATGTTCGTTGATTTAAAAGTAAAATCTAATAACAAAAAATATAATTTTTCCAAACGTAAAGCATATGAATGGTTTTTTTTACCAAAAAATAAAGAATATGTAAAAGAAATTTGTAGATTTGCTGGTTATGAATACAGAAAAGTAAAAGAGGTAGCAAGTATTATAGTTAATCAACGCAATAAATAATTAATCAACTAATGTCCTTCGCTACAGGCTTCGTTAATATAAACACAAGCAAAAACTGAAAAAATATATGCTTGTAAAAAAGCAACAAATAATTCAAAAGCCATCAAAATAGATAAGAATGTAAATGGTAAAATACCGAAAATACCCATCATTATTACAAAAAATGCAATTACATCAAGCATTACATGCCCTGCAATCATATTTGCAGCTAAACGAACAGACAAACTTACAGGACGAACCAAGTATGAAAATAGTTCAAGAATAAATAACAATGGTGCAAGCCACCAAGGGGTTCCGGAAGGTAAAAATATTTTAAAAAATCCAAATCCTTTTTTTACTAATGTTATTAAAACACAAAGAAAAAAAACCATCATTGCAATAGCAAATGTTATAGAAATATGACTTGTTTGAGCGAATGATCCAGGTATTAATCCTAATAGATTTAACAATAAAATAAATAAAAATATTGAAAATACAAATGGAATATATTTTTTTCCAGATTCTTCAAGTGAAGAATTTACAATATTTCTTATTGTTAGTAGAAATAATTCTAACGCAGATTGGCCCTTTGATGGGACAAGTTTTCTAGACTTAAATAAAGAAATACCAAAAAATAAAGCAATTACAACGGTCAACAAAAGCGCTATAGAACCATTTGTTAAACTAAAATTATAACCAAAAAAATTAATATTTACAATATTTTCTAATTCAAATTGATGCATTGGGTTTATTGTCGAGCTCATGTTAATGATGTATACAAAGCTTGTGAAAATATTTTTTTTTTAATTTGCAAGTAAGTTTTAAAAAACATTTTTTATATAAATTATATATTATCGTCTGATTCGTCATTTAATAATAAATCTTCATCTTCTTGACTATAATCTTCATATTCATTATTTTCTTGTGTTTTATATTCCTGTGTCAAATTTGTGTTTTCAATGCTATTTTCGTTTTCATTCAAAATTTCATCATCATCTGAGTTGTCGTTAAGTAGTAAATCTTCATCTTCTTTATTATAATCGTTTTCATTTTGATGGTTTGATTGTTGACTGTTATTTTCCGTATTGTTTTTTTCATCATTGCTTGTAAATCCATTTGTATTTTCACCATTATTTATAAATTCATTTGCATATTTATTTATTTCACTTGGTGTAATGCCGTCGATGCTATGTTCTGTTGCCGAAATTAATGCATAATAACATAATTGTTCAAAATCAGCGCCATTTTCTTTCGCTAAATCATGAAGTTTTTGTAAAGTATTCATGAGATCTTGCGGGATTACTCCGCCTTTTGTGCTAGATAGCCATTCTGATTGAAAATGTATTGGATGATGTGCATTATCAGGGTGTCCTATGTAAAGTGTCACAGGAGCTGTTTCTTGACCAAATTTACAAGGTACTGTAAATTGTTTAACCATATGTTGAAAGTAAAATATATTTTTATTTTGTCAAGATTGCTTATGTTACCTTATATAACAATGTATTTATGTGCAAATACTTGACTTTTATTTTTAAAAAAGTTCCTTTTAGTTGCAGGGCACTTAGCTCAGCTGGTAGAGCAGTTGACTTTTAATCAATTGGTCGTGGGCTCGTATCCCACAGTGCCCACATGCTTTAAACGAAAAACAGAATAATTTAGAACAAAAATCAGAATTCTAGCTAGCTAGTTTTACGAGAAGAACTTTGTTTGTAGTTTTTTTATCTTGCTTAAAAAATTAAAAATTAAAACATCATCTTAATTTGAATGACTTTCTTTATGTGTTTGTTTTGTTTGTGTAATTAGTAGCTTGTTTTTATGCTTGCAATTAAAAATACTAATGTTTTGATAAAATCAGTGTTTTTAATGCGGGGTAGAGCAGCCCGGTAGCTCGTCAGGCTCATAACCTGAAGGTCGTTAGTTCAAATCTAATCCCCGCAACCATTAATTTTCTTGACAATTATGCTTTACATTAATAATAATTATTCGTGGGAGCTGTTTTACCAAAAAATAATTTTAAGGACATATCCGAAGTTGAAAAAAAATCTCTTAACGAAAAAGAGTGTTATGATTCTGTTTTTAATATGTACGAAGAGAAATATAGAAATGAGATAATAAAGCATAAAAAGATATCAAACAAACCAATAAAAAATAAAATATGCTCAAAAGGTAAACACTTTTAGCAGGTTATATCGTTTACATTAGTAACTACTAGAATAAAAATAATTTGCATATTTTTGTTAATTTTCTATAATTAATAGAATTACCGTATGATTGATGATTACCAACAAGAACATTTAGTTCAAACTAAATTGAAGAGTATGTTGAGTTTGATAAGAAACAAAAAAAAAGAAACTATTAAGAAAATCAATTTTTTAAATAAATATTATGATAATAAAAGGAACATTCAAGGTTTGTATTACGGATATAAAATTCAAAGTGCTAAAACAGACATTTGTGATAGAGTTATTAAAATTGTTAACCGAGCTAAATCTGACCGTTTTATTTTAGAATATATGCATAAATTTGCCAAATCGAGAGATAGTTTTGCTGCTAAAATGATTTTTCTGTGCGCAACAGAACAGATAAATGAAAGCAATATACGGAAATATTATTTTTATAAGAAAAATGAATCACGAGATTTAGTGGCGTATTATAATTGTAGTTGTTTCAAAAAACGCATAGAAGCAATGTTTGCGAAAAGTTATGGTCCTTGTAATAAAAAAACACAAATTGACGAATATATTAGTTACAAAAATATTTATAACAGTGTTAATCATTATAGCATTGGCAAAAATTATGTTTATTAACATAATATTAATTTTTCGCTGTTTTTTGTGTAAAAAAGAGAGATTATTGGTTCAATTTCAATATTATCTATATTATTAATATCTATATTAGATAGTAGGAAACTTATTAAGGCTTCATCTCGTAAAAAATCAACAAAATTCATTATTTTCCCACTTTGTTTTTTATCAAGAATACCTCCTCCTCCACGCATTTTTAGATCTAATTTTGCAATATCAAAACCGTTATTGTATTTTTTTAGAACACAAAGTCTTGATTTTCCTATGTCACTAATTTTATTGCTGTATAATAAAAAACAATATGATTGCTTTGTTCCTCTACCAACCCTTCCTCGAAGCTGATGTAATTGGGCCAGTCCGAATTTTTCTGCATTTTCTATAACTATTATTGTCGCATCTGGGACGTCAATTCCTACCTCTATTACAGTAGTTGCTACTAATAATTGAATAATACCGTTTTTAAAATCATTTATTATACTATCTTTTACGTTTTGATCCATTTTACCATGCAAAATTCCAATTTTTGTCTTATCTATATTTTTTTCTAATTCTTTTGCCCTGGTCATTACATCTATATAATCTAATGCCTCACTTTCTTCTACTAATGGGCATATCCAATACACTTTTTCACCTGCAATTATTTTTCTATTTATTCCATCAACAAGGTCATTGTATTTTTCGTCAATATTTAGCATTCTTGTGTCTATTGTATTTCTATTGTTTGGCTTATTTTTGATACATGAAACACCTATGTCACCGTAAATACCCATAATCATAGTTCTTGGTATTGGAGTTGCTGACATCATTAATACATCTGCATTTTTACATTTTTCTATAAGAGAAACTCTTTGTTCTACGCCGAAATTATGTTGCTCATCAATTATAAACAAACCAACATTTGATAGTTCTATTTTTTCTTGAAATAGCGCATGAGTTCCGACTAATATATCTATTTGTCCAGAATTCATTCTTGTTAAGATATCTTTTTGTATTTTTTGTTTTGTTTTGCCAATAAGCAACTCAACGGATATTCCAAGTCCGAAACATATTTTCGATATTGTTGTGAAATGCTGTTTTGCTAACATTGTCGTTGGTGCTATTATTACTACTTTATAGCCACTTTCTATCGCATTTAAAGCAGCCATTATTGCCACAATAGTTTTTCCACTACCAACATCACCTTGAAGTAAACGAAGCATTTTTTTTTCGCTCGCTTGATCTGCGTATATTTCGTTTAGGCAATTTTGTTGGTCGTATGTTAATGAAAATGGCAAATTTTTTAGTATACGATCTCTTATTTCGCCAGATCCAGATATTATATTGCCTTTTGTTTTTTCGTATTTTTTGCGTGCCTTGATAATTGAATAGTGAAAACTAATTAATTCTAAAAATGCAATTTTTTTTAAATATTTAGAGTTATTTTCAATATCATCAATTGATTTTGGAAAATGTAATCTTATTAAACTTTCCTTCATGATTGGAACATCTTCGCTTGTTTTGAATTGTTTTAATATATAATCACAAGCATCAAGAGGTGAAAAATCAAATCTATCATTGTTTAAAATTTTATCTACTAATGATATAATTTGATTTTGTTTTATACCGCTAGTTATAGAGTAAATTGGAACAATATTATCTGTGTTTTTATTAATATTTATTCCTTCATATTCAAGTTGATTAAGTTTATAAACTGCCATACAACCGTGAATATGTTGTATTCTTGATGTTATACTTGGGTTAGTCATTGATCTTTTCCCGCGTTCACTAATCAATAACCTGCCTTGACAAACCACACGATGTCCTATTTTATAATTTGTCAGAATAAATGGAGGTATGTTAAAAAACACTAAATCAAGTTTATAACCATCAAACGTTGTTGTTTTTATAGTAATTGGGATATGTCTTTTTATGGCAATATATGCTGGTATTTTTGGAATTTTTATTTCATCAATAACTGTTTCTATACAACAAATATTTTTTGCACTTATATTCATTAATGAATTAACTCTATACCATAATTCATAATTTACTGGCACATGCATTACTAAATCTATTATACGTTCACCAGTGAGTTTTACCAATTTATCAGCAACTTCTTGATTGACTATTTTTGTGTCTTTTAATTTTGAAAATATAGTAAGTGATTTTGTTGTTTTTACAACTTTTTTTATTGTTGTTTTTACACATTTATATTGTTTTTTTGATAAATCTTGCGACATTAATAATTTATTATGTTTAAATTTTAGTTTTCAACTACTTAAAACTTATAATAACTTTTATAAAATTTGTATTTAATTATTTCAATTATTTTTATCCTTTTCCAATATTGGTTCAATCATCTTAAATATTTCTGCGTCTGTTTTTTGTTTAATATAATGTAAATTTATATTTTTTAGTTTTTCAAAATCAAAGCGACTTGGTGATTTTCCACATCTAGATATATCAAACGCAGCAATTGCTTCTTGTTTTGAATATATTTCTTTTTCAGTGCCGTCATTCCAACCAAGATGTAATAAGTAATTAAAAATTGCTTCACTTAAATATCCTTGTTTTTGATAATCACTTACAGCAACAGCATGTTTTCTTTTTGAGAGTTTTTTTCCTTGAATGTCATATATTAGCGGTATATGGGCGAAATGTGGAATTGTTAATCCTTGATTGTTTAGCATTTTAATTCCTGCTTTTTGAATGGCTTGATATATTAATATTTGTTTTGGTGTATTCGATATATGGTCATCTCCTCGTATAACATGGGTGATTCCCATGTCCATATCATCACACACAACAGCAAGCATATATGTAGGTGTTCCGTTTGAACGAATTAATACAAAATCGTCCTGAGTTTTATTATCAAACTCAATATCTCCTCTGATTAAATCGTGCATTAAAATTTTTCCGTCTGGAATTAACAAACGAATTACTGGCAAAATTCCATTTTTCTTTGCTTCTTCAATAGCATTTTTTGATTTCTCTCTTTCATCTTCATTTTTTGATAAAATACCTTTCCATTTAGTTCCATCATATCTGTAATATTTCTTTTCAGCTTCGCATTGCTTTTTTTTTTCTTCGATCTGTTCCGGCGTATCATATGCATAATAAGCAAGACCATTATCAATAAGTATTTTTGCTATTTCTTGGTGTCTCGAATAACGTTTTGATTGCAATATAATTCCTTTTTTTTTATCATTTTGATAAAAACAATTCTCTGGAATATTTAATTCTTCTAAAAAATCGCTATCATAATCAATTCCTAGCCAGTCAATTCCTTTAATTATTTCATCTATAGCTTCTTGTGAGTTTCTTTGTTTATCTGTGTCTTCTATTCTGAGCAGTAATTTTCCATTATTATGTCTTGCAAAAAGATAGTTAAATAATGCAGTCCTTGCTCCTCCAATATGTAGCATACCAGTTGGACTTGGTGCAAAACGAACTATAACTTTTTTATCAGAATTCATAAAAAGATTTTTTATATAGCATAAAAAAAAGGTATTAACTTACAAGAAGCTAATACCTTAAAAATACATAATAATTTATAAAAATTATTTAGATTTTTTTCCCATTTTTTCTGGGTTTTTCCATTTGTTTCCAAGTTTAACCTTAATATACTTTTTTGCTGGATATTTAACTTTTTGTTTTGTTTTTGGATTAATGCCCATTCTTGCTTTTCTCATAGCTTCATGTAATTGAAACCAACCAGTAAGAGAAACTTTGTCACCTTTTGCTAATAAATCAGCAACAACTTCCAAAAAACAACCCATAACGTCGTTAACAACAGCTTTTGATTTTCCGCTATGTTGAGCAACTATTTCAACGACTTCAGCTTTTGATACACTTTTCATAAAAAAAAATAATAAACACTAACTTTCTAAAAAATATATTTATATAAATTGCAAGTTTTTTTTAAAAAAATCTTATTTTTTATTTGTATTTGTAAATGTTCGTTCACAATTATATTTGTTTTTCTATTAAATTTAAAATTCTTTTTACTGTTAAATTTGAATTATCTAGGCGCTCACCTTGCGCTATACAAGCCAAGTCATTTATTATAAAAACTAGATCTTCGCCTTTTAAATTTGTACAATTATTGTTATTATTTTTTAATAATTGATTAGCCATTTGAACAAGCTTATGTTTAGGATTTATCTCAAGGATCTTTAAACTTCTTTTTTTGAGTTGTTTTTGTGCGACCAAATAATCTTCCATTCTGCTATCCATCGTACCAGGCGCGACCGACAGACAACTTGGGCTATCTATTAATTTTGTTGTAATTTTTACTGCAGATACCTTACCTTGCAATATTTTCATAAAGTTGTCAATCATTGTTTTTTCCTCCTTCGAACTATCATCAGTCTTGTTTTTATTTTTATCATCATCTTGCTTGTTTAAATCTTTCAAGTCTATATCGGCGCGCGTAATTGATTTTAAATCTTTACCTTTATGATCATGAATAACACTTGTCCAAAAGCTATCAACTACATCTGTAAATAATATCACTTCAATATTGTTTTTTATAAATACTTCCATTTCAGGAGATGACATCATTTCGTCTATATTTTCACCTGTAAAAAAGTAAATTTCCTTTTGATTTTCTTTCATTCCAGCTATATATTCATCAAAACTAACTAATTTATCTTTTGATTTACTTGTATAAAATCTAGTTATTTTCATTAAAGTTTCACGGTCGACAATACTTTCACAAAGACCTTCTTTTAAGACTGGACCAAAGTTTTTCCAGAATTCGTTATACTGTTCTGGTTCTTTTTCTGCTTTTGTTTCCAATTCACTTAGTATTTTTTTTACTAAATTGTCTCTTATTTTTGACAAAATCTTATTATCTTGTAATGTTTCACGGCTCATGTTAAGAGGTAGATCATTGCTGTCTACTATTCCATATACAAAACGTAAGTAATGAGGTATTATATCTATGTCTTTCTCGCTTATAAATACATGACGTACGTACAATTTTATTCTTGTCAACATATCAGGATGGTACAAATCAAATGGTTTTGTACTTGGTATAAAAAGTAAATTAGTAAATTCTAAATTTCCTTCAACTTTATTATGCATAATCATAAATGGTTTACTTGGCATATGACAAAGTGAATGGAAAAAATTTTCATATTGTTCTTCTGTGATTTCATTTTTTTGGCGCATCCATAATGCTTTTTCACTATTAATTTGCGTTGTTTCGCTGTCTACTTGTAAAGATATTGGAAAAGAGATGTGATTTGAATATGTTTTTATTATATTTTCTACTTTAAATTGATTTAAATAATCTTCTTGAATTTCTTCTTTTATATATACTTTTACTTCTGTTCCATATTGAATATCCTCTTTTAATGTTTTTATTTCGAAACCATCTACCCCATTTGATGTCCAGAGTAAACTTTTCTCTCCATTTTTGCCACGACGTCTAGTTTTTACCTCGACTTTATCACTTACCATAAAGCACGAATAAAAGCCAACACCAAATTGTCCTATTAATTCATTTGCCGTTGTTTTGCTATTTTCTATTTTATTTAAAAAATCTTCAGTTCCACTTTTTGCTATTGTCCCAAGATGGTTTATTAGTTCATTTTCTGTCATTCCAATACCATTGTCTTTGACAGATATGTATTTTTCTTTTTTATTCAAAATAATTTCAATTTTTGATTGAAGTTCATTTTCACCTTCACATTCACCAGTTTCTATTAAATATCTTGCTTTTTCGCAAGCGTCAGAAGCATTTGATATAAGTTCTCTCAAAAAGATATCTTTGTTTGTATATATAGAATGAATTACAAGTCTTAAAACTTTTGAAACATCAGCGCTAAAATCATGCATATACTAAAAATAAAAACTACCATAATCAATAATAAAGATAATTTTTTTTTTGTTTTTTTCAAGTGCATATAGTACTTTATTAAAGCACAACACATTCTACCATAAGTATTATTAAAGCCATTGCTAAGAATATAATATAGAAATATATGTAATTTCCATATAACATGTTTGATATTTTTTCAGCAATTCCTAATGAAGTAGAGCTTACCGTTTGTAAGTTGAAAGTTTTAAAAAAATCCATTACTATTGTTTTGTTTATTGAGTAAGCAACTTTCATTGCGCTTATTATTTTAGTAAAAAAATGTGAATACATTTTGGTTGTTAAAATATTTGGCTGATCGACATTTTTAAAGACAAAAGAGCTGATTAAGGAAATGGAAAAAATACATATATATGTTAATGCTTTAGAAAAAGTCAAATGTATGGAAGATTTATAAATTTTTAAAAAAGATAAAATCATTAATACGGTAATTATTGGAATTGAAATCATTATTTGCATATTTATGCTATGAATATTACTGGATTTTATTTTAGTTTTTTGATTTAACATTGATTTTATAAAAACACCAAATAACCAAAATGGTAAAACAAAAACAGCAATATTTAAATATTTAGTCTCTGGCTTGAATAACAAAAAATTATTTATGAAATTTAAAATAAAAGTAATTATTATAATCACAAATGTGTAAAAATAACATTTATTAACAGAGATATATTGTTTGATTTCGCTAATATAATATTTTAAAGCTCTATTTGGAGTATATAAAGTAAAAGATACCAATGTTGTTGTTATTGTGATAAACCACAATGGTAGATATTGGAGTGTTCTTGTTTGCGCTAAAAATAGAATTTGAAGACCGTAAAAATATATAATTATTTGAGAAAATATTGTTTTTAAGTTTTTACAAAATGCTAAACATATTGCGCTGTATAACGATATTGCTGTGCCTAAAATTACAAATGAATAATTTGAAAATGTATTTATAAGATTATTAAAAATAAGTAAAGAGATATACATTGGAGTTATAAATGTAATTATTTTAATTGTTGGCCTTGATATTGAAAATAAACGAATCATTCTTTCAGAGAAAGGAACAAAACCACACATCATTACAACAGATATAAGCATGACTATTTCACTAGCGATTTTAACATGCATATTTAATTTTGTAAGTTTTGCTCTGTTTATCATTCTGAATATATAAGAACTATCAAGATTTTGTATCGCAAGCATCATTAGTCCGGTTGATACAATAGAAATATACAAGACATTAAGTAGTTTAAGTTTTTTATTGTGCGCGATTTCACAAAGTATACTAAGTATTGCTGATAATTCAATACATAAAGTAGGATTATTTTCTTTATACAAAAGCCATAAAATGCACAAATTTATTATTACTGCCGGAATATATCTTTTTTTTAAAAAAAAAGAATGTAATAAACAGAAAAAAATTAACCAATCATACTTTATGATAGCGCTTACAAGCATAAATACTATGTGCGAGTATTTTTTTTTATTTTCAAGGATTTTATATTAAAATAATTAATATCTTCTTCGACTTCCTATTTCACTATTATAAGAATATAGATTTAATCTTACACCTTCTCCATCTAGCGTTTGGTCGACTTTGTTAAACAATTCCATTGCAAAATTGTGTATTTCACTAGCGTCTTCAAGTGTTACAGAACTCAAATTTTTATTAAAATTTCTAATTCTTGCTTTAAGATTGTAGCTGAATAAATTATTTTGATCTTTGCCAAGTATTTCATTAAGTTCTTCATATATTTGAAAAAAGATTCTAATGTTTTGTTCTTTTAAATTGTTTTTTTCTTTTTCTTTGCCAAGTATTTCATTAAGTTCTTGTTTATTACT